>CAYVAT010000088.1:0-2588 GCA_964449165.1 uncultured Eubacteriales bacterium | reverse complement strand
AGATATTATTTCTTTTTATCAGGATCATTACTTGACTTCCCTTACCTTATTTAATAACATTGCCTAAAGACTTAAAAATTAATATTTCACAAATTTAAATTTATTCATTGAAAGAAGAGGGCAATGAATGAATCCATGTGGGAAGAGACATTCGACGACATAGAGCTAGAGAGGAAGTCAGGAACTTTCACTTTTGATCTCCCTTTTCAAAAAGAACGAATCGATTCCATCTTCATTTTCTTTATAATAATTAGCAGCTTAGTTGTTCTAGTAATTGCCATCAAATTTCGCATTTTCCATCTATGGGTTGAATTCCTGCACAGTAATCTCTTCCTCAAGATTTCTGCTTATCCACTGTTGATTTCAACGGCGATTATTATCGCAGGAATAGTCTTTCGGACAGTTCTCTGGTTTCGCTACAAGCCAGTAAAACTTGAATCTGGAGAGGATCTAAATTGGCCCTCAGTTACAGTCATCATGCCAGCATTAAATGAGGAAGATCTGGTTGAGAAAGCCATTGATTCAATATTCATGAGCAATTATCCACAGAATAAATTGGAAGTGATATGCATCAACGATGGGTCTACCGATCTGACTCTTTACAAGATGATGAGGGCGAAACAAAAATACGGCGACAGGGTGAAATTGATAAGCTTCAGAAAAAATCAGGGGAAGAGACGGGCCATCTACACAGGCCTGAAAAAGTCAAAGGGAGAATTCATCGTAACGGTGGATACTGATAGCAAAATAGGAAGAAGCGCTATCAGGAATGTCGTCATTCCTCTAATGAAGGATGATAGAACAGGGGCAGTGGCAGGAAGGGTTGCCGTATTAAACGAGAAAGAAAATTTTCTGACCAGGATGCTGGCCATTCGTTATGCTCTGTCATTTAATTTTGGCCGCGCTTATCAGAGCCTTTATGGGGCGGTTTTTTGCTGTCCTGGTGCGCTCACTGCCTACAGGCGGAATGTCTTGATGAGATTTATCCATGAGTGGGTCAATCAGAAATTTTTGGGCACAACCTGTACTTATGGAGAGGATAGAGCTCTGACCACAAAGATCCTTAAAGCAGGCTATATGACAAGGTTTCAGTCGAATGCTGTTGTGTACACGAAAGTTCCCTCTCAATTCTCTGAGATGAGCAAGATGTATTTGCGCTGGACAAGAAGCTATATTCGAGAATCAATCTTATTCGCTCAATTCATGTTTAAAAAATATAGAGATAGACATAGAGTGTTGCCTGTTTTTGACTTTTTATTCTTGAATTTCCTTCATCCATTCCATGTCTTTTCTTTAGGTATAGTTGCCTATTCTTTTTTCATTAATCCTTTATTCATCCTCCGCCATCTTGTTCTAATTGTGGTGGTTTCATTTTTCCTCTCGCTCTACTATCTCAAAACAAACAAGAGCCTTACGTTTTTATATGGAATTCCCTATGCTTTGATTACAGCTTTTTGTCTCTGGTGGATCGTTCCCTTTGCTGCCATGACTCTGAAAAATAAGTCATGGTTAACCCGCTAGCAGGCAAATCTTTTTACGACCACAATAATCATTCCTAATCCCAATAGAATTGAAGTTACCCATAAGAGCCATTTGTAAATGGGATTGGGGAAGATCACTTTCTCTGCCATGCCTGATACTATAAATCCGGCCCAATAGAAAGGATGAGAGAGGGCATCCGAATGGATCATTTCCAGCTTTGTTTTCCTTAAGGCGTTAGAGATGGATTCCGAAGAGCGAAGATGACGATAGAATCTTTCCATGAGCTGGGCGCTGGCTTGGTCATTTACGCTCCAGAGACTCATTAGAACAGAAGAGGCACCGGCGAAAAAGAATGCTCGATTCAAACCTTCGATACCTTCTCCTCTAATGAATTGTCCCAGGCCTGTTTGACATGCAGAGAGGACGATAAGATCAGAGTTGAGTTTCAAATCGTAAACTTCTCTCGTATGCAGGAAACCATCTTCTTGTGGGTCTTTATCTAACGACAGAACGATAGAAGAACGGGAGGGCTTCTTGTCATCGATAAGACTGTGGGTTGCAAAGTGAATGATTTTGTAATCCTCGAGATTTTGCTTCTTCAGTTGTTCTTCTGTTGCGGATTCCTGTTGAAAAATTCTGCTTTTTGTTTTTTTAAACAGAGATTTTATTTTTTGAATCTCATAACTGCTGTATTTCAGTCTTGAAAAGTTGAAGGCTGTCGAGGAGTAAAAGTTTTGAGGAATATCGCCCCCATTCTCTTCGGATTCCAGGGAGCCAAATTGAGGGTCACCAAAGGCTAGGATATCAAGACGGGCTTTGTTTCTGTGTGCTCTTTTACTTTGAATGATTTCGCGGAAGGAAGAAATGGAGGGAATATAGGCGATTTTATAATCTTTTATTAGCCAGTTATTAGTATGTTCTTCAGTGATAAGGGCTTCGAAGGGCAGATAATTAAGAATATCATCAGGGACAAAAATGAGATTCTCGATACCATCCTCTAATCCTGGAAAAATAAGGCTCTGAAAGAGTGTATAACCCAGATGAAAATTCCGGTTATCTTTATCTGTTATGAGTTTAAGATAATTTGAGACTTGATCTTTGAGATC
>CAYVAT010000087.1:0-2597 GCA_964449165.1 uncultured Eubacteriales bacterium | reverse complement strand
GGAAGGGGTTCCCCACGGGGGGATGGGTGGAGCGAGGACGGACGGGGGACACCCCATGACAGGACCCATCCTAAAAAAACTAGCCTCCACGGAAAGAACGCTTTTCTTAATCAGACAAATATTGGAAGAGCTTCTGGTACTTCTCCATCACTCGCGGCCAAGAATAGTGCTCTTGGACATATCTTAATCCGTTCTTCCCCATAGTTCTTCTCAGTCTGGAATCTTGAAGCAGAAGGTTAAGACTCTCTTCGAATTCTTCACAGGAGGAATAGTACAGGCCGCTTCTTCCTTGGATGGCGTGGCTTCGGAGAGGTTCGGTTGCCTCTTGGACTAGAATGGGCGTCTCAACCACCATCGACTCCAGGGCGGCCATGCACAGACTTTCAAATCGAGACGGGTGGACTGTGGCCAAAGCGGAAGCCATGACCACATTCTTCTCTTCAGAAGGAATAAATCCAAGGTATCTGATCTTGGAATGCCGTGGCAAATCCATCAACAGCTTTCCGATCAGAACAAGGCTTACCTCAGGATGAGAGTGATTGTAGGCAAGAAAACAATCGATCAGATCCTGACATCCTTTACCCGGTTCTATCCGGCCCGCATAAAGAATGTAAGGAGGCCACACATTATACCTGAAAAAGAAAGATGAACTGTCTTTGACTACAGGCACATCCACACCCACACCCGCTATATCCTGGTACTTGCCCTCGAAGGAAAAAAGGCGTGCAAGCAAATCTCTTTCGGAAGCGGTGTTGAAGATGAAGGCATCAGGAATGGAGAAAACTTCCTTCATGATATCAAGATACAAGGGAGGTTCATCATGCGCGGTGGGAACCAGCACTTTTCTGCCTTCAGTACGTTTCAAGCCCCAGTAGGTGTTGTAATAGAGATAGGTGAAGAAGACGAGCAAGTCATAAGAAGAAGATTCTTTCTCCAAGGCCTTGATGAGAGCTGGTGAGCAGGGTCCCTGTCTTTCCAGCCAATTCAACTCATTCTGGTGGCTGTGGTCTTGTGAGAAAACCTGCTCAGAAAATCTGTTGAATGATTCTATGTCCCGCTCTTTATCCACAGGAAAACGCTTGATAACCACTCCCTTAAGAAGGGCTTTTCCAGGGGAATACACATTCTTCCAGCTGATATAATCCTGTGCGCATGTGGTGTAGACCACACAATCATGACCTGAATCGGCTAATCTCTCAGCCAGCTGGCGGCAATGAAGTTCCGATCCACCCATCACCTCTTTCCCGTATCTCTGGATGACAAAGGCAATCTTCATTTTCCCTCACTCCAAGAGGTCCCGCAACTTCTCCTTCAGAACCTCTTCCGGTCTTAGCTCCTTGAATCTTTGCAATCTCTGCCGCTGACCATGGATGAGCTTTTCCCTTAATTTTCTATGGTGAGCTACCATATCCACAAGCTCGGCCACGTACTCCACACTTTTGCTTTTGAGCAGGACGCCCGCATCCCCCAGAGTGAAAGGCACTGCACAACATTCATAAGCGATCACAGGAAGGTCAAAAATCAGGCATTCGACGAAGGGCAAACCGAAGCCCTCGTGTTCACTCATGGAGAGAAAAACATCGCAAGCCTTGTAGAGAGCAAACATCTCCTCATCAGGAATGTGTCCGGTAAAACAGATTTCCTCCGGCTTCAGATAGAATTCATCTGCTAAGCGAACGAGGCTCTCATAATATTTGGGAATGGATGATGTCTTTCCCACCACGATCAGCCTGACTAAAGGGGAGATATATTTCTTGAAATAAAAGGTTACTCGAATCAGGTCTTCCACCTTCTTGTTAGGAGCAATCCGCCCCACAAAAAGAATATTGGTGCGGTCATCGCGGAAGAGATCATACAGAAACTGGCTGGGCGGTTTCTGGTATTTCCCAAAATCGATAAAAAGAGGAAAGACCTCGGCTCTTTTGAAGCCGAGCTTGAGTATCTCTTGCTGGTTATACTCTGAGTCGGCCAAAACCAGGGATACATGTGGAACCAGAGACTCCAGCTCCTCTCTGCCTCGGCGTGAAATTCCCGCCAGTTCCTGACTGAAATCCAAGAAAAAATCCGCAGGAGTGATGTTATGATAGATCATGATTTTTTTACTGGGCAGACTTATGAAGGCTTCGGTCAGCGGTGACGGCAAGGCAAAGTGAAGGATAGTGATATCAGAAGAAGAGGGCTTGGAAAAAGCTTCGAATAACTCACTTTCCTGTTCAAGGTCTTTATCTCGGGAGAGACAATAAATCTGGGACTCATATCCCTGGGATAGGAAAAAATGCTTCATATGGAAGGATGTGTCTCCGATAGCATCTCCACGATGGAAAGCGGGAAGAAGCTGGTCTACTCTCATTTTTTGCTCACCTTTTCCACATGCCGCAGCAAAATCTTTCTAACATTTTCCTTTCCGTACCTCTCTAAGGCCTTCAGCTGGGAATCAATCAATCTCTGTCTTAAGCCGTTGTCCTTGATAATCCTATCCAGAAGAGATGCTGCTTCGAGGAAATCCTTTTTAAAGAGAAGAAGCCCTCCTCCGTTCATGGTCTCCTCCACAGCGCCCGCAGCATAAGCCACCACAGGGACTTTCATGTAAAAAGATT
>CAYVAT010000086.1:0-3064 GCA_964449165.1 uncultured Eubacteriales bacterium | reverse complement strand
TGAACTCTTCAGGCATGAAGGTGGATTATATTTTTTTTCCACCCAAAAAACAAGTTATCAGAGCATCACGTGAGCATCTCTATTTCCCTGAGAGCTGGTGATAGTGGATATTATCAATCACGCCGGCGGTTCCCATCCATCCTCGCCAAGACCCTCCCACCCTTCCACTATGGGCTTCGGATGGACAGGAACCGCCGCCTTATTGACTGAAGCGGATTTAAGATTTATCATGGACGGAAGAGTATGTGAATGAAGCATGAATTGGTGATTGTAGGCCCTTTGGAGACAAACTGTTATCTTGTTTATTGTCGAGAGAGTTTCGAATGTGCGGTGGTGGATCCAGGTGCAGAGCCGGAGAAAATATTCCGTCTGATCGCTGAAAACAACCTTCGCCCGGTCATCCTCCTCAATACCCACGGACATATCGATCATATCGGTGCGAACAAGGATATCAAGGATAAGTTTGATATTCCTCTATGTATCCATCGTTCTGATGAGCCTTTGTTGAAGAATGCGCTTCAGTCTGAGCTCAGCTTATTCCTCGGTGCTAAGGATTCGCCTTCTCCCGATCAATATCTTGAGGATGGAGGCACTGTCAAGATCGGCAGATCTTCCCTTCAAGTCATCCATACACCAGGCCATTCTCCTGGAAGTGTGAGCTTCCTCGGAGATGGATTCATACTTTCCGGAGATACGCTCTTCTTCGGGGGTGTGGGGCGGACTGATCTTCCAGGAGGATCTTGGACTGTGCTGGAGCATTCGATAAGGGACAAAATCCTGACCCTGCCTGATGAGACAAAGGTGCTTCCCGGACATGGACCTTCTACCACGGTAGAACAGGAGAAAAGATCAAATCCTTTCATCCGATGAAAAATCACTCCTCTCAGCCTGAGGACACTCTGCAGGCATTCCTTGATTTTCTTTCCGTGGAAAAAGGTTTATCGGCAAACACGATCCTCTCCTACTCAAGAGATTTGAATAAGCTTTTTCGTTTTCTCAAGAAGGATAAGATTTCATGGGACAGTGTGCAGGAAGAAGATCTGGTCAGGTTTATCCACCATCAGAGCAGAGCAGGACTTTCCTCCCGCTCTCTTGGCCGTCTGATTTCATCGCTTAAGTCATTCTATAAATTTCTCGTTCTGGATGATGTTGTCAAGAAGAATCCCGCCGTCAATCTTTCCTCTCCCAAGATTTGGCTCAAACTTCCCCAGTTTTTAACGGTAGAGGATGTGGGATCGCTACTGAAGCAGCCTGATGAGAAAAAAATCCGGGGCATCCGAGATAAGGCTATGCTCGAACTCCTTTATGCCACCGGATTGCGGGTTTCTGAGCTTGTTTCCCTGAAGATAAAGGATCTGAATATGGAGGAAGGATTTCTCCTCTGTCGGGGGAAAGGCGGGAAGGAGAGGATCGTTCCCATCGGTCGATCGGCTCGGCAGAGTATCCGGAGATACCTGGATGAGGCCCGTTCGCAGATCATGAAAGAACCGAATGATGTCCTCTTTCTCACATCCCGCAGCGGGGCATTCACCCGGCAAGGCTTCTGGAAAATGCTCAAAAGCTACGCCAAGCAAGCAGGTCTCGGTTTAAAAATAAGTCCTCACATCCTTCGCCATTCGTTTGCCACACATCTTCTAGAAAGGGGAGCGGACCTACGCTCTGTCCAGTTGATGCTAGGGCATACGCAAATCACAACCACTCAAATTTATACCCATGTCAGTCGAGAAAGGCTGCGCAAAGTCTACGAGAAATATCACCCTAGGGCCTGAACAGCTCATCTTTCGTTTTTTATTAAAGTAAGTATGATAAGGATATTTCTAGGGTTGGGGTGAGTAATGAGGGATGATGGTCAAGACTACCTTGACATTATGGAAGTTGGAGAAGGAAATTGGCTTGTTCTTTTCGCTCAGCGATTGGTGGTGCTTCCATGTCCAGCGATAGGTTTTTTCGATCGTGTGCTGATAGATTTCTTCTTCTTCAATTTGGATGTTGTTTGATCCTTGAAGGAGAAAGGCGTTATAATCCACTTGCGAGGGAGGCCTCTTGTTCTCATAAGAGGAGGGAAGAGTAAGGTAAAACTTGGCATCGGAGCTTTCCTGGGGGACGCAGAAGCCATCCACTTGGAAGTCAAAATGGAGGTTCTTGTCCTTTCTCAATATGTAGTGAAAATCAAAGTCGGGTTTCTTTGAGAAATCATCCCCAGAGATTATTCGGGAAGAACCAGGGGATTGTACTTCTTCCCGGGCATTCCATTCCACAAGATCTGAGGTTTCGTGATAGATGATGTAGTCATCCATATCTTCTTCCATGCATCCTATCCAGGTGAGGATGAACGAGTAGTGACCGATGTTGGATCTTTCTCCGTTCTCGACTGTGTACTCTCCGTTTGAACTGAGAACGAGCATAATCTCCCAAAAATAGGGTTTGATCTGGAGGGAAGGAAGGGCCTTGCTTGAAGAAACTGAAGGAAAAATATTTCGAGATGAGAAGGCAAGAATCTGAGAGGAATCTTGTCCAAGATCATCTGCATAATTTGGCATGATGAAGAACAGGCAGAGGATAAAAGCCAGGATAGAAAGGGCTGTCCTTTTGACCACTACATTTTATTTATAGAATAAACCAGACTTTTTTTCTACAAAAAAGTCGACTTTGCAAGGAGAGACGGAAAACTTCAATGATGAATTTTCGTATCCTAAAAAAGGAGAAGCCTTTGTACTCGAGAAACATCATTTTTTCAGGGATGATGGACATTTCCTTTTTAAATAGGATGGGTGGCAGGGGGTGCTCCCCCGCAACGCCCGCAGCGGAAGGGGTTCCCCACGGGGGGATGGGTGGAGCGAGGACGGACGGGGGACACCCCGTGACAGGACCCATCCTTAAAAAAATTATCCCCCACGGAAAAAAAGGAGATACCTTTGTACTCGAGAGTCCTTGACAGAAAGAGAAGTTTTTGCTAAATTAAACTTTTCGGTTTAATTTCTAAACTCATAAGTTCAAAAAATAAACTGTAAGGTTTAAGACTATGAAAAAGAAAGATCTCAGGCTGGAGAGAAAACGACAAAGA
>CAYVAT010000085.1:0-3217 GCA_964449165.1 uncultured Eubacteriales bacterium | reverse complement strand
TCAGTCCTCACAGGGGCTTCCTCATCCCCCATCCCTCTCCCCTATCAAGGAAATAAGGATGCTTGCTAGTAAGCGTCAGGTTTTGACTCTCCTTTGAGCAATGTTTAAAATGAAGCCAGATTCTACTGCCAAAGGAGAAGAGACTTATGAACAGGAAATTTAAAACAGTTAAATTTTATTTCCTCATTTTTTTAATCTTTTTTCTCTGCATAAAGCCGGATTTTGGCTTGCAGGATAAAAGCCTTTTTTCTATCCAAGATCTGTTGAACGTCAAAAGAGTCTCTGATCCCCAGATTTCCCCTTCTGGACAGTGGGTGGCATGTGTTGTGACTCAGTTTGAAGAACATCAACTCAATTCAAAAATATGGATTGTTTCCAGAGATAGAAAAATCCTCCATAAACTGACTGAAAATCCCGGTTCCGATTTTTCTCCCCGCTGGTCTCCTAGCGGAGATATACTGGCGTTCCTTTCCCGAGGAGATAAAGAGAGAAATTCTCAGATCTATTTTTATTCTTTAAGGACAAAAAAGGTGGAAAAAATCACAGATGAACCTGGCAGCATCCGCGCTCTGAAATGGTCTCCCGACGGGGGT
Organism: uncultured Eubacteriales bacterium; assembly: GCA_964449165.1. Classification (GTDB taxonomy): domain Bacteria; phylum Acidobacteriota; class Aminicenantia; order Aminicenantales; family Aminicenantaceae; genus CAYSCW01. Next base: position 2,624 of record CAYVAT010000085.1, on the reverse strand, counting down.
AAGATTGCCTTTTTGATGGCCGAACCATTGACAGAGAAGGAACGCGAACGCATCAGGAGAGGAGACGATGCCCGTGTGGTTGATGAAGATTACATGCATACACAGCTCTGGTTGTTGGATGTGGAAAGCCGAAAAAGCCGCCTTCTCAACCAGCAGGAAAAGACTGTTTGGCTTTTCAACTGGTCTCCTGACAGCAAAAGAATTGCTGTGCTCGCTTCTTTCCTCCCCACTGCAGAGGGCAATGAATATCGAAGTCATTTATACCTCAGAGATGTGGAAAGCGGCCAGGAAACCCTCCTCTCTCCAAAGACTAACGCCCAGGCTTCTCCCTCTTTTTCACCTGACGGGAGATGGATCGTCTATCTCGGTCCTGTAGGCCAATTCAAGGAGCGTGGAATACCGAAGATCATTCCTGTAGGAGGAGGGAGACCGACTCCATTACTCCAGGATTACGAAGGCAATGTCTGGGATGTTGCGTGGCATCCCAAAAAGATGAAAATTCTTGCTGCTCTAGCTAGAGGAACTCGGCACTACTTTGTTTCCTTCGACCAAAAAGAGAAGATAGAATTCCTGTTTGAAATGAATTACTCTATCATTCCTTACTGGAGAAATTATTGGTCAGTCAGCGCAGACGGTGACTTTGTGGCCTTCATAAGCGAGACCCTCTCCAGCCCAGGTGAAGTTTGGATTTCAAGCATAGACGGCAAGGACAGGAAACAATTAACCTTTTTCAACCATCATCTGAGAAAGCTGAAATTAGGTAAGGTAGAAGAGATCAAGTGGATCAATCCCAAGGACAACGCCTCTGTTTCTGGAATCATTGTCAAACCTGCAGAGTTTTCTCCCGATAATCGTTATCCCCTTATTGTCTGGCTTCATGGCGGACCCGCTTATAATTGGAGTCTGGGTATTCAGTCCAGCAATTGGGCTCAGTTGTTCGCTTCCCAGGGTTATCTTGTGTTCCTACCCAATTTCAGAGGAAGCTCGGGGCAGGGAATGGAATGGATGATGGCCAATGTCAGAGATTGGGGAGAAGGGCCGATGAGTGATGTAATGAGCGGTGTGGATTACCTTATTGATAAAGAATGCGTGGATGAGAGCCGCATGTTTGTGGGCGGGGGAAGCTATGGAGGGTATCTAACCTTCTGGATCATTGCCCATACCGATAGATTCAGCTCTGCCTTTGCCCGGGCTGGGGTCGTGGATTTACTCACTGAATATGCTCTGACCGATGAACCATCATTCATGATCGGCTATTTCTTGAAATCTCCATATGAAGATCCAGAGATTTACCGCAAAAACTCTCCGCTCACTTACGCCTCCCAGGTCAGTACTCCTGTGCTCATCGTCCATGGAGAGTGGGATTTGCGTGTTCCTGTTTCCCAGGCATATGAGCTTTACTCGGCTCTCAAGCATTACGGAGCAGAAGTAAAGTTGGTTATTTATCCCCGTGAACCTCATGGGATAGGGGAGTATACTCACCAAGTTGATGTGCTGAACAGAGTTCTCCATTGGTTCAAGAGTGAAGGGAAGAATATTGATTTTCCGTGACAGCTAATAAAAGCGTTGGTTCCTATCCATCCTCGCCAAGACCCTCCCACCCTTCCACTATGGGCTTCGGATGGACAAGAACCAACGCCTAATTAGGATAATCTTTGTTAAAAGCGTTGGTTCCTTCCATCCTCGCCAAGTGCCTCCCATCCTCCACCATGGTCTTCGGATGGGAAGGGACCAGCGCCTTTATGGCTAGCTGGATGAAATATCTTCATTCGCCACGGAAATGGAAATGGTGTCAGATGGATGTTCCAGATTGACATTGCAGGTTCCTCTGCTATAAGCTTAGAGCCGAGTACCAATTCATTGCGAAAGGAAGAATAATGCCGCGACGGGTAGGTTCTAACTTGTATAAGGAACAGAAGGTTGGAGTCTTTGTGGACGTTCAAAACATGTATTATTCTGCTAGGTTTATCTATAAGTCGAAGGTTGATTTTAGAGCTGTGCTTCGGGAAGCAGTAAGGGGACGCCGGCTTATCCGGGCGATCGCCTATGTGATAAAAGCAGATGTCAAGGACGAGGTCAATTTTTTTGATGCCCTTAAGAGCTTGGGTTATGAAGTCAAGATGAAGGATCTCCAGATTTTTTATGGCGGGGCAAAAAAGGGAGATTGGGATATCGGAATCGCCATGGATACCATCGAATTAGCGCCCAAGCTCGATGCTGTCGTTCTGGTGAGCGGAGATGGCGATTTTATCCCTCTTGTGAATCATCTCAAACATGCCCTTGGATGTTATGTGGAGATCATGGCTTTTGGTAAATCCTGCTCCCAAAAACTCTTAGAGAATGCTGACAACTTTGTTGATCTGGATAAAAACGCCAAGATGTTTTTGATTTTTGGAGGGGATAAGAAGGAAGGCAACGTTCCCTAGTTGATTTTCAGGATATTTTTTTCTGAAAAAAGGGAACAGTCAGTCCTATTCGAGGATCAGAGTATTAAGCGGGGGGTAAATTTTTAGACCCTTGTATTGTGGTTGATGGGTGATGATGTTTCCGTATCGGTCGAGCATGGGATAAAAGCGTTGGGATTTATGGAGAGAGAGAAAATTCCTGACAGAAAGGTCCCTGTA
>CAYVAT010000084.1:1678-3291 GCA_964449165.1 uncultured Eubacteriales bacterium | reverse complement strand
GCTTTTGTGACTCTCTTCCAGAAAAGGGAAAGAAGAAGCGGCGGGCCGAACGAAGCTCCCAGCCCTCCCCAGGCAAAAAGAACAAGCCAGAAAACATACTGCTTGGCAATAGCGCCCAGGGCGAGAGCTGCAGCCACAAGGCAGAGGACAACGATCCGGCTCAAGCGAACCAGCTTTTTTTGAGGTATGGATCTCCCCTTGGCCAGGATTTTCTGGTATATGTCCCGCACGACACCGGATGAGGCAACAAGGAGCTGGGAATTGGCCGTGGACATGATGGCTGCCAGGATGGAGGCGATGACGACTCCAACCAGCAAGGGATGGAGGTGGGCTGCTGCCATGAAAGGGAAGAGGTTTTCCGGGTCACTCTCAGGAAGGGCTTCCGGCTTGCTGGAGTGTTTTTTCCATCCTGCGCTATTCTCCTTTTTCTTTAAAAGAGAGATAAATAAAGAGGGAGAGAAGGATTATGGCTGAGGGAAGGATGAAGAGGCTGAAAACTTCCGCAAGTCCCATCAGAGCTGCCTGGACTCCTATTTCTTGAGGTGCGCCCGGGATCCGGTTGAAGATTTCATGCTTCTTCTTTGTAGAAATAATCGATTTCCCATACGGCTGTGTCAGGGCCATCTGAGCCGTGGACAGCGTTTCGCTCCACTGAGAAACCGTAGCTGTGACGAATCGTTCCCGGCTCGGCCAGGGCAGGGTCTGTCGCTCCCATGACTTTTCGCCAGTGGTCGATGGCGTTCTCTCTTTCCAGAACCATGACCACGATCTCTCCTGAGCTCATGAAGTCGGTCAGGCTTTCGTAGAAATGCTTGTCCTTGTGGACGATATAAAAGCCCTTTGCCTGTTCTTTGCTGAGATGGAGCATCTTCAGGCCGGAAATGAGGAAGCCTTCTTCTTCTATTCTCTGGATGATCTTGCCCACTGCTTTCTTCTTCAGGGCATCGGGTTTGATGATTGCCAGAGTTTTTTCAGCCATGATTACTCCTTATGCGTATGAATTCGTCAGTCCATTGATATATCTCAATCTTTCTTCAGAGTCAAATGCCGTTGACAGCCCGCCGAGCCCACTTTAAAATGGATGGAAATGGAAAAAGGAAGACAGAACTACAAACTGCTGGAGAAATTCGCTCTTGACCAGGGAATCTCTCTTTTTGGTGCTGCGGATATTGAGAAGGTCAGGGAGGAGTTTCTCCTAGACTTAAAGACAAGGGAGAGATTCGACTTCGCGCTTTCGCTGGGCAGAAGGCTTCTGGATTCAGTCATAGAGGATATCGAGGACCGGCCCACCCCGCTTTATTTTCATCATTACCGGCAAATGAACTTCTTCCTTGACCGCGTGGCTTTTCTCATCTCTTCTCTCATTCAAGAGAAAGGGTTTCAGGCGCTTCCTATCCCTGCCTCCCAGACAGTTGACTGGAAAAATCAGCGCGGACATCTCTCTCATAAGAAGATCGGCAGCTTGGCCGGACTGGGATGGATAGGACGGAATAATCTTCTTGTCAACCACGAACTGGGATCCAGGTTCCGGCTGGTGACCGTTCTTACGGATATGCCTCTTGAGGCGGATAAGCCTCTGGAGAGAGACTGCGGAGAATGCCGGAAGTGTATAG
>CAYVAT010000084.1:0-1578 GCA_964449165.1 uncultured Eubacteriales bacterium | reverse complement strand
TGCTGATCACGACCCTGTTCTTTCCGGATTCTTTAGCCTCATATAGAGCCCGGTCAGCGAGATTGGTGAGTTCTGTGGCAATCCTGGCGTATTCCTTCTTGGGTCCGTCGATGGGATGTGTAAACACGTAGTCTTTATAATAGCAGTAGGAGATTCCCATGCTTATAGTCTTGTGGACGATCTCGCCCTCGGGCCTGAAATTGATATTCTGGAAGGCATCCCTTATCCTTTCGGCGATGGTGGCGGCTTCGTTGACGTTTGTTCCGGGAAGAATAATGGTGAACTCGTCTCCTCCAAACCTGGAAGCCCAATCGGTTTCCTTCCGGATATTTTGGCCGATCACATGGGCGGCCTCTACCAGCACAAGATCCCCTTTGAGATGCTGGTAGGTATCGTTGTAGGGCTTAAAGTCGTCGATATCGATCATGATCAAAGACAGAGTGCTTCTCCACTTCTCTGCCGTTCTTATTTCTTCGGGAAGGTGCTCATTGAAATACCTGCGGTTTAAAAGTCCCGTAAGCTCGTCTGTTACGGAGAGAAGTCTGACTTTTTCTTCCAGATTTTTTCTCTCGGTTATATCTTCTATCACCGTATCATAATAGGAAATATCGCCGAAGGCATCCTGCGCAGCCGTGGATGTGAGAGATGCCCAGAAGTAAGAACCATCTTTTCTGGTCAGGAGGAGTTCTTTGTTTTTCACCAGGCCCTGTTTTTCGATATCCTTCATGAAATTTTCGAAATCTGAGGAATCTTTAAAAAGGTCCACCAATTTGAGGCTGAGCGTTTCTTCTCCGTCCTTATATCCGAGGATTTCCAAGGCCGTTGGATTGATCTCAAGGAGTTTGCCCAAAGGGGTAAGCCTGAAGATTCCCACTTTGATATTGCCTATCAGCTCTCTGTATTTTACTTCGGACTCTTCAATGTGCCTCACAAGGCCGCGCCGCTGGAGGATTTCCGAGATGAGGTTGGCGAAGATTTCTATGGGTCTGACCGTCTCTTGGGTAGGAGCGAGGCCGCTTTTGGAATCATCGACGGATATGATGCCCAGCAGCTCTCCTTTTTTGTCTTTCATGCTGACAAGAAGATTGTCGTCTTTGTGCCAGTGACCTTCTTTTTTGGGATAAGGTTTATCGCTTGATATGACGGCTTTTTTGTCCAGAATGTCTCTCATGGAGTAGGGAATGTAACAGGATTGGCTTCCGATTTTTATCCCCTTCTCAAAATATTCCAGGTATTTTTCCCTGGGCATTTCCACTTTTCTGACTCTGACCAGGTCAGCTTTTGTAATGCCTTTGTACCCGATGATTTTTCTGTAGGGAGGCTCATCTATAAACAAAGAGATGAGGACCCGGCTGAAATCTGAGATGTCGACCACGGCATCGGCGATCCGTTTGAACAGGTCCCCTTCCTTTTCAGCCGATAAGATATCCGCCGTGATTTCTGAAAATCTTTCGATCTGAAGGTTGACTTCTTTTATTTTTTCTTCCGCTTTTTTCCTTTTTGTGATCTCGATATACATGGCGATGGCCATGGGTTCCTGGTCAGGGAGAAAAATGGGAAACAGGGAACAGAAGACGT
>CAYVAT010000083.1:0-3554 GCA_964449165.1 uncultured Eubacteriales bacterium | reverse complement strand
CCAAAATATCTGGACCGCTGTTGGACCGGATCGATATTCAGGTTGAAGTCCCCAAAGTGGCATTTCATGACATAATAGCCAAGAATGAGGGTGAAAGCTCCGCGGAGATACGGGAAAGAGTAGTCAGGGCCAGAAAAAAGCAGCTCCAGAGGTTCAAGGGAAAGAAGATTTTCTCCAATGCCCAGATGGGGACAAAGGAAGTGAAAAGATACTGTCCAGTGGATAAGGAAGGGCAGGAGCTTCTGAAAATGGCGGTTGATCGTCTGGGATTCACTGCCCGGGGATACACTCGGGTTCTGAAAGTCGCCCGTACGATAGCCGATTTAAGCGGTGAAGAAAGAATCACTCCTGTGCACATTTCAGAAGCTGTTCAATACCGGATAATGGATAAATACTTTCAGTAATGCCTCATTCTTTGGATCCTCCAAATTTTCATACGAGAGATTTGTGATGCATACTCTGTTTTTCCTTGACTTTAGTCTGGAGTTATCATTTTAATATGTGTTTGGATGCTGGCCATCCGCTTTTTTTGATCCTATCATGAAGCTAGAAAGGAGGATAAGATGAAAAAGCCCTTTGTTTTTCTGTTAAGCGTATGCATGATTTTCTCTCTCTCCCTTTATCCAAAGCAGGAAAAGGAGGATTCCCTTCAGATCGAAATCAAGCCAGCCCAGCTCACAGAGCAAAAGCAAGAAGCTTTTGCCTGGCTCGATTCCCACATGAAAGAGCTTTCTGAAATAAGCGATAAGATAGCAAGCTTTGCTGAAGTGGCCATGGAAGAGTACCAATCATCAGAGCTTCTGGCCTTGTACCTCGAAGAGAACGGATTCGAAGTGTCAAGAGGTGTAGCTGGCATGCCCACAGCTTTTGTGGCTGTCTGTGGATCGGGTGAGCCTGTGATCGGCATACTGGCGGAATATGATGCCCTTCCCGGTCTTTCTCAGCAGCCCTTCCCTTACAAGGAGCCCGTCGAGGAAGGAAAGCCCGGACATGGCTGTGGCCATAATGTCTTCGGGACGGCCAGCACCGCTGCTGCTGTAGCCATAAAAGAAGTTATGGCAAAGAACAGACTTCCCGGAACAGTCAAGCTTTTCGGCTGTCCGGCTGAAGAGACCGTTGTGGGCAAGGTGTTCATGGCTCGTGATGGAGTTTTTGATGGGCTTTCCTGCTGTATCCAGTGGCATCCCAGCTCTGTGAATGATGTGTCTTTAGGCTCGAGCAATGCCCTGAATCAGTTTGAAGTGGAATGGTTTGGGAAGACAGCTCATTCTGCCGGTGATCCCTGGCATGGACGCAGTGCCCTTGATGCGGTGGAGCTGACTAATGTGGGATTGAATTATCTGAGAGAGCATCTCAAACCTACGGCCAGGATTCATTATGTCATAGAACAGGGCGGAGATGTTCCCAATGTGGTTCCTGGCTATGCCAAAGCTTGGTACTATGTGAGAGACATCGACCGGGAAAGCGTGGAAAAGGATTACAAGAGAGTGCTCAAGATCATCGAGGGGGCAGCAATGATGACAGAGACAACCTATAAAATACATTTCATCAGTGGAGTTCATGAGATGTTGACCAACAGGGCAGGGAATGAAGTTGTCTACAGCAATCTGCTTCTGGTGGGAGCACCGGAATTCACCGAGGAAGAACAGGAATTCGCAAAAGCAATCCAGGAGAATCTGGGAATGGAGGAGAAAGGATTGAAGACCACGATCGAGCCCTTTCGTCTGCCAGAGAAAAGCTGGGGAGGGGGCTCTACCGATGTGGCAGAAGTCAGCTGGTTGACTCCCACGACCACACTCGGTGTGGCTTTCAAGCCTATAGGAACACCGGGTCATCACTGGTCATCAGTAGCCTGCGGCCGGATGTCCATCGGTCATAAGGCCGTGCTTACCGCAGCTAAAGTCATGGCCGCATCCGGAATTGATCTCCTTGGCCATCCTGAGATGATAAAGAAGATGAGAGAAGAATGGGTGAGGGCAAAGAAAGGCAAGGAGTATAAATCTCCCCTGCCTCCGGATCTCAAGCCCCCTATCAAGCCTAAGAAAAGTGAATAAGAGGATGTGCGATATTAGGCGCTAAAATTGTCCAATGCGCTTTTTCTGGAAGGAGGAATCATGAAGAGAGGAAATGGGATGAAAATATCCCGAAGACTATTTATCGCTTCTGCTTCCACTCTTGTAGTGGGGAGTGAGCTACTCGGCCGTTCTCTGTGGACTCCTGTTTTACAGGCTCCCCAAGAGCTCAAGGAGGAGTTGTCCGAGCAAGAATTGGAATGGGTCAAAAAGTCTTCCATGGCCGCAGATATAAAAAGCTTTTTTGGCAAAGGATACAGCTGTGCAGAATCCCTGTGGATGGTTTCCCTGAGACATTTGAAAAAACCGGAAGAACTGGTCTGGATCGCCAGCGGCTTTGGGGGCGGGCTGTATCACAAAGATCTCTGCGGGTTTCTGACCGGCGGAATCATGGCCATCGGTCTTCGATCTGGCATGCTGGAAAAAGAGCGAAAAGAGGCCAAGGAGCATTGTAAAAATCTGGTGAATGAATATTGGAAGTGGTGGACTTCCCTGGCACCGCTACACTGTTCTGAGATCAGGAAGGAGGGAACCAGCAGAGAAGTCTGTGTCCGACTGGGTCTTCTGGGAGCAGCAAAGACAGAAGAGCTTTTATCGTTGAGCGCATAATAGATTAAGGGGACAGATTGCCTCTTATAAATCATGGCGTGACCCTTTCTTTATGTCTAATATTCCTCTCATCATTGTGTTCTGGAATCGTGTGGCTTCGGATTGACTTCTTGAGAAAATAATATTATCTTCAGGAAAAACTCAAGAGGTTAGAGAGATGGATAGAGTGACAAGGTTTGGAGTTTCCATCGAGACCTCTCTTCTTGAAAAATTTGATTCATTGATCACGGAAATTGGATACAAGAATCGCTCAGAAGCTATCCGGGATCTTATCAGAGAGTTTCTTGTGGAGGAAGAATGGAAAGATGAAAAAAGAGAGACAGTTGGAATCCTCGGCATAGTCTTCAGTCATGATATGAGAGAAATCACAAAGACTTTGAACAGAATCCAGCACCAGCATATCGATACCATCATCTCTTCCACGCATATTCATCTCGATCATCACAACTGTCTGGAGGTCATCGTCCTCAGAGGGAAGAGCTCTCTGATCCGAAAGACAGCGGATACGCTTCTCAGCACAAGGCATGTTAAACATGGAAAATTGATCATGACAACCACTGGAGAGGGAATAGACTAGGACCTCTCTTTTAGACCAACTCCTCTAAAACATTTTTTCCAGAAAAAATGATCCATTTCAAGGAAGCGTCTCCTCTGGGGTCAGGCTTCGTCATTCATGTTATGCCAGAAGCTATATTCTTGCTTTGTTCTTTCAGTTTTGATGAAGCCTGACCCCGAATGCCCGCTCGTATCCGGATGGCTTATTCCCCAGATTACCTGACTGCTCTTGAAGCTCTTACGGAAATGGAGATGCTCACACATTTTAAAAAAATGTTGACATTTCAGATATGTGTGTTACTATTTATAATTTCGTAA
>CAYVAT010000082.1:0-3608 GCA_964449165.1 uncultured Eubacteriales bacterium | reverse complement strand
AGAAATTTGTGGCCCTTAAGTTTTGACCTGGATTCATCAGAGTATCCTCTGCAGAGATTTCGAATTTTTTATCGAGAGAAAGATCCTCAGAAGATGGCCGTTGATTTGAAGATTAGAGAAGGCAGATTCCGTGTGAAGGATGAATTTGCCTTAGGGTTTCTTTCCTCTGAGTATGAATTTCTGATCCTTGAGTGGCTGACCCTTCAGAATCCTCTTCAGGATTTTTCTCCTGAGAGAGCTCCTCTTCCCGGGCAGAATTATCCAGGATTAAGCCTGGGAAAGAAAGTACTGGATATTTTTGTTTATTTGGCCCGCCTTGCCAGAAAAGATGGCCTGCTTGCCTGCCCTGCCTATTTCCATAATGCACTTCTTTTTTCCCGGCAATTTAACTTTATCAACCCAGAGAAAGAGGCTGAAGTCTATGCTATCCGGAAATCTTTTCCTCAAGTCTCATTCAAGGACCTTGCCTGGATTGTTCATCTCAACTGCTTGAAAGGAAAAAATGAAGAAACATTTGAATGGAAAGGCGAGAGGCAGGTCTATCCCATAGATAAGACCTTAAAGAAATATTTCGACTCAAAAGCTTATAGGGATAGAGTAAGAAAGGGTGAGAGAAATTTAAGCTTTACAATTGATTGGGAATGTTATAAAGTGAAAAACGCCGGGCGCGATCAATAGAATAAAAGCGGAAAAGGAGTCAGCAAATTCAGAGTATATTCACTGTGCTAACTTGCAATGTTTCTCCTTGCTGAGAATAAGGGAAGGAGCCTTTGTTGGAAATAGACAAAAAAGGACATTGATTTAATGAAAGTTCGATCTTTCTTTCCTGCTATCTCATTTGGCATTTTAATTTTTGTTTTTGCCTCTCTGCCATCAGTACAGTTGTTTCGACATAAAAATCTAAGCATATTTTTTAAAATATTATTCTCTGACTCTTCTCAGCATTTTTTTGCTTTTGCCATTTTTACAGCCCTTCTTTATTATGGTTTTTATAAGGTAAAAAATATGTCCATACTTTTCTTAAAAGTAGGATTGTACTCGATCTCTTACGGAATTTTTATCGAGCTTCATCAACTTCTACTGGGATATCGTTCTTTTTCTTTTAGTGATTTGTTTTTTGATATGGCAGGAATAGCGTTTTTCCTCATATTAGCTATAACATTTATATCGTTGAAGAACACAGCGAAATATTTTTCAAAAATTTAGAAGCTGTTCGTTTAAGTAACAAACCCCCCGCTTCCTTTTCCCTTACCACTCTGATATAATAATCGCCTGACCAAGGAGAAGCGAAAAATGAAGAAAGACATACATCCTGAATATGTGGAATGCACGGTTACCTGTGCCTGCGGGAACACATTCACCACCCGTTCCACCAAGAAAGAAATCCGGGTAGAAATCTGTTCCCAGTGCCATCCCTTCTTCACCGGCAAGCAGAAATTCGTGGACAGCGCCGGACGCGTCGAAAAATTCAGGAAGAAATATGGAAAACTTAAAGAATAAACGCTATGTTCGAAGAACTGGAAGAAATCAAGGAGAGGTACGACAAACTCACACACTCTCTATCTGATCCTGCCTTAGCCTCCAATCCCCAAAAAATAAGAGAAATCGCCAAGCAAAGAGCCGATCTCGAGTCTCTGGTTAGAAAGTATGAACTTTACCAAAAAGTGAAGAAGGATATCCAGGAATCGGAGGAAATTATAGCCGACCCTCACTCTGAAGCAGAGCTTAAAAAGCTGGCTGAATCCGAGCTTAAAACTCTTCTGGAAAAAGAGGAGAAGATCGAGGAAGAGCTTAAAATTTTGCTCCTTCCCAAAGATCCCAACGATGAGAAAGATGTGTTGCTGGAGATTAGAGCCGGAGCCGGCGGAGACGAAGCCTCTCTTTTTGCCCAGGATCTCTTCCGCATGTATACCCGCTTTGCGGAAAAGAATGGCTGGAAATGGGAAGTGATGAGCACAAGCTATTCTCCCATCGGCGGGTTCAAGGAGGCGATCCTCAACATCCGCGGCGATCGTGTTTATTCCCATCTTAAGTATGAAAGTGGCGTACACCGCGTTCAGAGAGTCCCTGAGACAGAGGGCAGCGGACGCATTCACACCTCCACGGTCACCGTTGCTGTGCTTCCTGAAGCGGATGAAGTTGATGTCAAGCTTGATCCTAAAGATTTAAGGATCGAGGCTTTCGGTGCCTCAGGCCCCGGAGGCCAGAATGTCAATCGTAATTACACGGCTGTCAGAGTCACTCATGAGACCTCAGGGCTGGTGGTGAGCTGTCAGGATGAAAAGTCCCAGCACCGCAACAAAGAGAAAGCCCTGAGGATTTTACGCTCCAGGCTGTTGAATATCGCCCGCCAGGAGCAACAGGATCAGATTGCCCAAAACCGCAGATCACAGGTAGGAACAGGGGAGAGGAGTGAAAAAATACGCACTTACAACTTCCCTCAATCCCGGGTCACAGACCATCGTCTCAACCTCACTCTCCACAGGCTTGATTCTGTGCTGAATGGAGATTTGGATGAGATCATCGATTCCTTAACACTTCATTTCCAGGCGCAGATGATGGCCAACAGGGAGAGAGCAACTGCATAAATCGAGCATCCATTGAGTACCATCCAAGAATTGCTCCAAAAAGGAAGAGCTCTTCTCAAGGATTTTCCTCAGCCTCCACTGGAAGCAAGAATTCTCCTCCAGAAAGCCTCGAACTTGCCTGAGAATATTGTTTATGCCCGGCCTGAAAGAGAGCTTTCCCGCAGGCAGGGAAGGCAGTTTTACAAGTTGATCTCAAGGCGGCGCCAGGGATTCCCTCTGGCCTATCTCACGGGGGAAAAAGAATTTTGGTCAATCCCTTTCAGAGTCTCGCCAGGAGTCTTCATTCCCCGCCCTGAAACAGAACTGGTGGTGGAAAAAGTTCTGGAGCTTTCTTCCCGGCGAGAAGAAACTATCGTTGATATCGGCACAGGATGCGGAAACATTGCTCTTTCTCTGGCCATAGAGCTACCTCAAGCTCAGATCATGGCTACCGATACATCTCAGAAGGCCTTAAAAGCTGCACGAGTGAACGCTGAACTCCAGAATGTCTCCCGGGTTCAATTTGTTCGAGGGCGCCTGTTTTCTCCCCTGAAAAAGCTTGATTTTAGGCAAAAATGTGACTTCATCGTCTCTAATCCTCCTTATGTTTCTGAGAGCGAATGGGCAGAGCTTGCCCAGGAGATTAAGAGTTATGAGCCCAAAAAGGCTATGGTAGCAGGAGTGACAGGCCTGGAGTTTATCCAGAGGCTCATCCACGGTGCTCAGCCTTTCCTTAAGCCTGGCGGCTGGCTTCTCGTTGAAATCGGAGAAGGGCAGGAGGAGAGTGTAGTCACCCTTTTCGATTCGGGATGGAAAAATGTCGAAAGCTTCGATGACTTGGCGCATATTCCCCGCCTTGTCTGTGCTCAGAAGAAATAAACTCGTACAAATTAATTAGATCTGATCACAGATCAATACAATGCAGACCTGATATAAGGTAAAGTTTATTTTCCCCTTAGGCCCGTTACCTGAACGGGCCTTTTTTTTAGAACTAGATTTTATTGATGTGGCTGATGTAATCGACAGAGGGCATGAGCTTTG
>CAYVAT010000081.1:0-3726 GCA_964449165.1 uncultured Eubacteriales bacterium | reverse complement strand
GTAAAATTTTTTGCACGAAGAGTAAATTTATTTGTCAATTTGCCCGGAAAGCGCAGGAGAAGAAAGCCGGGTAAGATCTATAGGCCCACTCTCAGGCTGATTTGAAAGTTTCTTTCTTCTATCACTTAAAATGAAATAATTTTTATTTTTCCCTTTTTATTCTTTGATACCAAGAAGGTCGAGCATGAAGGCATAGAACAAGGCTGTTTCTTTGTGTCTTCTGAAGCGGCCAGAAACACCGCCATGCCCAGCCTCCATTTCAGTCTTCAGCAGGAGATAATTATTATCTGTTTTCAAATGTCTGAGTTTGGCCACCCATTTGGCCGGCTCCCAGTATTGAACCTGGGAGTCGTGAAATCCGGTGGTGACCAGCATGGCAGGATAATCCTTGGCCTCCACATTGTCATAGGGAGAATAGGAAAGCATGTAGTCATAGTATTCTTTTTTCTTGGGATTGCCCCATTCATCAAACTCGCTGGTAGTGAGAGGAATGCTGTCGTCCAGCATGGTGGTGACCACATCCACCCAGGGGACAGCGGCAACCACGCCCTTGAACAGATCAGGTCGCATGTTCACCACAGCTCCCATCAGCAGGCCCCCGGCGCTTCCCCCCATAGCAAAGAGTTTTTCCGGGTTGGTATATTTTTGTCCGACAAGGTAGTCAGCACAGTCTATAAAATCGGTAAAGGTGTTTTTTTTCTTAAACAGTTTGCCGTTCTCATACCAGTCCCGTCCCATCTCCTGTCCGCCTCGAATATGGGCAATGGCATAGATGAAGCCCCTGTCAAGGAGACTCAATCTGTCCGAACTGAATCTCGGCTCAGTGCTGTATCCGTAGGATCCGTAGCCATAAAGGAGAAGCGCGTTGTTCCCATCCTTTTCCAGGCCTTTCCTGTAAACCAAAGAAATGGGGATCCTGGTACCATCTCTGGCCGTAGCGTAAAGTCTTTCCGCATGGTAATTCTTGGGATCGAAATCGCCGACAACCTCCTCCTGTTTTAAGAGCACTTTCTCCTTTGTCCTCATGTTATAATCATAGATAGAGTTAGGAGTGGTAAGTGAGCTGTACCCGAAGCGGAGAAGGTTTGTATCAAACTCAGGATTATAGGAAATGTAAGCCGTGTATGTCTCTTCCCCAAAATCGAGGTAATGCTCAGAGCGGTCATCCCACTTGATCACCCGAAGCTGAGGCAAACCATCTTTGCGTTCATCGACCACCAGGAAATCATTGAATATCTCAAATCCTTCCAGAAGGACATCCTGACGGTGCGGAATAAGGTCAACCCAGTTTTCTTTGGATGTCTTCTGGATAGGAGTTTCCACCAATTTGAAATTCTTGGCATCGAGATTAGTTCTGATATAAAACTTATCCTGGAAATGATCCACATGGTACTCCAGGTCTCTTTCTCTGGGCTGGATTATTTTAAACTCCCCATCAGGATCGTCCGCATCCAGATAACGGTATTCTGTAGATAATGTCTGTTCAGAGGCGATAAAAATGTATTTTCTGGACTTGGATTTAAACACATAGACATCGAATGTGGGATCGTCTTCTTGAAAAATCTCTGTGTCAGCGGCAGCGAGAGTTCCCAGAACATGCTTCATGATCTTGTAGGGACGGAGAGTCGTCTCATCTTTTAGCGGATAAAAAACGGTTTTGTTGTCATTAGCCCAGGCAGCACGGCCAGCCGTGTTTGGAATCTCATCTGTCAGCACCTCACCTGTGCGGAGGTCTTTGAAATGGAGGGTGTACTTTCTCCGGCTGACTGTATCCACCCCGAAGGCGATAAGATTGTTATCAGAGCTTACCGTAAAACCTGCCACATGATAGTAATCGTAGCCTTCAGCCATCTCATTGACATTCAGCAGTATCTGCTCCTCGGCTTCCATGGTTCCCTTTTTCCTGCAGTAGATGGGATACTCCTTTCCTTCTTCGTACCGGACGTAATAGTTATATCCTCTTTCCTTGTAAGGAACGGACATATCCGTCTGCTTGATTCTTCCTATGATCTCATCGAAGAGCTTCTGCTGCAGGGCTTCCGTGTGTTTCATCACAGCCTCTTCGTATTCATTCTCTGCTTGCAGGTATTCTTTAACCTTCGGATTATCCCTCTGGTTTAACCAGTAATAATAATCATCCCTAGTTTGGCCGTGAATCGTGAGCTCTTTCTCTATCCTTTCAGCTACGGGAGGCTTTATTTCCTGCGAGGCCATTCCGGTCTCTTCACTTTTTTGACATGCCGGGATGGCGAAAAAGGAGAAAAATAAAATGGCACATCCAAAAAGAGCGGCGGCCGTCTTTTCCCGGTTTCGTAAAATTCTCATCACTTCCTCCTTATTTTTTTCATTGAGTTATCCGAACTGATTTTTTAACACCTAAAAGATTACTTGTCAATCTATTATGCTTGAAGACAGCACCTCCATTTACGTAACAAGTGAAGATATTTCATCCAATCAGGTAGTGAAGCGGCGGTTCTTCTCCATCCGAAGCCCATGGTGGAGGGTGGGAGGGTCTTGGCAAGGATGGAGAGGAACCGATGCTTTTACATATTATATCCCTTATCATTAGTTATAACGCAGATGGAGATCCAAGCTTGACCAGTAACTTCCCGAGGTTTTTTCCCTCGAAGAGCCCGAGGAAAGCCGCAGGAGTATTCTCTATTCCCTCCATGATGGTCTCTTTCCACTTGATCTGGCCATTTTTGATCCATGTTCCCATTTCTTTAAAAAATTGTGGATGACGGTCAAGATGGTCAGAAACGATAAAACCTTGAAGCTTGAGCCTCTTGGAAATCACAGAAACAAGGTTCATGGGAGCTCGAGGAGGACGGGTGGCATTGTAGATAGAAATCATGCCGCAGAGAACGATACGGCCAAACATGTTCATACAGTCAATGGCTGCTTCCAGGTGCTTGCCGCCAACATTATCGAAATAAACGTCAATACCGTCGGGAGAATATTTTCTCAGTTCGAGGATAAGATTCTCTGCTTCCTTATAGTTGAAAGCAGCATCGATCCTTGCTTCATCCAGAAGCCATGAAACTTTCTCATCTGAGCCTGCACTCCCAATAGTCCTGCACCCCATGAGCTTGGAAATCTGACAAACCACAGAACCGACCGCTCCTGCTGCAGAAGAAACAAATACCGTGTCTCCTTCTTTCGGCTTTCCGATATCCAAGAGACCCACATAAGCTGTAAGTCCCGGCATCCCCAAGACACCGAGATAGGTCTGAATTTGAGCGATGCTCGGATCGACCTTTGTTAGCTCTGAGCCGTCGGAAACAAAGAACTCCCTCCAGCCCATCATACCTGCGACATAGTCTCCTTTCTGCAGGTCTTTTCTTCTCGATTCCTGGACCTGCCCCACGCAACCTCCTTCAAGAGGCTTTCCCAGTTGGAAAGACGCTGCATAGCTTCCCCGTTCGTTCATCCTGCCGCGCATGTAAGGGTCGACAGAAATATAGATGTTGCGCACCAGCACTTCCCCATCTTTGATCTCAGGGACGGGCACTTCTGCAAGCTCGAAATCATCCTCTTTGGGCATACCAAAAGGACGATTTTTCAAACGTATTTCACGGCTTATAATCTCTGCCATCCTTGCCTCCTTGTTGGCATCAGCCATTCATCACTTCAATCATTTCGCTAAGAAGTCACAGCTTTTTTAAGAACTCATGGACGACCATGTTGAATTTTTGCGGGTATTCCAAATTCATCATATGGCAGGCT
>CAYVAT010000080.1:1709-3885 GCA_964449165.1 uncultured Eubacteriales bacterium | reverse complement strand
GTACTCATCGTGAGAACAGTCTCTCACGACATGGAGGTTTTGAAAATAAAGTCTGATTTTGTCTCATCTGTCTCCCATGAATTTAAAACGCCTTTGACATCCATAAAGGCCCTTGTTGAGCGCCTGCAAGGGAGAAAAGTCAGAGATCCTGCCAAGATGGATCATTATTTTTCCGTTATTTCTCACGATGCGGATAAGTTAACGAAATTGGTGAAAAATATCTTAGACTTTTCAAAAATCGAAGAGAGAAAGAAGGAATATGAATTTGTTGATACAGATGTGGCTCAGCAAGTAGCCCAACAAATCAAAGCTTTTCAAAAAGAAGAAATTAAAAAAGATATAAAAATACGAACACATATTGAAAAAGATGCTCCTCTTCTCTCTATCGACAAAGAAGCATTATCTCAAGCTCTCAATAATCTTCTGGATAATGCCGTTAAATTCTCTCCTGCAGGAAAGGAAGTTACTGTCAACTTTAGAAAAGATGCTGAAAATGTCATTATTGAAGTGGAAGATAAAGGGATAGGAATTCCTCAGAATGAAATGGATAAAATATTCGATAAGTTTTATCAGGGTCAAAATGCACTCAAACAATCCGTAAAAGGGACAGGATTGGGACCCACATTGGTCAAACATACTGTTGAAGCCCATGGGGGAAGGATATCTGTCAAGAGCAAATTCGGTCATGGAAGCACTTTTGCTCTTATCTTCCCCATAAAGAAAAAAGGAGTGTGAGTCATGTCCAAAAAAATCCTTATCGTTGAAGACGAGCCCGGGATTTTATTGAGTCTTAAGGATGAATTAGAATCTGAAGGATATATTGCTTTTGAAGCAGAGGATGGAGGAAAAGGATTAGCCCTCATAAAGGAAAAGAAGCCAGATCTTATTATTCTTGACATCATGTTGCCAGTGCTTGATGGATACGAGATCTGTAAAAGATTAAGAATGGAGGGTGATACAACACCGATTATAATGCTGACGGTCAAAGATAAAGAAATAGATAGGGTATTGGGCCTAGAGTTAGGTGCTGATGATTATGTCACTAAGCCGTTTAGCCTACGAGAGGTTCTGGCAAGAATAAAAGCTATTTTCCGGAGAACAAAAGAACAGACAAGAAATTTAGACATATATAGTTTCAGTAAGATCGATCTAGATTTCAAAAAATATGAAGCAAAAAAGAAAGGCAAAAGGCTCGAATTGACGCCCTTAGAATTTCATATGCTCAAGCTTCTCATTCAGAAAAAGGGAGAAGTGCTTTCCCGAGATTACTTCCTGGATAAAATCTGGGGGGAAGAAAATACCTATGTTTCCTTCAGAACAATAGACAGCCATGTCGCTAACATCAGAAAAAAGATAGAGGATGATCCGTCAAACCCAAAACATATCATCAGTGTAAGGGGCGTGGGGTATAAATTCATTGACTGAAAGAGTCGCCAAATTTTGTGCTGAAATTTCACCCAAACTTCATACTTCCTTAACACATCTCATTTGAAAATACCTTATATTAAAAGTGAAAAAATGAGATGGAGGGAAAAATGAAAATCGCAAAAAAGTTCTTTTTCACATTTTTAATCTCAACAGTGGGTCTTTTTTTAGTATTTAACAGTCTATATTCCCAGCAAACTGCAGGAGAACTTTTCGAAAAAGCACTCTATCTGGAGGAAGCCAAGGGAAATCTCCAAGAGGCCATAGATCTTTATAAAAAAATAATCGAACAATTCTTGGAAAACAGAGAAATTGCGGCCAAGGCTCAACTCCACATCGGCCTCTGCTATGAGAAATTAGGACTAAAAGAGGCCCCAAAAGCCTACCAGAAGGTCGTAGATGATTATCCTGAACAAACAGAAGCGGTCAAGATCGCTAAGGAAAAACTTTCCGTCCTCTTAAGAGCGAAAACATTTGTTGAGAAAGGCAATAAGGAACTTAGCATACGTCGGGTATGGGCGGGACTTGATGTGAGGAGTGCGAATCTAAGTTCAGCTTCACGGGACGGCCGATATATCTCTTATACGGACAGGAATGGTGGAGACCTCGCCCTCCTCGATCTTGTCAATAGAAAGCATATACGTCTGACAAATAATTGGTCATTATTGAAGTCGGCTGAGAGTTTAAGCCCTTCAGAAAGAGACGCTTTGTTAAAATCTGCGCAGTTTTACGGTCTGTTTATATGGTCTCC
>CAYVAT010000080.1:0-1699 GCA_964449165.1 uncultured Eubacteriales bacterium | reverse complement strand
GCAATCAGCTTGCCTGCGCAGGGTGTGGGCTTAATATGGAATGCGATCTTCTTATTTTTGGGGTTGATGGCTCAGGACCTCGCGTCCTTTCTCATAACGCGGAATTACCAACTGTTCTTCCCTTGGACTGGTCTCCGGATGGCAAGTACATCCTAGCTGGGTTCGCCAGAAAGGATATGACCGGCCAGGTTGTGCTCGTTTCTGTTGCAGACGGCTCTGAGCGCATCCTTAAAACCTTTGAGGAGCCTGTAAAAAATGTTCCAAGAGAAGTACTCTTCTCACCGGATGGGCGTTATATTGCTTATGATTTCCCGTCGAAGCAAGACGTTGAAAAGCACGACATCTTTCTTCTTTCAAGCGACGGGAGCCAAGAAGTTCCTCTCGTTAAGCACTCCGCGCATGACTTTTTACTCTGTTGGTCTCCTGATGGGAAAAAAGTTGTCTTTGCCAGCAACCGGACAGGAACCTTGGATCTCTGGTTTATTCGAGTTGCGGAGGGTAAACCTCAGGGAGAACCGGAATTGATCAAGAAGGACATAGGCCAAATAGTTCCTTTAGGCTTGACCAAGAAAGGTTCTTTCTACTACGGCCTCAGGAGCTGGATGATAGATGTTTATACCGCCACGCTCGATACAGAAAAGGGAAAGCTCATCTCCCCACCAACAAAAGCGACCCAACGCTTGGTAGGTTCAAACTCTGGTCCTGACTGGTCGCCCGACGGGAAGTATCTTGCTTACAAAGCGAAGAAGCACATTTACATCCGTTCCCTGGAAACCGGGGAGGAGCGTATACTCACTCCTAATCTTAAATCCTTCGGGATACTTCGCTGGTCCCCTGATAGCCAATCCATCCTTCTTACACTAGCATCAGATCATAATGATCAAAAGGGAATCTACGAAATCGATGCCCAAACAGGTGATACCACACACGTTATGGATCTAGATTCCGAGTCTATGGTCCGTTGGGCTATGTGGTCATCAGATAAAAAAAAGCTATTCTATAAATACCAGAATCCATATTCACCTGAAGACTTGGGTTCCCATATTAGGCTCTATGACCCTGCGACCAAAGAAAAGAGAGAAATCCATCGCGAAGACTCTGGGCCTACTTTTTTGGCCCTCTCACCAGATAATAAATGGCTGGCATTCCAGACTTTTGACGATGAATCATTTTCGAGGAGGCTGACTATCATACCACCTGCTGGTGGAGAACTCCGCCATGTGCTGAATTTAAAAAAAGGAGAAATTATTACGACAGTCGCGTGGACGCCTGACAGTAAGAATTTGCTCTTTGCGAAGAGAAAAGAAAATAAGCAGAAATGTGAGCTTTATCAAATTTCTGTTGATGGTGGAGAACCTAAGAAGCTTGGAGTGGCAATGAACAGATTGAGCTTGCTAAGCGTTCATCCTGATGGACGACGTATCGCCTTTTGCTCGTCTCGCCTTAGTTCTGAAATTTGGGTGATGGAAAACTTCTTGCCCAAAGAAAAAATCGATGATAAGCAATGAGAAATATTTTTCCCTTTATTCAAATCTTCATCAAATAGTAACATTTACTAAAAACAACTTTTTGGCCTCTAACCTCTTTTACCTCTTTTATCTTTGAGTTTGATTTGTTGCTGTGGTATAAATCTTTTGCAGTGAAGTGGCCATGTTGGTGAAGAAAACACCTGACATTAAATCATCTGAGATAACGGATA
>CAYVAT010000079.1:0-4458 GCA_964449165.1 uncultured Eubacteriales bacterium | reverse complement strand
CACCAGCGCCGAGCATCCCGAAAGCAGATGTTCTCAGGAAATCTCTGCGGTTGAGTAATGGTTTTTTTCTCATATTGCCTCCCTTGAACAAAATTTATCTCTCATATTATTCTTACGGCCGTGACCGAATATGGTTTTGGATGAATATGATGATCAATACTATCAAAATCCTTTCTGTTAAACACCACAGGATATTTTGCTTGTGAATGAATGTCAATAGAGCCTGCTATCTCTTGACATGTTTGTACTGATAGGATACCTTCCCACTGGCAGCTAAACCATAAGGCCGAATTGGCCAAGGATTTAGTGATTACTTTCTGATCGGAGATAAATGAATGTCACCGGGATGATCGCTGCACTTCTGGCCTGAGGCTTACCTGATAACTTGCTAGCCCAGGAGTAAGTCTTCCTCCCAGCCGTAATGCTCCACCTTGATATTATTCCAGTCGCTCGTTCCCAAACCGTAGTCCTTGTCGGCAGCTTCCACACACAGCGGGGGAGGGGACAGCGGCCACGGTTCTCCCCGCATGGCCTTCCTCTTCTCCTCGATGATGCGCAGTGAGACCGTATCCACAGCCACAGGGTCTGTTCCCGCGATCAGGCCGTTGTAGGCCCACTTGTAACGGGGATCCGGCTGTGGTCCCTTATCGCAGAGAGGATGAAGGGCATCCACGAGCACCAGACGAGTCTTTCCTTTGACAAAGGGCAGGCTCCATGTCTCTCCAAGCTTGGCGTTGTTTTCCTGGTGATAGTAGCTGGGTTTTCCCGAATAAAGGATGTAAATCTTCATTACTGTTCCGAGTCCAGTAAGCCAATGGGCTTTAAGAGCGGGGAGGGCGACAAGAGCCGTGCAGGCTTTTGGTTTTTCAGGACCACCCTGGGCATCAAGAATTTTCTCTTCCGGGATTCCTGCCTCTATGAGGGAGCTCTTGACGGCATCAACCACTTCCTGATGAGTGGGGTTGAGGTGAGGAGTGGGAACAAGGCCGATTGTGTCATCGGGTTTGACCAGGCTAAGCCATGCCTCCCTGGTGGAATTCCGGCCTGTAAACTTGATCAGAGTTTGGTCGAGCATGGCCTTCAAAACCTCTGGATTGACTGTATTGCTGGCATTCATGGCGTTCTCGTCGCGGACAATGGTCACCAGGCTTGTGGCGCCTGTTGTTTGACCGGCTTTCATAAACTTTGTGCCTAACAGAGATGCACCGAGAGTTGCCCCCAGCGAACCCCGTAGAAAATCTCTCCGTGTCAAGGGCTTTTCTTTTTGACGCATAAAAACCTCCTCTCAGGTGGATTATTATCTTAATTGATCCATGATGGCAATGACCGTTTCCCGGTCAGGACATTCAAAGATGAATGTTATGGTCGTATTCTGCAGCCTGTATCCCAGCCAGCCATCCTCGACTGGAAAGACATTCGCCGTAGCTCCTGAGGAAGCTGATTCTTTTTGGAATGTATAATCAGGAAGATAGACTCTGTGGAAATGGAGGATTGCCTTTCCGGCATGATCGGAGTCAGGATACTTCACAAGAAGCAGTCTGACGCTGTGATGCAGGTCTTGTGATGATTCTTTCTTCTCATAGAGGGCGGTAACCGCTTCTGTGTCGATGCCCAGATCGAGTATGTTTTCCTGGCTGAGATAGTAAAGGGAATTGAGCACTAGATAAGACCGTAAGTAGGCGATCCTGTCTGTGCGAAGTTCCCAGCCCGGCTGAAAAAACGCGGGGAGATGTTCGAGGAGTTCTGGAGAGGGGGGATTTTGACGGTCTTTGACTGCGGTGCGGCCTAGGGCGAGGACAGCCTCCCTGGATTCCGCTGTTTCCTGATAAGCCATGATTCTGGCGTAGATATTATCCGACCATATGCGCAGCAAGCCTTCGCCGTAAAGTGCTCTTGGCCATCGAGATTCCGTGGATGCAGTTTTGTCCGGTGAGGATGAGCCTAAATCTAAGGATTCGCCTCCCCAGTCCAGGGAGAGCAGCCCGAAAGCATCATCAGATGTTTTCATGAAATACAGCTCGACCAGGATGTTTTTCTGGGATTTTGCCTCATACTCGTAGGCTTCGAGATGGTCAAAACAATAGCCGATGTAAAGCTCTCCTGCGCCGTCCATGTAATCAAAGATGTTTTCGGCAGTCACCATGCGGGACGAGTCTGGTCTTGTCCATAGTCCAGCGGTTTTAGGGAGGGCAGGCTTAGATTCTTTCATTATTCCTCCTGCTACCCCAGGAATAATAAGGATAAAGAAAAGGACAGGGAGACAAATATAAAGACAAAATTTCATAAACAAGCTTGGATAGAACGTTCTGTTCTTTAAAATTTGGTCTTGTGCCACAAATCTATTCCTGAGTTTATTGTATCTCTCTCAGCGTTCAAAATATTCTACCCAATATGATTTAAATTTACCAGCTTTCCTGAAGAAAGCAGCAGAAAATTCTTATAAATCCTTGCCTGTTTGACTTGAAACTCTTTCTTTGCTATAAATCAAGTCGTTATAGATTGGGGAAGATTAGATGTCAGCAAAAAATGCATATGTTGGAATAGTCAGAAAGCAGGCTTATTCCCAAATCTAAACAATCCAATACAAAGGAGGATTTTCTATGAAAAATCTAAACGTACTGGATTGGATAGCCCTGATATTGATCATTGTCGGCGGCCTTAACTGGGGCTTAGTCGGTATATTCAAATTTGATCTTGTTGCTGCTATTTTTGGCACTATGTCAGTTATATCTCGCATTGTTTACATTCTAGTGTGCTTGGCTGCTATTTATCTGGCTGTAATATTAGTGAACCTGGGAAGAAAGTGACCATGAGAGATATACTGTTTATGTGACTGCTCTCCTAGGCTTCCTCAGCGAAAGAAAAACTAAAGAATAAGCATAAAAAAACAATCGTTGATCCCTAGAGCTCTATTTAAAAACAGATATCCAAGTTCCCGAGTCTGAGCAATAATCAAGTTTTATTTTGTTTTTGAAGAAATTTCGTGAAATAATTAATTCCGTGACATTCATACATTGATAAAAGGCAGTCCTTTTTCTTATTGGAGTGTCTTTGTTATATTAAGATCATTGCATCATTCAATCATTATGTCCATGCAGGTTCATGAGAGAAGGAAGAAATGAAAAATATTTGTCTGTGGGTATTGCTTCTTCTTTTCGGGGTTTTAGCTATATTTCTACTTCCTATTCTATCCTGCGCTGAAAGATTGGATGCGATCAATCCTCAAACCGATAAATGGCAAACCATTGATGGAGAATGGAAAAAACCAAGCCAGGCAGAGAGTTTTCTCCTCCAAATCCTGGACAAATCCGGAGCAACGGCTTTGTCTGTAGCGGTCGTTCAGGGCTCTGATGTCGTTTTCCAGAAGTCAATGGGTATCGTCGATAAAAAAACGAACAAGCGTGTTGATGAGCAGACGGTTTTCCGAATGGCTTCTTTGAGCAAACCCGTTTTTGCCTACCTTGTGATGAAGCTTGTGGAAGAAGGATTGCTCGATGTGGACAAGCCTCTGTATCAATACCTGGACCGGCCGCTTTATGAATATCCTGATTATGCAGATCTTAAAGATGACGAGAGATATAAATTGCTGACAACCAGGATAGTGTTGAGCCACCAGAGCGGTTTTCCCAATTGGCGATTTATCAATCGGGATAGACGCCTTGATTTCAAATTTACTCCTGGAAAAATGTTCAAGTACTCGGGTGAGGGCTACAGACTTCTGCAGTTCATCCTGGAAGAAATAACGGGTAAAGATTTCAATTGCCTTGCTAAAGAGAGGATCTTTCTCCCCCTGGGAATGACCAACTCGTCTTTCCTTTGGGAAAAATGTTTCGATGGGAATTTTGCTGTTAACTTGAGAACAGGCCTTCGCCGAAATATAGAAAAGACAAAAATCGTTCCTAATGCGGCTGCCTCTCTCCTGACAAATACAGCCGATTACGCCAAATTCCTTCTGGCTCTCATGAATGGGAAGAGTCTTAATCCAGATTCCCTGGAATTGATGCTGGAGCCTCAAGTCAACATCACATCTCAAAGTCTTCATGCTCCTCAAAATACTGACCCAAAAATCCATGAAACCATCCATTTGGCATGGTCGATGGGCTGGGGTAGGTTCCGCTGCTCTCAAGGCGAAGCCATCTTTCATGTGGGCTTCGAAGAAGGATGCGATAATTATGCGGTCGTTTTCTTGGATCGAGGGACTGGAATAGTCCTTCAAAGTGTGATAACTCGATCCGAAGGTATTGCGCCATTGGTAGTGAAAGAACTTATTGGTGACAGTTATTCACCTTTTTCTTGGCTCCTATACTAATTTTTAGGAACAATTGTGACTCTGGTTTGATCTTTTACCCGTTTAATAAATGCTATCCATTTTTTGCTTTTCTACGGAATTTAAAAGTAACAACTATATAGCCGCTCTTTCTTATACCGATAATATACATTATGTCAACTTTTGTAAAT
>CAYVAT010000078.1:0-4732 GCA_964449165.1 uncultured Eubacteriales bacterium | reverse complement strand
GAGGAAAGTCCGAACTCCAAAGGGCAGGATGGTCGCTAACAGCGACTCCGAGCAATCGGAGGAAAGTGCCACAGAAAACAGACCGCTTTTTGGAATGGCCATATGGCTACTCCATTGGGTGAGGGTGAAAAGGTGAGGTAAGAGCTCACCGTCCTGGTGGTGACATCAGGAGCTCGGTAAACCCCATCCGGAGCAAGACCAAATCGGCCCCGGTTGAGGCGGCCCGTCTCGAGGGGCGGGTAGGTCGCTAAACCCCTTGAGCAATCAAGGGGTCAGACGAATAACCACCCCTGCCAGTCTTGTGCAGGAACAGAATTCGGCTTATGTCCTGCTCCAGTCTTTTTTTGTATTGATTTTAGAGGAGGGGAAGCGATTTGACTGCCTGCTGGACAAGAAGCAGGATGTTTCCGGGGAATAAGCCAAGTTGGAGCACCCCGTAAAGGCAGAAGAAAAGCACCAGGAAAAGGGCAGGGTTTTCGGCATCGATTTCAATCTCTTCTACCGGCTCTCTCATATACATGTAGACGATGATTCGCAGATAGTAAAAGACTGAAACCAGGCTGGCCAGCACTCCGATAATGACCAGTGGTACGAGGCCCTCCCGGACAGCACCCACAAACACATAGAACTTAGCCAAAAATCCTCCTGTGGGAGGGAATCCTGCCAGGGAGATAAGGAAAATAGAAAAGGTAGCCCCTATCCAGGGGTATTTGAAACCCACTCCGGCGTAGTCTTCCAATTCAAGGTATTCTCTACCTTTTTTGCCCAAAGCTGTCACCGAGGCAAAAGCACCGATATTCATGAAGAGATAGACAGTCAGGTAGAAAACCAGGCTGGCATTGTCCCTGGAAAGGATAGCGATCAGCAGATAACCGGCATGGGCAATGCTGGAATAAGCCAGGATTCTTTTAACATTCTTTTGGCGCAGAGCCACAAAGTTTCCTACAACCATGGTAAGAACACTGATCACCCAGAGCAGCCAGAAAATAGCCTCAGAATCCAGGGCCACTCTCCAGTAGGGATAAAAAATCCTCAGCAGCACGGCGAAACCCACCGCTTTGGGACCTACAGAGAAAAAGGCTGTGATTGGCGTCGGGGCTCCTTCATAGACATCAGGTGTCCACATATGGAAAGGCACCACGGCGAT
This sequence comes from uncultured Eubacteriales bacterium, assembly GCA_964449165.1. Taxonomy (GTDB): domain Bacteria; phylum Acidobacteriota; class Aminicenantia; order Aminicenantales; family Aminicenantaceae; genus CAYSCW01. The sequence goes on along the minus strand of CAYVAT010000078.1, from coordinate 3,585 downwards.
CTTAAAACCGAAGCCAATGACGACCAAGCCCAGGCCAATAAGGGCCATAAGGCCAAACTGAGCTTGGGACTTGAAATGTTCGATGATGGCCAAAATTCCCGTGGCTTGGGAAGCACCATAGAGGAGAGCCAGACCATAGATAAGAAAAGCGCTGGCAAAGCTTCCCAGGAGAAAATATTTGACTGCCGCTTCCGATGATTTTTCGTCTCCTCTCCTGAGTCCAGCGAGAGCATAGCTGGAGATGGAGAGGACTTCCAATCCCAAGAAGATGACCAGCAAATCTGAGGAGGAAACCATGATCATCATCCCGGATAGGGCCAGCAGAAGAAGGGAAAAAAGCTCCCCGTAGTTGGTATCCTGCAGGTAGATATACTTGACAGCAATCAGGATCACAAAGGCCGTGGCAATGAGAAGAATAAATGTTAAAAAGAGGGCGAAATTATCCAGCGAAAGCGAGCCACCGAAGTATGAATAAGCTCGGTTCCAGTAAAGAACGCAGATGACTCCACAGCCGATGAGGAACAGGAGAGAAATGTAGGCCAGATAATTCCGGCTTTCTCGCCTGAGGAAGACTTCAAGAAGAAGGACAATAAGTGCGCCCGAGACAACGATCAAGAGAGGTAAGAGCGCCAGAATGCTATTCATTGCTTCTCTTCTTCCTCTTCCTTATTTTTTTCCTTATCGATAATTTTTCTTATTTCCTTACTCAATCCTGTCTCTTTTTCAGCGTTAAGAAAGACTCTTTCCCTGTGGCTGACCCGGTTGAGAAGATGAGTGACTGAGGTGTCCATTTTTCTAAGGAAAGGCTTGGGATAGATACCCATCCAGAACATCATGATAACTATGGGCACCAGATAGGCTATCTCTCTCTTGTTAACATCCTTGAAGGAGAGGATTTTCTCATTAGTGATAGGCCCCTGCATTACTCTTTGGAACATCCACAGGAGATAGCCTGCGGCCAGGATGACTGTAGTGACTCCAAGAATGGCCAGTAATTTGTTGGCCTTAAAGATGCCGAACAGACACAGCACTTCGCCCACAAAACCGTTAAGACCGGGAAGGCCGACAGAAGACAGCATACAGATGAGGAAGAATGCCGAATACACCGGCATCTGCTTGCTGACTCCTCCAAAGTCTTTGATCAGTCTGGTATGGGCTCTTTCATACAAAATTCCCACGATTAGGAACAGTGCGCCTGTGCTTAACCCGTGGTTGAGCATCTGATAGATGGCTCCTTCGGTCCCTTCCAGGTTGAGGGCAAACACGGCCAGCATGATCAACCCCATATGGCTAACGCTGGAGTAAGCGACTAAGGACTTAATGTCTTTTTGGATAAGGGCCATCAGGCCGCCGTAGATGATGCCTATCAGGCTCAAGATGGCCAGAAGAGGCAAAAATCTTTCTAGAGCATCGGGAAAGAGAGGGAAGGCAAACCGGAGGAAACCGTAGGCACCCATTTTCAACAGAACGGCTGCTAAGATGACCGACCCGGCTGTTGGCGCCTCCACGTGGGCATCCGGAAGCCAGGTGTGGAAAGGAAACAGGGGTACCTTGATGGCAAAAGCCAGAGCAAAGGCCAGGAATAGCCATATCTGAAAATTGGGGTTGAGCATAATCTTGTAGTAGTCAAAAATGTTGAGTGAGTAGACTCCTGTGGCTTTGTAGTAGGTGGAGTAGAGGACGAATATGGCCACCAGCATCAACAGGCTTCCCAGCATGGTGAAGAGGACGAATTTCAGGGTGGCATAGATACGCCGGCGCCCGCCCCATGCGCCGATCAGGAAATACATGGGGATGAGCATGGCTTCCCAGAAGACATAGAAGAGAAAGAGGTTAAGAGAGACAAAAACGCCGATGATCCCGGTCTCCAGCAGGAGCATGAAGATGAGGTATTCTTTGACTCTTTTCTGGATGTACGTCCAGGAAGAGAGGATGGCGATGGGCATCAAAAACGTGGTAAGAAGGACGAGGAAAAGACTTATGCCGTCAATTCCCACGTGATAATTTATTCCGTATCCTATCCAGGCCCCTCTCTCCACAAATTGGGGATCGGGCGTCTGTGAGTTGAAATTAAAGTAGAGGGTTAAAGAAAAGATGAAATTAATGAGTGCCACCGAGAAAGCGAAAGAGCGGAGGAAATTTTCCTTCTCCCGGTTGATGAAGATAAGGATGATCGAGCCAGCCAGCGGAAGAAAAGTGACAATGCTTAATATCGGTATGTTCATCTTAGAATAACAACAAATATCCTATAAACAGAGTGGCTCCCAGAAGGAAGACCAGGGCATAATCTTTGAGCAGTCCACTCTGGAGATAGCTCAGGATTTTTCCGGAAAAGTTGGTGACTGAAGCCGTACCGTTGAGGGCTCCATCGATGACCTTAAGGTCAAAATTATCATATATGATTTCTGAACCCTTTACCGTAGAGTTGATGAAGACGGCATTATAGATTTCATCTACATAATATCTGTTGTAGAGGAGCTTGTAGATTGAAGGAAAGCGGGCCACAAGTTGGTGGGGGATCCTGGGATTTCTGATGTAAAAGACATGGGCGATGTAAATTCCAGCTAGAGCAACCGCCACTGAAATCAGAATCAGTATCCATTCTGTGTTCAATTCTAAATGTGCTTCATGGGGGACTCTAATCACAGGCTCCAGGAAACGCTCGAAGAAGTTGAGGTTCTTCCCGAAAACAACAGGAAGCCCCACATAACCAGCGACAACAGAGAAAAAGGCCAGAATCACCAGGGGAATGGTCATCACTGGCGGGGATTCATGGAGATGTGCCTTGGCATCAGGCTCCAGACGCTCCTCCCCGTGGAAGGTGAGGAAGATGAGACGGAACATGTAGAAAGCGGTCAGGATAGCTCCCGTAACCCCCAGAGCCCAGACAAAATACTGACCGCTCGAATAAGCCTTGGTAAGTATAGCATCCTTGGAGAAGAACCCGGAAAAGAACGGAACTCCGGCGATGGCGATAGCCCCCACAAGAAACGTGGGGTAGGTGAGGGGAAGGTATTTACGCAATCCTCCCATTTTTTGCATATTCAGCTCTCCTGAGAGGGCATGCATGACGCTTCCTGCCGCCAGAAAAAGGAGGCTCTTGAAGAAGGCATGGGTATAGAGATGAAACATTCCTGCCGCATAAGCACCCACTCCGCACCCGATAAACATGTATCCGATCTGGGAGATGGTGGAATAGGCCAGGACCCTTTTGATGTCATTCTGGGTTAGGGCCATAGTGGCTGCGTAGACTGCCGTCAGAGCGCCGATGATGGCCACGATCTGGGCTGCCACTCCCGAGAAAGTGTAGAGAAGGTTCATCCGGGAGACCATATAGACTCCGGCGGTGACCATGGTCGCTGCATGGATGAGGGCACTGACGGGAGTTGGGCCTTCCATTGCGTCGGGAAGCCAGACATAGAGGGGAATCTGCGCTGACTTGCCTGTCGCTCCCACAAACAACAGAATAGCTATTAACGTGGCAGCTCCCTGACTCAAAGCTCCACCTGAGATGGTGCTGTTGATGGTGGTGAATTCCACGCTTCCGATGAAAAGGAAGACGAAGAAAATACCCAGGAGAAAACC
>CAYVAT010000077.1:0-4754 GCA_964449165.1 uncultured Eubacteriales bacterium | reverse complement strand
CTCTTCGGAGTTTCTGCCATCCACACCGCAGTAAAATAAGCATCTTTATTTCCGTGGAAGCTAATGATGAGGGATATAATCAGTCAGAGCGCCGGTTCCTGTCCATCCTCGCCAAGACCCTCCCACCCTTCCACTATGGGCTTCGGATGGACAGCAACCGCCGCCTCGCTACTTGATTAAACAAAGCATCTTTTCCCCTAGGCTAATAACCATCTCCTTTTAAATAGGATGGGTGGCACGGGGTGCTCCCCCGCAACGCCCGCAGCGGAAGGGCCCCACTGGGGGATGGGTGGAGCGAGGACGGACGGGGGACACCCCTTGACAGGACCCATCCTTAAAAAAATATTAGCCTCAACGGAAATAAATAGTCTGTGTTGTTGGCTTTGTTTTTATCGTGTATGATATACACGATACATACAGCCTGTATTGATCCTGAATAAGGCAGCCTGGTCAAAATAATGAGAGAAAACAGCCTCCACAGAAAAGCTCTCCAGTGTTTAGAAGCAACAATCGGTATTGAATCGAACAGGGAAACGCTCCTGCCCGATCTCCCTTACAAGCGAGAAGTCAAATCGCTCCTCACAGATTTCAAGGATGTTGTCGAAATTCCCTATTCCCAAAAGTTGGACGGTTATGTAAGCGTGGAAGACACAAGGGAGAAGCCCTCATGGGTACGAGAAGGAGATAGAGTCAGATTTCAAGGATCTCTCCAGAGATTTGCTCAGGAAGCATCAGACCTGCGGTTTAGTCTCTGGGGAAACCAGGGATTCCTATACAGGTTCATTCTTTATCTGCTTGAAAAAAAACACAGGATATACAATTTTCACGCATGCGGCCTCTATGATGATAGAAAAGACGAACTTTTCGTGATCATCGGGGGCGCCGGAAGCGGAAAAACCGTCTATCTCCTCAGCGGACTGGGCAAGGGATTGAAGCTTTTCTCCACCGAAACCGTTCATTTCCATATGGATGAGAGCGGAGTAACCTGGTACATGGGCTCTTTTATCGACAACATCAGATGGGGAACTCTGATTTATGATTTTCCCCGCTTTCTTCCGAATGAAGAGCCGCCAAAAAAGGGAGAGGAATGGCAGAAAAAAATTGCTGTGGATCTCTGTTCCTATAAAGCAAGTACAGAAGAGCTCAAAAATCCGAAATCAGTGGTTATCCTCTTCCCCAGGATCGAGGAAGGAAGGAAAAAATTTCATCTCTATCCCCTGAATGACAGGAAAAAAGCTTCGAAAGCTCTCTTCGATAATGTCTCCCAGAAATTGACAGAAACCGTTGTTCTCTACGACAGGCTCCCCTTCTTGGGTTTTGAGGACAAGGCAATGGCCGAGGCTCGCCTAGAATCCGTCACCAGACTCGCCCATCACAGCAGCGTTAGCCGGATCGCCGCTATTCTTTCCAATCCCTTGGATTGCTGGGGAGATCTGTTGAGATAAATTCAGAAAGGAGTGGAAAAATGAGTAAAGCCTGGAAAAACGTGATTCACAAGCCTGTAGAAGGAAGATCGGAAAAACCCAGAGAATCAGGCCTAACCATGGTTATCGATAAAGGGATAGGCCTTCGCCATATTGAAGATCTGATCGAGGTTGCGGGAGAATATATAGACATCATCAAACTCGCCTTCGGCACTTCTGCCTTCTGTGATGAGGATTTCTTGAGGAAGAAAAATGAGATGGTCACCTCTTCCCATATAGACATTATGCCAGGTGGGACATTTCTGGAAGTGGCTTTCTGGCAGAGAGCTCTGGATGACTACTTGAAGAGGGCCAAAGAGTTGGGATTTTCAGCGGTTGAGGTATCAGATGGAACCATCGAGATGGGTCTCCATTCCAGAAAAGAGGTGATCAAGAAGTCACTGGATTATGGTTTTAAGGTTATTACCGAAGTGGGAAAAAAGGATCCTAAAGATATCCTGCCCATCTCTCTTGTCCACCAAATCATAAAGGAGGATATGGAAAACGGATCATCCAAAGTGATCATGGAAGCCAGAGAGGCAGGAAGAGGAGTGGGGATTTTCGATCAGGAAGGCCGTATCAAACAGGATGAAATCGACCATATCCTGGCTGGAATCGGGGATGTGAATGACCTTATCTGGGAAGCCCCCCTGAAGAATCAGCAGCAGGCACTCATCCTTCGTCTGGGGATCAACGTGAACCTGGGAAATATTCCTCCAGATGAGATTTTGGCTCTGGAAGCATTAAGGCATGGTATCCGTGGTGATACGCTGAAGAAGGCTTATCTCCAAGATAAAGGCTGGCAGAGGCAAGGAAAGCCCTGACTCACTCCAGCCTATCCAGAAGAAGGATGAGCACGGAGTGATCACCCTCAGGCACTTTGAATTTTATGTCATCTCCCTTGAAGATTTCTTTGACCTCGTCGTCTATCCTCAGTTCATAACGCCCTTTGGTCAAAAATTTTATCTTGATCTCCCTTTTCTCCAAGGTTCTGATCTCAAAGGAAATTTCATCTTCCGAATAGTAAAAATGACGTAACACAGCTCCGCCATTCGTCTTCACGATCTCCCTGCCTTCCTCTTTGAGCTTCATCTCATCAGAGGAAATCTCTAGATCATAATGCCGTCCCTGGATGGCTATCCGCCTCAGCTTCCCTTTTTCTTCGGGTTTGATCATTCCAAACCGGAATCCTTCCCAGGGATTGATATCCATATAATCCTCTATGGCAATCAAAGCGAAAAGGGGTCCCCAGCTCTGGTATCGACGGCCTTTGGGCTCACCCGTACGGGAGTCAAAATTCTCTGGGCAAATCTGAAAATTTTCCCATGTTCTCAAGAACAAGGTCAGGCTTTTCTTGGCAAACTCAGAAGCAATAGCATCAAAGCCATAGGCTTTCAGGCCTTGATAAACCAGATAATTTGTGGGCGGCCAAACAGATCCTCTCCAATATTCCTGGTCTGGAAAGGCAGGATCATCTCGGGAGATGGTGGGGATAACATACTCCCCCCAGAATTCTTTGCTGTTCTGCAAGTGTCGGATCATTTGCAATGCCCTTTTCGAGTCTGGGATACGAGCGATGAGAGGATAAAAATTGGAGGCAGCCTTTCTCTTCGAAAATTCCCCGTTCCAGTGGCGATCAAAGTAAAATCCTTCCCATTCGTCCCAGAGATAGGTGTTGACCAGCTCTTTTATCCTCTCATATTCGGAAAGATAATTCTGGTAGTCCTCCCTTTTCTCCAGAATCCTGGCTATCTGAGCCAAGCACCAAGCATCAAGGGCATAAAGGGAATTGAGATCAACACAATTCATGGCCAATGTTCCAGTGCTTTCATCGAACACGGCTTCATCCCAATTGGGCAAATCATCTTGACCAGATTCCCACATGGCTCGCTGCTTTCCGGAAGCATCCTTCTCCCAGTCTGGGACATTGGCGGCCACCAGCCCTGCATCTGAGCCCCATTCAAGGAGGCCATCACCATTTCCATCCCGCCTCGTCTGTCCGGTGGACATTTCCATCTTCCAAAAATCATGCCACTTTCGTAGATAAAGGTAAGCATGCTCGAGCATCTCCAAATCTCCGAATCTCTGGAAGAGTTTCAAAACCACATAAGAACCCACAGGGGGCTGAGACCTGTCAGGTGTGCCTCCGAAACGTCCTCTCCAGGTAGGGATGTTTCCGTTGGGATACTGCGTCTCCAGCACAGCCCTCACGATATCTTTTGCGTGCTTGGGACTTTCGATAGCCACTTCTAAGGCGTTAAAGAAGGAATCCCATTCGAAAATCGTCCAATGATCAGGCGTTCCATCAGGCTTGGGAAATATCCATCTGCGGCCGGCAGGAGTGTACAACTGGTGTTTGCCTGGCTGATAGAGTATCATCCAGAAGAGGTTGTTGGTGATGGCTTCTGCTGCTCCCTTATAAAGCTTCTCAACTTTAACTCTTTTCTTCTCATACCTCTTTTTTTCCTCCTCCAGGATGGAGTCGATTACCCTCTCGTTTTTGTAGCGATAGATATGATTGCTCAAGACCCTGGCATCTTCACTCACTCCTACCGCAAAATAAAGCTTCTTCTCCTTTTTCATGGAGAAGGAAAGAGTCAATTCCTCCTGGGCATCATTCGCTAAAGGTGAAGATGTATGCTCGTCATGGCTTGTCCAGAAAAGATAATGGAATTTCTTCGAGGATCGACTTTCTCCTTCCACTTGTCCGTCAGCAAGATACCGGTACTTTCCGCTTAAATCCCAGGGAAAATAATGAATGAGATCAAGCTCGACAGTCTCTGGAGAAATAATCCTGCCTACTAATGTCCTTTCATCCTGGCGGGAAAATTCATAGACCAATGTATCTGATTTGGATGATGGCTTTATCAAAATAGGAGTTTCAGTCCCCAAATTAAAAGGAAGGCTTAAATCCATTTTCATTCTGGCGTACTGTCCATCCGGAGCATGAGGACCAACCTCTGAAACAAGAAACAAGAAATCCTGGCCTTCGGCAATCTCACTGTCTTTCTTTATACGCAGGCGGAAGGCAAAAACACTTTCCGGGTGAGGAGCAAGCACCATTCCTGCCCATGAATCCGCCTGCAAAGCCCCCATATAGACATCTTTCCAGGGATAAAAGATCTCGGCTTCGCTGATGAGGAAGATAAAAAGCATAAGAAGAAGTAAGAAGTACGGCTTTCTCATTCTCATTACTTATCCCAAACTTAATACAGGGACTTTATCGTTGAGTAATTTACGGCAAATCCCTTTGTAAATCAACAGGTTTTCCCTAATATTTCCGATAAAAAA
>CAYVAT010000076.1:0-5247 GCA_964449165.1 uncultured Eubacteriales bacterium | reverse complement strand
ATGGACGACCATGTTGAATTTTTGCGGGTATTCCAAATTCATCATATGGCAGGCTCCTGCCAGATCCACTCTCTCAGCTCCCCTTATCTCAGATTCTAATTTCTCTACAGCGTTGATATTCTCCTGGTGGTCTTCTCCGCCAGCTATAAGGAGAGTGGGAACATTTATTCTTGAAATTCTCTCTATCGCCGGTGGAACGGCGGCTTTCATCAGGTTGGGATCCCAACAGAAAGCCTGGAAAAACTCTCTGGCCATTATCCGGATTTTATTCCTTGCTTTAATATTCCCCAGAGAAGGGAGTACGTAGTCCCAGAACGGGTCTTCAAATAGAATTTTCGTAGCTTGCTCCGGCCCTTTTTTTAAGGCAACGGTGAATAGCTCCAGTCCTTTCTGCATAAATTCTTCTGAGTAGGAAAAGCCATGGACAGAAGGGCCGGCAAGAATCAGAGCTTTCATTCTTTCAGGATATTCCAGAGTGAAGTCGATGGAAATGGCGCCTCCCATGGAAAGGCCCAGTAATAAGGCTTTTTCCACATCCAGGTAATCCAGCAAAGCCTTCAGATCTTGAAAGGGATAAAAAGGATTTTTCGGCGTCTCTGATTTGCCGAAGCCACGCGCATCGTAACGGATCACATTAAAATGATCTGCGAAAGATGAAAACTGTCCATCCCACATCCTGCTGTCTGCCAGTCCTCCGTGAACAAAAACCAGAGGATAACCTTGCCCTGTAGTTTCATAATAGAGTCTGGAGCCGCCTACTTCCGCATAACCAGAATTGATGCCTTTGTTTCTCCTTCTTTTCATCTCTGCTCAAACGCAACCTCTAGAGCATTGGTCATCTTGCCGTAGCTGGCTTCCAACCGCTCCCTGAATGGGCTGAGGGATATTTCAAGAACTTCGGGAAGACCGTCTTGCCAGGGAAGGCGGTAGCGGTCAGCTTCCATAGCTTTGATTTCAGCCTCCAGTTTTTCCCGCCACTCATCGGAGACTTGAGTCATATTCTCCCCGTTGAGTCTTTCCAGCTGGTTGTGGAGCATGGGAAGAATCAGCCGGTGCATCCTTCTTAGAATGCGATCTCTGCGCATCTCCAGTAATTCTTCTTCATCCTCATCCCAAACATTACCTTCCTCATCCCTGCCGGCCAGCTTAAAAGGAGGGCCGTCTTCTGGCGATTTCCCAAGCCAGGAATAATAGGCCACTACATAGATATAGTAGTATTCACCCAATCCCATCCCATTGTCCAGCAAAGCCTGGTTGCGGCTTTTGAAAAATCCCGCAATCTCGGGAATAATCCCTACGCCGAGCCTGATCATTCGCAAAACGTTTGCGGGCCCGGGCCTTGGCCTTGTCAAATCTATTTCTCTTCTCCCAGTCCTTTCTGAAAGCTTAGTGAGAGAGCTTTCTATTTCTTCCCGGATAGGCGCAAAAGCAGACCTGACAGAAAGGAAAATTTCCATCCTTTCAGCCGGAATAGACCCATCAAGCTCAGGGCAGAATTCCTTAATTTTTCCGTGCTGTTTTATCAAAGCATCCTCGAGGGTTTCCATATCCTGAAATTCATGGACGATGTTCTTGACGAAAAAGAAACCGCCGATACCGAGAATTATAAGAATAATGACGATTACGCCGCAGCCAATACCGCAGCCGATGAGCCATTTTTGAGTGGAGCTTCTCGATTTTGTTTCATGAGTTTGCATCGTTTTTCTCCATTCTATACAGTATTTTTTATAACCAGATTCCCGATATCGTTGTTCTTATATACAGCAATATATGAATTTTCGAAAAAACTACCCACTCTATCCGGCCGATATTGAATCGGCACAGCTTTTGTTACAGGCCTTAGTCTACTTCTTTATCTTACCCGAGCGGTCCTGATAAGGCGGTCTCTGAAACTTCTTAGGAGGATTCTTCTCCAGCTGATCAAGAATAACCTCTATAGCTTTTTCCAATTGAGGGTCTTTACCAGCCGCCATCTCATGAGGTGCGTTTTCTACCTCGATATCAGGGTCTATGCCGTGGCCTTCCACATCCCAGTAGCCATCAGGATGCCATATGGCCAGATTGGGGGCTGTGATAAAGCCTCCATCGATCAACATAGGATTTCCACTGATACCGACAAGACCTCCCCAGGTTCTCTTCCCGATTATCGGCCCGAGTCCGGCCTTGCGAAAACAGTAGGGAAAGGCATCTCCTCCAGAACCTGCCCACTCATTGATCAACATCACCTTTGGTCCAACGTGAGTCACTGCAGGAACGCGCAGGTCGCGGAGGTCGCGCCGGGCAGCAAAGGCGTAAAGAGGACGGTTCATCATTTCGATAAATCTATCAGAAAACTGGCCGCCGCTGTTGAATCTCTCATCAAAGATGAGCCCATCTTTTCTCTGCTGGGGAATGAACTGGCGGACCAGCTCATTCTGGCCGTTTACACTTGTGTCAGGTACGTAGATATACCCTACTCTGCCGTTTGTCGCTTTATCCACTTTCTTTCTGTTGCTTTCGATCCAGGATAGGTTACGCAGCCGATACTCGCTGGAGAGGGGCTCGATGAGCACATCTCTTGCTCCCTCAAAAGTCACTTCGGAATTAAATGTCAATGTGACTACTTCACCGGCAAGACCCTGGAAAGATGCCCAAACATCTTTGGAGGTTTCCGGGGGTTGACCGTTTACAGCCAGAAGATACTCTCCTTCTTTTACCCTGACACCGGGCCGGCGGAGCGGGGAACGAACCTCTGCATCCCAGGGTGCTCCGTCATAGATTTTCTTGATGCGGAAGGCCCTCATATCCTTGTCCAGCTCAAAATCACACCCGAGGAGTCCGACAGAAATCCTCTTAGCCTGCTCGATATCTCCCCCACCGATATAGCTGTGGGAGACGTTTAACTCAGCGATCATTTCTCCGATCACATAGTTTAAATCTTCTCTGTCGACCACATAGGGCAGCATGGCTTTATAGCGATCTTTGATGGCCTTCCAATCTAGGCCATGCATGTTGGGTGCGTAAAAGAAGTCACGCTCGATCCGCCAGGCATCATTAAAAATCTGTCTCCATTCCTCACGGGGATGAATCCAGGCTTTCATCTTGTTAGTGGCTATCCGGCCATCCCCTACTTTTTTCTTGGGAGCCAAGTCGATTATTCCCCAGGTTGTCCTGCTTCTATAAAGAACCTTCTTGCCATCAGCTGATAAATCGTATGTGTCTATCCCTGAAATAGCTGTTTCTTCCTTCCTCTTCTCCAGATCGTAATAGAGCAAAGTCCCTGAGGGAACACCCCGTCTCGAAGCTCCAGTTGCAGGATAGCGCAGATAGACGACCTTCCCTTTTACTGCGTGCAGAGCTCCAACATTGCCGACATCCACAGGGACCCTCACCACTCGTTCCTCGATGCCATCAAAGTCAATCTTGACAGGTTTGGGCTTATCTTCCTTTTTGGCCGGCTTTTCGGCTTTCTTTTCAGCCTCTTCTTTTTCTTTGCCTTTATCCTTTTCTCCCTTCTTTTCCTTCTCGTCTTCCTTAATCTCTTCCTCATCGCTTCTCGGGGCTAGGGGAGATTCGATATCCTCCTGGAGAGTGAGCACATAAATATCCGTAGAATTGGGATAAACCCAAGTATCATCCATATCGCCATAAACCGGGCGGAAGATCCGGTCAGAATAAAAGAAAAGATACTTCCCTTCAGGATCAAACACAGGTTGCGAATCATTATAATATCCGCTGGTTAATTGATGCTTCTTGTCCTGGACAGTGTCATATACCATGACTGCCCCTTGCCCATTCTCCATGTGCTTTGTGTAGGCAAGCCAATGGCTGTCTGATGACCAGGTATAATCAGAGATATATCGCACTTCATCCTTATCCACATACTTTGACTGTCCGTCCGCCACATCCAGGATATAGAGGCTGCTGGTCTTGTCGATATAGGCGATTCTCTTACTGTCAGGTGACCATACCGGTCCAAAGCGATAAAATTTGCCGTCTGTGGTGACCATCCGCTCATCTCCTGTGCCATCACCTCGACAAAGATATAATTCATATTCCCCTGAGCGGTCTGAGAAAAAGGCAACATACTTACCGTCAGGAGACCAGGAGGGATAGCGCTCGGCCGCGGCTGAAGTGTTGGTTAGGTTGCGGACACTTCCATGTTCTTCCGGCAAGGTGAAAATTTCGCCTCGCGCTCCGAACAAAGCACGCTTTCCACTGGGTGAGAGAGAATAACTCTCGATATTCCTGGAGCAATCTTTAAGCTGAGCGCGGATTTCAGGAAGATCGGCTGGCACTTGAATGGAAAGCGGATGGGGCTTTTCGGTTTCAAGGTCCAGCAGATAGAGCTTACCACCATTCTCAAAGATGATGGAGTCAGGGCCTATGCTCGGCCATTTGACATCATATTCGGTAAATCTTGTGACCTGACGAGTCTCTTTGGTGTCAAGATTGTAAGCCCAGATATTGAGCTTTTTCCGTTCATCCCTGTCTGAAAGGAAATAAACTGTTTTCTCATGCCACATGGGTAAAGCATCGGTTCCATCGAAGTCTGTGATTTTCTCTGAGGTGTTGTTGACCAGGTCATAGAGCCATAAATCGCTGGCCATGCCTCCACGGTACCGCTTCCAGGTGCGGAATTCCCGGGAGATGTATTGAAAGGCCATAAGCTTTCCGTCAGGACTGAAACTCGCCAGCTCTCCGTAGGGAAGAGGGAGCGTCTCCGGCATTCCTCCCTTAAGGGGCTGTTTGAAAAAGCGGTTATAACGATAGGAAGAACTCTTCATCCTCGATCTGTAAAGAATATTTTTTCCGTCAGGGTACCACTCAACCACGAAATCCGTATCAGGATGATGGGTCAGCCTCCTGGGGAAACCGCCTGCCGCAGGCATCACATAGACATCTATGTTTCCGTCATAGTTACCGCTAAAGGCAATCATCTGGCCATCAGGTGAGAACTTGGGAAAGATTTCCATCCCTTCTGGAGAGCTGAGCCTCCGGGCAAGTCCACCCTCTTTAGCAACGACCCAAAGATCTCCGGCATAAACAAAAACAATTCTGTCTGTACTCACATCCGGGAAGCGAAGCATCAAAGCATCGGGGATCTTACTCTGATCTGAGTGCAAGGCAGGCATGTTGGCCAAGAGCAGGAGCAGAATTCCGACCAATATAAATGAACGTCTCATGATAAAAACCTCCTTCAATGATTTGGAAAAACAAATCGCTCCGTGACTTTAACACAACCAAGAATATCTGGCAACTTTTTTC
>CAYVAT010000075.1:0-5738 GCA_964449165.1 uncultured Eubacteriales bacterium | reverse complement strand
GCGTTAGTTTTTTTATAGAGTGAACCACATCTACACTAGGCAAAATAAATTTTCCCCAAATGCATCGTTTAGAGTCCACATAAAAATCTTCCAGTAATTCGTTAAGATGGATGTCCTTATTGATATATCGTCCCTCTCTATCAAATATTTTGACTGTCCTTGACCTATCAGTAATATATATATTTCCGGTATCGTCGCTTAATTGTAAATGTGAAGGGGTGATAAATTCTCCTGGTCCTTGCCCCTTTTTTCCAATTGTTCGAAGATAAGTCCCTTTGTTATCAAAAAACTGCAACCTGTGATTTCCAGAGTCTAGAACATAGATATTTCCATCCTTATCAACTTTGATATCTCTTATTTTATAAAAAAAGTAATTCTCATCATCTTCACTTCCGATGCTTAAATCCTCTTCAAGTTCAAACTCTATCTCACCAAACAAAGGTTCCTTGGGGTTTATTATGACTTTTACTCCTTCCTCAATTTTAACTTTGCCTCTCCACTCTAACTTCTTTTGTCCATAGGAAGTTGAGCAAATGATCAGTGAAAGGAAAAAAAGCATGGAAATCAGTATTGTTCTGGTTTTCATTTGTTATCACCTTTATTACGTTTTATCTATATGAATATCATTAAGCATTATATCCTTGCAGTCTATTCATTATATTCATTCAACACATTAGACTCAATTCTGCTTGTTTTATTGTTTCCGGCTTTAACTTCCGTGTTTCACATGTATCCTAAACTACAGCCAATAAGGATAAAAATAAGGCAAAGAATGTTAAAATTTCCCACCTATTGTCACAAAAATTGCTAAAAGTCGCCTAATTTTGCCTACGGATGCCTAAACGGAAAGAGTAGCGGATTTTTGATTCTTTCAGAGGAAGACCGGGAAATAAGATGGTAGCGGGGGCTGGATTTGAACCAGCGACCTCCGGGGTATGAGCCCGCTCTGTGAGGAAACCCCGCTCCCCTATTCCATAGGTAGAAGGCGTTTTCGACTCTAACATCGTTAGGTAATTGTAAGCACATTTTGGTCCGTATTTGGTCCGAGTTTTTATGGGACAATGCGGGCCCTTGTTATCACAGCAATAGGAGGAGAGGTTGATCAAGTAGGATATATGACTCCGGATCATTGATCAGGATTCGAATCCCTGCTACCTAACCACTCTTATTTTCAGTCCTACCCCTCAAAAATCAAGTATTTACAAACAATCTGATAATTTAGATATCCTGGAAGATGCGAGGGAGAAGGTGGCGGGGCTGAAAAATCGTCCCTAGCCCAGGAGGTGAGTCGTTCATGTGCCCTGGCCTACTGGCTCGAGGATTTTTTCAGAAGATGAGGGTATTCCTCTTCCACCTTTTTTCGAAGCTCAGGGTCCAGTTTAGCCTGAAAGAGAGTTCTCGCTTGAGCCAGCTGCTCAATATTCAGATTTTTTACTCCCTGAAGGTTCGTATTCCAAAGAATAGCTCCCTTGAGATTGGCCTCCTCAAGGTCGGCTGATGAGAGGTCGGCTGATGAGAGGTCGGCGTCCTGAAGGTTAGCCTGAAAGAGGCAGGCATTCCGCAAGTTGGCCCCCCACAGGTCGGCTGCCTCGCAGTCAGCCAGGGTGAGGTCGGCTTCTTCCAGGTTTGCATAATAGAGTCGGCATCCTATCAAAGAAGCATTCCATAGGTTGGCTTTGGGAAGTTGTGTTTCATAGGCGTAGGCGCTCCTCAGCTCAACTCCTGCCATGTCCGCTCCTCGAAAATCAGAGTGCCAGAGCTGGGCGCCAGCTAGGTTGGAATAGCGGAGGTCTGCTTTGATAAGGACAGCCTGCTCCATCCTGGCATGCATGAGGTCAGCGCCTCGCAGGTTCGCCCTCTTCAAAACGGCATTTCTCAGAATCGCGCCTTCAAGATGCGCATCTCTAAAATCACCCCAATTCTGGCCTTCATGGTCGATAATTGGCTCTTTGACCAGCTGCTGATGACTGAGGTCCAGGCAGAAAAGAGGCCTTATCCTGTCCGATACCATGTTCACAGTCTTGGCTGAGAGCCCGTTATTCGCCCAGGGAATGAGAAAAAACAGAAGAAAAAGCTCAACCGCCATGATGATGGCCAAACCCCCAGAGCGAAGAAGGGTTCGCGCCCTGGACTTTCGCCAGGAAGAAGAGCTGACAAGGCGCCAGAACACCAGAACAGCCGCTGTTCCCAAAATCGGCATTGAGCCCACCACATAAGACCAGACCGGCTCGTGCTTTTTTATGAACAGAAAAGCGATGAATATCAAAGCAAGAGGGAGCGCGGACCAGAGGAAAGCGTTTGCCGTCATTCCGATTATTTTGTCCGGAATTTCTGCTCCGGGAATCCTGGCCATCCTCGCTGGCCAGGACCATAGGCGCCACTTGTTTGCCGGATCGACCTGGATCTTTAAATAAGCCGCTAATCTTTCTCCCCTGAGGATGTTGAGTTGAAGGTATATAAATAACATTATAACCAGCACAGGAGCGGCGACAAAAAAGCCGGTGAGCGAAACTTCCACGTTCAGAAGAGGAAGGCTCAACGGACTACCAAGAGCCATCTGCCTGTCAGAGACGCTGATAACCAACAGAAGGCAGTAGGCAAGGAATACCGTATAGGCCATAAAGAGCCTTCTGGTACTCTTGGAAACAGCGGCAAGATAATTGGTGAGCAGGCCTGCGTATTCCTGGTGATTTGCTTGTTTCTGGGAGCCAGACACGGAACTTTCGTTTTTCATCCGTTGACAGTCCACTCAGGTTTTATCGTCGAATCCGATCTCTCGACTTTGCCCACTGAAGAGAAATGCTGAGCGATACAGCGATTTATTCCCTGAGGCCAGAAGAAAGATATCTTTGAGTGACATCGACGAAAGACACCTCTTTCCCGAAAAAGATATGAATTCCGGTTTTTTTAAAGCTGGCAGCATAAATCCGTTGCTCCGCTTTTGAGGGATCCGTTCTCGAGGCAAGTGCTTTGAACCAGGTAAGGTCAAACCGGGCAGGGTCGTGAGCGGTCATGAAATACCAACTGCCGTTGTCATAGATTTCGACCCAAACGTGGCCTGCCTTTGAATTTGGCCAGCGCGGGATGACCACTATTCGCGCTGGGATTCCAACTGCCCGACAGGCATCCACAAGAAGAAGAGAAAGATCGTCGCAGGAGCCAGAGCCCTTTTTGATCGACTCAAAAGGGCTGTTTATTGTTCTGCGCATATTTTTCACCCGAAATCTGATGCCAAACGTGCTGAACACTTGGTGGTTTAAGGCCAAGGCAGCCTCTTCTGTAGAAGAACTCCTCCGGGCGATATCCATGAACTTTCGGTAGAAAAAAGGACGCCAGTTGTGACGATACTCGTTCAGGCTGGCATAAGGAAGCACATCATTGAGAAAGATGTTCTCAGGGATATTTTTGGCATACGGCAATTGCTCACGGGCCCGGAAGGCATACTTTATGTTAGATAGAAGGAAATCCATGGAGAGGGTTTTGAGGTCGCAGTCAGGCATGTTGGTCAGAAGGAAGGCCAGAGCTTTCCGCTTATCCGGGTCAAGGCTGAAGATGGCTTGAATTAGCTGTCTGGCGTTTTCACCAGCGGCGTTCAAGGCTCTTTTCACCCCAACCCGATATTCGGCGGGGAGAAAGGAGACCGGGTCTTCGTATTTCTCAGCTGTCTCAGACTCCCCCGGCAGGCCTTGCTTCAGGCACAGTGCCTTTGCCTTGAGTTCCTCGCCTTTGAGTGTCCAGGCTTTCAAGGGCGTATCGACCACAAGTTGAGCATATCTTATCGCCTCGAGTATGTTTCCCTGCTGGACGTAGAGATTGGCCAACATGAACTTCGATGTCAAGCGCCAGGGGAGGATGTGGCTTGCTATCAGGGCATTCTCGACCGCCTTGGCCAGGTTTCCGGTTCTCCGGTAAGCCTCGGCTAAATCCTCGTCCAAAAAGGGGTTGGGCCAGAACGACTTTCCTTCTTCCAGGTATTGGATGGCCTCTTCCTCCCTGCCGCTCTCTAAGAGGACTTTTCCGTAATTTTGGAAAAAATATCCGTTCCATTTCAGGGCCGGGTAAGCGCGCCTGTAGATTTTGAGCGCCTTCTCAATCTGGCCTTTCTCGACCAAGGAAGAGGCTGATTCCCACTCTCTTTCTGCCTTCGCCTGTCTAAAGAACAAGGGAATGAAGAGGAGGGAAATGAGCAGCGACAGTGAAGAAACCACAGCTGCCAAGAACCAGCGAGAGAAGAGTAGCCTTCCAAAGAAAGAGACTCTTCTCCCGGCTTCTTGAGCTTCAGGATGGTTCTTTTTTGCTTGGTTCTCTTTTCTTTTTTGGAAATGCTGGTTTTCACTGACGATAGAGGCCAGGCAGATTTGAAAAAGGAGAAAAAGAGGCAGGATGCGGCTTGGATAGTAAAAGAAGGAAACAATCATATAAACAAGGACTGTGCCAGCCATTCCCATCGTCAATGAACCCAGGTCGCTCTCAGGTAATGTGTTATCTCTGCCGCCAGGGGACTCCTTTTCAGGCGTCAGGTCTTGTCCCAGGACAGAACGGGCTTGAAAAGCCCTCTGGAAGACTCGCCAGACGTTTTTTAAAATCAGTAACCAGAACAGGCAGAATAGCACCGTACCCAGAGCGCCGAATTCCAGGGCTGTCTCCAGATAATCATTGAAGGCATAGGGCACATGGGAGGCGGACATTTGCTCCATGGCTGATCCCATTCCCTGACCAAAAAAACGGCCCTGGTAGAGATCGTAAAGGCTCTGAAAATTATTGAATCCAATACCGAATAGCGGATGCTCAGAGAAAATGATGAGGGAGACTTTCCAGACAAGGATGCGGCCGACGACCGAAAGCGATTTGGACGAATTAACGCGGCCGACACCGAAAACCAGAGCAGCCGCAAAAGCCACCAGTAACAAAGCGATTATGGATTTCCTGAGGAAATATAGGGAAGAATGACGTCTGTATTGAAAGAAAAACATCAGGGGTAAGGTCAGCAAGAGGGCTACATAGGATGACCTACAACCTGAAAAGATGATACAGGCCAGCAACAGCCCAATCACTGTCAAGAGCAAAGGCCGAATATGTCTTTTCTTCCCCTCAGTCCACAGAAGGCCGACGGACAAAGGGAAGTTCAGGGCGAGATACAAGGAGAAATGATTGACATTAAAAAAGTAGCCCCTCATTTCAGTACCTGACAGAAGCTGGGCAAGACCATGGACAGCCTCAATCCCGGCGATTCCTATCAAAAGCCAGGCGACAGATATGCGTTTCTTTTGGAGGATACGTCCATAGGAAAGCCGCAAGAACAGATAAAAGACAAAAGCGGCAAAGACTACATAGGTTTGATGCACAACCTGATAGCGTTTGGATAGAATGAGGAAAGAAAGGATGGTGATGACCACAACGGCTCCGTAGACTCCATCCAGAAGGGTAAAACTTCTTAAATCCCGCCGATATTTAAGGCTGTAAACAAGGAAGGCCGAGGAAACGAGCAATGAGAAGCATCCGAAGGCAAATTCGATTGTTCCGAGGGAGAGAAAATCAGATCGGGAGACGAAAAGGAGCCCAACCAATGAGGCCGCTAAAAGAGGAAGAGAAAAGAGGAGGAGTCTTTTTTTGCCGAGGAGCAAACTTTCTATCTCCTTTATTTATGCCAAAGCTTATAACAAAAGGATAGAGGGCTGTCAAATTCATCGATAAGACTGTAGACATATCAGACCCTCTTGGAGATTTTGTGTTATTTT
>CAYVAT010000074.1:0-6168 GCA_964449165.1 uncultured Eubacteriales bacterium | reverse complement strand
CTGATGAAAATTTTGATTTTTCAGAGAGAAAAGATTATCCTATTGTCCGAAGATAAAAATCATGAATGAAGCTATCGATGCTATAGTCCATCTCCTCAGGAGCGCACGGAGTGTGGCAGTACTCACTGGAGCCGGCATTTCTGCCGAATCAGGAGTTCCTACTTTTCGAGGAGAGGATGGGCTCTGGAGGAAGTACAGAGCAGAGGAATTGGCCACACCTTCTGCTTTTCATCAAAATCCAAAGCTTGTCTGGGAATGGTACGACTGGCGACGCGGCCTGATTGCCTCCAAAGAACCCAATCCCGGACACAGAGTGATCGCCAGCTGGGAGAGCGTCTTTACCTCTTTTCATCTCATTACCCAGAACGTTGACGGCCTCCATCAGAAGGCCGGATCCAAAAATGTCCTGGAACTCCACGGAAACATCTGGAAAGTCAGATGTACGGAGGAAGGATCTGTTAGTGAGAATTACCAGACACCGTTGAATGAGATTCCCCCGCGATGCCCTGAGTGCGGGGCGCTTCTGAGGCCTGATGTAGTCTGGTTCGGTGAGTCTCTTCCTTCCTCTGTTCTTCAGAAAAGTCTTCTGTTGAGCTCAAGCTGTGAAGTGATGTTTGTGGTGGGCACTTCTGCAGTTGTCCAACCTGCAGCGGCTCTTCCTTATTCAGCCTCTGAAGCTGGGGCTAAAATTGTGGAGATCAACCCCGCGGCCACGCCCCTTTCAGCCTATGCGGATTTTTCTTTCAGAGGGAAAGCAGGAGAGGTTCTACCTCTGGTCGACGAGAGATTGAGAACAGCATCTGAGGAAAGAAAGGATTAAAGCGAAATGAGCTACGCCTATTTTGACGGTTCGGCTGGCTTGAGCGGTGACATGATCTTGGGAGCTCTGATTGATTTGGGTGTCCCATCTTCGCTTTTCAAGGAAAAAATGGCAGAGCTCGAGCTCCCGGTCAAGATCCACATTCAAGAGACAAAAAGAGCTTCCCTCCGAGCCGTTAAAGTGGATGTCAAGGTGAAGAGAAGCAAAAACACCTCCCGAAAGTGGAAGGATATCCAGTCGCTCATCGAAGATAGTCCCTTCTCTCCCTCAGTCAAGAAGAACGCTCTTGCCATTTTCAAAAAGCTCTTCGAAGCTGAAGCCAAGGCCCATGGCCGAAAATTCGAGGAGGCCCATCTCCATGAGGCGGGTGCTGATGATGCCATCATCGATATCATGGGAACTTGTTTTCTTGCCGAGACACTCAAAATAAAGGCCCTTTATTCTTCTCCTCTGAATCTGGGTAAGGGCTGGGTGAAATGCTCTCACGGCATTCTTCCTGTCCCTCCCCCTGCTGTTGCAGAACTTCTCAAAGACATTCCGGTCTATTCAGCCTGGGCGGAAGAAGAACTGGTCACTCCCACTGGAGCTGCGATCGTTTCCACTCTGGCCAAAGGATTCATTTCCTTTCCTGAATTTTCCTATAAAAAAATCGGCTGTGGAGCAGGCAGGCAGAATTTCCCTCGCTTTCCTAACATCCTCCGCGTTTTTTATGGAGATGAGAGGCATCTTAACCAGGATAAGAGAATCCTTTTGATAGAGGCTAACATCGATGATTCCTCCCCTCAAGTGCTGGGAGCTCTTTTTGACACAGCTTTCAAGCAAGGGGCCTTGGACGTGTTTTTGACGCCTGTGGTGATGAAGAAAAACAGGCTGGCCACTAAATTGACCCTATTAGCAGAGATTGATAAAATAGACGCTCTCATCGAAGCTGTTTTCAAAGAGACAAGCACCATAGGAGTGAGATACTTCCCTGTAGAAAGAAGGATTCTGGAACGAAAATCAATTAAAGTCGCAGTCCTGGGAGAGAAGGTATCGGTCAAGATCGCCACTCTTGCTGGGAAAGCGATTAACATCCAGCCAGAATTTTCAGACTGCCTGAAACTGGCAAAAAAGAATAACCTTCCTCTCAAAAAGGTTATCCAGCTTGCCCAGGATGAGTTTTCTCACCAAGAGGGCAGAACCCAAAAAAATCCAAGAAATCTCAAGAGAGAAAGCTAAAATGCCTGGTCAAAAGAAGGAGAAAAAAGTGAATCTAAACAAAATCGAAAGGGGTGTAAAGCTGATTCTGGAGGGTATCGCCGAAGACCCGAAAAGAGCTGGGCTCAAGGCTACTCCACACAGAGTGGCTCATATGTTTTCGGAAATTTTAGGAGGAATCCAAGAAGACCCAGCAGCTCAACTTCAGGTGATCCAGGAAGAAAAACATGACGAGATGGTTCTGATCAAGAACATCCCTCTCTATTCCATGTGTGAACATCATCTTCTCCCTTTTGCAGGTGTGGCCCACGTTGCTTATATTCCGAAAGGAGGAAGGATCGTCGGACTGAGTAAGATTGCGCGGGTGGTGGATATTCTTTCTCGCAGGCTTCAGGTGCAGGAGAGATTGACCAAGCAAATCGCTGATCTGATAAACGACCATCTCAAACCGCTGGGTGTTATGGTGGTCATTGAAGCGGAACACATGTGCATGTCCATGAGGGGAGCAAAAAAGCCCAAATCTATGACTGTGACTTCAGCAGTGAGGGGCTCTTTTCGTACCCACAGCGCCACCCGTTCAGAGGCCATAACTTTGATTCGAGGAGGATTTGCCGGTGGCAGAGAGCTCTAAGAAAGGCTTCTACATCACGACCCCCATCTATTATGTCAACGATGTTCCGCATATCGGCCATGCCTACACCACAATTATTGCCGATGCCATCTCACGCTTCAAAAAGCTTTTAGGAAGGGAAGTCTTTTTCCTCACCGGAACAGACGAGCATGGCCAGAAAGTGGAAAAGGCAGCAGCAAAGAAGGGACTGAAGCCCATAGAACTGGCAGATCAGGTTGTGGGTAGATTCAAGTCTCTCTGGCAAGATTTAAATATTGCCTATGATTTTTTTATCCGAACAACCCAGCCCTTCCACGAAAAAGGTGTACAGAAGATATTCCAGAAATTGATGGATAAAGGGGATATCCACAAAGGCATCTATAAGGGCTGGTATTGTGTTTCTGATGAAAACTTCCTTCCTGAAGATGTCCCCCTGGAGGAAGATGGCTATAAAATTTGCCCTGACTGTGGAAAAAAAGCAGGAGTGGTATCTGAGGAATGTTATTTCTTCAAGCTATCCGCTTACCAGAGTCGACTGCTTCGATTCTACGAGGAGAATCCTGACTTTGTCCGTCCCCCCAGCCGGATGAACGAGGTGGTCAGCTTCGTTCGTCAGGGACTCAAGGACTTGAGCATCACCCGAACTACTGTCAAGTGGGGTATTCCTGTACCCGAAGATTCCGATCATACCATCTATGTCTGGTTTGATGCTCTCCACAATTATCTTACCGGCGTTGGCTATGATTGGAATCAAGCCCGGTTCCAGAAGTTCTGGCCAGCCGATATTCACCTCATAGGAAAAGACATTCTCAGGTTTCATGCGATTTTCTGGCCAGTTTTTCTGATGGCCGCAGAATTTCCTCTGCCCCGAACAGTTTTTGGACACGGTTGGTGGCTGAGAGATGAGACGAAGATGTCCAAGTCCAAGGGCAATGTCCTCGATCCCTACCTCATCCTCAACACCTTCGGAGCAGATCCTTTGCGTTATTTTTTGCTGCGAGAGATTCCCATCGGCCTGGACGGAAATTTCTCCCACGAAGGTTTTATTCACCGGGTCAACTCTGACCTGGCCAATGACCTGGGAAATCTTATCCAGCGCACTCTGACCATGATCCAGAACTACTTCAAGGGAAAATTTGAGGAAATCGGGGAAGAGGAGGAAGAGGACGAAAATCTTCGCCTGGAATACGAAAAGTTGAAAAAGAGGCTCATTGATTATTATGAAGAATATTCTATTAATCGTGCCTTGGAGGAAATCTGGGCCTATATAAATTCGATCAATAGATATCTGGCAGCAAACGAACCCTGGAATATAGCTAAAGATAAAACCAAGAGAAAAAGACTGGCCAGAATCCTTTTCCAGGCTGCTTCGGCCATACGAGTAATATGCTACTTTCTCTATCCTGTTATGCCTGAATCAGCACAAAAAGCCTGGAATTTTCTGGGAGAAGAAAGGCCTATTCAGGAACAACCCTTTCAAGAATTAAAGTTCGAAGGCCTCCGCCCGGATCAAGAGATAAAAACGCCCTCTCCATTATTCCCCAGGGTTTTCCTTAAAGATTTCCTCAAGGAAGAGGCATTACAGATGGTCTCAAGCCAAAAGGAGGAGAAAATGGAATATGTGACCTTCGACGAATTCAAGAAAATGGATCTCAGAGTCGGTGAAATCGTGGAAGCTGAAAAAGTGGAAGGAACCGAAAAACTCATCAAGCTTAAAGTGGATATCGGGACAGAGAAAAGAACCATGGTGGCTGGAATTGGCGATGTTTATTCTCCCCAAGAATTGACGGGGAAAAAGCTCCCTGTGATCGCCAACTTGAAACCGGCCGTGATAAGAGGAGTCGAATCCCAAGGAATGATCCTGGCGGCTGAGGTGGAGGGCAAAGCCACTATTTCCTTCTTCGATAAGGATGTTCCCACCGGTGCCAAAGTGAGGTGATTCTTTATCCTTCTTGGTTTCGTCTATCATTAATGATGCAGAGAAGAGCATTTTTATCCACATGTATCGGAAGCGCAGCCAGTGTGCTTCTTCCTTTTGAGAAGCGCTCAGCACTCTATGGCCAACCGGGAAAAGGAAAAGAAAAGAGCGATGTTTTAGTCAAGGTGTTAGGAACGGCTCAGGATGGAGGGATTCCTCATTTTGGCTGCTATTGCCAGAATTGTCTGCGGGCATGGAAGAAGCCATCCCTTTCCCGCCTCATCTCTTCCTTGGCTATTGTGGATCTGAAAGAAGAAAAATTTTTCCTCCTCGACGCCACCCCCGATATAAGACTCCAAAACAATATTGTCTGCAACACGTTGAATCTTAAGAAAGCAGATTCCAAGAGGGTGCCTGATGGTGTTCTGCTTACCCATGCTCATATCGGACATTATACGGGATTGATATTTTTCGGGTATGAAGCTGTTTCTACTTATAGGTTACCAGTCTACTGTTCTTCTCAGATGAAGGATTTCCTTTCCCACAACGGCCCCTGGAGTCAACTGGTCAGTCTGGAAAATATTGCTATCCATACTCTCTCTTATGACCAAAGAGCAGATCTCACTCCAAGAATTTCAGCGATCGGCTATCAGGTTCCTCATCGGAATGAATACACGGACACACTCGGCTTTGTTATCTGCGGGCCCAAAAAATCGCTCCTTTACATCCCTGATATCCAAGGCTGGGAGGCCTGGAATCGTTCCATAGTCAAAGAAGTCAAAAAAGTCGACATCGCTCTTCTGGATGGAACATTCTACAGTCCTCGAGAGCTCCCTGGGCGGGATCTTTCCCGAATCGGCCATCCTTTCATCCAAGACAGCATCAAAACTCTTGAAGATGTAGCAAGTAGAGGAAAGACAAAAATATATTTTACTCATCTCAATCACACCAACTTGGTTCTTGACCCTGAGAGAGAAGCCAGAAAAGAAGTGGAGAAAAGGGGGTTCAACATCGCATCAGAAGGAATGGAGTTTGTTCTCTGAAAAGAGGACTAAAGATATGAGCTGAGCTTGGAGGAAAGTAAGGCTCCTTCACGGATTATCTTGGGCTTTTCTGAAGTCAAGTCGACCACGGTTGAAGGTAACCGGCCTGGAGTTATCCCTCCATTCACGATAAGATCCACCTTCCCTTCAAAAATCTCTATGACTTTGCCGGGCTGGGAGATCTCTCTCTCTCCTGAAATATTGGCACTGGTAGCTGTCAGAGGAAAACCGGCTCTCCTGATCAGCTCCCTAAGCCAAAAAAAATCGGGCAGTCTAATCCCTATGGAGCCATCCTCGCCCAACAGGATGGAAGGGAGTCTGGATGACGCTTTGAGGACTAAGGTCAGAGGTCCGGGCCAGAAAGACTTGGCCATTTCTTCAAATGAAGGAGGAATATTCACACAGACACCTCTCGCCATAGCCACATCAGAAACAACAAGAGAAATAGGCTTGTCATATTCCCTTTTCTTAAGGCAATAGAGCTTCTCCACAACCTTTTCTCGGTAACAATTGACTCCTAAACCATAGAATGTATCTGTGGGATAAGCAGCGATTCCTCCTCTTCTTAAAACACCAACGA
>CAYVAT010000073.1:0-6427 GCA_964449165.1 uncultured Eubacteriales bacterium | reverse complement strand
CCCTTCCATCTGGTTGGATACGGATTCGAAGACAACAAAAAGGAAGAGATTGAATGACTCAGGAGAAGAAGGGGCGGTGTTATAAGAACAGACTAAGGAACAACTAAATGCTAATTTTTTCAAATGTGAGGGAGACTTAGCTCATGAAAAGCTTAGACGACTATCTTCCCATTGTAGGAGAAAAAGTCCTGGGAAACATCTATCAAAAGGCGCACCGGCTTATCAATAGACATATTGTTCATATAAACTCTACAGCACACGGAGGTGGGGTTGCCGAGATCCTGAACAACCTTGTGCTCTTGATGAATGATATCGGGATAGACACCGGTTGGAGAGTTCTGCTCGGTCCATCGGATTTCTTCTCCGTGACCAAGAAGTTTCACAATGCCCTTCAGGGCGATTCCATCAATCTATCCGTTAACAAGAAAAACCTCTATCTGGAAACAAATGAACGATTCTCCAGGTTTACCCACCTTGATCACGATTGCGTTGTTGTCCATGATCCCCAGCCTCTTCCCTTAATCAAGTTCAACAGAAAAAAACAGCCCTGGATATGGCGCTGCCATATTGATATCACCAAGCCTGATAAGGAAGTATGGAGCTACATTAAACCCTTTATTCTTCGCTACGATATGATGATCATTTCCAGCGGACAGTTCCGGAAAAAGGATCTTTTCCTCAACCAGCGAGTCATACATCCTTCCATAGACCCTCTTTCCCCAAAAAACATGGATTTATCTGATGATACAGTCTCTAAGATTTTTAAAAAATTTAATATTCCCACAGATAAGCCGCTTATCACTCAAATCTCCCGCTTTGACCCATGGAAAGACCCAGAAGGAGTATTAAGAGTATTTGAACTGGTCAAGGAAAAAATCGATTGCCGCCTGGTTTTTTGCTACAACATGGCCCCTGACGATCCAGAAGGCATCATCATATACAACAAAATGGTCAAAAAGGCCAGAAAGTATCTGGAAAGTGGTGATGTCTTGTTTGTCTTGGGAGATAACCAAATTCTGGTCAATTCCCTCCAGAGAAAGTCCTCGGTTATTCTTCAGAAATCGACAAGGGAAGGATTTGGCCTGACAGTGTCCGAGGCGCAATGGAAAGGGACTCCGGTGGTAGCTTCAAATATCGGAGGTATCCCAGAACAGATTATGGACAACAAAACAGGATTCCTGGTGGATCCCCATGATATTTCAGGATGTGCAGAAAAAGTGATCACCCTGCTTAAAGATAGAAAGCTGTCCGAGGAAATGGGGGCAAAGGGGAAAGAATATGTGAAGAAAAATTTCCTCATCACCCGCCATCTCGAAGATTATCTGACTTTACTGATCGATGTCTTCAACGATTACTGACATCACTTATCGCTCCCATTAGCTTCTCCGTCTCCCCTCTTTCGTCCATCAAAGGAAAATCTGAATGTTTAAAATTGTTCAACAAGAAACAGAATCGATAAGACAGAATCCAGCGTTTCCATTTGTATGACGATGATGACATTTCATCAAGGCAGGTAATAAGGCAGCGGTTTCTGTCCATACGAAGCCCATAGTGGTGGGTGGGAGGGGCTTGGCAAGGATGGATAGGAACCGCCGCTTTTACTACCTATCACGGAAATGTCATCCAGAATCCAGAGTCATTTGAAATTATCCCTGTCAAAGGCTAAACTAAAAGAAAAACGAATGAAACTGATCATGGGAAAAGAAAAGGTTTCATCAGGAAGAATTATCGTTGTTTCTAATCGGTTGCCGGTTACCATTAGCAAAAGAAAGCATGGTTTGAAGATCCAACAGAGTCCGGGCGGATTAGCCACATGTCTTCGCTCCATTCAAGAGGAAGGAAAAGTCATCTTTATAGGATGGCCAGGCTACTGGCCGGCCAACGTTAAGGAAAAAAGACATATCGATAACACTCTCAAGAGACTTTACAACTGTTATCCTGTCTTCATTCCTCCTTCAGAAATAAACAGATACTACTATGGCTTTGCCAACAAGACCCTGTGGCCTCTTTTTCACTATTTTCCCAGCTATTGTACCTACGAAGAGTCCGAATGGAAGGCTTATCAAAGAGTTAATCAAAGATTCTTACAAAGAGTCTATAGACTGGCCAAGCCAGATGATATCTTCTGGATTCATGACTATCATCTTATGCTTCTTCCCACCTTGGTCAGAAAAAGTATCCCTAAAAGCGCGATCGGCTTTTTCCTTCACATTCCTTTTCCCTCTTCAGAAGTATTCCGTCTGTTGCCCTGGCGTAATGAAATCCTCGAAGGGCTCTTGGGCGCAGATCTCATCGGATTTCACACTTATGAATATGCGCGTCACTTCTTAAGCAGTGTGTTGAGATTGTTAGGAAATGAACATGACTTTGGGTCCATCACAGTAGACAACAGGATAGTGAAAGTGGAGAATTTCCCCATGGGAATCGACCTTAAAAATCTGGAGCAGCTTCTCCAAAAACCTTCCGTTCAAAGAGAAATCAATAAACTTAAACAGGAAACAAAAATTGAGAAGAGAAAGATCATCCTCTCTGTTGATCGTATGGATTACACAAAAGGAATTCCACAACGGTTAGAGGGTCTTGAATTATTTCTAGAAAAAAATCCCGAGTGGCATAACCGGTTTACCCATATTACACTCTGCGTTCCCTCAAGGACCAGAGTCAAGCACTATTCTCTCCTCAAGGAAGAAGTCGATCGGTTGGTGGGAAAAATTAATGGCCGGTTTGGCAGGCATGGCTGGATTCCTGTTCATTATATGTATCGCTCTCTTCCTTTCGAAAAGCTCATGCCTCTCTATTTTGTGTCTGATATAGCTCTTGTTACGCCTTTGCGTGACGGGATGAATTTGGTAGCTAAAGAATATGTCGGTTCCAAAATCAACAACAAAGGTGTTCTTGTCCTCAGCGAAACAGCGGGGGCATCATCTGAGCTGGGGGAGGCTTTACTGGTGAACGTCAACAACAAAGAAGAAATTGCTGAAGCCATAAGTCAGGCTCTTAAAATGAGCGAAGAAGATCAAAAAAGAAGAATGGAGCTCATGAGAAAGAGACTCCATGAATATGACGTCTTCCGTTGGGCTAAGAGTTTTCTGCACAGAATCAGAGAAGTCAAGAACATCCAGGCTCAACGTGAGCACCTTAAGCTCGATGCGGAATGGAGGGAAATGCTCCTTACAGATTTCAAACGAAGTAAAAACAGACTTCTGTTCTTAGACTATGACGGTACATTGATCTCATTTGCCATGAAGCCAGATCAAGCAAAGCCAGACAGAGCTCTGATAAGGCTTCTTTTTTCTTTGGCTAAGAATCCGCATAACACATTGGTTATAGTGAGCGGACGGGATCGCAAGACACTGGAGGGTTGGCTGGGGCACATCCCTTGCGGTCTGGTTGCTGAACACGGGGCCTGGGTGAGAAAAAGCCCAGATCACCAATGGGAAAAACAGAAGAGTGCATCTGGAGAGTGGAAAGATCAGCTCAGGCCGATATTCAAAACCTACGAGGTGCGTGTTCCAGGTTCCCTTATCGAAGAAAAGGAATACGGATTAGCCTGGCATTACAGGAAGGCAAATCCAGAATTGAGTCAACTCAGATCGAGCGAGCTGTTTGATTACCTGAATGAATTCCTGGCCAATACAGACCTTCAGGTTATGCATGGCAATAAAGTCATTGAAGTCAGAGCTTCTGGAATAAACAAGGGCAACGGCGTGATGACTTGGCTTTCCAAGGGCAATTGGGACTTTATCCTTGCCCTGGGAGATGACTGGACTGATGAAGATCTATTCAAAATATTGCCCTCAAAAGCTTATTCCATCAAAGTCGGCTATGGATCATCAGAAGCAAGATTTTTCTTGGAATCTCCAGGATCAACGCGGAATCTTCTCCGTGAGTTAGCGAAAAACTGATAAAAGCTGCATCCCATTTCAATTCTTGTGCAATTCAGTATAAACAAGGAGGTACCCATGGATTTTACAAACTTTTTAACCATGGCAAAAACATGGCTCATGACCACAGGGATAAAAATCATTCTAGTAATCATCATCACTTTAATCGTGATGAAGGTGGTCAGGGTAGTTTCTTCTCGACTATCTGTTCTTTTCCTCAAGAAAAGGGAAGATGAGGAATCCAAAAAAAGAGCTAATACCCTGAGCTCTGTGATTCGCAATCTTCTGAATGTCGTTGTATGGGTTATTGCCTTGATGACCATATTGGGTCAACTGGGCATTGAAATCGGCCCTCTCCTGGCTGCTGCTGGAATTGTGGGTATTGCCATCGGGTTTGCAGGGCAGAGCATAGTGAAAGACGTCATCCACGGATTCTTCATTCTTCTCTGGGATCAGATACGGGTGGGGGATGTGGTTCAAACCGCCGGAAAAGGAGGTCTGGTTGAAAATATCAATCTCAAGATGACCGTTCTTCGCGATTTGGCAGGCAATGTCCATTTCATCCCAAACGGCAACATCGATGTGGTCACCAACATGACCAAAGACTACTCCCGCTATGTGCTCGACATAGGCGTGGCTTATCGAGAGGATGTGGATGAGGTAATGGACGTTATAAAGGAAATCGATGAGGAATTGCGAAAAGATCCTCAATTTAAAAACGATATCTTGGAGCCTGTAGAGATCTTAGGTCTGGACAAATTTGCTGATTCAGCTGTAGTGATCAAGGCGCGCATAAAAACCAAGCCCATCCAGCAGTGGGCAGTGGGCCGAGAATTCAACCGCAGGCTGAAAAAGAAATTCGACCAAAGAAATATCGAAATCCCATTCCCTCATACAACCCTTTACCTGGGGCAAGACAAACAAGGTGAAGCTTCACCAATGCATATTCTCATCCTGGGAAAAAACGAAGCTGCTTCCAAGGAAGCCTTTCCGATTGACAAGCGCTGAGGAAAACATTATATTCTGAGGGCAAAAGGAACGCACAGGCATCGAGTCGATGAGCACTGAGTGATTGCCAGGCATGAAGGCAACCTTCTCTTCAATGAGATTCAGGAGAAGAAAAGTAAATCGAGAAAACCTTTCTCCATCCTGAAGAGAATGGGTTCCATTTCAGGGTGAGGAGGAATCCCTGAAAAGGAAAATTCCGACACTGGATCAATATTTAAGTCAAATCCAGGTTGAGATCCACTCAAGAGAGAAGTTCATCCGAAGAACATCCAAGAAAAATCCTCTGGTCAGCATTGACTACTCCGTCTTCCTGGATGAAAACCACAGGATAAAAGAATCCCTCCTTCCTATGCTTAAAGAAATCGTTCAACAAAAGGAATTAAACATCTACTTCGTCATGGTCAGCTGGTGGGGACGAGGCGATCAGGCAAGATGGACCGGAGGCCGTTTGTTAAACGCTCTGAAAAAATTCAAAAGAGAGGGCCTTTGTGAAATCTACCTGAGCTACCAGGAAGGGGATCACAAACCATCCAGCCTCTGCCAGTGGTGCCGCAGGATTAAGATCCCGATTTTTTATGTGGATCAGTATCAGCTCCTCTCTGATGATGGAGAAGTAGTCGTTCCCAAAGGGGCTCCTGGAAAAGCAGAAAATGTGATGAAGGCCATAAAATTAATCGAGCAGAAGGTTAATAAGGATAATCTCTCCCCCAAAAAAGTCCTGGTTGTTTTCGTGGACGACGATTACACCCAATACCACTGGCTAAATTATTTTCTTCTTTTCGCTCCCTGGGTTCTTTCTTTCTCAAAAAAGACAGGCGACAAGGAGATCGATCAGGCCATTGCCAGAGTGAGAAAAGTCAGTTTCATTAAAAGCGGCAGCCCCAGGATCATCCTCCCCTATGAATTACAGGGAAAAATCGTCCAGGGCACTCTCAAACCCATGGACTATCTGGATGTAACTCTGGCCATCCTCGACCTTGCCTCTGCTCACAAGCGTTTTGGCCTATCTCAAGAAAAAGAAGAAATTGAAAAATTGCTCAAAGAGCTGAAAAAAATCCGGAGAAAAGAGCAGGTCTACGCTCCCAGAAGTAAAGCTTATTTCCTAGGAGACATTCTCAATCAGAGGCTGGAAAACATTTGGCGCGAATACATCTACCGTGGAGGCCGGGTCACCCAGCGTTTGGAGAGCATCTTCCGCTACCTCAGCCGAAAAAGCCGCTACCGCTGGCTGAGACAATTTACCTTTCTTTTGCACGGGGACCAAGGTGCTCCGCTGGATGCATGGCTGGAATTCTCTCCTTTCAGCGGTTACGCCCTCGAAATCAGCCTCCTGATGGAAGCTATCTGTGATAAAAGCTTTGAGAATCATCAGATTCTTAATGTTATCGGCCTTCCTCACTCCCATCAGCGATCCAAAGAGCTGGCCATCTGGAATATGCTGGACAGTATCCTCTTAGCTCTGGATCTCCTGAGAGTACTTTACAGGGACCTTTCTGTCAGGAATTTTCTCTCTCTCCATAAATCCCAACGCTTTT
>CAYVAT010000072.1:0-7299 GCA_964449165.1 uncultured Eubacteriales bacterium | reverse complement strand
AAAAATAGTAATAAAAACGAGACCTATAAAGATAAATGAAGATGATATTGAGAGGACAAGAAAAAGACTTCATAGTAATGTCCAAGGTGGAAGGTATAGATGGGTATTTACTTCTTTGGCTGAGAATAAACCTTATATAGACGATTTTTTTGTATTAGAAAATGGATTCCTTCTGGTTTTAACATATGAATTTGATGATGGAAAGGATGAGTCAATTTTGGCAGATTTATTTGATGAGAAAGGATATTTTTTAAAAGCGGTAGAAGTTCCTTCGTACTACAAATATCATAGTTCACGGACTGATTATTATTATGAAAAGGCGAAAGTATTAAAAAATAACTATTTTTACACCATTGAGGCAGATGAGGAAGAAGAAAATTTTTATGTTAAAAGATATAAATTGATTTGGGAATATTGAGAATATTCATGTTACATACCTCCCCGTTTCTTAAGAAGGTATTTTCTCTTTTTGCACTTTCCATTCCAAGCTCCTTATCTCTGTTTCAATGGACAAAAGTGTACATTTTTATGTGACCATTAACACCAGATGTAGATATAGCCTTAAAAAAACTTAAGAATTTTGTAAAGAGTGATTTCATCCCCTTTCTCTAGTAACTAGAGTGAAAGATTTTGATAATGCCAAAGAGGGGATTCGGGCTTCCCGTATTTTTCTAACTTATTCAATATCAATAAATTAAAAGCTAATTTGCTGAAAACAAGAAATTTTTATTTTTTCGTATTTTTTGGCTTCAAATTGCCACAATTTTGGCACAAGCTTATCTTGATCATTAAGCATTGTAAATGAAAGACTTTCCGCTTGATTTTTCGATAGATTTATATATAATTACTATATAAAGTTGTAAAATATTAAAAAAAATGAAAGAAAATACAAATAAATATAGGAAGGGTTTAAGCAAAAAGGAATCTCTATTACTGTCAGAATTAGCAAGAGAGAATAAACCTATCTTTACAGTTAAGCAAGCAAAAAAAATCCTAAAAGAAGAGCCTTACATAACTTTGTATTCCCTTAAAGAAAAGCGGTGGATACTGGCCCTAAAAAGTGGTTTATATGCGATAGTTCCTTTAGACATAGGAATGAAAGGTTCAGAAGATTTCATAGTTCATGATTTTGTAATAGCTTCTCATTTAGTAAAGCCTTATTTTATAGGCTTTTGGTCAGCTTTAAATTATCACGGATTATCAGATCAAATTCCTAAATCTGTTTTTATTGCTGCGAAAAAAGCGAAGAAGCCCTTGGTTATTTTGAATACTGAATTTGTTTTTATTAAACTTACCGAAAGTAGATTTATAGGGATTGAAAAAATTGAGATGGAAGGTCAAAAGATTAACATGTCGAATAAAAACAAGACTATAGCAGACTGTTTAGATCATCCAGAACATTCTGGCGGAATTGAAGAAGTTGCAAGAGCAATTTACTTTAGTCATAAAGAATTGGATTTAAATAAAATTAAAGAATACGCTTTAAAAATGAAGAATATAACAATCTTAAAAAGGCTTGGATATATTCTTGAGAAAGTGACTTTACTTAAAGAATATAAAGACATTTTCAAAGAGATAAAACTCACAAAAGGCTATTCTAAATTCGATACGATAAGTAAGAAAAAAGGCAAATATAATGAGAAATGGAAATTACAAGTTAATGCGGAAATTAGTCCTGAGAGGTGGATGTATTGATAGATAAAAGAGAGCTATTAGCTAAAGCGCGCGAAAGACATCTAAATCTAAATATTATAGAAAAAGACTACGTTTTGGGATGGTTATTGTTTGGTTTTTCTCAAATAGATTCATTAGTTTTTAAAGGTGGAACTGCTTTATCAAAAATTTATTTTCCAGAGATTTGGCGTTTATCAGAGGATTTAGATTTTAGTTTGATTGAAGATGATTTCGCTATGGTTTCTGAAAGAATTGAAGAGATATTTGGATTAATTAAAAAGAAATCAGGAATAAAATTAGATCTAAAAAGCAAATTTTCTAATCCAGATTATCTGCAGTTAAAAATTAAATATATTGCCGTTATTGGACGAAATTGGATTAGGCTAGATGTGATGGGGAATGATCTTGTAGAAAAACCATCTCTTAAGTTTATAAAAAAAACTTTTTCTGATTATCCAAAATTTAAAATTAAAGTTGAAACTGTAGAGGAAATTTTCTGTGCAAAGATAAGAACTGTCATTGAAAGGAAAAAATGTAGAGATTATTTTGACTTGTGGAAATTGATAGGATTATCTTTAGATTTAAGCAAATTAAAGAAAATTCTTAGAGAGAAATTAGAAATTAAAGGCGTGAAATTTACTTCTCAAAGCCAAATATTTCCGAGGGATTTAAAGGAAACTTTACTACCTTATTGGGAAAGAGAGCTAGGAAGATTAGTGCATCCTTTACCAGATATGGATATAGTTTTAAAAGAACTTAAGTATTTTGTAAAGAGTGATTTTATCCCTTCTCTCTAATAACCAAAGAGAAAGATTTTGATAATGCCGAAGAGGGGACTCGAACCCCTACTCCCGAATATCAGGAACTAGCCCCTCAAGCTAGCGTGTCTACCAATTCCACCACTTCGGCATCAAAGCCTGGGAGGCTGACAATAACACCTTCTTTCAGGAAGGTTATTGCGCTCTATTTCTTGTCCTCTTTTTTCTCTTCTTTCTTCTCTGTCTCTGAGCCTGGTTTTTGTTTTTCTTGTTTTTGCTCTCCAGCGGTTGCCTTTTCCTGCTCTGGTTTCTTCTGAGTTTCGGTTACAGCGGCTGCTTTTTTCGCTGGCGGTTCCTCTCCCTTAACCACTGATTTTGTCCCCTTGGCAGAGAGGATCCACAGCCCCATGGAAGTGACCATAAAGAGGATAGCACAGATGGTTGTCGCCTTGGACAGGATAGAGCCTGCTCCGCGAGGACCGAAGACTGTCTGGCTGCCCATACCTCCGAATGCCCCTGCTAGATCTGCAGCCTTTCCGGACTGGAGAAGGACAGCAATGATGAGGATAAAGCAGGTGATGATGTGGATTGTTGTGATTAATGCGCTCACTTTTTTTCCTTATAGCCTCTAATGGCTTCTTTTGCGATCTGGATGAATGAATCTGCCTCCAGGGAGGCTCCTCCGACCAAAGCGCCGCTTATGTCTTTTTCTCTTAAAAGCTCGAATGTGTTGGCTGGTTTCACAGAACCGCCGTAGAGAATTATAGCACAGGAGGCGATTTCTTTTCCATAGCTTTCTCCGAGCTTTTCCCTTATAAAATTGTGCACTTCTTCAGCCTGGGAAGGAGTGGCTGTTTCTCCTGTTCCGATGGCCCAGATAGGTTCATAGGCGATGATGATGCGCGATATTTCTTCCTCACTCAGCTCTTTTAAACCCTCTTTGATCTGTGTCCCCACCTTTTTTATGGTCTCTTCCTTCCTTCTTTCCTCGATTGTTTCTCCGATGCAGACAATAGGAACCATTCCATGGGCTAGGACAGCTTTGATCTTCCTGTTGACTGAGTCGTCTGTTTCTCCAAAGTACTGGCGCCTTTCTGAATGGCCGACCACAGCATAATGGCAGCCAGCATCTTTAAGCATCAGAGGAGAGATCTCGCCTGTGTAGGCCCCTTTCTCTTCCCAGAAAAGATTCTGTGCTCCCAGCCTGATCGACGTTCCTTCGATCTCTTTTCTGACTTCACTCAGAGAGGTGAACGGCGGAATCACGACGAGTTGTACTCCCTCCAGCTCAGAGCTTTGTTCTCCGAGTGTCTTGACAAGGTCCAAGGCTTCAGCAATGGTCTTGTGCATCTTCCAATTTCCGGCAATAAAAGGTTGTTGGTTTGTCAATTCCATTTTATTTCTCCGATAAAGCTTCTATCCCAGGGAGAGTTTCGTTGGCGATGAATTCCAGGGAAGCTCCCCCTCCTGTGGATATGTGAGAGATTCTGTCACTGACTCCTGCTTTGTAGACGGCGGCCGCAGAATCCCCGCCTCCTATGATGGAAAGAGCCGGAGAGTTGGCCACAGCCTCAGCGATTTTCATCGTTCCCTCAGCAAATTTGTCGATTTCGAGCACTCCCATCGGCCCGTTCCAGAAAATCGTCTTTGCCTTCGCAATGGTTTGAGTGTATTTGTCCACCGTTTTTGGACCGATATCCAGCCCCATCAAGTCAGGAGGAATAGGGAGGGAATCCAGGATCTGTGTTTTTGCCTCTGGATCGGCTTCAGCGGCCACCACATGATCGGATGGAAGGTAGAAATCCACTCCTGCTTCTTTAGCACGTTCTATAACCTTCAAAGCGAGGTCTTTTTTATCCTCTTCCACAAGGGAGCGTCCCACTTCCATTCCTTGGGCTCGGAAAAAGGTGTAGGCCATGGCTCCGCCGATAAGAAGGGCATCAGACTTGTTGAGGAGATTTTCCATCACCGGAATTTTATCTGAGACTTTGGCTCCTCCGAGGATGGCAATATAAGGCTTCTGAGGGGAATGAACTGCCTTGCTCAGGTAATTGATCTCTTTTTCCACTAGAAAACCAGCTGCAGACTTTTTCACATTGTGGGTGATGCCCACAACGGAGGCATGTGCCCGATGACAGGCACCGAAAGCGTCGTTGACATAATAATCTATGCCCTGAGCAAGTTGCCGTGCATACTCAGGATCATTGGCTTTCTCTCCTTCATGGAATCTGAGGTTTTCAAGAAGGATGACTTTGTTTTCATCGAGCTTCGCTTTTATTTTTTCCACCTCATCCCCGACAGCGTCAGGCGCCAGTATGACCTCTTGCCCGATGAGTTCCGAGAGTCGTCTGGCCACAGGCTTAAGGCTGAGTTTGGGATCGAACTTACCCTTTGGACGTCCCAGATGAGAGGCAACGACCAGTTTTGCTTTGTGTTCGAGAAGATACTTTATGGTAGGGAGGGCAGCTTTGATCCGGGTATCATCCCTGATGTTTCCTTCCTCATCGAGGGGAACATTAAAATCAACCCGGAGAAAAACTTTTTTTCCCTCCAGATCCAAGTCTTTGACAGAGACCATAACTCCGCTCACCTGGAGATGTACTTGATGAGGTCTCTCATTCTGCAGGAATATCCCCATTCGTTGTCATACCAGGCTAGAATTTTAACCAAGTTATCAGAGGTTACTCTGGTGAACAGGCCATCCACTATGGCCGAGTGAGGATTGGCCATGAAATCGACAGAAACAAGCGGCTCTTCTGTGTACTGGAGGATTCCTTCGAGTTTGCCCTCAGCGGCTTTCTTATAGATCCCATTCACCTCATCTTTGTTTGTATCCTTTTTGAGAAGGGCAACCAGGTCCACTACGGAAACATTTGGGGTAGGAACCCTTATGGAAATTCCATCGATTTTGCCCTTGAGTTCTGGGATAACGATTCCTACTGCCGTGGCAGCCCCGGTTGTGGTGGGTATCTGCGATACGGCTGCCGCCCGGGCTCTGCGGAGATCTTTATGGGGCTGATCAAGAATCATCTGATCGTTTGTGTAGGAGTGGATTGTGGTCATGAAGGCTTTCTCCACCCCGATCTCATCATGAAGAACCTTGGTAACAGGTGCCAGACAGTTGGTTGTACAGGATGCATTGGATAGGATGTGGTGCTTCTCAGGATCATAGATATCTTCATTGACACCGAGCACGATTGTCACATCAGGATCAGTGGCCGGGGCAGAAATGATCACTTTCTCAGCGCCTCCTTGTTCGATATGCTTGAGAGCATCAGGCCTTTTTCTGAATAAACCTGTAGACTCCACGACAATGGAGATCTCAAGTTCTTTCCATGGGAGGTTACCCGGATCTCTTTCAGATAATACTTTAATGTCCTTACTGTTAACAATGAGTGTGTCTTCTGAATGTTTTACTTCAGCATCAAATATTCCTAGAACAGAGTCATATTTGAGCAGATAGGCCAGTGTTTTGGCATCCGTGATATCATTGACTGCCACGATGTCTATCTCTGGATCATCATAAGAAGCGCGGAAAAGGTTTCTTCCGATACGACCAAAGCCGTTAATTCCAACTTTAATAGTCATATTAAGCCTCCTTTATCTTATTATTTCTCTTGTTGTATTTCTCTCTATTAACATAAACAGGAGCTTAAATCAATTGAGATAGCATCCTGATCTGTGGTGTAATCGGAAATATGGAATTAGAACAGATGAAAAATATACATAGTCGACGCACTGAGTAAAGAGACGCTGAAATTGTCATCAATGCCGAGAGGAAGACATTCTACAACAGATGCGACGAGAGCTCCGGTGAGGTAAACCGGAATAGGAAAGCTTATATAATGAAGGAATAAATATCCTGACAGGATGCAGCCATTGAAGTGAGCCAGGCTCCCTTCAAAGGATTTCTCAAAAATTTTTCGCCGCCCAAAATGGAGGCCAAAGAACTTGCTGAAGAAGTCACCAAAAATGAGATAGGAAACTGCCAGAACGGCAACAGCTTGTTCAAAGAGGAGTACTGTTAAGAAACTGGCAAAAAGAAAGATGGTGATGGAGGAAAATTTCTTGTATTCCTTGGATTTATAAAAGCTTCTTATTTTGTCGAAAAAGAAAATATTGACCTTTTTGGAGAAGAGCCGGATGAGATCAAGGAGGAGAAAAAAGAGCGTAATCACGCCGATGAGAACCAGGGTATCTCTTCTATCTGTATGCATGTAGTTTATGATGAGAAGGATGGCCAGAGGCCTCATAAAAAGCCGCCAGTTGATTTCTTTTTTTAATTTTTCAGTAATTTTCAGCAGGTGTTGATGCCGTATGTTCTGTATGTTGATGAAGAGAATATAAGCAATGATGGATAGGATAAAAATCATCTTAGGTTGATAAGGGGAGAAGACAAGGATAAAGGTGGCCAGGACAGGCAAAACCACAAGCCCGATAACCTCACCTTTTTTGGCGATATAGATAAAAGAGAGGACACAAAAAACTAAGAAGATAAGGGATTCCCAAGGAAGCCAAGCTTCCAGATAGAATAGAACCAGGTAATAAATCAATATCCCAGTGGCCACGCCAACTCCTTGGCCTCCTTTGAACCGGAGATAAAAGGGAAAAACATGCCCGAGTATGGCTGCAAATCCAACCAGATGGACATGGAAGGGAGAAACTCCTAGAAGATGAGCAAAATACATGGCCAGGAGTCCCTTGGAAAGATCGAGGACTCCGGTGATGACAGCAGGGCCGAAGCCTAAGACGTTATAGGTGTTAACCGTTCCCGCATTTTTTGTGCCGTGCTCCCGGATGTCGATCTTTTTTAGAATTTTTCCCAGAAAATAGGATGGAGAGATCGATCCGATGAGGTATCCTATCA
>CAYVAT010000071.1:4069-9188 GCA_964449165.1 uncultured Eubacteriales bacterium | reverse complement strand
GCGAGGAAAGTAGGAGAGGAACCATGCCCGTTCAGTCCTCACAGGGGCTTCCTCAGCCCCCATCCCTCACCCTTTTCAATTCAGCATATATTTAAATTCATCATGGTCTTAAAGATGCTTACGATCGGAATCGAATCGTATATAAAGAGAAGTACACGGGGATTTATGCTTTGACAGCCATTCGGGTCTTAGGTTAATCTTTTTAAGCAAAAGCTATCAAGGAAGGCTTCCAATGAAAAGACTTAAGAGACTATTTCGTCTTGGAAAAAGAATGGCTGATACCCATTTTCTCAGACGGGGATTTGCTTTCCTGTTTGATCTGATTTTCATCGGCTTACTCAGCCTCCCATTGTATATTGTCCTCTTTTGGGCACTTTCTCTTTTTAATCCTGAGTACCAGAATCCCATTGAGGAGATAAAAAAAGTGGTCAGGCTTAGATCCGAAGATAAAAAGATAAGCCCGCTTGGCGAGATGATCTTGAAAAGATCAGAAAAAAAACTGGAAGAAGCCGTTGCAGAGGCTAAAGAGAGATTGGAAAAAAAGGAACTGAGCTCAGAGGAAAGAGAGAGATTAAAGAAGAAAATAGAGGAGAGCGAGCAGAAGTTAGAAAGGATTCGGCAAGAAAGTAGGGAGGCAGGTTTCGCTCAGGAACCCGAGGAAAGATTGGCTCAAGAATTGAAAGAAAAAACTGAGTCTGTGGTTCTCTCTTTTGAGGAACACAGATGGGTTCGTGAAATACTTGTCGCTTATATCTACTTTACTCTCTGTTTCTTTTTCAGAGGACAGACGCTGGGCAAGAAGATGTTAGGTCTGAAAGTGGTCACTGAGGACGGATCGAAACTTTCACTCTGGAAATCTTTCGAACGTACCCATGGCTATGCCTATTCGCTCAGTCTGCTGCTCGTTGGATTTCTTCAAGTACTCTGGGATAAACGTTCCTTGACCATGCACGATAAGATCGCCGAGACAAATGTTGTTCGGCTCAAGAAGAAAAAGAAGAAGGAAGGGAAAAAAAGAATCAGAAAAACTCATTCTTCGAAGCCTAGCCGCAGATCCAATTGAGAACGTCAGAGCAGATAATGATTTACATTTTTAACCACTCATAAATATTCCCAAGATGTGCCTTTCTGATGGGATTTGCTTTTTGAGTTTTTTCAACATAATATTCAAACCACTGTTTATGATAAAATTTGAATACAACATTTATGGGTAG
Source organism: uncultured Eubacteriales bacterium (assembly GCA_964449165.1). GTDB lineage: Bacteria > Acidobacteriota > Aminicenantia > Aminicenantales > Aminicenantaceae > CAYSCW01. The sequence goes on along the minus strand of CAYVAT010000071.1, from coordinate 7,974 downwards.
AGAGGAACTCCATATGCTGGATATCATCCCCTACATCATTTATTTTTTTGGGCCCTTTCTTCTCGCGTTTTTTCTGGGAAGAAGGGTTCTTGGAGTAAAATTCGGAGTTTTTGCTGTCGGTATGCTTGCATTCTTCGTGGCATGGGTATGCATTCTTATTGTTACCCAGGTTCCCGCAGCCATGAGTAAGTCACTTAGAGAAGGAACAATATTGTATTCGCTCATAGTCTCTGCATCCGCCGGGCTTTTTGAAGAATCCAGCCGGTTCTATGCCTTTCGAATCTTTAAAGTGTTAAGAGGAAAGAGGAATTGGAACACAGGCATTATGTATGCCATCGGACACAGCGGACTGGAGTCTATCATAGTCGGCGGCACTCTGTTGTTAACGACTTTGGTGGTGAAGTATTCGCCAGAATTATTATCGCCTGAGCTGTTGAACAAGAGCAAAGAGATGCTGGAGATTGGTTTTCACCAGGGATTGTATAATTCTCTTGAGCGGCTTTTAGTCGGGCTTCTTATCCATGCATGTTTCACATCGGTAGTTTTGCTTAGCCTTCTAAAATCCCAAAAAAAGTATTTGCTGTTTGCTATGCTTTGGCATTTTGGCCATGATATGGTTGGCTTCAACCTTCATCGATTATCAGATCACTGGATCATTGAGAAGCTCTGGATATTGTTCATTGTTGTTGTTTATTCCTGGATCCTTCTCAAACTGAGAGAGATGATCGGCAAGCAAAGGAGTTTATAATTGTGGGTTTGCTGAGTCAGTGTGCAGACTTAGAAAGAAGAAAATAGAGTTATACGGATTAAGATCCAGCAAAGACACATGATTGAAAAACAAGCTAAAAAGACGAAACGAACATCCCTTTCTTACTCATATCTTAAAAGCGATGTTGCTATCCTTTTTTATTTAGCATTGGCCACACTTCTCATTCATTTCTTGACTAATAGCCAATATGGATATTTCAGGGATGAATTGTACTATATGGCTTGCGGCGAACACCTCGATTTTGGTTATGTCGATCATCCGCCCATGGTTGCTCTCGTCGCAAATTTCACTCGAAAGCTGCTCGGAGATTCCCTTTTTGCTCTTCGCTTTTTCCCGGCATTGGCAGGAGCACTGGTTGTTTTCTTGTCAGGTCTTATCGTCCGGGAACTGGGGGGCAAACGGTTTGCTCAAATCCTGGCAGCTCTTGCAGTCATCATCTCTCCTGTTTATCTTTCCATCGGCAATTTCCTCTCCATGAATGCTTTTGATCTCCTCTTCTGGACATTATCGGCGTATATTCTGGTCCTGATTCTAAAAACAGGAAATCCGAAACTCTGGCTTCTGTTGGGGATTGTTTTAGGGATTGGTCTTCAGAATAAGCACTCTATGCTTTTCTTTGGATATGGATTTATTATCGGCTTGCTTCTTACTTCGAATCGGAAATATTTCCGTACTCCATGGTTCTGGTTAGCCGGAGCTATTGCTTTTCTCGTCTTTCTTCCAAATATCATCTGGCAGTTCAAGAATAACTGGCCGACACTGGAATTCATAAAAAATGCCAGTCTGTATAAAAACATGCCGCTCTCTCCTCTTAAATTCCTGAGCGGTCAGATTCTAGAAATGCATCCAATCCTGTTTCCGCTACTCCTTATCGGGCTGTTCTATTACCTGTTATCCAAATCGGCAAAGCCATACCGTTTGTTCGGATGGATGTATCTTGCCGTTTTTTTGCTATTTATCCTGACAAGAGCAAAGACTTACTATATTTCGCCTATCTATCCAGTCATGTTTGCAGGAGGGGCGCTTGCTGTTGAAAGGTTCATCTATAAGTGCGGATGGAATTGGCTGAAGCCTGTCATTGTTACTTTGCTGATTGTTGGAGGATTGTTGACAGCTCCTTTCGCTTTGCCTCTGCTACCTGTCGAGACATACATAAAATATTCTGCTTTTTTGGGCATGGGTCCTCCTCAATCAGAAAGACATGATATGGGACAACTTCCCCAGCACTACGCGGATATGTTCGGCTGGGAAAACATGGCTGCTACAGTGGCTAGAGTTTATCATCAGCTTCCCCCTGAAGAGAGATCTAAATGTGGCATCTTCGCTCAAAATTATGGTGAAGCAGGGGCGATCGATTTCTTTGCTAAAAGATATGATCTGCCTCGGGCAATCTCCGGACATAATAATTACTGGCTTTGGGGGCCTCATGAATACACTGGCGAGATCATGATCGTGATTGGTGGAGATGAAGACGATTATAAAGAGGTATTCAGGGAAGTGGAGAAGCTCGAGATTATAAGGCACAAGTATGCTATGCCCTATGAAAACAATTTACCGGTTTATTTGTGCAGAGATATAATTTTTCCGCTGAAAGAGGTTTGGCTTAAAGTAAAGGCCTATATTTAAATAAAAAAAGGGAATAATTGAATACTAATCTTTTATCTCCATATTTCAGAAAAACAAGCTCTCACCCAATATTAAGAATTTAAGGATTTGAGTATGTGTGAGGTTTTGAATTTTGAAGGATTTTCAAAAAAAACAGTTGATTTTCTCAACGATCTTAAAAAAAACAACAACAAGAAATGGTTTGAGAAGAATAAAAAGGATTATCTAAATTTTGTTATGAATCCTGCCAGAGCATTTATTGTAGCCATGGGAGAACGTTTAAAGGCTCTGTCTCCCCATATCATTGCTGTTCCAAAAATCAACAAATCATTATTCCGGATAAATCGGGACACTCGTTTCAGTTTGGATAAATTCCCTTATAAAACCCATCTTGGCATTTTTTTATGGGAAGGAAACCGCCCCCGGATGGAGTGCTCTGGCTTCTATTTCCATCTGGAACCTCCCAAATTAGTCTTAGGAGTAGGAATCTACAGATTTCCACCGCTATTATTGGAGCGTTACAGACGTATGGTTGTTGATCCTAAATATGGCGCTGAGCTCTCCGATATTCTTAAGAAAATCGCCAGAATACATGATGCTAAGCTGGGAGGAAAACACTACAAGCGAGTCCCATCTGGGTATGATGCTTCTCACCCCAATGCAGAATTTCTCTTGTACAATGGTCTGTATGCAGGCTATGAAACCGATCTTCCAGATGAGCTTTATTCCAGGAACCTTATTGATTATTGCTGGGAAAAGTATCATCCTTTGGCACCTCTTCAAAGGTGGCTGGTAGCGATAGGCGGTTGGACAGGCTCTCCGTGTAGCCAGAGAGGGAGGAAGCTTAAAGGATAGCTGTCTTTTCCACGATCGCTTAGTAAGATACTTTAAGCAGAGATAATTTTCTTGCTATATATCCATGTATAAAGTATACTGCTAACTTAAACATCTGGCAGGATTTAGTCAGGGCAAATTGTTTTTCCCGCCTGAATGATAATTTCGTCTGACGTCCATCCCCTCATGTTTTAATCCAATACAAAGGCAGATAAATGGACTTTAGTGAATTGAAACTCGAGACACGACTCCTGCGTGGAATCGCGAACAGAGGCTACAAGCAAATGACGGCTGTCCAAGAACAAACCCTAGCTAAAACACTGCAGGGTATGGACGTCGCCGTGCAATCCCAAACCGGAACCGGTAAAACCGCCGCTTTCCTAATCACTCTGTTTGAGCATATGCTCTGTGAGAGCGTGTCCAAAAGAAAAAAGGCGCTGATAATTGTGCCGACCCGGGAACTGGCGGTTCAGATTGAAAAAGAAGCCCGGCTTTTAAACCGCCATCTGGGATTCGCTATCGGCAGCTTTTTCGGCGGCGTGGGATATGCCGGCCAACTGGCCTTGTTGAAGAAAGGCCTGGATATTGTCATTGGCACGCCAGGAAGATTACTGGATTTAAGCGAACGAAGTCACTTAAAGTTGAAAAACATCGGAATCCTGGTCATCGACGAGGCTGATCGCTTATTCGACATGGG
>CAYVAT010000071.1:0-3969 GCA_964449165.1 uncultured Eubacteriales bacterium | reverse complement strand
ATTAATGATTTCACGGCTGGAAAGTTCGCTCTTCTGGTCGCAACAGATGTTGCAGCCCGAGGGCTCCATATTGATGGCCTGGAAATGGTCATTAACTATGATCTTCCCCAGGATTGTGAAAATTATGTCCATCGAATCGGACGGACGGCCCGTGCTGGGAAGTCTGGAAAGGCTATATCATTGGCCAGCGAAGGCACGGTCGGCTACCTCGAGGCCATCGAATCATTTATCGGCATGAAGATTCCCGTTCAAACGGCAAATGATGATCTTTTTGCCACGGACATGAGTTTAGAATTCAGCTCTAGAGAGAGATTCAGAAACGATGGATCAAAAAATAGTCGAAACGATTTCAACTACAAAAATGCGCAGAGAAAGAGATGTTAACGCACGCCAAGACTGCGTATGATTTGGAAAATTTAAAAAACGGTGAATAAGCGGTGAGTATTCCCATTATCCAGGGGAATTGGCTGGAATGGCGGCGTTTATTCCGTAAATTTGGCAAGCAGATCGGCCACAGCATCTCGGTGGACCATGAAGGAGAGCATTTTGAGTTTAACATAGTCCTGCCTGTAGAAATAATAGCCTTTGAACTGACCTCTGTAGGCTGATCTGCTGGAATCTTTGATCAGGATCCAGGTTTGGTCTTGATCTTCTTTGTATCCCACGGCATGGATGGCGTGATCATCAAAAGATGTTCTGTTGTAAAAACGGAATTCCCGGCTGTCTTGATCGATGAGGGGTTGGGGGATGTCAAATGTAGGAACGATAGCTATGTCATCAGATCCGCTGATCCCGGGTTCGGAAACATCTCCATCCAGTGCTACGGTGAAGCCCTTTTTCAACGAGTTAATAATAGCATTATAAAAGTCGATAAGAGGAAGGTTGTAATAGTCCTCACTGTGCCACCAGTTGTCAGGGACTTTGTACTCTCCCTTCGTATAAAAGGGAATGGACTTGGTACTTATGAAGCAGACATAATCTTCCAGCGGGAGCTGCAAGATATTTTCCAAATATTCCTTCGGCGTCATGACCTGTTCGTCCACTTCGATAGTCTCTGGAGGGGAGCCTAGATGTTTGTTCAGAATGATTTTCACATAGGAAAGAGCTTTTTCTTCATCCCAGTCGTCATTTTGTTTGCAAAAATTGAGATAATTCTTGATTTCCTGGAAAAGCTTGGAGTGGTCATGTTCTGTTTGGCCAGACAGCAGGCCCGTGTAATCCGAAGCTCTGACAGCCCCGTACTTTTTCATCCGAGCAATGACAGCGTTGTGTTCTGATCCCTGCCCCAAGAAAGAGTCTCCTTTCTCCTTTATGAATCGCCTGGCCTTTTCTACGTATTCCCAGTAGACCGTGTACATTTCGGAGAGCTTGACATCTGGTCGTCCCAAACGATTCAATTCAGACTCCAGGAAAGATGTGGTGGAGAAGCACCAGCAGGTTCCTGTCTTGTCCTGGCGAATCGGAGGAAAATGGAAATATTGTGTGAACGCCTCAGGAGAGAGAGGCTTTTGGATTTGAGTAAAATCTGTGGAAAGGTATGGGCGCTCTTTACCTCGGAATTCCCTGGTCTTGTAAACGGCTGGATTCTTTTTCTGGAGCGCTTCGTTGCCAATCTGTATCACCTGCGTCTCGGCGGCTTTTTCTTCTGGCTTTTCTTTGGATTGGCAAGAAACCAGGATAAAACTTGAGAAAGCCACTAGACAGAAGAAGATGACGATTGTTATGATTTTTTTCATGAACACCTCCTCTCGGTCTTCCATCCTACTCATTTTTCTTTCTTTTTTCAAAGAGAAGCAATTATTTTAACAGAAACAGCCGATAATTGTTTTTGACTTTTTATCAAGCAGAGTTTATTTTATTCCCATATTTTAAGGAGATGTTGGATTTTATGAGACGGGAATTTCATTCATGAAAAAGATTCATTTTCTCTTGTTTTTATGTCTTCTAATCCATTGCAGTGGGGGAGAGATGAATAATCTGTCTGAAGGTGACCTGTATCAATCTATTCCTGCGAGAATTCTTGACTGGAAAGCTTCTGGCGAAGATGCTGTATACGACAGGGAAACTCTCTTTGATTACATGAATGGAGGCGCTGAACTTTATCTTGCTTATGATTTCAAGAAGGTTTTCGTCAGAAGATTTTCAGGACCTGGTGAGAATGAGATTGTACTGGACATTTTTGACATGGATTCTTCAGAGGAAGCATTCGGGATATTTTCCCTGGACCGTGAGGATGAGGAAGCCGGCATCGGACAGGGATCAACGTATGGATTCGGGTTGCTCAGATTCTGGAAAGGCCGCTATTTTGTCTCAATTAACGCTTTTGGCGACGAACAGGCTGCCCAACCGGCGATCCTGGAGCTGGGAAAGGCTGTGGCTGCGCTGATAAATGAGGAAGGCCCGCTGCCAGCTCTTCTGGGTTCTTTACCCGAAAAAAATCTGAAGGAAGAAAAAACAAGTTACTTTCACAGCAACATCAGTCTGAACAACCGCTTTTTTATAGCCAGCGAGAATATTCTTGATCTCAGCAACCGAACCAATTGCGTATTTGCAGAATATGTGGTTGACAGCAAAAACACAGCATATCTTCTCCTGGTTCAGTACGAAAATAGTGCCGGTGCCGAGAGAGCTTATAAATCATTCATAGCATCGTTCATTCCAGAAGCGCAGGATTCGGGCTTTGCTCGAATGGAAAACGGAAAATGGACCATGGCAAAGGTCGAGCAGGACAAAGTTGCAGTTGTGTTTGAAGCGCCGGATAAAGAATGGGCTCATGCATTACAAGCGGAGATAAAATTCAACAAAAGGTGATTCGCATATGAGAAAAATTATCACTCGCCGCGATTTCATGCAGAGGAGTGCTTTCGCTCTTGTAGGGATGACTTTGGGAGTTCCCCTGCAGCCTGAAAAGAAATCCAGGGTGGTTTTAATCCGTCATAAGGATGCTTTAGATCAGAACTCAGTCATTGATGGGGATATAGTGCAGCAGATGCTGGATGAGGCGGTTTCGATGTTGGTGGGTGTGAAAGATGTGAAAGAGGCTTTCCAGAAGCTTGTCAAACCACATGAAATTGTGGGAATCAAGAGCAATGTCTGGTCTTACCTTCCCACGCCTCGAGAGTTAGAAAAAGCCATAGAACAGCGATTGATGGATGTGGGGGTTAAGGAGGAAAATATCGGTATCGATGATCATACTGTGAGAACGAACCCGATTTTTCAGAGAGTAACCTCACTCATAAACGTCAGGCCCCTCAGGACCCATTACCTTGCAGGAATGAGCGGTTGTTTGAAAAATTACATCATGTTTGCAAAATCCCAGCCTGCTTATCACCACAATAGCTGCGCAGACCTGGGGGCGTTGTTTAAACTGCCAATGGTTAAGGGCAAAACCCGATTGAATATCCTGTGCGCTCTGACTCCCCAGTTCCACGGACGCGGGCCTCATCATTTCAGTCGAAGGTATGTGTGGAGTTACAAGGGTCTCTTTGTTAGTCAGGATCCGGTGGCGGTGGATGCAGTTGCGCTTAAACTGATAATGGCTAAACGCAGCCAAGTACTAGGGAAGGCCAGAGCACTCCCCCCTGTTCCCAAACACATTGAGGTTGCCGATGTTAAGCATGGAATTGGAACGAGCGATCTCAACAAAATAGAACTGATCAAACTGGGCTGGAAAGAGGATATCTTAATCTAGACCGTTCAGGCTGAGGAAGAATACACTATCGGCCTTATAGTCCGCGATATTAAGACTCCGCTTATAATTTTTATCCAGCAAATTTTTGGAATTTTCTTGACAAAAAATTAGACATTGTTTATGGATAAAATATCGATCGTTGCAAACGATTGTGCAATAATGTTATGTTTCATTCCTATAACATAAAATGAGTCTTAAAAAGTTACGTAATATTACGGGATTCTCCTATTCAACAATCTCCAGGGTTCTCAACGGGAAAGCCAAAGAATTCAGAATTT
>CAYVAT010000070.1:0-10126 GCA_964449165.1 uncultured Eubacteriales bacterium | reverse complement strand
GTGGCCATGTTGGTGAAGAAAACACCTGACATTAAATCATCTGAGATAACGGATAAGAAACTCTATATAAACCGCCGCCAGTTTATCGTCGGTTCGGCCGCCTTAGCAACATGGAGACTGCTGAATCCAACCTTACTCCAAGAGCCTGGATCAAAAACCATGAAGAAACTCTCCGTAGCGAAAAGAGGTGAATACACTGTCCCAGAAAAACTGACCCCATATGATGAGGCAACTACCTACACGAACTTCTATGAATTTTCCCCTGGCAAGAGATCTGTAAAAAAACTCAGTAAAGATTTCCGCACCAGCCCCTGGACTCTCTCTGTTGAGGGTTTTATCGAGAAGCCGAAGATGTTCGATATCGATGAACTGATAGCTATGTTTCCGCTCGAAGAGCGCATCTACCGCTGGCGGTGTGTCGAAGCTTGGTCCATGGTTATCCCCTGGATAGGTTTTCCTCTTGCTGACTTCATTAAAAAATGTAACCCCACATCCAAGGCCAAATTTTTGGAGTTCACAACCCTTTATGATCCCAAACAAATGCCCGGGCAAAGAACCAAAATCCTTGATTGGCCCTATGTGGAAGGGATCAGGATGGACGAGGCCATGCATCCTCTCTCCATACTGGCTGTAGGAATGTACGGTGAGAGGCTTACCAATCAAAATGGAGCTCCCATACGGCTCGTTATTCCCTGGAAGTATGGGTTCAAAAGCGGCAAATCGCTGGTAAAGATCAGGTTCACTGAGAAAATGCCTCAAACGACCTGGAGGAACGAACGACCGGAAGAATACGGTTTTTATGCTAACGTGAATCCCAACGTGGATCATCCTCGCTGGAGCCAGGCAAAGGAACGCCGTATAGGTGAGGGAGGCAAACGCAAGACTTTGATGTTCAACGGTTATGCTGACCAGGTGGGACACCTTTACTCGGGAATGGATCTAAAAAAATTCTATTAACATATTCTTCTCATGGGGATTCCAGTTCCTAATCCTTTTAAATTGACTTCATCATTTCTCCTGGTACATACTGAAAAAGCAAGATGTCAGAAAAAGGAAAAAAGAAGAGAAGGAGGCAACTGAAACGTCATATCACTGATGACTCAAAGGAGGATAGATTATGAGGAAGGTGTCTCTGTTTCTTGGATTAATCATTCTGCTTCTTCCTTTTAAAGCGGCATCTCAAGAGGCCGGATTTGGGGCAGGCGTTATCCTGGGGGAACCTACAGGAATCAACCTGAAGAATTGGCTGACCGCCAGCACTGCCGTTGACTTTGGAATCGCTTGGTCATTCACCCACAACGGCTCATTGCATCTTCACGCAGACTTTCTCGTGCACAACTTCGACATGACAAAGGTAAAAAGGGGGGAGCTTGCAGTCTATTATGGCATCGGGGGAAGGTTTAAATCCCAAAAGAGGGAAAGAGTCGGGATTCGTTTCCCGCTCGGACTGTGTTATATTCCTGAAAAAACCCCAATAGATATTTTCTTGGAAATCGCCCCCATCCTAGATCTGGCGCCTGCCACAGAATTTGGGCTAACTGGAGGCATCGGCATCAGATATTATTTCTAAAAAGTGCTCAATCATTACCTCTCAACAACCTTTGGACTATTTCTCTATTTGATAAGAGTAAAAGTATCGATAAAATAAAAGCATCCCAGATAAAATATGATCAAAAAAACAATAAACAGACTTTTTATGAAAATCCTTCGCTTGAATTCTCTGTATATTCTGGATAGAAACTGATAAAGGATAAAGACTTCCAGGGCAAAAGGCATGAATCCTGTATAGCCAAAAATGGGCATCTGGAACACATGCCAGAAGTCGAGATAAGGGAGAGAATATTCCCAGTGGGAGCCAGCCCAGAAATTAAACAGCTCCCACAGAAAACCGGCCACAAGTCCGGCCAGAATCCAACTCCAAATCATTGACCAGTCCTTCCTTTCCTGATCAACAAGAAGAGATTCATTTTTCAACCAGTAGTTCACAGGCTCAAGCAGAAACATGAAGCAAAGCCAGACCAGGGGAAAAAACAATCCAGGCCAGAAAAGAGATAAAAGTATAAAAAGAATTCCAATCAAAACACACAGTTTGAGGAAAAAAGGATTGACTTTTATCCTGAAAAGGGCAAGTTTTTTGCCTTTAAAAAAACTCTCTAGAAAAAAAGAAACCTCCCTCAACGCCGGTATGACAGAGGCATAAGCGATAAAATACCCCAGCCATCTCTCAAAAACACTCGAGGGGAGATTATGGTAACTCCAATTCCTCACCCTCAAATTAAGAAGCTCAAAGAGGAGCCAGACGAAAACCGAGACAAAAGCAGTGAACAAAAAATTCTTTGTGGATTCAGAGAGAGGCGAGTGATTTCTTGTCCTGAAATTAACGCTGTCCACAATCAAAATGAAGGACCACCAAGCAAAACAATAAAACCATGTTTTGATAAAGGGAAGCTTTAGCATGAGAAGAACTGCGGAAATAACGAAAAGACCAAGACCTAAAAAAAGGTTGAAGCGAATAATTTTTTCCTTCATCTGCAGATAAAATAGCGGAAATCACAGAAAAATTCAAAATTGCTTTTGGCATATCTCTCAACAGGATTTGGTCTGACTGAGAACAAGCAAGTGTTGCGATATAAAGATAACACCCCCCATCTTCAAAAGCATCCATTTTCATGATGAGTGAAGATATTTCATCCAGTTAGGTAGTGAAGCGGCGTGTCTTTCCCTCTTTTCTGTTGAATAAATTCTGTTCATCAATTATATTAATGAAAAGAAATAAGGAGGAGTTAAATGAGAAAATATAGTGTGATTATTCTCATTATAGTTGTTGTCGCCGCTGTATTTCTCATACTTCACAGAGCAGGATTAATGAAAACAGTGTCAACCAAAGAACTGAGAGCTTCTATCGAACTTGTGGATATAGAAACAAAATGGGTGGATAAAATCTACCAACCTTGGCCCCCAAAATTGACCTTGGTCCCTGCTATCTCCTTTAGAGTAAAGAATATTACGGATAAGCCGCTTCGATACATCAATTTCAATGCCAATTTCCGGTTTGAAGACGACTATGAAAACCTAGGAGATTCTTTCCTGGCAGCTATCCGAGGCGAACCCATCATGCCCGGTGAGACGAGCGATAGGATTCTGCTGAAGAGCAATTATGGCGTGGAGGGCACAACTTTAGCTGCCTTCAAAAACAATCCCCGTTGGAGAACTGTCATAGTCAAGCTCTTTGCCCAATCAAAAGGATCACAATATGTACTTCTCGGTGAGTGGGAGATTTCTAAGAACATAGATTTTAAAGAGCCAGAGCCAGTGGGCATGGAAAAGAAAAAAGAAGAGAAGAAAGAAGAAAAGAAATTACCCTAATGACAGAGGGAATTCTTCCCATTAGGCCACTTTTCCTAAAATCGATCCCAAGGAAAAAAGGAGAACTATGAGCGAAATTATTCCCAGAAGAATGTTCCTTACCAAAGGAAAAGGTCAACACAAAGAAAAATTAGCCAGCTTCGAGGATGCTCTGAGGACAGCAGGAATAGCTCCTTTCAACCTGGTTAAAACCTCAAGCATCATTCCTCCTCGTTGCCGTCTCATCTCTAAGGAGGTGGGACTGAAACTCCTCAAACCTGGTCAGATTGTCTTCCTGGTGATGAGCGAATGTGCCACCGATGAAGCCCACCGCCTGATCTCAGCCTCTGTTGGCCTGGCTATTCCCAACGATCCGAATCGATATGGCTATCTCTCTGAACATCATGCCTATGGCCAAAATGAAAAAGAAGCCGGCCAGTATGCAGAAGACTTGGCTGCCTATATGCTGGCCACAACTCTAGGAGAAGAATTTGACGTCCGCCAGATCTGGGATGAAGAGAAAAATATTTACAAGATTTCAGATAAAATTATCGTCCGAACCCGAAACATCACTCAGACTGCCAAAGGAAAGAAAGGACTGTGGACAACAGCGATAGCTGCTGCCATCTTCATTCCTTGATTATTAACCCGAATTATTCAGGAAATAAGGGGACATATTGCCGCCTCCAGAAAATCAGCACACGTCCTCTATTTACTGGTCAAATCCCAAGGGATTGGGATTAAGAATCTTTATGTAGCTTTTTTCCTTGAGTTCCTTGATAAATTCAGCAAGCCTTTTTCGTCTTTTTTCATTAAACAGCTTATTATCGATTTCCTGCCTGGCTTCATCGAAAGATTTGAGGCGCTCTTCTTTCTTATCCTCTAACTTGACTAGATACCAGCCCTCTTTAAACTTAATCCAGGGAGTTATCTCTCCGACTTTCAATTTCTCTACAGCCTGCTCCAGATCTTTCTCTAGTTCTCCTTTTTTGAAAGTACCTAGATCACCTTGGTTTTCCTTCGCCGGACCCTCTGAATATGTACCAGCCAGACTCGCAAAATCCTCTCCAGCTGCAATCTTTGATTCTATTTCCTGTTTCAGAGCTTCGACTTCACTGCTGGTCTTTTCGGCCGAGGAAATATAAATCGCCCGCAGGCTGAACTCTGTAGGTTCTGTAAATTCCTCAGGATGCAGCTTGTAATAATTAACGATTTCTGAATCATCCAGGACAATACTCCTATCCACCTCTGTCACGATAACGCCCTGTTTCATGATATTCTCTCTCATTTGCTGCTTCCATGCCTCAGGGTCTATTCCCTGCTGACGCATGACCTGCCATAATTCCTCATCGGAGTTCAGGTGATTCTCCTCCTTTATGTTTTCTATAGCCAGTTTCAACTGTTCATCGACGTTTATCCCTCTCTTCTTTGCTTCCTGGAGGAGCAAAAGCTCCGTTATCATCGAATCCAAAAGATCTTTTCTGGCCCGTCTGTACTGCTCTTGAAATTCCTCTCCCTGATATTGTGCTCTCATCATCTGATAAAGAGCATCATGCTGATTCTTGTACTGAGAGAGGGTGATGATATCATCATTGACGATAGCCACGATAGACTCAACAACTTCCTCTGCCCAAAAAAGAGATGAAGCAGACAAGATAAGAAACAAGACAAGAAAATATTTATGTTTGTTCATGGGCTATTCCTTTGATAAGGGAAGGCTAGATTTTGAGGATAGAAACTCCATACAGTGCTGTTTTTTAAATCCTCCGCATGTTGAGAGATAATCGCTTTGATCTTTTGATCTAAGATTTTCACTTTTATGGAATGCGATGCTTCCTCAAGGGAAATCAACTCGGGCTGGAAGCGTTTATCCAGCCTGAAGATATGATAGCCATAAGCGGACTCCACAACCTGACTCAATTCTCCTTCTTTCAATGAAAAAATCACCTTTTCCATTTCATAAGGAAGCTCTCCCATTTCAAAAATTCCCATCATTCCACCTTTATCTGCCTCAATTCCCACAGATTCTTTCTCGGCGATCTCTCGAAATTCTTCATCAGAGGCGTCTTTCAGCTTCTCCAGTAACTCGATGGCTTTCTCCTCTGTCTTGAGCAATACCTGACTTACCTCGACTCTCTCAGGCTTGAAGAATTCTTCTTTGTGAGAATCATAATACTCCTTGATCTCTCCATCCTCGACATCCAGGTCTTTCACCAGCTCAAAGGTGTATTTCTCTATGAGTAACCTGTCAAACAGATTCTTGTATTCGGATTCGTCAATCGGCCCTTTTTGTACTCCGCTCCATGATTCTCCCCTCAGTTTCGCCAGGTATCCTTTCTTTTCTTCCCAAGTCAAGGAAAAATTCTGGTCCTTTGCAGCCTGGAGAAAAATCCTTTCTTCGATGAAATTATCCATAAGCCTGGAGAGAGAGGCAGGCAATAAAGCATGCAGCTGGTTTCCTGTCATCTCGTGGACATAGCTTTCAAAATCAGAGTTACAATAGGATGAATCCTTGACTTTCAGTATAACGCTGTCCTGCTCCTTTAAAATTTCCATCTCGGATGTCTGTGACTTCTGCCTGGCATTCTCACCTTTACAACTCCAAAGAAATAATAAAAGGAACAGGGGGAAAAACATCATTCCTTTTATTTTGAGTCTAAAACCGCTCATCTTTTTTAATTTCAATTCATTATATTACATTAAAGATAACTCATTCAAGATAGATATGGTTTCATCCATCATCTGCGCCTCTCCTTCACCAGAAAGAGAAAAACTCATTACTCCCTGAGGAGTGATGGAACCGGAGTGCTTTTCAAGAAACTCTTGAAGATGAGTCAGGTCAGCCGTATGACGAGGATAAAATTTAAACACGATTTTATTAATGACTCGGTCGATAGATTGAATTTTATTCTCTTGAGCCAAAAATTTTATCTCTCCGTAAAGAAGAAGATTCTCCATGCTTCTGGGAAGGGTTCCAAACCTGTCCATTATTTCTTCCTTGATTTTTTGGATCTCATCCAAATCCTCTACAGAGGAGATTCTCTTGTAGAGATTCAGCCTCAAATTAATTTGAGGGAGATATTCTTCCGGGATGCGAATATCCACTTTCAGATTGATCTCGGGTTTTCGCTCCTCAACCTTCTCTCCCTTCATTTCTTTTATGGTTCGGTCCAATAGATACATATAGTAGTCAAAGCCCACAGCTTCCATGTAGCCATGCTGTTTGGAGCCTAAAAAACTTCCTGCTCCTCTTATTTCTAGATCTTTTGCCGCCAGACGAAAACCTGAACCCAGCTTGCTGAACTCCTGCAGAGCCTTCAGACGCTCCTTGGCCAATGGGGTCAGCTCTACAAAAGGAGGAACCAGGAAATAGGCAACGGCTTGACGGGAGGAGCGCCCCACTCTTCCCCGCAGTTGGTAGAGCTGAGCCAAACCAAAACGATGAGCCTGGTCTACGATGAGAGTGTTGACCAGAGGAATATCTATTCCGTTTTCGATGATGGTAGTGGATACCAGAACATTGTATTTCTGGTTGATAAAATCGACCATCCTTTTCTCCAGCATCGCGCCCGACATCTGGCCGTGGACAACTGCTAACCTAGCCTGAGGAACCAACCTCTCAATTCTGGAGGAGACCTGCTCGATATTATCAATACGGTTGTGGATGTAATATACCTGGCCTTTACGTGCCAGTTCCATCTTTATGGCAGAGCCGATGAGCTTCGGACTGGAAGGAGCCACTACGGTATGGATGGCCAACCTGTCCTTGGGGGGAGTCTCTATAAGGCTCATGTCTCTGAGACCAGTCAGAGACAGATTCAAAGTCCTTGGTATAGGCGTCGCGCTGAGAGTCAAAACATCGATATTGGCTCTCATCTGTTTGATCTTTTCTTTGTGCTTGACCCCAAATCTTTGCTCCTCATCCACGACCAGAATGCCCAAATCACGAAACTTCACATCCTGGGAGAGGAGCCGATGAGTGCCGATGATGATATCGACCAGTCCCTTCTTCAAATCTTCAACTATCCTCTTCTGCTTGGATTTAGTCTGCAGCCGGCTGAGAGCTTCTATGCGAACAGGAAAAAGGACCATCCTTGTCCGGAAGGTGTTCAAGTGTTGATTGACCAGCACAGTGGTCGGACAGAGAACAGCCACCTGCTTTCCATCCATAATAGCCTTAAAGGCCGCTCTCATAGCCACTTCTGTTTTTCCATAACCCACATCTCCGACAAGAAGCCGGTCCATGGGAAAGTCTAATTCCATGTCTTTCATGATTTCCTTGACAGAGCGCAACTGGTCATCCGTCTCTTCGTATTCAAATGTCCTTTCAAACTCCTCTTGCCATTCCCCTTGAGGGCTGAATCTGAAGCCTTTGACCGCCTTTCTCTGAGCATAGAGATGAAGAAGCTCTTTAGCCATGTCCTGAATAGCCTTCTTGGTTCTGTCCTTGGTCCTCTCCCACGAAGGAGTACCAAGCTTGTTTAAAAGAGGATAGCTCGAACCCACTTTGGAGAATTTCTGGACAAGGTTAAGATCCTCCACTGGTACAAAAAGTTTATCGTCGTCTTTGTACAGCAATTCGATACATTCCCGGTTCTTCTCATCCACCTTAATCTTGACCAAGCCTTTAAAGATGCCGATCCCATAATCTGTATGAACAACATAATCTCCCGTCTCTAAATCCTGAAAATGAGAGAGGAAGGGCCTGACCGGCCGACGCGAGACCAGAATCCTTTCCTCGGTGAAAATATCTTTCTCAGCAAAAAAAATGATTTTTTCTTTGGGATAGCTGAATCCATGCTCGAGCCCACCCACAAGAAGCATCACGGCTTCCTCCCGATAAGGGCTGAAAGAGGAAGCGGATTCAAGATAAGGAATCTGGTGCTGGGAGAGAAGAGTCCCCAATTTCTGGCGGACGCCTTCACCAGTAAAATATATGAAGCATCTCTCACCTTCTTCCTGTAATTTCTGTATATAGCGAAGAAAGAAAGGAATCTTGTTTTTAAACCTTGGTGCGGATTGGAAGGAGAAAGAAAACACAGATCTTTCTCTGGAGGAGTTCAGTTCCTTCCAGAGGATGGCCTCTTTTTTGATTCTTTCCCAAAGATAAGGAGGATACATCTCTTCTGGGGAAAGATGAAATCTTTTCTCTTTTCTCAATGCCTGATATTGTTCTTTTAAATCCTCGGTGGCTTCCTTCCATTCTTTCTCCACTTCATCCGAATCATCGATCATAAACAGATAATCCTTGAGGTATTCATCAAAAGAGACAAAATGATCCTTGTGAAGAAGACTCAGAAAAGAGAATGTAGGCGGAAAATCTCTCTGTCCTGCCCGATCGATTTTTTCCTCTACATCGCTTCTCGATGCGTAATCGGCCGTTTTCTGGGCTAACTCCGCCCACTCATCCACAAATTGAGAAGATGCGGGAAATTCAACAAGCGAGGGTAAAATGAAACGCTCCACTTTTCTCACAGATTTCTGGGTGGAGGGATTAAACTGCCGTAAGGAGATGATTTCATCTCCACTTAACTCAACTCGAAATGGAAAAGGCTCCCAAGGAGAAAAAACATCCACAATCCCTCCTCTCCAGGCATATTCCCCAGCAGAATTCACCAAATCCTCCAGGGTGTAACCATACTCGTCTATGATTCCGAGAAGGCGGTCCCGCTCGATGCTATCCCCGATCCCAAGCTCCCTAAAAAAGCATTTCAAATTCTGGATGCGGGGAAAGGGCTTAAGCAGTCCGAACAGATTGGTAACCACCATGGAGGGTGGGCGATGAAGGAGATCATAAAAAAAAGACATCCTTGAAGATATGGAATCGAGGGAAGGAGAGATCTCATGGTAGGGATTTCCTGAAAGGGCTGGGAGAGATCGGATTTTTATATCCGAGGAAAATTGAGATAAGAAAAACCGAGTCTGCTCTTCTAAAGAAGAAAGAGGCGAGGAAAAGGAACGGATCAAGACGAGTCTTTTTCCCGACTCAACGGCCAACATAGCCAGAAAATAGGGCTTGGCTGACTCGGTGAGGCCAGTGACTCTTAATCCTTTTTTGCCTTGTTTTACAGCCTGGAGAAACCCCTTGAATTCATCGGTCTCTTTCAGAAAATCCAAACTCATCGTTTTCCTATTATACGCCCAGTGTGTTTATGCCGTCTAACCTTTGGGTGAAGATGACAGTTGAAGTAAAATTTTTTAAATTTATAGAAATAGAGGCTATTCAGGGAATGAAATTGCCCATTCTCCTGTATCGTAGACGGTGATCCTGACCGTCTGTCCTTTCAAACGGCATTTGAAATCCTCGTATGTTTTTGCAGATTTCCGGTCATAACCTCTCTTGCGCCAGAGAACCTCGTCAATCTGAAACTCCTTCCCTCCGATACGAATTGAGCGAGGGGTTTCACTGCCTTTGTATCCTGAATAAAAACGCAACTCAAGACCTGATCGTTCTCCATTTTTACAGGCTTCTATCAACTCCTTCATTCTCTGTGACTTCATCCTCAACTAAATTTTACAGTATTCTCTTTTTTATTACCATATAATAGGAATTCGGGGTCAGGCTTCATCAGGAATGAAAGGACAAAGCAAGAATATAACTTCTGGCATAACATGAATGACGAACCCTGACCCCAGAGGAGGCGGCGGTTCCAGTCCATTCGAAGCTCATAGCGGAGGGATGGAGGGTCTTGGCGAGGATGGACAGCAACCAGCGTTGCGACCAGTTATGTTCCCCTAAGGCGGCGGTTGTTCTCCATCCGAAGCCCATGGTGGCGGGTGG
>CAYVAT010000069.1:6586-10201 GCA_964449165.1 uncultured Eubacteriales bacterium | reverse complement strand
TGCGCTTTCCGGGCAAATTGACAAATAAATTTACTCTTCGTGCAAAAAATTTTACAAGGTCCTAAGTCGTGAGAAAGCAAGAGAAAAAAAGCCATGCTCTCTACATCTTTATCTGCCTGGCATTATTCTCTCTTTCGCTGATACAAATTTCGGCAGAAGAAATTGAAAGAAGCCAGGTGGTTGGGAGAGTTATCTGCTCAACAGATTCCTCACAAACTTACTCCCTTTTTCTTCCTTCAACCTATACCCCTGATAAGAAATGGCCCATCCTCTATGCCTTTGACCCTATGGCTCGCGGGATAATACCGGTCAAGTTATTCAGAGAAGCCGCCGAGAGATATGGATACATCCTTGTTGGTTCAAACAATTCCAGAAACGGGCCCTGGGAGAATTGCTTTAAAGCGGCCCAGGCTGTGTGGAAAGACACCCATCTACGCTTTTCCATTGACAACAGCCGCGTTTACACGACAGGCTATTCTGGAGGAGCACGGGTTGCCAGCGGATTCTCCTCGATAGTGAAAATACGGATAGCAGGGGTCATCGCCTGCAGCGGTGGGTTACCCGCCTGGCTGAAGACCAACCAGATAAATTTCTCCTTGTTTTTCGGGACTGCAGGAATCAGGGATTTTAACTACCGTGAGATCAAAAGTTTGGACAAAAAATTCGATTCTTTACATATCACTCACCGGATCAGAATATTCGACGGTGGGCATGAGTGGCCGCCGACAGAACTCTGTAAAGAAGCCGTAGAGTGGATGGAATTTCAAGCTATGAAGAGTGGGAATCAGCCCAAAGATAGTGCCTTTATCGAATTCTTTTTCAGTAAAAATTTCCTGAGAGCCAGATACCTTCAATCCATCGGCTACATATATGATGCAGCCCTGGCTTATGAGGCCATAGCTTCAGACTTCAAAGGAATAAGAGATGTCTCTCAGGTGGAAAAAGAAGCCTCTTTCTTGAGAGAGGCCCCTGGTTTCAGAGAACACCTCGAAAAAGAAGAGAAAATTCAAAAAGAGGAAAAGAGGCTTTCTGAAAAGCTCGAAAAAGCCTGGCAGCAACTTCCCTCTGTGCTTTTCGATTCTCATGAACGATATCGTGTTATTCGTATGTTTAATCTTAAGAATCTGGTCAAGAAGGTTCAAAAAAAAGACGATGTTATGGAAAGTGCTATGGCCCACCGCCTGTTGGGATTGCTGGCTCTGGACGCATACAGTGAAGGCATGACCTATTATGGAAAAGGGCTGCTGACAGAAGCGGAGATTTACCTGGAGATCGCCTCCGAGGCAAGCCTTGAGCGTCCAGATATGCTCTATAACCTGGCCTGCGTCTATTCGCTCAAAGGAGAGAAAAAGAAAGCCCTCAAAACCTTGAAGAGAGCTGTAAAAAAAGGATTTAAGAATGTTCAAACCATCATCAACGACACGGATCTCGCTCCATTGAGAGAGATGGAAGAGTTCAAAGCCCTTGTAGAAAGTCTTAAAAGAACCGCTTGATCAACTCCTGTTAATAAATAATAGAGGCGTCTCCGACCCAGAGCCAATTTCTCTCCATCATCACCAAAACCGTCCACCCTTCACCATAGGCTTCGGACGGAGAGGAAAATACCGCTTGGCCAGCTCTGATGCCATTACAGATATGGAGATGCTATTCTAACCGATTATTTTTTGACATCGCTTCATTACTGTGGTATGAATTTACAAATTTTTATAGAATTAAAAGAGGAGGCGAGTGCAGAGACAGTCAGCAAGAAATCGTTAATACTGTAGCTATAGGAGATGGAGAGCAAAGAGAGAGTCATTCTTCGCAGGGTACCTGAATATGACCCTGGAGTTATCCAAAATGTGCTAAAAGAGGGCCTTGGAGAGTTCGGGCTTATCGATAAGATTCAAGGCCGCATAACCCTAAAGCCTAATGTGGTTATAGCTCACCATAAAGTAGCCCCCTCTGCATACACCCGGCCTGAATTCCTGGATGGAGTCCTCGGCTGCCTGGATAAAGCCAAAAACAGAGAGACTAAAATTACCATAGCCGAGAAATGCGGAGCCGGGCTGCCTACCTCCAGGATGTTCAGGAGGGCAGGTTATTACAAGCTTAAAAAGAACCATCGATTCAAACTATCTCCCATAGATGAGTCAAAAAAAAGAAAAATCCCCTTGAAAAAAGGGAAGGTTCACAAGAGTATAACCACTTCCCGGGAGATGGTGGATAAAGATTTTCTTATTTATCTGCCCAAATTGAAAACGAACTCCTTGACCCATGGACTAACCGGTGCCGTCAAGCTCAATGTGGGGATTCTGCGCGACAGGGAAAGGATGTGGAACCATAATTATAAGCTGGATGAGAAGATCGTTGATCTTCTTGAGGTAGGCTATCCGGATTTTATCGCCACAGACGCTGTCGAAATTTCCTTGGGTGGAAATCATATGACTCAACATGGGTATCCCCTGGGTGTGGTGGTTATGGCCAAAAATCCGGTCGCTCACGATGCTGTCTGTGCCCGCATGCTTCACCTTGATCCGCAAAAAATACATCATCTGAGGATAGCCCATGAACGGGGATACGGCCCTCTCAACCTTGAAGACATCGAGGTTGGAGGCGATATATCCCTCCAGGAAATCCAGAAAAGGACAGAAACTTTAGACAGGGGGGTGATGCGAGTTGAGGAGGTCCGTTGCGGTATTGACGCCCTCTGCGGCGAACCCTACTGCAACGGAGGATGCCACGGCATTCTCCTTGACTGGCTCCATATGATCAAGGACCGGAAGCCCAGCCTCTGGGGAAGACTTCCTCATTGGACCGTTGTCATGGGAAAGTACAGCGGAGATGTTACTGCCGAGCGATTGATTATTCTTGGCACCTGTTCTGAAATTCAGGGCAAGGTGAAGGCACGCAGAAAAATCAGAGTCAAGGGATGCCCTCCAAAACATAAGGATCTCGTTCTCTGGTTCTTCTTGAAAGCAGGGATCCTCAACCCCCTTTTCAGGTTTGACCTCATATGGGATGCTTATCCCTGTTTGTTTTTCTCCTGGTGCAGGAGGTTGATAAAGGGAGCCCTGTGAACCTTTGAGCAAGGAGACCGAGGATCAAAGAAGAACAAAAACAAACTCAAAATAAAGTTGTTTCCATAAATCCTGCCACCCTTGAGCCGATAGGAGAAGTTGCGCTGGCCTCATCGCAGGAATGCGAAAGAGCAATCCAGGAAGCTGCCCGTGCTTTTCCCCTGTGGAGGGATATGCCTGTTGAGAAGAAGCAGGGTATCTTCCGCAGGGCCAGGCAGATTCTTCTTGAGAGAAGCTCCGAAATAGCCAGGCTTATCACCAGGGAGAAAGGCTCGCCTTTTTCAGAATCACTTTCAGTGGAAGTCTGGGGAGCTTTGGCAGCTCTGGATTACAATGCGAAATACTTAAAAAAGTCATTAAGAAAAAAAGCGGTCAAACATCATGTCCCTGTTTTCCTTCACAAGAAAGGTGCTTACTCCTTCCAGCCTCTGGGGCCAACTCTGGTCATTTCACCCTGGAATTTCCCTTTTCTGATCAGCTTCTGTGACACGCTCAGCGCCCTCAGCGCAGGAAATACGGTGGTTTTGCGGCCTTCCACTTCCACACCGCTGGTCGT
>CAYVAT010000069.1:5029-6486 GCA_964449165.1 uncultured Eubacteriales bacterium | reverse complement strand
TGGAGCGAGCCTCAAAAGGCGCTGTCTGGGCTGCTTTCATGAACTGCGGACAGAGCTGCGGAGCTGTGGAGAGGACATATGTTGCCGGAAAGGTAGCCGATAAATTCACAGAGAGAGTTCTGGATATCACCCGTCGGTTAAAAGTGGGTAATCCTCTGGATCCGGAGACAGATCTTGGCCCTCTGGCTACGAAGAGCCAGTTGGAAGTCGTCGAGGAACATGTGAATGAGGCCAGGGAAAAGGGAGCTCGGATACTCTGCGGAGGACAGAGAATCAAGACTCTGCCTGGATATTTCTATCAACCCACAGTCCTCTCAGAGGTCAACCACTCCATGAAAATCATGAAGGAAGAGACCTTTGGACCTGCGCTTCCAATCATGCGCTTTTCTGAGCCTGATGAGGCCGTCGCTCTGGCCAATGACAGCATTTATGGGTTGACCGCATCTGTCTGGACAAGAGATAAGAAAATGGCCTCCTGGATGGCCCAAAAAATCGAGACAGGGACAGTCACGGTCAACGACCACATGTTCTCCTTCGAGGAACCTGCAGCCATCTGGGGAGGAATCAAGCAGACAGGGATCGGCCACTCCCACGGATATTACGGCATGCTGGATCTGGTCAACATCAAATTCACAAGCTATGATTTTTTCAAGAGCAAGGCACCACTCTGGTGGTTTCCCTATGAAAAATCCTTCCCTCTGGTCATGGATAGATCGCTTACCTACTTCTATCATCAAAAATTCAGGGAGAAGATAAAAGCCTTGTTTTCTCTTTTTCCCTATTTGGGTAAGATAAGAAAAGGGATTCCCCTCAGAAATTTCGTAAAAGGATTTCCCCACCTCTTCCGGAAATAAAGTAAAAAATCCCACAAACTTTAAATAAAACCGTTTGAATCAAGTCCGTGCCTAGACTTTTCTGAGTTTAAAGAATTTTACAGCCAGGAAGAAGAAGAGGACTGAAAAGAGAAAAAGGGCCGCTATATTGGGCAGTATGGACCTCATATCGTAGCCAAAGAAGATGAGCTTGTGAAAAGCATCCATCGCCCATCCGGTTGGAAAGATGAAGCTTACTATTCTCATTCCGGCGGGAAAAATCTCAATGGGCATCCAGCATCCGCCCAACGCAGCCATAAGGTTGGCAAAGATAATGTTGAAGATGATGAGTACTTCCTCTTTCCTGATAATACTTCCCAGAAGGATGCTCAGCCCTCCGATAGTGCCGCAGAAAAACAAAGCTACAAGTAGAAGCGAAGGGATGGAGTTTCCCAGGTAGGTCTTGAACAGGATTTTACCGATCAAGAAAAGAACGGTGATCTGCAGCATTCCCAGCAGAAGGCGGCTGATCCATTTTCCGGCGATGATAGAGGAGAAGGTGGCCGGGCTGAGAAAGATTCTCTCCAGCTGGCCGAAATTTCGCTCTTGAAGGATGATCACTCCTCCGTACATCAGGACAGTAAA
>CAYVAT010000069.1:0-4929 GCA_964449165.1 uncultured Eubacteriales bacterium | reverse complement strand
GTGTATTTTTCGCTCTTCAATTCTTCGACCAGCGCTTGTGAAAGAAAGCTCTTATCCTTATCCTGGATGTTGAGAGTGACTTTCTGATCCTGTGGAGAAGATTGAGGAAAGGCCAGCCCGAAGAGGAAGGCAAAGAGAAGGGGAAAGACGAGAAGCCAGAAAAAGAACATCCTGTCTCTGACGGTTATTTTTAGATCATTCAAGGCAATGAACCAGGAAATCATTTTACCAGGCCCCCTCTCAGGCTCTTCTTCAATAACTGGGAGCCTGCCGTTGAGAAGATGATGCCAGCTATAAGCATTCCCAAGAGAACAGGAAAGAGTTCTTTAAGCGGAGTGCCCAGCAAATTTTTATGGAATGATTGAAGTCCCCAGTAGTTCACGGTCAATTTAGAAAAATAGAGGATGAATTTGGGGAAATTGTGCACAGGGACCATGCTTCCCCCCAACAAGGACATAACAATAATCACAGAAGAAAGAAGTGCTCCGGCCTGCCTCTCGGTTTTGACAAAAGAGTAAAGAAAAGAGATGAAACCGGCTATTAAAACATTTAGACAGATGACAATAAGCAGTACCGTAAAAAGATTTCCCCACCGAATGGAAAAAAGGACTATTCCCAGCGCAACCAGGACAATAGTGCAGATGGTTCCTATCAATGCAGAGGTTAGAATCTTACTCCAGATAAAATGAGATATCCTGAGCGGTGAGACACTCATCCTCAGCAGAGCTCCCGTCTCTTTTTCCCTGAGAATATCCTCAAAAACAGCATTCCCGATAAAGAGGAGGAACATGATGGACATGGCAGGAAGGATGTAGCCGGAGACGGAGATTTCAGACGCTTGTTTTTCTTCACTGGTTGTTGTCTGCTTGATTGAAATAACGGGGGGAAGGGCGAATTTGGCCATTCCTTCGATCCTGTTTTTCATCTGAATGGAGAGGGAAGAAAGTTCTTTATCAGGCAGTTTCCCTTGTTCGATAAATCCCTTTACGGTATCGAGCTCGCCCGAGAAGACTGAAAACAGAGAGGATAAAAGGAGAGTGGTGATATCACAGACTTCTTCCACGATTTGAGGGAGGAATTGCTCTGAGGGATTCTTGAGGAGATGGATTTCTGCCGGCCTGCTGTTCCATACGTTTTCCTGGAAATTTTCAGGGATGATGAGCAGGGCTGAGGCCTTTCCCTTGTTGATGAGCTTGCGGCCCCTCTCTTCCTCCACCGGCTTAAGGTCGATCAATTCCTTGAGTTCCCCCTGCTCGAAAGAACTGAAGAAAAAATTGGAAAGAACACTCTGGTCCTTGTCTACGGCAAGCACGGAAATGCGGGGCAGGACTTTTTCCTCTTCCTGGCCAAATATGAACCCGAAGATAAAGGTGAAGATGACCGGAATCAGGAGAAATCCGACGATCACCACAGGATTTCTCCATCTGCGGATAAAGTCTTTCCAGATCAGAAGCCAGATATTCTTCACTCCCGCAGTTCCTTTCCCGTCAGCTTGAGGAAGACGCTTTCCAGGTTAGGCTGTTTGATGGAGACGTCTTCGATGGATATGCTCTTTTTAAAAAATTGCTCAAGGATGAGGGGCATTTTCTTGGACGCTTCAAGAGAAAGAATAGCTTTGCCATCCTTCAAAGAGATAACGGTTGCATCCTCAAATGAAGCAAGAATCTCTCGCGCCTGCTCGGCGCTGAAATGTCCACTGATCAGAGCAATATCCTTTTCACCTACGATTCTTATCAATTCTTCCAAGGTTCCCAGGGCCAGAATCTTTCCCTGATCCATGATGGCTATTCTTTGGCAGAGTTCTTCAGCCTCCTGCAGGTTATGGGTTGTGTAAAGGACCGTTGTCCCGAGAGTAGAAGCTTCCCTTATAATCTCATAGATATTCAGTCTGGTCTGGACATCAATTCCCAGGGTGGGCTCATCCAGGAGAAGAAGCTTCGGCTGGTGGATCAGCCCGATGATAAGATTTATCCGCCTTTTCATTCCTCCGGAATATTTTTTTAAAGGTTCGTTCTCACGGCCCATAAGGCCTGTCTTTTCAAGGTAGTGGCGAATCCTCTCATTCAGTACCTTTTTACTCAGTCCATTAAGCTTTCCCCAGAAAATCAGATTCTCCTTTGCCGTCAGATCCTCGTAGAAGGCCATTTCCTGGGGGACAACTCCCATCATCTTTTTGATCTCGTGAAGGTGGGTTTCCAGATCGAAGGAATCGATAACGATGCGTCCTCCGTCAGGTTTAAGGAGACCCGCGATCATGGAGATAGTGGTTGTTTTACCGGCTCCGTTCGGGCCCAGGAATCCGAATATTTCTCCTTTTCTGACATCGAGGGAAATGTCGTCGACTGCTTTCAACGAATCGAAGGATTTGGAGAGGTGAGATATCTTAAGCATCGGCTTCTCCTTTTTGGGCTTGGATAAGCATAGCATATTTCTCTTTTGAATAAAATTTTTGTAATAGAGGGGATAATATCTCCTTTTCAGTAAAAGCTAATATTGTATAATAGAAAATCTGTTGGTTTTAGATCGCTGGATAATATACTAAGATGAAACCATCCCTTTTAAAGGAGGATAGATATGGACTACCGATTTTTAGGAACATCAGGATTGAAGATCTCCGCCCTTTCTTTTGGATCCTGGGTGACTTTTGGCGACCAGGTCGGCGAAGATGTGGCCTTGGAATGCATGAAGGCTGCCTATGATGCCGGGATCAATTTCTTCGATAATGCCGAGGCCTATGCACATGGCCAGGCAGAGGTCATTATGGGAAATATCATAAAAAAGGCGGGCTGGAAGCGTTCCGACCTGGTCGTATCCACAAAGATTTTCTGGGGAGGAAGCGGACCTAATGACAACGGCCTTTCCCGAAAACATCTTATCGAAGGAACCGCAGCCTCCCTTCGCCGCCTGCAGATGGACTATGTGGATCTTATCTTCTGTCACCGTCCTGACCCGGATACACCGATTGAGGAGACGGTGCGGGCCATGAACTACATCATCAACCAGGGACAGGCTCTCTACTGGGGAACGAGCGAATGGAGCGCGCAGAAAATTACCTCTGCTTACCATATCGCCCGCCAGGAACATCTCATCCCCCCGACAATGGAGCAGCCTCAGTACAACATGTTCCACCGGGAGAGGGTGGAGAGGGAATATGCCGCGCTCTTCGCTGAATTTGGTTTGGGAACAACGATATTCAGCCCCCTGGCCAGCGGGCTGCTGACAGGGAAATACAACGATGGTATACCTGAGGAGACAAGGGCCTCCTTACGCGGCTATGAATGGCTGCGTGAGCGTTTCGTGGGTGAAGAAGCAGAGCGCAAGATAGTGAAAGTCCGAAAGCTCACTTCCATCGCCTCAGAACTCGACATCAGCATGGCTCAACTGGCCATCGCCTGGTGCCTGAAGAATCCACATGTTAGCACCGTTATAACCGGCGCTTCCAGACCAAAGCAGGTGAAAGAAAATATGAAAGCCCTGGATGCAGTTCTGCTGCTGACTGATGATGTCATGGAAAGAATTGAGGAAGTTTTGGCCAACAAGCCCGAACCACAGCCCAGATTTCGCTAGATTCTTAAAAAAGTCTTCCGTCTGCGTCTGATGAAATTGTGGTATTCAAACCAGCGAAAGCTGGTTATGAGCGAGCAAAAGCATGCCCTGGATGGGAACGTTGTAAGGGCAGGCTGCTTCACAGTATCCTGAGCACTGGCTGCACACGTCGGCCCGGGCACCCGGAATCCTGGCATATTTCACCATGGCCTCCTTCTCCCGACCCTGGGCTATAAAATAATGGTTATAACGCATAATCGTGTTCACTGGCACTCCGTGGGGACAGTGAGGCTCGCATACCCCGCATGCATGGCGGCAGTAGAGCTCGCCGCAGCCCTCTTTATAGGCAGCAAGCTTCTCTTTATCCCATGCGCTGAGTTTTGATCCTGACAGGCTGAGAACTTGTTCCATTTGCTCATAAGTCCCCAGAGAACAGCAGACCGTGTTGACATTGGGATTGTCCAGGACAAAGCGGATGGCTGCCATCCTGATTTCCTCCGGATTCTTGAGATCGTACTTCTTGATGAATTGCTCGGCCCTGTCGGCTTTATCTTTGAATCGCTTCAGTCCCTCCTTGTAGAGGGGATGTATTTCCTTTTTTTCCTTTTCAAGCTGTTCAATCCTTGCCTTGAGGCCGTAATACTTTATCACCGGGGTGCTTTTCATCAAGGTGACTCCTATATTCTTCTCCCTGCACACTTCGAGCACCCGCTCTGATTGGTCCAGTCGAAGGAAGTTGTAGGCCATGAGGAAAACGTCAAAGCGTCCGTCATCGGCTGCTGCCAGGAGCACCTTATCCATGGTCTGTTCAGGGTCTCTGAACCAGAATGATCCGTGGTTGGAGACACCAACATGATGGATAAGCCCCTCACTCTTCATCTGCTCCATGACAGCGTGGAAGTTCTCATGCTTCAGGTATTCCACCTTTTCAGGCATGTGCATCATCAAGCAATCGACGTATTCCGTGTTGAGCTCTTCAAGTGCCTTGTGGACCCTTTTGATTAAACCTTCCTTCGATGTATCCCCGTCCTCCATCAGCATCTTGGTGTTGATGAATAACGACTTTCGGTCTCGTCCTTTGATCACCTTGCTGAGGAGCCTATGGGCTCCAGGATAGCTTTCCGCTGTATCGATATAGTTAACTCCAGCGTCCAGCATGGCAGCTATTATCCCTTCGTCCTGGATATAGCCGACTGCAAGGTCCGAGACCTTGAATCCGGTGCGGCCGAGTATGCGGTAATCCTTAATCTTTATCTCAGGCTTATCTTCTGTTTGTTTGTCTTGCTTGCCGGCTTCCTTTGTCTGAGGCCACCCGCTTTTTGAAGCTACACCAGCGCCGAGCATCCCGAAAGCAGATGTTCTCAGGAAATCTCTGCGGTTGAG
>CAYVAT010000068.1:0-10287 GCA_964449165.1 uncultured Eubacteriales bacterium | reverse complement strand
AAGAGGCACAACATGAAAAGAATAAAGCGCAAACAGCTCAAAGAGGATGAGCTTGTCACCACTTTTAATAAGGTTCTCCGTTTTGCTAAAAAGAGGTCCAGGGAACTTATCGCCATCGCAACAGCCATAGTACTCATTGTTGTTATTATGGTCGGTATCCGGCTGGTCAAAGCTCATAATATCAGGAAGGAAAGCCGCATGCTGGGAGAGGTTCTCGAACTTGCCTCCAATATCAAGGACAATCCCGAGAATATCCGGAAGCTCGAAGACATAGCAGCCAAGGGAAAGTTTTCCCGAATAGCCTACCTGCTCCTGGCCAACCATGAGGTGGAGAGCGGCGACCTGGAGAAAGCTGAGGCATACCTGAAGAAAGTATCTGACAAGAAAAAGGATCTTTCTTACTACCAGGCTCAGGATCTCCTGGCCCAGATATACATCAAGAAAGGAGATTATGATAAAGCCATTGATATCTATCAGAAAATAGCAAAAGAAAATCCTCAAGAATACACAATGGATGCTGTCCTCTTCCGCGAGGCTGAAGCTTACGAACAGAAGGGGAATATCGATGAAGCATTAGCTCTCTATAAAAAGATCCAGGAGGATTATCCCCAGACCTACTTTGGCTATGATGCCTCTCAAAAAGTTCAGAAATTAGGAGAAAAAAAATAGTCTCTGCTCTTGTAAATTCATAAAAAAAATATATAATAAACAGTTAATTTTTAAGAGGAGGAAATAAATGGCTTATATGATTACAGAAGAATGCATTAATTGTGGTGCCTGTGAACCTGAATGCCCGAATCAAGCGATATCAGCAGGGGAAGAAATCTATGAGATTGACCATGAAAAATGCACAGAATGCGTGGGGCACTTCGATGAATCCCAGTGTGCGGCTGTGTGCCCTGTTGATTGTTGCGTGCCTGATCCTGACCATAAAGAGTCCAAGGAAGAATTGATGGAAAAGTACAAAAAGCTGCAAGAAGAAGGCTAATTCTTAATAGTTTTCAATCTTTCATATAGGAGTGAGAGAAATCACTCCTATTTTTTTTCCCAAATATTCCGGACTGATAAAAGATGGGTTACCCCAATAAAAAGATCTGGCTCAACGTTATTCTCTTTGTAGTAACTATCTTTTCCACCTTCTTTGTGGGGATAACATGGAGCATAAGCTACAAATATGCTGACGTTATCAGCGAAAATTCTCAAGTCAATTTTAGTCCAAAAATATTTAATGACCCAGAGATTATATCCTTGAGCATTATCTATGCAGTTGTCCTCCTGGGCATATTATTGGGACATGAGTTGGGCCATTTCCTCAGCTGTCAGTATTACAGAATTAATGCCACCCTTCCTTATTTTATCCCTGCCCCTACATTAATCGGCACTTTGGGGGCTTTCATTAAAATTAAATCGCCGATAACCAGAAAGCAGCAGCTTTTTGATATCGGTGTGGCCGGGCCACTTACAGGATTTATCCTTTCTGTCCCTGCTCTCATATACGGCCTTTCTCTTTCCAAGGCTGTTCCCGCTATTCCACAGGAAGGGAGCCTTATTTTTGGTGAGCCTCTCTTGCTCAAGATCGCTGGAAGCTTTATTTTCAAGAATGTTCCTCCTGATTTCGATATTGTTCTCCATCCTGTGGCCTTTGCCGGATGGGTGGGTATTTTTGTCACAGCCTTGAATCTCTTTCCTGTGGGTCAACTGGATGGGGGACATGTTGCTTATGCGCTTTTAGGGCCGAAATCGCGAAACATTGCTAAATTTTTCATAGGAGTATTCATCTTCATGGCAATCTTCTTCTGGACAGGATGGTTCGTCTGGGCTTTTCTTATCCTGATTTTAGGCCTGAAGCATCCCCACGTTATGGATGAAGGGACTCCTTTATCCTTCTCCAGGAAGCTCATCGGTGTTGTGGTCTTGGTTATTTTCATCCTGTCCTTTATTCCCGATCCCATAAAGGGATTTGAAGGTTCTAACCTGCTTGAGCTGCTCAAAAAATTAGTAACATAATGATTGTAAAGAAGAGTGTTAAAAGGGGTATTAAATTTTCACAAAAACTGTGGAAAAATTGTGGAAAAGCAGGCTTTTGAAACGCCAATACTTTGAATTTTCTTGAAGATATGACAAATTGCACAGATTTCGGTCACTTTTTGTAACTTATTTATAATCAACATGTTACATATAAGTATTGCAAACAAAGAAGTTACAAAAAAAGACAATTTTTGATTACTCAGAGCGCAGGACCAGGGGCTTGATACAATCGCCTAGATAGACTATATTGGTGCCGAGGATTTCTTTTTAACTGGCATAGAATCGGGAGCTGGAAGTGTAGATTGTAAAGATGAAAAAAGAATTCAAGGACGTTGAGCAGGAATTCGAACAGGTAAAGAGAGAATTTCGGCAGGGAGAGATCTCGCGGCCTGAATTCATAGAGCGGATGAAAAATCTGCGCCTGAAGGATGAGGAAGGCCGGTTCTGGATGGTCGGTGCTAAGAGCGGAAAATGGTATTATTATGATGGGGAAAGATGGATTCAATCCAATCCGCCTTCGCTCAAAGAAGGAAAGGCGATTTGCATCCACTGCGGATTTGAGAACAGGCTGGAAGAAGAGGTGTGTACTCGCTGCGGAGAGAATATCTCGGAAGGGGACAGATACTGTCCTGATTGCGGGCACAAACTGGAGGATCCTCAGAGAGAATGCCCTTTTTGCAGTGAACAGGAGGTCTCGGGTGAGGATGTTAAGGGTATTTTCGAGGAGAAAAAGGCTGAGCACAGGGTTCTTCGATCGATTCATCCTCTTTCCTGTCTTGTTTTCTTCGGAACAATGGGGATTTTTGTGGGCCTTATCCTCGGTGCTTTTGCCGGGACCACGGATCTCTTTCGGATAATCGTAACCATTATGCCCGTGGCTCTCCGGGAAATGCAGGGAACCCTGATCGGTGGAGTCATGTATGCCATCATGGGAGGGATTCTCGGTTTGGTTTTTTTTGGATTGATGGGCTTTTTATTCTCCCTTATTTTTAATTTTATATCCTCATTTGCGGGGGGGATCAGGATACGCCTGGACCAATAAATCATGAGGACCGTTCGCAGAAAATTCCCTGAAGAATAAAAATCTCATCCACAAGATAGAAGGCAGCTTTTGGAAAATAGCTCCTGAATTAATTCAACGGTCTATTCTGAGAACAGTCCCTACGTTTTCAATTTATTCAGGGCATATGCGATTTGCCCGAGGGAAATCGACTCATCGTTGGGAGAATACTTGATGGGCCTTATCACTCTGAAGCCTTTTTTACGAAGGAGGTGCGAGGCTTTCTTAAGGAGTTTCTTGTTGAGAAATACTCCTCCGATAAGAACCACTGTATCTATGCCCTTGTCCTTTCTTGCTCTTTCCGCCACTAGGGTTATGACCTGGGCCAGAGTGGAGTGGAATTTTGCTGAGATTTGAGATACAGGCACATTATTCCCCAGCTCATCCAGAATGGATCTTATGGTCTGGGCAAAAGAAATCTCGAGGGGAGACGATTCCCTATTTATAGAGAAAGGATAGCTATGCTTGAGACTATCATCAGCAACAGCTTCCAGTCTCATGGGAGCTTCGGCTTCAAATTCCATCTCAAGGGGCGCAAGTCCCACTAAAAAGGAGACTGCATCGAACAGCCTTCCGCAGCTTGAAGCAGGGGGACAATTGATTTTCTGCTTGATCATCATGCTTACGCCTTTGATCTTGCTCTTGCTCACTTTTTCCAGAGCCTTGACTTGGGGATATTTCGGGCCAAAGGTGTCGAAAAGATAGGAAAGAGCCATACGCCAGGGCTGCTTGCTGGCTGCATCTCCTCCAGGCAGAGGGATATACCTGAAATGGGCAAACCTCTCATAGGAGGAATAGTCTGCCAGCAGAAACTCTCCTCCCCAGGCTGTGCCGTCCTCTCCGTACCCGTAGCCGTCCAAAGCCACTCCCAGGACCTGCTTCTGAGGCGGGAGGTTGTGCTCCAGAAGAGGAGCCAGGACATGGGCAAAATGGTGCTGGACCTGAAGGAGAGGAAGACCCATTTTCCGGGCATACCTTGTGGTGTGAAAGCCGGGATGAAGATCGCAGACAACCACCTCTGGATTCACCTGGAAAACATGGGTGAGATGGGCGATGGTTTCTTCGAAATATTTGAAGTTCTCGTATTCGTCCAGATCCCCCAGGAACTGGCTGGTGATCACATATCCCTTCTTGTAGAGGGAAATTGTGTCCTTGAGTTCCCCTCCCAGAGCCAGAACATGCTGAGGGATGGACAGGGATGAGGGAACCTGTTGAGGGTAAGGAACATATCCCCGGGCCCTCCTCAGGAAAAGAGGTTGCCCGTTTAGGACTTTGAGCACGGAATCATCCGCTCTCATATGGATGGGCCGGTTGTGGGTCAGGATGTAATCACAGAACTTCTCGATTCCTTCCTGCTCTTCTTTCATGATGGGGGCGTCTTTTTTGTTGGAGCTTGTGGCCACGATCAGATCAAGATTTTCGAGAAGAAGATAATGAAGAGGAGTGTAGGGAAGCATAAATCCCATCTCATCCAGGTGGGGTGCGATGCCTTTGGTGTCCTTCTTCTTGCGGAGAAGAACGATGGGCCGGCGGGCAGAGAGAAGCTGGGCTTTCTCTTCTGTATTGATAAAGGCATATTTTTGGATTGTTCTTAAATCCCTGGCCATCAAAGCCAGAGGCTTGGTTTTACGTTCTTTGGTTTTTCTCAACCTGAGGATAGCTCTGTGGTTGGTGGCGGAGCAAACCAGATGAAAACCTCCCAATCCTTTGACAGCCAGGACTTTTCCTTCCTTTATCAGGGTGGAGGCCTTCTGAATGCTGCCCTTGATTTCCTTCCCTGTCTTGGCTTCGAGGAGCCTGACATGAGGACCGCAGACAGGACAGGCGATGGGCTGGGCATGGTATCTGCGATCCAGGGGATCTGTGTATTCTCTCCGGCAGTCCTTGCACATGGAGAAGCTTTTCATGGTGGTTTGCGGCCTGTCGTAGGGGAGAGATTGGACGATGGTGTAGCGGGGGCCGCAGTCGGTGCAGTTGATAAAGGGGTAGCGATGCCTTCTGTCTGAGGGAGACATCATCTCTTGGAGGCAGGCCTCACAGATAGAGATATCTGGTGAGATGAAGACAAAACTTTTTCCCTCCATGGATTTTTGGATCTTGAAATCCTTGAGGTTTTGAAAGGCAGCAGGCTTCAACGAGATATCTTCAATCTGGGAGAGAGGAGGCCTTTTTTCCTGGAGAAGCTTGAGGAAATTTTTGAAATCTGTCTTTTTATCCGTTTCGAGGTGAATCTTGACGCCAAAGCCGATATTTTTAACCCAGCCCTTAAAACCGAATTTTCTGGCCAGGCGGTAGATGAACGGCCTGAAGCCCACGCCCTGGACAACACCGAAAACCACGATGTCGATGGCTAATAAGGCTTTAAGTTTTGACATATCGGGGAACAAAGCCTACTTCATGCTGTAGACACATCCGCAGTATTCCTGTCGGTAGAGGCCGAAATCTCTGCTCAGTTCAACACTTTTTTTAAAGCCGTCCTTCTTCTTGAAGTTGGCCTCCAGGAAACGGAGCTTGTAGCGTCTGGCGAACATCCTGCCCAGTCGGTTGAGAACTTCGGCTTTTTTCCAGGGGCTGAGGCTCATCACTGTGGTGAAGAGGGCAAAGCCCAGCTCTGAGGCTTTTTCTGCGGTCTTCTGGATCCGTACGGCATAACAGATGTCGCATCTCCTGCCTTTTTCAGGTTCTTTTTTGTGTTTTTCTGTGATTGCAAACCACCTTTCATCGTCATAGCTTCCCTCGATGAGGGGAACCTCGAGGGCTTGGGCGATCTTTCTGGTTTCCTCGAGCCGCAGCTGGTACTCCTCTTTAGGATGGATGTTGGGGTTGTAGAAAAAGCCGCTCACCACGTAATTCTCTTTGAGCAGCTTCAGCACATAGAGTGCATCAGGCGCACAGCAGACGTGGACCAGAATATTCGGCTTCATGACCCTATATTTTAGAGGGTAAGGGAACTGGAGTAAAGCGAAGCTTAAGGAGGTCAGAGGTTTTCGATTTGTTCTTCCAGCTCTAGGATTCGCTGGTTGATTCTGTCGATCTGGGAGTAATATATAACCAGCCCCTCGTGCTCCGACCTTTGTTTATCTATGTTTTTTCCTAAATTGTCAAAGAGAGGCACTTTCCTCTCATCCGCGTGTTTTATCTTCTCCTGGATTTTATCTATGTTCTTTTCCCACTCTTTTATTTCTTTTTGAAACTCATTCATCTGTGCTTTTTCTTCTTCCCCGATTTTTTCAATTTCTTTATCAAAGCCGTCTATAGTCTCCTTTGTTTTCTCCATTTCTTTATTGACCTCTTCTTTTTCATCTTTGAGGCCGAGGATTTTCTGTTTTATCTTCCCTTTCTCCCCTTTGAGATTATCTATCTCCACTTTAAAGGGTTCTCTTTTTGATTCCTTCTCTTCATCGGAAAGGGAATTATTCTTTTCGATTTTGTGGATTTCCTTTTCTTGTGATTTTATTTTTTTCTCCGCTTCTGCGATGGTCTTTTTCACCTTCTCAATTTTAAGGTCTATGACTTTTTCTTTTTCTTTTATCTCTGATGATTTCTGTTTGTGAGGCTCCTTTTCTTCTGTCTGCTTTTTGACGTTCTCTTCGTACTCCTTCTTGGATTCCTCCATATTCAGCTTGAGCATGTCTATCTTTGATTTGATTTCTTCCTTTTTCTTTTCCAGGCTTTTCTTTTCTTTTTCCAGTTTATCCAGTTCGTCTCGTATTTTCTCTCCTTTATCAGGAAAGATTTTCTCCTTCCATAATTTTTCTCCCATAGCTTTAAGAAGAACAGCCTTTTCCCTTTTTTCTTTCCTCAGCTTGGCCTGGAGGCGGAGTTTGATCAATTTGATCTTTGTCCGGAAAAAGAAGGAATTCAGGCGCTGCCTCAGGTCTTTATCTCTCAGGAAGATAAAGATGACCAGAAGCACGATGATGAAAAGAAGGGACCAGAAAGTCCAGTAGGGAAGGCCTTCTCTTGCGGATGAAGATTGTTGACTAGAGAAAAGTTCGGCGAAGAATTCTCTCATTTTTTACATATGTGCGGATATATCCAATATTTCTAATACTTTAACCCGAAATTGTCAACCCCCACTCGGATTAAAGGATTGGCAACCATTTTTTCCGTGATAAAGTAAGTGAGCATTGGGGGATGTTTTCGCTCCAGTCAGATTTCAAACGCCATTCCCTCATCAACCTTCTCGGCCTTGCGGAACTGCGCATGTGAATAAATCTCACACCAAGATATATCTCAGCCCTACTATATGTACCGCCTAATTGATTATTCCGTGCTCAAACAGTCCTCAGGCCCGACTTTGTCGGGTTCCCTCGAAGAACGATGAGGGAAGGCTGGGGGTAGGCTGGGTCGGGGTCTTCCAATGTCGCTCAAGCCATCCTCCAATACTCTTTTTTCATCATTGCGCAGATCAAATGTCATCATGGGAAAAATTCTGCCAAGGGTGGAGAGGGAAGGAGGGGGAGAGATGGGAATTTAATTTTTTAAGGTGCGAGTTTGGGTTATTTTTTTGTGGCCTGCTTTTTTTTCTGGAGAGGACAGCATTTCGGTTCCATAGTTCTGGATGGACCAATCGATAAGATAGAGGGCTGCGGGGAGATTTTCCTGGAAAATGGTGGTTATATCTTCTTCGGCGTTGAAAAAGCCCCCCTGGAGCTCATCTATTGGCGGGAGCTCTATGGTGAAGGCGGGAATATCGTAGATTCCCAAAGCCCAATCCGTGGTGTCGCCGTTAGTCAGATAGAGTTGCGACCCTGCACCGCCGAACCCGTATATTCTTCCGCTAACTGAGCGGATGAGCTGGGACATGTTTCGAGCCATTTCATGGAGAAGGCTTTCCTTGGCGGAGGGCTCTGTTGTGTATCCCCAGGGATAAAGGATAACCTGGGAGTAGTTATGGTAGGAGATGAGAGCCTGAAATTTTCTCTGCAGAAAAAGATCACGGATGGCCTGCGTTTCCGGCTCAGAAAAAGGAGCTGTTCCCCGGTAGACCTCAGAGAAGGTATCGGGGCTTGATCCTTCATCGTCGAAGCCCCACTTGTAATCGTAATTGCGGTTGATATCCACACCATAGCTTCCGGGGCCGTTGTACCGTCTGTTTTTCCGCCAGTAACGGTAGAAGTAGACAGAGTATTCCAGGCCGTCTGGATTGAGAAGAGGAACGATCCAGATCTGGCTGTTGTCGACAAGGTCTCGGACTCGAGGATTCGAGCCGTAATTTTCCACCAGGTACTTACCCAGAAGATAAGGCACCTCCACAGAAATCCATTCCCGGGCATGATGACAGCCGATGAAAAGGACCTCAGCCTCATTCTCATCGAGGGAAATATTATCGCTAATTTTCAGTGCATAGATGTTTCGGCCTTCAAGGCTTTCCCCGATGGCATGGAGGCGGGCGAGGTCAGGGTAGTTTTCCTCAAGGGCCATAAGATCTCTTTCCAGCTCCTGGTAGGTATGATAATCTCCGTTAACACCGGATTGGATGGAGATATCTTTCTGATTGAAAGGATAGAAATTTGGGGTTTCCACCCTGTAGGCAATTTGAGATTGTTCAAGCTTCGAGACATCATCCCGCTCTTGGTGGAGAATGATATAGATTCTGCCTTTCCATTCCATCAACAGGTCTAAATCCATTTCCCGAAGTCTTTTGATGACTTGAAATGTCTTTTTCACACTTATGATGTCTATATCGGCATAGGTCTGAGGAGAGAGGGGAGGCAGGATCAAACAAAATAAGATCATAAAAAAGAGTATCAAAAAGTGCGCCCTTTTTATTTTCATTTTTTTGTCTTCTCCTTACAACCAGAAACTCAGGGACATAGAGATTCTTTTTACAGATAGAGAATCTCCCGAGCCACTTTCCCTGCCAAAAGAGGTGCCCACATCGAATGAGAAACTTCCCCAGTGAAGGCCGGTGCCCAGAGAAAAGTAGGTGTAAGCAGAATCGGGATTGTTCATGGGCTGAGGATCATAGGATAATCCTGCTCGGATGGGCATCATGAATTCAGCGCCAAAGAGCTTCAGAGCGCTCAGATACTCGAACCCTGCGCCTATTTTAATGATGTCCTTAAAATCCCTCGGGAGCTCTTCCTCAAAGTAGGTCACTTTGTACTTTGACCAGTTGAAGAAGCTGAAATCCGAAGCTACCTTGAATTTCGGTGAGAATCTATAGCTCAGCCCCAGACCGACAACTAGAGGCTGTTCATAGCTGTTATCGGCTGATGCATTGATTCTGATATCTGTGTTTCCCCCTGGAGAGAGGTACCTGTAAGAGCTTTCACTTTCTGCTTTCTTGGTAAACGGTGCACGAAAGACTGCGGCCACAGCCAACCTCTCTGATAGTCCCACCCAGATTCCTCCGTTGATATACTGCCCTTTGAATTTATAGGATTTATCATCTGTTATGGTGATACTTGTGAATGTGTATTCCTCCCGGATATTTTTAGTGATGCTCCCCCTGATGAAGTTTAATCCGAGCCCCACTGAGATGCGATCGCCGATCTTGCGGGCAATGGAAAAATTCGTGGTCAAAAGATGCCCTTCCTGGTCGAGATTTAAGGTGTAGTAGAGGGTGCCTTGATAATAATAATTAGATTCTACTGAAGGACGATCATAGACTTCAGTCAGTGCCCGGCTGAAGGAGAAGGTCCAGCCTTTCACCGTTACCGAGGCGCCTCCAAAATCGAGGGCATAGATTCTGAGTTGGATATTTTGGTCTGTGGTCACTACTCCAGTATTTATGATGGCGTACCTGAGGAGTGATGCTGAGGTGTAAGAGGAATTGAGGGTGAGAGTGAATCTTGGAAGATGAGCAAGGAGGGCTGGATTGGAGAGGGACGCGGAACAATCCACGGCAATAGCATACGATACTCCCCCAAGAGCAAGAGAGGTTCCGTTGGCCAGGCCATAAAGATTCCAGGTTCTCAGGGGAGCTTCATCTTCGTACTGTCCCAGGATCATCTGGCCCAAGGAAATGCGGGGCAGAAACAGCATGAGGAAGATGAAGGAGATAAAAAGAAGGGGAAGCTGCTGTCTTTTCATGGATAATCGATTTTACCTGTGTTGCAACGATTCCGCAACATAATTTTCGCATATAAGAGGATCTCTATTTCTATGATCCATGGAGAGAGCATTGGAGGATGTTTTCGCTCCCTTCAGATTTTTCACGCCATTCCCTCAACGCTCTTCTCGGCGGTTGC
>CAYVAT010000067.1:0-11103 GCA_964449165.1 uncultured Eubacteriales bacterium | reverse complement strand
CATTGAGTGTAAGAATTGTAACAGAGAAGAGCATATTATACAATGGCTTGAAAAACAGAGCATTGGAGGCTTGGCCATGAGCAAGAAAAAAGCAGATATCCTGGTGATCACTCCTCATCCTGATGATGCGGAATTCGGCACCGCTGGGACGGTAGCCAACTTTGTCCGCCAGGGGAAGACAGTCGTCTACATTGTCTGTACAAACGGGGACAAAGGAACCGATTCCTTGGATTGCAAACCCGATGTGCTGGCTTCTCTGCGGGAAAAAGAGCAACTGGAAGCAGCCAATGTATTGGGAGTAAAGGAAGTGATTTTCCTCCGCCACCCTGACCAAAGCCTTGAAGATACACCCGAATTCAGGAAGGAAATCGTCAGATATATCCGGCTATACAGGCCAGAGCTGGTTATCACGGCTGATCCTTACCGGCGGTATATCTGGCATAGAGACCATCGTGTTGTTGGTCGGGTGGTCCTGGATGCTGTCTTTCCCTATGCCCGCGATATCTGGGCCTATCCTGATCTTACTGATGAAGGGCTCATGCCTCATAAGGTTAATGAAGTCTGGCTCTGGGCTCCGGAAGACAGTGACATCAACCTCCGCTCTGACATAAGCCAGAGTTTTGATTTAAAGGTTAAAGCCCTTAAATGTCATAAAAGCCAGATCAAGGAACCCTTTGCTTCTGAAATGGAGAAATGGCTTTGCCAAAGAGCCAAGGATATGGCAGGACAGGAAAAATTTAAGTTAGCTGAAGGCTTTCATCGTGCGGAGATATGGTGGTAACCGAGGATCTTTTTGCTAAAAGTTCGCTGAAGAAATCATAGGTTTCTCTGGCAGTCTTGTCCCATGAAAACGTATCAGTCACGTCCTGAGTGATTTTCTCTTTTCTCCAGAACTTGCCTTTCTCAAGGAAGAAACGCTCAAAACAGGCTGCCAGAGATTCTGGATCATTGGGATGAAAGGAAAATCCATTCTTGCCTTCTTTGATGATAGCCTGCATTTCCCCTATATCAGAGACGATGACAGGAGTTCCACATGCCAGGGATTCGATGATGACCAACCCGAATGACTCATAAAGAGAAGGAACGACCAGCGCATCAGCAGCCGAATAATATTTTCTGAGCTCATTCTGTTTCATTGACCCCAGAAAAACAACCCTATCCTCCAGATCTCTTTTCCGTAGCGATTCTTTAATCCGCAGGTATTCTTTGTTTTGGACAAGATCGTGATGCCTATCTCCTCCTCCTATGACCAACAGCTTGAGTTGCTTATACAGGGATTTATTTCTGCTCCTTAATAAATGTAAAGCCGGTATAATCGTTCTCAGGCCCTTGACAGGCTCTATACGCCCCACATAGAGAAGTATTTTTTCTCCGTTCTTGATCCCTATTTTTTCTGATTCACACTGCCTCTGAAAAGGATGGAAAAGCCCTTTGTTTACACCGGGGTAGATCACTTTAGCCCTGGAGCAAGGAATCCGGTAATTTTCGATCAGATGTTTTTTTTCCTGCCAGGAAGAAGAAATAACGGCATCGACAAAAGAAGCGAGAGCTTCTTCTGTTTCTAATCTTTTTATGTGTTCTTTTTCAACTCTTAACTGCCTCTTTTTCAAGAAAGCAAGAGTATGATACATATGCACAAGGGGAAGATTGAATTCGTCTTTGATGAAGGCGCCTGCCAGTCCTGAGAGCCAGTAGTGAGAATAGATGATTTCATATCTCTCCTCTTCCTGACTTATGAAATGGGCCATGTTGTCAACAAACTCGGGGAGATAGCGGTAAAGGCTGCGGCGGTCAACCGGTTGCTCTGGTCCTCCATTTAGATGGATCACACGCATACGGGGAAAGAGATTCTTTACCCCTCGAAGCTCAGGAATTTGAACTCGGGTGAATACATCTATTTTCACGCCTGGAATACCGGTCAAAGCAGCGCACAGCTCCCGGAGGTAAACGCTCATTCCTCCTGTCCCCTCTCCGCCCAACAGGGCATACGGGCAGCTGTGAAAGCTGATCATACCTATCTTCATCTTCCTCAGGCTCCTGTTTCGAGTGTTAAATCAAATATTTTACTCTCTTTGGCACCAAAATAATATTTATATTTTTCTCTCCCTCTTAAAAAATCCGCCTCTTTTTTACCTTCCTGTATTGCCTCCTTCAGGCGCTGGTGGAAAAGCAGCAACCCCGGACTGTACCAGGCATAATCCTTGCTGTAGGCCACATTGTAGAATAAGATCTGATCCTCATAGATAAAGTTGAGAAGAGCTGCCATGATATTCTCATCGTGTACCAGGAGAAACAGCTCCACCCAACCCTGCGGCGAAAATTGAAGCACGATTTCCCGAAAGAAATCAGCCATGCCCTGGGCCTGCCAGAATTCTTCCTTCGAAGCATCGCTTCTCCTGTGCAGTTGAATAAAGCTGCTGACTGAATTTTGAAGGCCCACAGCATCCACAATCCTTATTGTTTTCGTCCCTTCAAGCTCTTCTATCCTTCTCAATTTTCGTTTCAAATCATGACGATTCTTGCGGCTCATATGTGCTAAAAAATCCTCATAGGATGTAGGTAAAGAAAGCACAGGAGCCACTTCTGACTCAGAGACAGTGCAGGAAAAATCGTATTTTGCTGCTAGCTGAGGCAGGAAAAGGAGCGTTTTTGAAGTCTGCTTGAGGTTTATCAGACTAATTTTGTGTGTTCCAGGATACTGAGCTCGGAAAAAATCCAGCAGAGCTTCAAAAAATTCTTCTTCTTTTCCATCGCCTATGATGAAATCACAATAATCAGTGACTTCGCGACTGGCCATAAAACACAATATATCCTTCTTCCTCATCAAGGAAGCGATACCCACAGGAGTGCCGCTGCTGTTCCGAAACATAAGTATCTCCAAGGATTTCCCTTGAGAAAGCCATCTCCACCACGAAAAAAACCACTGGTGAGTCAAGAATATGCTGTTATGTTCGCTTGAATAGAGAAGTTCATTCCATGTGTTTCTTATCTCCTCAAACCTGTGAATACTTTTTATTTTCTCTATTTTCATGAACCCATATTTTAACCTCTGCCATTACTGTTAACAAGGAAGGATCAAGGACACAAGATGGATTGGAACCGATGCTTTAGAATAATTCTTGGGCTCAGAAACCGAAGGCAAATCCGGCTATGACAACATACATTGTCTGAGGTTCTTCGAGTGCGATATAGAGATACCGGCCGCTGAATAAAACGGCTGTTGAAGATGAGAGTTTCAGACGAAGTCCGATCCCCACGAAGCCTGAGAAAGGATATTTTTTCTCAGGAGGTTCAATCTCAGTTTCATATCCCAAATGGGAGGTGTATGTTTTGGCTTCTGCATCAGGAGAATAAACAACCCCTATGCCGGTGTTGATGAAAAAATTCGCTGACCGACTTCTCACCAGGTTCAATCCAAAGACAAGGTACCCAGAATAGTTTTTATACGTGTCTATCTCGACGGTGTCATCATCGGAAGGATCTGTCAGGGTTGTCTTGCTGCTCAGGTTGTAGTGTGCTTCCAAACCGATGAATCCTCCTCCATAATCAAGGACGAGGCCTAACCCTAATCCGTAACTCCGGTGGGAAGATGAAACAGGAAAATCATTCACACCTTCCTGATAGTCGGATGCAGAGCCAGTGGCTCTGACAAAGTTACATCTTCCAAAAAGATAGAGGTCCGTTTCGCTGAAAACAAAACCAGAAAGAAAAACAATCATGCATGGTATGAGAATAATTTTGATGTTCTTCACCATCCATCTCCTCTTCTAGAATTTTCCTTTTCCCTTCTTGACATTAAGCACCGTGATCTTGACATACTCATAATCCTCTAACAAGCCATCTGTTACAGAGAACCTAAAACTGTATTCTCCTGCTTGGGTGTAAGAGGGAGTCCAGTTGAGTTTACCACTACTTCCGTTAAAGGAGACTCCATAGGGGAGAGAGACAGGCGCTATGTTATAGGTCAAAGCATCATCATCCGGATCAGAGGCTTGAAGCTGAAGTGAGAATTCCTGCCCTTCTTTGATGACTTTATCCCCAATAGTGTTTAAAACCGGCGCTTTGTCGTTTATCTTCACTCCCCACAACTTTAAAACCCACATACCTATACCACATTCTCCCCTCTTTATCTTGAAATATCCCTTATTGCCCCAGTCTTCTCCCCACGAATTCTTACAAATCCAACAATCCTCTGTTTCATCATATCCCATAAGAACTACCAGATGTCCGCCTTCATATTCTCCGGCTGGGGTCAACTCATAAACACCGCTTTTATAATAGTAAAAGTCGGAATAAACCTGCATCCAGCAGCTCAAAGGACTGTCTTGAAGCGCGTTTTTTATTGCTTCCTCATATACTGTGGATTGAGTTACCCACGCCCAACCTCTTATGGTGGACAGGAATCTGAACCAATTTGGACAGCGACTACAGGGATCATCTTGAGCTGTATAAGGAAAACATGTCTCAGAGACCACCCCATAATTCTTGATATATTCCGCAGCCTCCGAAGATGATCCTCCAGCGCATGTACCTGCACCAGAGCAGGAAAGCAGATCCTG
Organism: uncultured Eubacteriales bacterium; assembly: GCA_964449165.1. Classification (GTDB taxonomy): domain Bacteria; phylum Acidobacteriota; class Aminicenantia; order Aminicenantales; family Aminicenantaceae; genus CAYSCW01. The sequence goes on along the minus strand of CAYVAT010000067.1, from coordinate 6,544 downwards.
TTCAGAAAAATCAGGATATTGGAGGGTTAAAGAATAGACCACTCTTTTTCCTGAATATGCTTCCAAATTATACAGACCTTTTTCGACATTATAGGTAGCTTCCATAGTCCCTATAGCAGAAAAAGCCCAGCAGCTTCCGCAGGATGCCTGATCCTTGACTGTAGTCATGTAATTCTTTCCGCTTTTAGATCGCCAATCCATAGAAGAAGGAAGTTTTGCTCTTTTTACAACAGCAACATATTTATCTGGATCTTCCTCCAGGGGAACGTAGCCGCCCAACCGCATTCTTTTCTCTTCAGGAGGGAGTGTACTGAGAGAGGTGAGACTTGCTCTCCACTTCAAGCCCTGAGATCGGATATATAGATTGATCCTTTCGATTTCCTCCTGAGCCTGGTTTTGAATGTCAGCCTGGCCAAAAAAAAGGCAAACAAAAGCAGTGATAACCAACACAACAAATACGAACCTTCTGATCATGCTTGCCTCCTTCCTGTTCTTCATGCTTTTTGTCGTACTATCTTCTTTTCTTTCTATCTGTCTTTCTCTTTTTACAACAAAACGAATATATTTTCACCTTCTGCCGATTCTTTCTGATAAAAATATGTTTGACACTTTAACAAAAAATCATAATATTATTAAGAGAGGATGTTTTGAAAATGGTTGGGATCTCAAAACATATCTAGCATTTAGCCAGGTTCACATTATACAGCAGAGCACCATCATCTTCAGACACAGGGAAAAAAGACCGGATAAGGAAGAAATCGATGGCAAAAGGGAAAATAGTCGTGCTGATTTTCCTCTTCATCTCTCTTATGCTGGCTCCATCTGAGATGATGGCAAAAGAGAGACGAGGGGCTCAGCTCAAGATTTTTAAAACAGATGGAGAATACATAACAGGCGAGCTCATTGCGGTTAAAACAGATACATTGTTACTGATGGATGCCACGTCCGCTGCTGATGTTTCTGTCAGACTGGAGGAAATCGAATCGATCCAAGTTGAGAAAAAACCAAAGATTTTATTGGGAGCGGGACTAGGTCTGACCATCGGAGCAGGAGTTGGCGTTTTAACAGGCTTTCTTTTTGGAGGCGATGAACCCGAAGTAACAGAGGAGCAGGGTGAATACAAAACGAGATCTGCTTCCCAGAAGGCTTTGACCATAGGAGCATTATTTGGACTCATCGGTGCCGTTGGCGGCGGAATTACCGGTGCCTATACAAGAGGAGAAGAGGTTATTCAGATTGGTGGAAGATCGCAGCAAGAGATAGAAATGGAACTTGAGAAGCTGCGCCTGAGCGCCAGATATCCTGATTTTGAATAAAAAGGGAGCTGGCTGTACCGAGGTTTGCCGAAAAGGAGAATGAAAAAAGGAGAGGAGCCCTGCCCAGCCAGCCTAGCGGGGCTATAAGTTTAGTCGCACAAAAAGCAAAAAAATTAATAAAAAATTTTCTATTTTATGGAATTAAGAGATTAGGATGCTGGCTGTTTGGATATTGGGGAAATGCAAAAGGGGGACAATGGTAGGAAGCCTTGCCCAGCCAGCGCAACAAGGTTGATTAAATTATAGCATTTTTATATAAATTGTCAAGATTATATTGTTCCCCTGGTGCAATAAATTATTTTTTAATTTTCAGTAAATCACAATTGACTAATTTCTGGTGAACTTTGTCAGATTTTAAAGGGAATGCATCCCTCTTTAGCCTATCAAAATAAATACTCTGTCCGATTTCTAGTTATTATAGGTAAACGTCACACATCCAGGATCAGGAGTCATTCCCACTATGTCATCTTCAAAACTTCCGATACATATATCAATGTGTTCTCCACCGCTGCAACTGCTACAATTGATGACTGTGAGGTAAATCTTAATGAGAGCACCCTGGCTTCCTGCATCTATGGAATTAGTCCCACCATACCCTCCAACCCTGACTGTTCCTTCACTTTTTTCATTCGCTCCTATGCCACTTCCCCAGCTGTCAGTCAGAGTTCCTGAGACATTATATCCTTGATAGTCGAGCACATTAGGATCATAAGTCAAATCCAAGCCAAAAGATGAAATCTGATTAACGTTTCCGTCTATAGCGATTGTGACTGTAATTGTTGTCCCTGGTGAACCGGAAGCCGGACTGCAAGAAACGGATATTTTATTATCGGAAGGAATTGGGGTGACGGTCAAAGTAACATTCACTGTTTTAGGATCAGCGACGCCGCCAGAATCACTGATAGTGATCGTTCCTGTATAAGTGTTAGCAATAAGGCCGCCGATATCCACCGAGACGGCGTGGGTGTTTTCTCCTCCTGTGGAAGTTCCGGAATCAGGACTCACGCTCAACCAGGTAGCACTGCTAGAAACGCTAATACTATAATTCAGTGTCTGACCTCCGCTGTTTCGAATGCCGATGCTCTTGGAAGAGGGATTAGGACTTCCTTGTTGAGCACTGAATGACAGAGAGGTTGGGGTCACTGAAATCACTGGAGGTGGAGGCTCAGAAATGGTCAGCTTCACGCTCACTGTCTGAGGGCTGGCATCAGGGGCTGTGATTGTGATCGTTCCGTCATGGGAGCCTGTTCCAAGTCCTCCAATGCTTACAGAGACGGTGTGGCTGTTCTCCTCTCCTGTAGAGCTTCCACTGGCTGGGCTTACACTCAGCCAGCCAGGCTCACAAGAGATATTGTAACTGAGCGTCTGCTGTCCGCTGTTTCGAATCCGGATGATCTTAGTTGAAGGATCAGAACCTCCCTGTTGAGCATCGAATTCCAGAGAGCTTGGAGTCACTGAAATCGCCGGAGGCTGATCCTTGGTCAGGGTTAGGGTTACGCTCACTGTCTGTGGGCTGTTCGAAGCATTCGAATCTGAGATGGTTATGGTTCCTGTGTGGGTGCCCTCACTCAAACCGCTGATACTCACAGAGACGGTGTGGTTGTTCTCTCCTCCGGTTGAACTGCCGCTTGTCGGGTTCACACTCAGCCAGTTAGCATTATCAGTGATGCTGTAGTTAAGCGTATCTTCCCCGCTATTACTGATTTTAATAATCTTTGATGAAGGATCCGACTCCCCTACCTTGCCGCTGAATGTCAATGAAGAGGGAGTCACTGAAATTACCGGAGGCGGTTTCTCGGATATGGTCAGAGTCACTTTCACCGTCTGTGGGCTGTTGGAGGCACCTGAACTGGAAATAGTGATCGTTCCGGTATAGGTGCCATTACTCAAGCCGCCTGTATTAACGGAGACGGTATGATTATTCTCACCTCCTGTGGAACTTCCGCTGGTGGGATTGACACTCAGCCAATTGGCATCATCGGCAATATTGTAACTGAATGAACCTTCTCCACTGTTCTTTATTCTTATGGTCTGTGATGAAGGATTAGACCCGCCTTCCTTGCCGCTGAACGTCAATGAAGTAGGAGTCACAGAAATCTGCGGAGGTGTCTGTTTGCTTAAGGTTAGCGTGACGCCTACTTTTTGTGGGCTGTTGACAGCGTTTGCATCGGTGATGGTGATAGTGCCGTTGTAAGTCCCATCACTCAGGTTGCCTATATTTACTGAAACAGTATGGGCAATCTCCTGTCCAGTGGAACTACCGCTGGTAGGATTGACATTCAGCCAATTGGCATCATCGGTGATGCTGTAGTTGAGCGTCTCACCGCCGTTATTCTTGATCCTGAGAATCTGGGAGGAGGGATTAGAGCCTCCTTCTTTGCCGTTGAATGTCAGTGATGTGGAGCTGACCCCGATCTCTGGAGGCGGCTTCTTGCTAACTGTTAAGGTGACACCAACAGTTTGAGGGCTGTTATTGGCGTTAGAGTCGGTAACGGTTATGGTTCCGTTATATGAGCCCTCGCCAAGACCTCCTATATTTACAGAGACAGTATGGGTTATTTCCTGTCCGGTTGAGCTTCCACTTGCGGGGCTTACACTCAGCCAATTCGCATTATCAGAGATACTGTAGTTAAGGGTGGCTTCACCGCTGTTTTTGATTCTTATGGACTGAGATGCCGGATTCGATCCGCCCTGTTTGCCACTGAAAGAAAGTGAGGCAGGAGTGACCGAGATTACCGGAGGAGGTTTTTGACTGACTGTGAGAGTCACCTCCACATTCTTGGGATTGTTACTGGCATTGGCATCGGTGATGGTTATTTTTCCCTTGTATGTGCCTTCACTTAAGCCCTTAGCACTCACAGATACTGAATGGGTATTCTCTCCTCCTGTTGAGCTCCCGGTCTTTGGAGCTACATTCAGCCAGTTGGCATCATCAGAGATGGTGTAATTCAGAGATTGTTGTCCTGTATTCTTTACCCTGAGAGTCTGGGAAGAAGGATTGGAAACAGCTCCCTGTTTGGCACTGAAGGCCAGTGACTGAGGTGACACATCGATCTCAGGAGGAGGCTCCTTTTCTATCTTCAGACTCACATCCACCTTTTGAGGGCTGTTGTAGGCATCTGAACTCGATATGGTGATTTTTGCATTATAAGCCGAATCCCTGGAAGTCATTCCTGCTTTGTCTACGACGATGGTGTGCTCGACTATCTGACCCGAGGAGGAACCGCTAGGGGGAGTGATAGTCAGCCAATCTACATCATAGAAATTAGCATCATCCTCTATTGTGTAATTCAAGGTGTTAGGACCTGTATTTTTCACCTGTAAAATCTGGGGAGCAGGATTGGAGCCCACCTCTGCACAATTGAAGGAAATCGAGAATGTGTTCACCCAAATAACTGGAAGTGTTTCAGATGGTGTGAACGGGCTTTTGCATCCTCCATGAAAGATTAAAAGCACAAATATAAAAATCGATGCAAATTTTATAATTCTTGAACACATGGCCTATTGCTCCTCGATTTTATTCTTACTCCACTCTAATTTTTCCTCTTTGGACGATGAAGTAATCTATATCATCAAAAGTCTTTACGACTTTTACTTCTCCTCCTTCTTCTTCAACGGAAAAAATGAGTTCTAGCAATGTTCCCTGTCTCTTTTCCTGGATTCCGCTCAGGGAAAACGCGCCGATCATCACTTTACCGAACTCAATCTCGTTGCCTTTGACTGCCATGAAATCTTCAGTCAAGTTCCCCTTCTCTACCCCGATGAAGGTCATCTTGTCTGTTGTGTACTCAAGCTTGAATCCGAATGATTTGACATTAAAGGCGCTGCTGACTCTAACGGGAATTCTTACAGTTCCGTCGGGCATATGAGCAGCTCTGCCCAAATTGATATATCTTGGCTCCCCGCTGAATATGTCTAGCCTGTGAAAATTCCCCTCTGATATATCCGCGTTAAACAGATCTCCTTCGCAGTCAAAGATCAGAAGAGGCATGCTCATCTCAGGGCCCTCTGTGACTCTAAATGTGAAAACCACAAGAGAACCTATATTCCTGTTCTTGACAGAAGCTTCACTCTCCCCTTCCACTCTTAATAGTCCGTCTGACAATTGTATTCCGCTAATATAATCAAAATCCTGGGTGAGCCGTGTTCTATCCATTTCCACAAATTCCATCAATTGCGATGGATAATTCATTTCAAAGGCGAAGGAGGTTATTCCCTCTGGATTGGTTATGATGATGGGAATCCGGATGATTTCCCCTGGATAGCCCATGGTGTGCAGAGGATAGAGCTTCCGTTCTTGAGATGTGACTCCATTCCTCTTTTTATCTCTGTCTCTACCTCTGTCTCTATTCCTGTTACTATCTGTAATTTCATCCCCGGTAGCAGGCACGATGGAGTCGGAAAATTTAAGCATCGAGGATGCTGTATATTCTGCACAGCATTCAGGAAGCGTTATGATTCCCAGGAAATGTTCAAATATATCCTGAGCATCACCTGGGGTGGTGTACTCGTTACAATTGGCATCAGAGGTTGAGTCCTGGCAGAAATCAGGTGTTATTATGCCAAGAAAAATCTCAAATGCGCTCTGCGCATCTCCAGGTGTAACAGAGCCACTGGCATTGACATCCCCCAGAATTGCGCAGGGAGTAAAATTGAAGTCTGAGGAGGCCGGCTCAGGAGAAAATTCGTCGTACAGATCGTCTGTATAGTTCTCGATGAGGACCTGGCTTTGTGTCTCCGTGGAATAAGCCAGACAGAGAACCTGGAGCCGTATTTTAACTAAGCTTCCAGAGCTTGATGAAGGAATGAGTGTTCCTCCTGCTCCTTCTATCTTTTTTCTACCCGAAGAAATATCATAAACATTGATCACCCAATCTGAGGTTAAGGTTCCTGCCTCAACACCGTTAAATTGGAAAAAGGTTTCATCATATACAAAATCAAACCCATAAGCACTTATTGAGTTATTATTGCTGGATATTTCAACAGATACCTCTATATTATTCCCTGATGTACCTGTGGCTGGATTAAAAACTAAAGATATATCTCCATTTAAAATATCATCATCCTGCTCTGTGGCACCTATATCCTTGTCAGGGAACCCAGCGGCGCTGATACGGATGGTGGCTACCCCATTTTCAACATCAGAATCCTCAGCAGCTGCTAAAGTTACTGCTTGAAATGTATCCCAGGTTGTGGAAGTAAACGTGAGACTAGCCCCTGAAGACACT
>CAYVAT010000066.1:0-11240 GCA_964449165.1 uncultured Eubacteriales bacterium | reverse complement strand
GATGACCTCCTGGTCCTTGATAGAGCCAAGAGGATAGATGATGGCTGTTATCCCGTTTCTTGAAGCAAGCTCAACCACATCTGTAAAAGGCATGAAAGCATCAGAAGCCATAACACATCCCTGAGGACCATATCCTCTTTTGGAATAGCGGATGGCATTTTCTGCCGCATCTATCCGGCTTCTCTGTCCGGAACCGATCCCATGGACTTTATCCATCTTTCCGATGACGACGGCATTGGAGCGGGTAAAGCAGGCCACAATCCAGTTGAAGACGGCTGCCTCCAATTCCTCTTCTCCTGGCTTTCTCCTGGAGACAATATCCACGGAAGAGGATGAAGTGACTCTGGAGTCAAACCTCTTTTGGACCAACAGGCCGCCGCTGACTCTTTTGAACTCCAACCCACAGTCCAGGGAAGGCTTATCGAGGAATGTTCCCATTTTGACAACTCTCAGTGGTTTCCTTTCAGCCAGAATCTCCAAAGCTTCGGGAGTGTAGTCCGGAGCATACACCACCTCTATATTTCTTCCGCTCTCCACAAGAAACGGAGACAAATCCTTATCTATCGGGAAGTTGAAGATATCGACGCTTCCGAAATTGGAAAGGGAATCGCAGTTCCAGGCCTTTTCAAACACCTCCACAGGGGAATCTCCGAGTGCCACTCCGCTGGGCATCTCATGTTTGATCATGGCACAGATCAGTTTTTTTGGGTAAACAGCGGTCAATTTCCTGACCAGCCTCTGGCCTAAGTCCATATCTCCTACGTTGATGTAGCTCAAGCCCTTGGTTCCCTCCTTCACCACCTTAAAGGTAGCCATATTAGGCCCAGAAGCACCTACTTCCTGATAGAAAGCGGCCGGATAGCCAGGATTCTCTCCGTATCTCAGGGATAATTTTTTCTTAAATTTCTGTTTGCCTATGTCCAGTGTCTCAGGAAACTCTTCATGGATTTTTGTCCTGTATTGCTTTCGTGTTTCTTTGCCGACTTTATCCATTTTGGTCGTCTATCCTTTCAATCCTGTTGATGATTGAAACGGCGAATTTACCCGCATCAATACCAGGAGAAAAAACACAAGCAACAGCAATCCTCAAGTCTCTCTCCCCTTCTCTAGGAGCAAGAACTTCATAGACAGCTTCGGCCAAATCGTTTGGATTATCCTGGTTGATCTCCAGCTCTTGCGGTTCTCCTGAAAACGGTTCTACAGGGTCTTTATTTTCTCCCTGGTAGGTGGAAACCATCCATCCTTTCCCCTCAATCAAAGGAACCTCAAAGATATTTCTGATGGAAGAGCCATCCTCTCCTCTCTTGATGATACCGAGTGCTGCTCCCTGCGAAGCGGCCACACAACCGCTGATCCTCGGAGTGTAGATAGGAGCGTCAGGTTCATAGTTCCAACGGGAAAGGGCCGAGGTAAGGATTTCTGGGGGATTTTGACTGTGTGCGAGCCGTGATTTTATATCTAAGGTCTGCCTTCCGTTGCTGACCGCGATTCCCCGAGAAAGGCATACGGCAGGATAGACCAACAGTTCGACCTTGCCCTGTTTGATGATTTCCTCTTCAGTCGGATTAACCCATAAAGTATCGCCTTCCCGAGAAATCTTTCTTGCCTGGCTGGAAGGCGATCTTCCCGTAATCGCATAGATAACGAAGACGTTCTTCCCTTTATTATCTTTACCGATGACGATGACCCGCCCAGGATAATCCCGCCTGGCTAGATTCTCAAGACCTTCTCTCAATTTATGTCTCGATTATGCATCAGGTAAAGATGATTTCTATAGATAACACAGGAGATATTGAGAAGTCAAAACATCCCCAGCAAGAATAAACATTTCCATCTCCGCGACAGTTTATTATGAGGAATAGAATTATTCGCAGCGGCGGTTCCTGTCCATCCGAAGCCCATGGTGGCGGGTGGGAGGGTCTTGGCGAGGATGGATGGGAACCGCCGCTTCATGAGAACCTTGACGGAAATGGATATGATCAATCACCAGAGGTAAAAATCTCTATGTCTTGTCTTCAGTCCCTCTTTAAGTTAGAATTCTTTTTCTTATATTGGAGATGATAACATCATGGAAGAAACAAAATCACCTCAACAAGCTTATGAAAACCCCGAATTCTTAAAATCCGACAATGCCCGTACTATCAGAATTCTGAGCGAATACTTGGAGCCGCTGGCCAGGCTCCGGAAATTAAAAGTAAATAACACTGTTCTTTTCTTGGGCTCCACCCGGGCCAATCCTGAAGAGAAAAACGCACTCCTCACTAAATATTATTGGGAAGCTGAGGAGTTGGCTTTCCTCCTGGCTCAATGGGCCATAAAATTGAAACCCAAGGGCAAGAATTTTGTCATCTGCACTGGAGGCGGGCCTGGGATCATGGAAGCGGCCAACCGGGGAGCTTCGCGTGCAGGAGGAAAATCCATCGGCATGAATATTTCCGTCCCGATAGAACAAGCTCTAAACCCATATGTCTCACCAGAGCTTTCTTTCCTCTTCCACTATTTCTTCATGCGAAAATTCTGGCTCCTTTATGAGGCCAAGGCCATCGTGGCTTTCCCCGGTGGATTCGGTACTCTGGATGAGATTTTCGAGATCTTAACTCTAACTCAGACAGGAAAAATTCACAAAGACCATGTGCTCATTCTTCTGTATGGAGAAAAATACTGGAAAGAAATCATTAACTTCGATGTTCTCTTGAAGGCCAAGGCGATCGATCCTGAAGAACTGAATCTCATTCACTATTGCTCCAAACCCAGGGAGGCTCTTCTGTACCTGAAGGAAAACCTGGTCAAATTCCTCTAAACATTTAACCTTCGGGAGACATAGAGGTGGCTAGTGGCTCTTCCAGGATAAAAATTTCCGCCCTTCTTCTTTTTATCGCTCTCCTTCTCTCCTTTTGTGCCCGAAGAGAGTACTTCCCTCCCCCCGGGGTTCAGAAGGGTCTTGCCTCTTGGTATGGACCCAAATTCCAGGGAAAAACCACCTCAAACACAGAAATATACAACATGCACGATATGACCGCTGCTCACCGCAGTCTTCCTTTTGGAACGATGGTTATGGTCACCAATTTAAATAATGGAAAATCAGTCATTGTCCGGATCAACGACCGGGGGCCTTTTATAAGGGGAAGAATCATCGACCTCTCCTATGCAGCAGCGCGGATGCTGGACATGGTTGGGGAAGGAGTAGCACCGGTCAAGATTGAAGTGATAGATAACTATTATCAAGAAAATCAAGACGCTTTTTACGCTGTTCAGGTCGGCGCTTTCATCTCCAAGAAAAATGCCCTGGCGCTTAAGAAAAAACTCCAGAAAAAATACAGAGAAGTCTACATAACCGAGTTTACAACACCTGTTCAGTCTTACTACAGGGTAAGGATCAAAGCCAAAAGTCTGGCCTCAGCGCAAAGAATCGCCGCAAAGCTTATCCAAGAGGGGTACCCCGCTCTTCTCATCAAAGGGAAGAAGTTCAGATCTTCTGGCTCTAAAATTGCCTGATGATTTATCTTCTTCCTTTTCTTTCAAAAAGATAGGCTCTTTCCTTCAATTTATTCTCTTTACCATCATGGATAGCGAATTGTGTCCCGCTCCAGATCGAGGCAGACCCGTATTCTCCTTTTTTATTCAGGGCATAAAAACTGAGACCAAATCGGGGATGACCGTCTTCATCCACAAGATGGGGTTGTCTTTTTGATTTTTCAACGACTCTCTCCAGTGTCTTAAGGCAAGCCTCTTCTGGTGAAACGCCTCTCCTCATGAAATCAACCACCTGGTAACTCCCACAATTGAGAATGGCGGCTTCTCCTCTACCTGTTGAGCCAGCTGCTCCTATATCGTTGTCCACATAAAGACCCGCCCCGATGATCGGAGAATCTCCTACTCTGCCGGGAATCTTAAAAGATAATCCGCTGGTTGTCGTCACTCCAGCCAGATTCCCTTTTGCATCTACAGCGATACAGTTGATGGTGCCGTGAGACTCAACATAGGATCTGGCTTCTGGTTCGAGCTCTTCGGATTTAGGAGGAAACCAGTTGTCTCGGTCAGAGAGATTCTCTTTCCATCGGAGCCACCTCGTTCTAGCTTTTTCTGTGAGGAGATTTTCTTCCTTGAATCCATGAGCCCGGGCAAACTTCAAAGCGCCCTCTCCAACAAGCAGGACATGGTCTGTTCTTTCCATGACCAGTTTGGCTACCTTGGAGGGATTCTTTATATTCCTCAGACTCGCCACTCCTCCACCGTTGTGGGTAGGCCCATGCATGACTGAAGCATCAAGCTCGACTACTCCCTCCTCGTTTGGAAGACCTCCATAGCCTACTGATATGTCTTCGGGATCATTCTCGACGATGTTTACTCCAGCGATGACAGCATCAAGAGGATCGGTACCTTGCTTGAGGAGCTCCATGGCTTTCTCGGTGGCCCGAATTCCATTTCCGCTGGCCACTACCTGAATTTCTCCTGAATATTTTTCTTCTCCGACAAGTCTATTGTTTTTTTGAAAGAGGGCAGCCACACCTACTCCTATTCCAGTCCTGAGAAAAGCCCTTCTTGAAAATGTGTTTTTCATCTTTCCTCCTCCTTATATTCTTTCACCTTCTTTTTAATTTACTAACTTACTGAATTTGCATACAAGAAGCAATATTTTTAATCGAAATCCAAAGTGTTCCTCTCGAGAACGTCCCCTTGAAGCGTCGGTTCCTGTCCATCCGAAGCCCATAGTGGCGGGTGGGAGGGTCTTGGCTAGGATGGACAGGAACCGAGGCTCAGAGCAATAAGCGAATTTTCCTCGCTGGGGAAATCAGCGTGCTGACGATCCCCCACCCTCACTCCCACCACAGAAATGTCTTAATGATCCTGATGTAAACCCCGTTATAAAGGATGGGACTTTTACCCCGCCCTTTCCAATAGTAATTAAACTTTGATATATTTCATCCCCGCCATAAATGGCGGGGCTTTCTAACGGGGTAAATTGACAATCAAGGGGAAGGTTTAGTATAAATCCAATCTCCTTCGAAGATGCAAAAAAGAATTCTCTTCTCCGCTTCTCTCTTTCATGGCCTAAACGATGCCTCCACAGTGACTCTTCCCATGATATTTACTCTTCTTTACAGTCAACAATTCATCATCACCAGCTATTCCCATATCGGGATCCTCTCCAATCTCGGACTCCTCACTACCTTCATCTTCCAGATATTGATCGTTAACCTCTCTCATAGAGTGGAATACAAATATCTACTTCTCATCAGTACCGGAGGAATTTCTCTTTCCCTTTTGCTTCTTACAAGATCCTCCGCTTTTGTCTCCCTTCTCCTGCTCTATCTTCTGTTTAGGGCCTTCACTAGCTTCTATCATCCCCTTGGGGTCGCCTGGGTATCCAAGACTCATCCTGACCAAGGGCTCGATTTTGCCATGGGAATACAGAGTGGCTCAGGAAACCTGGGCGTCTTCATTGCTTTTTTATCTTCAGGTTATCTTGCCCAAACATTCAACTGGAAGACTCCCCTGCAGATATGGGCGGCTGTCATTCTCTTCTTGGGAGCTGTAAGTTTCATCTCAGTCAGAAAAACCTCAACCCAGAGCGAAGAAAGTTTCAGTCACGATCTCTCATCATGGATCGATACAATCAAGACTATTAAAACCTATCTTCCGGGGTTTGCTTTTGGCGGCGCTTGCTGGGCAGTTACTGTTTTCTATGCTCCCTCCCTCTTCAACCATAAATTTACTGTTCCCCTGGGAGATACGGGAGTTGTGCTTGCTTTTTGGATCGGTATAGGAAGTGTGATGACCTACCTTTTCGGATTCTTGAGCCGGAGGGTGGGGCGAAAAAAGCTCGCCGGGTTCAGCCTCATGGGTTCTACTCTTTTCCTCTTTCTTCTGGGAACAGCAAACAGGCTGGCACTCGCTCAAACAAGCCTCTTTCTGTTTGGAACTTTCCTTTTCCTTATCTACCCGGCCTTTCAATCTTTTGTGGGGAATGAGGTACCAGAAAAGAATCAGGCTCAGGCTTTCAGCCTGGTTGCAAATATTCAGATGCTGACGGGTGCTGTGGTAGCTCTGGCGGCGGGTTTCCTCTCGGATAAATTCGGGATCAGTTCACCTTTTATCCTGCTTGGAGGGCTTGGGATTCTGACCTCTGTCTTCTACTTTCTCCTCCGGAAACAATAAGGGGCATCTCTGGTCTATTTTTTATATTTCTCCAGAAGTTCTTCATATCGGGTGAAAAGGTTCATCTCTTTTCCTTCGATAAAAACATGTTTGATGTGTGTGCGAAACTCAAGGATATCCCCGTCGGCCACGACGATATTTGCCAGCTTCCCTTTCTCCAAGCTCCCCATCAGGTTATCCACACCAAAAATCTCTGCTGGATAGATGGTCACTGCCTTCAGTGCCTCTCTTTTATCCAGGCCAAAGGCGGCCGCCTTAGCTGCATGATAGGGAAGATCTTTGGCCAAGCTGGCACTAGATGAGGAAAAAGCTATTTTTACACCGGCCTGGCTGAGAACAGAGGGATTTCTGTAGAGCGCATCGTAACCATCTTCCCACTTCGAAGGCATGTCATAGAGAGAATAAAAGACTACCGGAATCCCCGATTTGCCGATTTCTTCTGCCACCTTCCATCCTTCACTGACACCGAAGAATATAGCCTTCAGCTTTTCCTCTCCGACGAACTTTATGGCATCCAGGATATCCTTCTCTCCATGTACGGATATCATCACCGGAAGCTCGCCGTTGACCACGGGAAGAAGAAACTCAAGTTTTTCATCGAATTCAGGCATGGGAAGCAGCAATTTCCGACTGGCCATCTGTCTCCGCTTTTGATAAAAGCGGGCGTTGTTGAAGAGGTCCTTGAGCTCCTTTATCTTCTTGGATGTTTCCTCTCGTGGTCGAGTTTCTCTCCGATACGCTGAGGGTCTGGGCAGAGTCGGCAGATTGATGTGCATGGCAATGGGGCTTTTAATCACCATTTCTTGCGGTGTCCAACCTGTAAGGCGAATCAAGCCGCTCTGACCTGCAATCATCCCTCCTGAAGGAGCCACTAGAGCTGCTGTTATACCGTTGGCCCGGGCGATGGGAATATGCATGGAATCCGGCCTGAGAGCTTCCACACACTTAAGCTGGGGATTGATATCCCCTGTTTCTCTGTTATCAACTGTTGCTCTCAGTGCACTTATCTCTTGAAGTCCCAACTGGGAGTATCCGTCGATCATTCCTGGATAGATAAAAAGCCCTTTGGCAGAAATGATTTTCGCCTCTTGAGGAATCTCGATATCTTTACCTACTGCTTCTATCAGGTTATCTTTTATCAGGATTGTTCCTCCCTCGATATCTTCCCCTGCAACAGGAATGATTGTTCCGCCCTTGAGGGCAGTAAAATGCGGACCTTGGTCTCCGACTGAGAAAAGAGCGCAAAGGCCGAATACGGCGAAGACGACGATGATTCTTGTCCTCATTTTGCCCCTCCTTCTTTCTTTTTCTCTTTCTTCTTTTCCTTCTTTTTCTTCTCCCTTTCTTCTCTTTCCTTAAGGTACTGGGCACGATCGAAATAGACCTCTCCCTCGATGATGGTCATCTCACAACGAGTGTAGGCACTCAAGGGATGCTCGCGGAAGATAGCGATATCACCGTGTTTTTCTTTCTCCAAGCTGCCTACAATCTTCTCCACTCCCAGTTGGATGGCAGGGTTGATGGTTACCAGTTTTAAGGCTTCCTCCTCGCTGAGATTTCCATACTTCATCGATTTGGCTGCATCGTTAAAAAGACGACGGATGCGCTCTCCGCTGTCCGAGTTGATGGAAACAAGAACTCCCTTTTTGGTGCAGAAGGCAGCGTTATAAGCGATTCCCTCAGAGGCTTCTATTTTATATGCCCAGTTATCCAGAAAAATAGAAATGCCAATGTTCTCTTTTGCCAGTTTATCGGCGATTTTGAAAGCTTCTGAAGCATGTTCAAAAGCTGCTATTTTAAACCCGAATTCTTTGGAAAGCTCGATAAATTCCAAGGTCTCGTCAGCTCTATAGGTGTGACAGCGGGCAAGCATATCTCCTCTGAGCATGTCGGCTAGGGCTTCCATCTTCAAATCCTTCCTGGGCGAGATAAGGTTTTTTGCGCCCTTTTTGGACTTCTTGGCCTGATGATACCGGTCCCACTCTTCCATGTAATCCCTGGCTTTTAAGAATTCCCTCCTGATGATGGCGTTCACCCCCATTCGAGACTGGGGATAGCGAGGTGTGCCCATGGTGAAGAAATTGGCTTGTTTGGGATTTTCTCCCAAGGCAAACTTCAGAGTTCGATAAGCCTCGTCCACGACCATTTCCTCACCAGGTTTTCCCCACTTCATTTTGAGCACGATGTTTTCTCCCCCTATGGGATTCGCACTGCCATGCATGGTGTGGATCATAGTCACTCCACCGCTTAAAGCCGTATAAATGGAGAGGTCTTCGGCATTGAGGACATCCCTCATCTTAACCTCTGAGGATATGGTCTCACCCATCTCGTTGGTCCCTGCCAGAGCAATATGAGTATGGGAATCGATAATACCCGGCATCACATACAATCCTGATGCGTCGATGACCTTCACTCCCTGGGGAGGCTCGATGCTCTCAGCTATCTCTTCGATAATTCCTCCAAGTATCAAGATATCGCCTTTAGGTAAAGTTCCATTGGTGACGGTTAATATGGTCCCGTTTTTTATCAGAAGATCCTGTCCAAAGGAAAGACCGGACAGAAATGTCAGGCAGAATACGATCACAAATCCTAGGATTCTTTTTTTCATCACAGGCCTCCTTTTTCCACGCTTTTCCCGGGAATTTTTGTTGCCTTCAGTTCAGCGCTGCCTCCCATGAAGGAAAAAGTCCCTTCAATAGAATCCTTTTCTGCCTTTCCGCTAAAACCCAGCTCGACCGATTCTCCCATGATGGTGGCAGTAACAGTGAAAGTCAGGTCATTTCCGCTGAGAATGCCGTCGTTTATTTCCCATTGACCGAACTGGGTTATGACTTTTCCGCCAATACTGTTTCCCTCCTGCTCGATTTCCAGAGTTATCTCCATATCCCTCATAGATCCGCTCACAGTGGCGCTCCACTTTCCTGCTACATTCAGGGCAGGCTTCTCAGCCCCTTTGGGCGGTTCCTTGATCTCAAAAGAAAGGCCATCAACAAAAACTCTTCTGACTTTGGTTTTCTCCTCGAAAATTTCCCCGGAAGTCAGGACGACATTGGCAATCTTTCCCGCCTCCAGACTCCCCAAAATATCAGCCACTCCCAGGAATTCTGCGGGCGCCAAAGTCATGGCTTTAAGAGCTTCTTCCCTGGGTAGTCCCTTCTCGATGGCCATTTGAACATTCTTGACAATATCATCGGGTTTTTTTATTTCATTCGAGCAGAGGGCAAATTTCACACCCTGTTTGTGCAGAGCTGCCGCGTTAGCAGGATAGATCTCTTTTTCCGCCTTCTCTTTCGTCTCCTTTCCCTGGCTGGAATAGATACTGGCCCCAGGGGGAGTGAAATCAATGGATACAAAAAGAGGGACCCTTGCCTTTTTAACCCATTCAACAACCCGCCATGCTTCATTGGCTCCAGCGAGAAAACCGTTGAGCTTGAATTCCCCGATGAGGCGCAGTGCCCTCTTGATATCCTCCAGGTTTTCACAGTTAAAGACAACGGGCTTCTTCTCCATGACAAAGGGCGCAAGGGCCTCCAAGAAAGAGTCATACTCGGGTCTCTTTGTGCCCCTGGATGAGCGAGAAAAGACAGACTTGTGGAGAGAGTAATGTTGGGTATCGAGGAATGACTGCCGCAGCAGAGCCATGGTTCCCATCAGGCTGGATGGATAAACGCCTCTCTCTGTGATGAAATTGACATGAAGGGCAAAAGGATTTTTTACAACCATTGGCTCGACATCTTCCCCGTTTAGATTCAGGAGAATGCTCTGTCCGGCATAAATCTTTTTCTCCGGAACAACAAGAATCGTGATGATCCCAATCTTGTGCAGGTTTCCGAGGATTAACTTATTCGGCTTTACTGCTTCCAAGACTTGAAATTCAGGATGATGCTCGGTCTCTTGTTCCGGTCGAGGCATACGAAATTGAGCTCTCTGGGCTGGAGCTTCTTCCTTCTTTTTCTCCAAGAAAAACTGTGAATAAGCGTCGATCAATCCCGGATAGGCACACATCCCTTCTGCTTCAATTACTTCAGCGTCTTCTGGAATGGCAATCTTATCTTTGGGACCCAGAGATTCTATCAGTCCGTCACGGATGACAATCACACCATTTTCGATTGCAGATCCAGAAACCGGAAAAATTTTGCAGTTGACAATGGCATAGGTAGGGTTAACTTTGGCTTGGGAGTCAGCCGCGGCAAAAAGAAGAACCATAAATAAAATGAATATAATCCCTCTTGATTGCGTTTTCATGTTCCTCCTTTCAAAAGACATAATCTATATCTAATATCCCCTCTTAATAAGGCGGCTATTTTAACAGAATCACATGAACAGGTCTATAAATTTCCGAACGAAGAAGATTGTATAGATTATCAACACGATCTTTATTAAAATTGATAAATCTGCAGGTTGACCTGAAAGATGAAAAAAGGAGTTCGAAAAATATACACTGAAGTGGTCCACACCTACGAGATCATCAATCACATCATGACAGTCGGGTTCGATATCTACTGGAGAAAGAAAGCGGCAAAAAAGGCTTCCGAAGCAGGAGGCACTCTTTGGCTAGATGTCTGCAGCGGTACCGGTGAGATGGCCCAAAGTCTTTCTCATTGTGCCGATTCAAATGTCAAAATCATCTCCGTTGATTTCAGCTTTCCCATGCTGTCAAAAGCCGTGCAAAAGAGGAGAGCAAAAAACATCACTTTTATCGAATCTGAAGCCCGGTGCCTTCCCTTTCCTGATGCTACCTTCGACCTTTTAACCATTTCCTTTGCCACCCGGAACATCGATCATAAGCGAGATTTCCTCATCTCTCATCTCCGCGAGTTTCTGCGTGTCCTTAAGCCAGGCGGCCGTTTCGTCAACCTAGAAACAAGCCAGCCTTCCTCACCGCTTATGCGGAAATTCTTTCACTTTTACATAAGGCGCATTATCAGACCTGTGGGTACTTTAATCTCAGGATCAAAAGCCGGATACAGTTATCTCTCTTTCACTGTGCCCCGCTTTTATTCTCCGGAGGAATTCTCCTGCCTTCTCCGCGAAGCGGGATTCAGAAAAATCGACAGCCAAAAGCTCCTCTTCGGAGTTTC
>CAYVAT010000065.1:0-11272 GCA_964449165.1 uncultured Eubacteriales bacterium | reverse complement strand
GGATGGAAATCATGAAAAATAGTGAAGGATTTGGATCAAAGACAAAAACAAATTTCCCATACTTGTTTAACATTATAACGAGAATTCCCGAGGCGGGGTCATAGTTCGCTTGAAATATTTTTCGAGTCCCCTTAATTTCCCTGATTTTCTTTTGTTTTCAATACATTATATTTAACGATTCATTATACTAAGTTAAGCTTATTTGCGTTAAATAAAGATTGATGATCAATATTTGGTCAAGATATAAATATTAAGTTAACACATTTTTAGACACAATTCATATACTGAAAGAAAAGACAAAAAAAGAGTTAATCGCAAGAATGAATCCTTGAAAGATGATTTTAAAATCACCCTTAAAATCACCTATTCAGGTTATTTACTTGTTTAAACAATCATTTTTATCATATTATCATGCTCTTTTTATTTATCCATTATAAACAGGAAAATCTGGAAATTTAATTTTTGACCTTGCGATTCAAGTAGAAGAAAAAACGTCAGCGTTCAATGTTGCTGATGTGTGAAAAGGGAAAGAATAGAATATTTTTAAAAAGTGCAATATGTATAGAAATGTTGAATCTTGCTATTAAAAGTTTTAATAAGTTCTTAAGTGATAGAACTTCTTCCGATCTAATGACTTATTATCAGGCTCATAAATATTTAAAAGAAGGTAAAATTTTTTATCAAGAAGCATTAAATGAAGCCAGAAATCTTCTCAGCCCTTTGCCTATATATGCAACCCCAAGTTTTAGAGAATGGAAAGAAGGTTATCTCAAAAGAATAGGAATCATAGTGGAGAAAAAAGAGTTTGAAGATTTAAAGTCAGATCTCCAGAGTGATGAATTTTTACTCAGATTCCTAACTCCAGAGAAAATTGATGTCCTTCTTAGGAAACACTATGAGTCTCAGCAGGTAGGAAAAAGAAAACTATCAAATATAAAAGCCCGGATAATTTTGGATGAAATAAAAAACCTTGTGACTGATGCAGAAGCATCATACATGATGTCAAAAAATAAATTATATCAGTTAAAGTAATCAAATTCCTGAAGGAGGTTATACCTAAAGAGAAAGAAAAAATAAAATATTATACAAAATTTAAAGGAGGATAAAATGAAAAAATTCTCGACCATTTTATTAGTTCTAGTCGTAATTTCATTTCTGATAGGGATTTCTTCTCATTATGCTGTAGCAAAGAAAGGCAACTGTGTAACCATTCAGGATGGAGTACTGAAAGCTTCAACTGGGGAATTAATAACTCCAGGATATGACGCTTTTGGCTACAATTATCAAGCTCATATGTTCAACGGAAGGTACTGCGACTACGATCGTGTGGCAGGAGGGGAATACTGCGACGTTGACCTCATTATGAAGTGGAACGATGCCTGGCTGAGCAACAAGAGTTGCGACGGAGACCTATTGTTGGACAGACACTTTGGATATCCCAGTTACATCGACTCGGGTGCTTGGCTAACGAATCATCAGTCAGGAAAAATTGAAGTGAATGGAAAATTGAGAAAGTGGACTTACTTTGTCAAGATCGTAGCTGCACCTGCAGATGCTTACAAAGATGGCGACCGATGGTACACGTCCGAAGGCGTTGAGATCGGCCCAGTGATCTGGGGTAGCTTTGCCGTGATTCAAGAAATTCTCAATGATCCTTCAGAGGGAGCTCATGGAGTCCTTTACAAAAGTCCTGTTGGCCCCGGCTTCGGTAAGTGGTAACTCTTTCAAATCTTCATTAATAAGACGTAAAGCGTTGTCCCGACTTTTCCTTGCTGCCCTTATTCGATATTCAGTTGTATCCAACCTATTCTCTAAAGCGAAAAAGTGTTCATGCGCTTTTGTAAATTTTTTGATGGCCTCTTTTTTATTCATAAATAAAAGAGGGGCTTTCCCAGGGGCATATATCCGGTAGGTTCTATTCTGGCTCGTTTCCTGAATCTCTTTCCCTGCCGTGGCAGAGGTCTATCACCAACGTCATCCAGACCTTCGGAGATCGCATCAATTTTCATCCTCATCTCCATATCCTGGTCACCGAGAGAGGTAAAGCCCCAGATAAACATTTCCATAAAATCTCACGATCCACGACGACCTCATCCAAGAATTCTTCACCCATGAGGTCTTTTCCCTTCTGAATACATGATCCGCTACAATGGCATTTACCCCAATGCTCATAGAGGCAAGATGAGGAAAACCCATGAAGCAGTGAATCCTTTCCTGATCACCGAACAAGAGGAGCCGTTTGTACCATCAAAGGGTTGAGCGGTGACGATCAGTAAGGTATATGCGCCTCAGGTTTTCCGTCATAAACTCCGGATGACAGCCGAAGAAAGAGGGAAGTATTTCTGAGAGCCTTCCTACCTGCTTCTTGCTTATTCAATGGCTGAGTCTCTCTCAAACGGGATGGTTTGGAGATCTTGGCTGATTTGTATCTCTTTTCTAGTTGCTGACCTTGTCGTTTTGGGCGTGATAATCTTATTTCAGGATGTCAAGGGATGGAAATCATGAAAAATAGTGAAGGATTTGGATCAAAGACAAAAACTAATTTCCTACATTTTCAGCGAATCATGATTTCACGTCCACTTTCATCACCACCGAGGCTGCGGTGTCGCCGGCCGCGCAGCCATCGAACAGACCGTAACCGCCTCCTTTAATCACCAATTCTTCAATCAATTCAATAATCAAACGGGCTCCTGTGGGACCCTGAGGGTGTCCCCAGACAAGCGAACAACCATAATTGTTCATACCTTCCCATTTGATTCCCATTTCCCTGCAGAAATAAACATCATTCACCGCAAAAGGTGTATGGGTCTTTATCGCCTTGATATCCTTAATTTCTATCCCTGCGGATGAAAGGGCCTTTCTGGCTGCGGGAACGATGGACATAGCCATATACCCTCTCTTGGCTCTTGCCTCAGCATAGGAGAGAATCTGTATCTCAACATTCCTGTCACGACTGAGTTCGGCTGCCTTTTCCCGAGTGGTAACCACGATACTTGCATTCCCGTCAGCAGGGTATGTCTGGGTGCCATAGGTTACTGTCCCGCCTTCGAGCACCGGCCTCAGCCTAGCCAATCCCTCCGCTGTGGTGGGAAAAACACCTTCATCTCCGTTTACTGTGGCGACAACTTTTCGTCCTGATGGATCCTTAACATCGATAGGAACAACCATAAACCGGTTCAGGAAAGCACTGTTATCTTTGAGAGCATCCTGGTACTGGTTATAACGCAGCAACGCTACTTCATCCTGCTCTTCCTTAGATACCCCTACTTCCCTAGCTACATTCTCTGCTGTTTCAATCATCGCGTTTTTCGCATAAGGATCATAGCCAAAATTATCCCAAACCCAATCCTCCTTATCACCTGTCCCTCCTACTCCCAGAGGATTAGGATAATAGATATGAGGTCCGTTGCTCGTACGGTCGCAGGTGACAATGAGAACATTTTCGTTGTTGCCAAGCTCTACTCCCTCGGATGCATGGGCTATACATTTAGCCGAAGTAGCACAGGCCTGGCCTATTGTCGGACCTGTTAACCCCGGAACTCCTATCATTCCTGCCATCCAGGGAACTCCATAGAAACAATTCTTCTGGGGAACTGTCATCCCCAGGACAATTCCATCAAATATCTCTGGCGACATTCCTCGCGGAGGAAGCGCACCTCTGCAAACCTCAGCGGCGAACATCATGGCATGGAAATGAGCGAAATTTCCTTGCCATCGACAAAACGGTGTGCTCCAGTACCCATCATAAGGAATAAATGCTTTCTCAAAGGGCATTTCTTACCTCCTCTTTTCAGTTATTGAGGATTATGAATTTTTTATAGATCATGCATGACTGAATGGGGCATTCCTCTTTGGACCGAACTTAAGGAAATTTTCCATCCCTATCCTCATATCCTTTGTCCTTAAGCACTCCCCAAAGACTTTAGCTTCATGTTTAAGGCCCTCTTCAAGCGTCAGCCTTGCTCCTTCAAGAACGGCCCTTCTCAATATTTCATCAGTCTTTCGAGAAAGATACCCGATATCTACCTCAGGAAGTGAATCAGGGATTTTGATTGGATCCTTCTGGATGGGAGGAACACTCACTTCTCCTCGAATCAATCTCTTCACAAACGCAACTCCTTCCTCTTTAATATCCCCCTCCACTTCCTCGGAGATTAGCCCTATCTTTAATGCTTCCGATGATGATATCGGATTCCCTGTGCGAAGGATCGGCCAGGCTTCCAAGATCCCTACAAGACGAGGGAGCCTCTGGCTACCACCGAAGCCAGGAATGATACCAAGCTTAGGTTCAGGCTGACCGACAAAAACTCCTAATCCTTTCTTTGCAATCCTTGCTGTACAAGCCATGGCCAGCTCATTCCCTCCACCAAAGGCAAGACCGTTCATGGCACAAACCACAGGCTTGCCAAGGTTTTCGATCAGATTCAGCACTTCCTTTCCTTTTAGGGAGAGAGACTCTCCTTCTTCGGGACTCCTTAATCGGGCCAGCTCATGAATATCGGCACCTGAGACAAAAGCCTTTACTCCAAAACCGGTGAGCACTGCTCCCTTAATTTTGCTGTCTTCCTTTATATTTGAAAATATGCTGTGAAGCTGGTTCATTACAGCAGAGTTGAGAGCATTCAGCATCCTGGGTCTCCGGATAGTGACCACGGCAACATCATCCCTATTTTCCCTGAGAACCATAGGAATATCCCACGGCTTCCCTGAAGCGGCTTGTCTGATCAGAATTTGGGGAACTTTAAATTCTGGCCATTCCCTAGCATACGCCTTCACAAGTTCGAGTGACCTGTCGATCCCTATCTTATTCATCATTTGAAAAGGGGGCTTCATGACCAGGGCACTCTCGACAGCCATCTCCAGATCGGAAATGTTTGAGATTCCCGAATCAAGTATTTCACAAACAAGGCCAAAATATGCTCCCTTTAAATAGCTGGAGATTGTCTCAAAATCACCCTCACTGTAAGTGACTTCCTCGCCTCTCCCGGGAGAATCCCACGGCTTTCCCGAAGCAATCTGTCTCTCAAGAATTTCGGGGCAGTGAAACCAGGGCATGATTCTATCATGCATCTGGGCGAGGCCATGATGGATAATCGGATTCCCTCCTGTCAGGTTCATCGCTGTGAAAGGCCCGACTCCAAGCCCCAGGGCCCTTTGGGCCATGACATCCACTTGCTTGACTGTGGCCAGCCCTTTCTCTACCAAAAGGGCGGCTGCCAGGAATATGCCCTCAAATACAGGATCTATCGCGTATCCGTATCGACTTTTTACCTTGATCGGAGCCTTGCCAATCTGCTCATAGAATTTCATCAGAAAATCCGTTATATCTGGGGCAGTTTCCTCACCAGGGACGATTTCGACGATTATGCTTCGTTCAGCGGGAAAAAAGTAATGGATGACCAGGCATCTTTGCTTGTTTTCGGCTTCCTTAAAGATGAATTCAGGCTCCATATGGGAAGAGTTGGAGGCGAGAATCGCTTTCTCAGGACAAACTCTCTCCAGCTCCGAGAAGATCTTCCTTTTAATATCGATCTCCTCTGTGGCAGCTTCGAGCACCAAGTCAGCATCCCTCAACTGTGAATAGTCCATCGTCCAGACAATGTTTTTGATCATGGATTCTGCTTCATCTTGCTTGAAGGCTCCTGTCTTTACTCCTCTCCCTATCTTTCCTTTGACTCGTGCCTCTCCTGAATTGAGTGCTTTCTCTGCAATGTCAACGACAACAACAGGCACTTCATATCTGTGAAGAACTTTGCTGAAGTAAAGAGCTATATCAGGCCCGATATTGCCAGAGCCTACGACTCCTATTTTTCTGATGGTTCGCCCAAAAATTTCCCAAGTCATATTAGGCCTCCTTAGAGTTTACTTTTGTTCCCGGTGAGATAAGAATCTTTATGGTAAAGAAATCCGCATAAATTCATGGGGACGGTTGTTCTCTATATTATAGAATATTCCAGATGTCAAGTTTTTCTCTACTTTCCTCGTCTACTTCGTCTGAAAAATTTATTTGCCTATATTTTGACTTTATGGGTAAAATCAAGAAAGATTTTTGGGAGAGATAACATGGCTAAAATAAAAGTGACTGTAGAAAAGATCAATGGTTACTGTAACCTTCCTATGCAGGTAGGCGATTACTTCCATGTGGAAGATTCAAAGCTCTCTATTCCTGAGGGAAAGTACGTCTGTATCTGGGCCTTACAGAGCATGATGCCCATTTTTCCCATCCTGGAAGTAAGAGACAGGTTAGAAGAAGGACATTGGGTCAAAGAAGTCAAAAACTTCTCCTGCCCAGATCCAGATGGACTGGTTCAATTCCGACTCGAGCTCATCGGGGAGAAAGAATGATCCGCATTCTTCAGTCGACTATCGGAATTTCTGACCACTGAAGGGAAGGGATTTCATGGCCATTCGAGTGGATTTGAGTAAATGCACCGGATGCAAGAGGTGCGAGGCTGCCTGCGCCTTCTTCCATACAGGAAGGATCAATAACCATCTATCCCGCACAAAAGTTATTAATATCTTCGAAACCGGTATTGACGGCCCAGTGGTCTGCAACCAATGTCAAGAAAGATACTGTCTGAGCTGTCCGGAGCATGCTCTGTCACTGGGGAGCTTTGGGCAGGTGATCGTCTGTCCGACACTCTGCTCCCTTTGCTGTGCTTGTGAGAAAGCATGCCCAATAGGAGCCATCGAGATATTCGATGGTATTGTTTTTGTCTGCGACCTCTGTGGAGGAAGCCCCAAGTGTGTCGATGCTTGCACAGAAGGAGCCATCACCTACGATCCCCAAGAAGACAGACAGCCATCTCTGGCCGCTGTTAAGAGGGAAACAGAAAAAATGAATCCCAGCCAAAAACGATATTTTTTTCTCCAGAAGCTGAGCGCTGGCCTGAGGGAGAAGTGGAGCAGGAATCATGCTTAAGTATGGCTACGGCGGAAAAGTGTTGAGAGTCGACCTCACAGAACGAAGATTCCGTACCGAAGATCTTGACCCTGCCTGGATTAAGCCTGTCATTGGCGGCCGGGCCGCAAACACCAAGAGGCTTTTTGAAGAATTAAACTCCGATTGTGATCCCCTCGGACCGGAAAATATCCTCATCTTTGGCATCGGCCCCCTTTCCGGCTCCCTCCTTCCCGGCTCCGCTTACCATACTGTTACGGCCAAGTCTCCTCTGACAGGCATATTAGGAGACTCTGCTGCTGGCGGCCAATTCGCCGCTGAGATGAAACTCACAGGATTCGACCAGATCATCATCACCGGAAAAGCTGACAGCCTGCTCTATATCATGGTTACAGAGTCTGGAGTCGAGTTTGTGGACTGCCCTGAGTACAAGGGAAAGACTGTCATATCAACAACAAAAGCCATCAGAGAGGAAAAAAGAGACTATTCCACCCAGGTTGCGGCCATCGGACCGGCTGGGGAGAATCTCGTCCTTTTCTCCACTATAGTCTCGAGTGGGAACAGAGTGAACGGCCGAACCGGAATGGGTGCTGTCATGGGGTCGAAGAATCTCAAGGCTGTGGCCGTAAGGGGCTCTAAATCCATGGAAATAGCAGACACCCTGGCCTTCTTAGCAGAGACCAGGAAAATCGAAAAGGCCATTTTCAATCATAACGAATACCAGAAACGTTACCAGATGGGTACCACCATGTTGATGAAGGACCTGAACAACATCGGCATCCTCCCCACCAAGCATTTCCAGGAAGGGGTCTGCAAGTATGTCGATGAAATTTCCGGACAAAAACTGGCCAAGACCTACAAGGTAAAGAATAAAGCATGTTTTAACTGCAATCTCCACTGCTCCCGCTATTACGTCATCGATGATTTCGAGGCAGAAGGCCCTGAATTCGAAACCCTCTGCAGTTTCACATCCAGGCTAGGAAACGAGAATCTTCCCTTTGCTTTAGAGATGAATATCTATCTTAACCAGATGGGATTGGATTCCATATCAACCTCTGAGGTGATCGGGTGGATAATGGAGTGCCAAGAGAAGGGACTGATTCAACCTGAGGACTTGGATGGTCTCAGCCTGACTTGGGGTGAAGCGGATAAAATCAGGGAAGTGGCGGATATGATAACGTTTCGCCGTGGGATCGGAGATAGATTGGCAAACGGCGCAAAGAAGTTGTCTGAAGGCTTCAGCCAAGAAGCAAGAAAATTGGTGATGCAGGTTAAGGGGCTGGATATAATCTGTGGAGATCCACGAGGAATCAAAGCCTACGGCCTCACCTACGCTATCGCCGCCAGAGGGGCTGATCACCTCCGCGCTGAACCTTACTTCGAATTGACCGACAGGAAAGCGGAGGCGAAAGAGCGTTTCGGAACAGAAAAGGCTGCGGACAGGCTTGCAGAAGAAGGGAAAGCGGCCTTGGTTAGCTATTCTGAAAAGATAGCTCTTCTCACCGATTGCCTGACTATGTGCAAGAATATCGGCCTCTGTATGGATATTTTAAATTTTGAGAATGCCTCTTCGCTTCTGAGAGCAGGCACTGGAATTGATTATTCTCCTGAATACCTGCAAAAAATCCTGGGAGATCATATCGATCTTGAATTCAAACTCAACCGGAGATTCGGCGTGAAAAGAGAGGACAACACGCTTCCCGATAGGTTCAAGAATGAGCCATTGACTGAAGGACTAACAAAGGGCTCTACTGTTGATATCAAAAAAATGGTAGATGAGTATTATAAGATACATGAATGGGAAAAAGAGTAGGGCGGAAAAAATAGGCTGCTTCTGGGGAAGAAAGGTCAGGATTTGACTTTAAAGAGAGAAACATTTGCCTCCTTTTTTGGTCTTTTGATGACCATGATCGGAGTTGCCGTCGGCCTGGGCGCGGTCTGGCGTTTTCCCTATATGGTCGGAAAATTTGGCGGAGCAGCATTTGTTCTCTTCTACATGGCGGTTGTACTCTTCGTAGGCATACCAGCTTTGATGGCAGAGTGGGCGCTGGGCCGCCACACACGGCGAGGGCCCTTGGGCTCCTATGAGCAAGGAGGGTTTCCTGGTGGAAAGTTTGTCGGCGGATTCTTAATCTTTATCGTCTTTTGGGCAGCAGGTTATTATACAAACGCGGTAGGATGGGTAGGATTTCATGCTATAGGGGAACTTTTAAGTACCTTCGGCCTAAAACTCAACCCAGCCGCAATTCTCCCTCCGCAGGAAGGCTTCAACCTTACCTCATTCCTTCTGCAGTTAACGATGACGGCCCTGGTCATCTTTACCTGCGGAATTATCATTATCAAGGGTATAAGGAAAGGGATTGAAAGAGTCAGCAAGTGGATCGTTCCTATGCTTTTCACCATTCTGGTCATCCTCATCGTTCGATCTGTCACTCTGAAAGGAGCCAGTAAGGGAATCAAGTGGTACATCGGCGGTTTCCGTTTCAGTGAGCTCAGTCCTTCTGTCATGGCGGCTGCGCTGGGAATGGCCTTTTTTTCTATGTCCCTCGGAGGGACATTCATGGTTATCTATGGTTCCTACCTGAACAAGCAGGCCAATATTCCCAGAAATGCAGTATTGACGGGTATAGGAGCTTCCGCAGCAGGCCTTTTGGCGGGATTTGTGATCTTCCCTGCAGTGTTTGCTTTCAGCCTAGAACCCAGTTCAGGTCCTGGGCTCATTTTTTCTACTCTGCCAAAAACCTTTTCCATGATGCCCGCAGGTTCGGTATTTGGCTTTCTCTTCTTTCTTGGCCTCTTCGGAGCCGCCTATCTCTCCGATGTGGCTGCCTTCGAAGTCCTAGTCGGAGGTGCTGTGGATAGCTCGATTGCGGACAGGAAGAAAGCCGTCTTTTTTATCTGTGGCATTATCTATATTCTGGCCATTCCTCCCATGATCAATCTCAAGATATTCGTCCCATGGGATTTGACTTTTGGCTCGGGCATGCAGGCTTTAGGTTCGCTGTTGGCTGTTGTGACCACAGCCTGGTGCATTAAAAGATCAAAAGCACTGAAAGAACTATCGGAAGGAAGAGAGAAGCCATTTCCCCTGGTTCTCTATTGGTGGATAAGGGTTGTTGTCCCTATTTCTATTTTATTCGTAGGGATCAACTGGCTTTTGGAATTCGTCTTCAAAATTAAAATATTCGGATAAAATTCAAATCTTATGTCTCGATCCCTCTTGAAAGCCTGCGTCAAAGGCCTTCAAATTCCTCTTGATATCTTTTCCTCTGCTAACAATCTTCAGTACATCTCTAAGGTCGTCGTATTGAAAAGGCACCAATCCAGTTCCTGCGGAATAACCTATGAGGACTATATTGGCAGCCCGTATTGAGCCTAATCGAGAGGCAAGGCCACTTGCATCCCAGGCCCTGAAAATGATTTCTTTTTTCTGGAGATGGCTCAAAATCCTTCTATCAATTTGATCCTCTTTCAAGAGATTGGCAAAACATATGCCCCCTCTTCTCAAGAATCTCAAGGTCCTGTAAGTTTCATATAAATCGAATGAATAAAGGAGATCTGCTGCTCCTGCGTGGATGAGAGGGCTTAGAAATTTCCCCAGTTTCAGATGAGCGATAACTGACCCCCCTCGCTGGCTCATCCCATGAGTTTCCGATCCCATGATCTCCAGACCCAATTTTTGACCTAACTCTGAGAATATCTTCGAAGAAAACAGTATCCCCTGCCCGCCAACCCCAGCCAATATTATCTGCATTCTTGTAGCTGTCCCAGTGACCATTTTCTTATTTATGGATTCCTCTCTCCATGTTGCTTGTCGACCTGAACGATAGCTCCTTTTGGACAGGCGTACACACACACCCCGCAGTCCACACATAAACCCCGGTCTATTTCCACTCGATTCTCTTTCACTCGAAGCGCAGGGCATTCAAAAAAATCAATGCAATAATTGCACCCATTACACTCATCCGTGATCTTGACTTTAACCGGGTGTCCTTTAAGTATTTCAGGGTACCAAATGAGGCAGGGATGCTTGGCGATAACTGCAGCGATTCCTCCATCTCTTCTCTGATTAAACTTTCTTGCCTCTTTTAAAAATCTTATCAAATCATTTATTTGGTAGGGGTCTATGGTTCTTATCCATTTCACTCCACATCCTCTGATTAAATCTTCAAGAAGAACTCTCTTCCCTTCGCTCCCATCAGCCGTTATTCCCACGCCAGGGGTAGGCTGCATGCCAGTCATAGCCGTTATCTCGTTATCCAGGATAACCAGGATGAATCTTGCATCATTGTATACGGCGTTGAGCAGTGAAGCTGTGCCTGCATGATAAAAAGTCGAATCTCCCATGGTGGCAATGATCGGAATATCGAT
>CAYVAT010000064.1:0-12286 GCA_964449165.1 uncultured Eubacteriales bacterium | reverse complement strand
AAATTTGTTTTTGTCTTTGATCCAAATCCTTCACTATTTTTCATGATTTCCATCCTCTAACATCCTGAAATAAGATTATCACGCCCAAAACAACAAGGTCAGCAACTAGAAGGAAGATACAAATCAGCCAATATCTCCAAACCATCCCTTTTGAGAGAGATTCAGCCCTCGAATAAGCAAGAAGCAGGTAGGAAGGCTCTCAGAAATACTTCCCTCTTTCTTCGGCTGTCATCCGGAGTTTATGACGGAAAACCTGAGGCGCATATACCTTACTGATCGTCACCGCTCAGCCCTTTGATGGTAAAAACGGCTCCTCTTTTTCGAAAACGGTAAACAAAGCTAGATAGTGAAAGGATGATCAAGTCGAAAAGTGTTCACTTGAGTTTCCTTCCGGGAGTTTGATTATTAATCCAATCCCATTTTCTTCAGAAGTGCTGTGAATCTTGGATCGGAACGGAGGTTGTCAAATCGTGGGTCTACTTTGAGATGAACAAGGAAGATATCGGGCTCCTCAATAGCTTTATTTAACCATTCGAATGCCTGATTCTTCTGGCCAAGTCCGACATAAATTAATGCTAAGTGATAGGAAGATATATATTTTCGTGTAGATAGCTTTTTCAGTTCATTGACTACCTTCATGGCCTCTGCTTTCCTACCTGACACTGCATAGCTGTAGCCGAGGTCTCCCATGTTCTCTTGGAGGCTTCCTGAGAGGGTTATCGCTTCTTGAAACTCCGCGATAGCTTCCTCATATTTTCCCTCTTGGAGATAAGCCCTCCCGAGGTATTGATGAAGGACCCAGAAGTTCGGGTCCATCTCGAGCGCATTCATATAATATTCTATTGCCTGATAATAACGGCGTGCGTTATACAACACGTACCCCATATTGGCGTTTATGATAAGCGAATGAGGATCGAGCTCCTGGGCCAGATTGATCTCTTTGATAGCATCATCATGCCGACCCATTAACATTAGATCGTAGGCGTACCAATGGTGAGCCGTCGCATAACTAGGACTGAGCTCTATAGCTCTCTTGTATTCCTTCTCTGCCCTTTTCCAGTCAAAATAGAACTTCATAACATCTGCCAGTGAAGTGTGAGCTTCGGCAAGCGTATCATCAATCTCCAATGCTTTCAGGGCCGCTTCTTTCCCTTTCGAATAGGCCTCTGTTGGCGGGAAAGCAATGTAAGACGGAAGAATAAGGTAAGTATCGGCTAATCCTGTATATGCCAGGGCGTAATTGGGATCTTTTTCGATTGCCCTCTCGAAATACACGAGTGCCTTCTTCAAATCTTCTCCTGTTCTTTTGTTCCAGAGGTATCGGCCTTTCAAATAGAGCTGATAAGCCTCTGGGTTAACAGGGCTAGCCATTGCAAGGCGCACCTGCTCCTCTGGTGTCACCGCTATCTTGATCTCTTTGGCAATGGCCCTAGCCAGCTCTCTTTGTAAGGCCAAGATATTGCGCAGATCGCGCTCGTAGCTATCAGTCCACATAGGCTGGTCCGTCCTTGCTTCTATAAGCTGGGTTGTTATTCGCACCCGCTCCCCAATAAGTAGCACAGATCCTTCTACAATCGCGTCCACATTCAATTCACTGGCAATCTCTGGCAGTGACTTATTGGTTTCCTTGTAAAGCATCACCGATGTCCGCGAAATCACTCGCTGAAAGGCTTTTATCTTGGCCAGTTCTCTAATCAATGCTTCGGTCATTCCATCAGCAAAGTATTCCTGCTCAGGGTTGCCAGATAGATTATCTAGCGGGAGCACTGCGATGGAATCTATAGCTTCCCGGCGCCCTTTGAATAAATAGATTCCTCCCACCATAAGCAAAATTATGATGATAGCCATACTTCCGTAAATAATAAGTCTCTTCCACTTAATTTCACCAATTTTTTCTTTCTTAGGCTTTCTTTTGGGAATCATTCTCTCTGAGTTAGGAATTCCTTTCTCTATCTTGCTTAATTCAGAAAGCAGCTCCTCAACTCTCTGATACCTCTTCTCTCTATCCTTCTCCATGCATCTCAATATCACTCGGCTGAGATTTTCAGGGATTTGTGTATTAAATTTCCTCGGATCTAAAGGTTCTTCTGTCTTGTGCTTCAAGGCGATGCTTAAAGGTGTATCTCCTTCAAAAGGGAGCCTTCCTGTTATCATCTCATAAAGAATCACTCCTAAGGAGTAAATATCAGAACGCTGGTCTGGTTCCTTCCCCTCCACCTGCTCGGGGGACATGTACTCAGGTGTCCCAATCATCACTCCTGCAGCTGTTATTCCTTTGTATTCAAGAGACCTTGCGATACCGAAATTCATAATCCGGGCATTCCCCTCTTTATCTATGATGATGTTGCTGGATTTTAGGTCACGATGGACAACACCTAACCTATGAGCCTCAGCCAGGCCCTCACACACCTGTTTGGTTATGAAAATAACTTGTGCTGCACTTAACTGTTCCATCATTTTAATCATGCGTTTTAGATTTTCCCCAGGCACATATTCCATGGTGATGTAATGTGTTCCTTCTTTCTCACTAAGGTCATACATGCGGCAGATATTCCTGTGGGCAATCTTCCGGGCGAATTTCAGTTCATTCTTAACGCGCTCAATCGTCCGTTCATCCGAAGCAATTTCAGTTTTTATCAGTTTTAAAGCTACCTCTTCTTCTATCTTCTTATCATAAACCCGGTAGACCTCGCCCATGCCACCTCTTCCTAGCCCCTCGATGACTTCGTATCTTCCAGCAAAAGTGCTTCCTCTGGTTAATTCTTCCTTACCAGCCTGGATAGTCTCTGTCGGAGAGACAGAGGTTTCCTCTGAAGGATGAAGCGGTGCCGCACACTTCGAGCAAAAGTCGTTATCAGCAGGATTTTCAAAGTGACATTTAGGGCATTTCATGGCCCTTCATCCTTATTCTCTTGCGTGATAGAAGAATAACAATTAATGAGGGAAGAATCAAATTGAAGGACTAAATCAATACTGTGCATTTTATTGAGCCGCTAATTCGCTCATCTGTCTTTTTCAATCCAGGGAAGTCAGCCGCCCTTGACAAAATTCCTCATCATAATCTATCATTTTTTATAAAAGGAAAATCTATTTGTATCGAAGGGAATTATCAATCCTGGTTATTCTTCTTTGTATTACTTTTAGCTTCGCTTGCACAACAGTGAAGACTGTCCCAACCGACCACATTGTTCAAGAAAAAACCATGGCCCTGGAATCCGGCCTGACGATTCGCTACACACTGGCCTTGCCCTCATCATTCTCTTTAGAGCAACCTTATCCGCTCATTCTTGCCCTTCATTACGGCGGCAAAGTCACCCCGTATTACGGGAAGCCATATTTGATGAATCTTGTAATACCTGCTCTCAGGGAGCTTGATGCTGTCATGGTTGCTCCGGACTGTCCGGGTGACGGCTGGACAGACGTAGCCAGCGAGAAAGCCACACTTGAGCTTCTTGAAAAAATCCAGAAAGACTATCCGATCAACCGCCAACGCCTTGTTGTTACGGGTTACAGCTCGGGAGCCTTTGGAACCTGGAATCTTGTTTTTAAGCACCCGAGTTTGTTCTCGGCGGCAATTCCTGTTGCGGGCATGCATCCAAAAGGAATAGTCATCAACAAGACCAGCACATCCTTCTGGGTCATTCACAGCCGCGACGATGAGCTCTTTCCTTTTGAATCCGTCAGGAGATTTATCCAGGTTTGCAAATCCCAGGGTCTGGCGGTACAGTTCAGGCCCGTCGCGAATCTTAGTCACTATGAATTCAATAAATATATATCGGTGCTCAAAGAAGCTGTCCCTTGGGTAAAAAGTCTTTGGGAGAGGGAATGATAGCTTAGTCGCGCCAATGATAGCGTAGTCGGGCTGCGCCAACTTGCTGAATTTACTATTATTAACGCAATAACATGCCTAAAATATAGGAAGTTCGTTTTTGTCTTTGATCCAAATCCCTCACTATTTTTCATGATTTCCATCCCCTAACATCCTGAAATAAGATTATCACGCCCAAAACAACCAGATCAGCAACTAGAAAAAAGATACAAATCAGCCAATATCTCCAAAACATCCCGTTTGAGAGAGACTCAGCCTTTGAATAAGCAAAAAACAGATGGGGAGGCTATCGGAAATAATCCCCTCTCTCTTCGGGTGTCATCCGGAGTTCGTGCTGGAGAATCTGAGGCGCATATACCTTACTAATCATCTCTGCCTAGCGCTTTAATGGTACAAACGGCTCCTCTTTTTCGAAAACGGTAAACAAAGGTAGATAGTGAAAGGATGATCAAGTCGAAAAATGTTCACATGAGTTTCCTTCCGGGAGTTAGATAATTATCCATCTCATATTACAGAATTGGATTACTGTTCCCACCCACCCCTATTTTATTTCCAGTGGACAGACTACTCCCCAAGTAACAGTTTCTTCCCAGGTTGGGGGTACCCAGTCCAGCCTCCTGAAAGGCTTTCCGTATCATTTGATTTAGGAACTGCCACAAGGATTTTCGAATCTTTCGAAAGAGGCAGGATGCCATCATTCTTTAACAAAGTCATAATCAATCTATCTTACAAGATGCCAAACACCCGCTCGATTAATTTTATCTGCTCCCCTTTTGAAGGAAAATTGCGAAAAAAGCTCTCCTGACCACAGGATCAGTGATCCAAAAATCAGCTAAAGCCGTTGTCGAGCCTGTTATTGAACCCATTTGACAGGAAATAGAGGTTGTGTTAGAAATCCTATGAGGGAAGAGTTTCCATTCTTATTTGTCTAATAAAGAGAGTAGAGTAACTTAACAGGTCATATAAGATGAAGTGTCCCGAATGTCTGACAGACAATCCGCCTGACAGTCGTTTCTGCCGGAAGTGCGCCACTCCGCTTCCGAGCAAGGAAGATCTTTCCATCTCTGTCACCAAAATCCTCCAACTGCCTTCCTCGGAGCTGGAGAGGGGCACCACTTTTGCCGGAAGGTACGAGGTCATCGAGGAGCTGGGAAAAGGCGGCATGGGGCGGGTCTATAAAGTATACGACAGAAAGATAAAGGAGGTCGTGGCCCTTAAGCTTATCCGGCCGGAAATCAGCAGCGACGAGAAGGCCATCGAGCGCTTCAACACCGAATTGAGGCTGGCCAGGAAAATATCCCACAGACACGTGTGCCGCATGTACGACCTGGGAGAGGAAGGCCCTTTTCGCTTCATCACCATGGAGTACGTGCCGGGTGAGGATTTGAAAAGGTTTATCAAGCGATCGGGACAGCTGACGGTCGGTAAGGCCGTCTCCATCGCCAGCCAAATCTGCGAAGGACTGGCCGAGGCTCACCACATAGGCATTATCCACCGGGACCTCAAACCCCAGAACATCATGATTGACTCCGAGGGAAACACGCGGATCATGGACTTCGGGATCGCCCGTTTTCTCGAAGGCGACGGGATGACCACCCAAGGTGTCCTTATCGGAACTCCGGACTACATGTCCCCTGAGCAGGCTGAACTTGAAGGTGTGGACCAGCGGTCAGACATCTACGCTCTGGGAGTGATTCTTTTCGAGATGGTCACCGGAAGGCTGCCCTTCGGGGGAAAAACGCCCTTGAGCATCGCAATGAAGCACAAGAGCCAACCCCCTCCCGACCCCAGAGAGCTAAACATCCAAGTACCAGAAAAACTCAGCGGGGTGATCCTTGAATGTCTGGAAAAAGAAAAAGAGAGACGATACCAGAGCGCCGAAGATCTCCTCGCCGATCTGAAGAATATCCAGGAAGGCCTGCCCACTACCGAAAAAATTATCCCACCGGTGAAACCTCAAACCTCCAAAGAGATAACCGTCACCTTCAAAATGAAAA
The DNA here is from genome assembly GCA_964449165.1 of uncultured Eubacteriales bacterium. Classification (GTDB taxonomy): domain Bacteria; phylum Acidobacteriota; class Aminicenantia; order Aminicenantales; family Aminicenantaceae; genus CAYSCW01. Next base: position 6,460 of record CAYVAT010000064.1, on the reverse strand, counting down.
AATTTCTTATCCCGGCTGCCGCTCTGCTGGTGCTCGTTATCGCGGCCGTTTTGATGTGGCAGGTTTTCCCCAAAGGACAAAGAGGGACCAGCTATCAAACGATTCCAGAGCCGCCAAGCCCGGCTGCATCCTCTCCATCCAAAAAGGGGGAGAATCTCACCGGAGCGCAAAAAGACAGCGCCGCCCTGGTGGGTGTTCCAGGAGAGAAAAAAAAGGAGCCGGGCGAAGAGGAACAGAAAGAAAGCGAAACTAAATCCCGGGGAATAATAGGACAGATCGTCACCTCGCCTGATATCAGACGTTTGCTGCCCAAATATATGGAGAAAGTGCTGGATCCGTCTAAATTCAGCACGGAGGCGCAGTATCTATGGAGGGTATTCGCCACCTTGAGCCCCCAGGCTATGAAGTATTTAGATAAGGATGATATCAAGGGCATCGATGATTTCTTGGATTCCCTCCGGGAGCAGCTCCCCGCTGAAGGCTCTTCCCGAGAGACGATCGACCAAATCAAATACAAATTGAGAGAAGGGCAAAAATTGCAGGAAGAGGGGAAGGAAGAGGAAGCCCAAAAAAGTTACGAAGAAACCCAGACCGAGATGAGGAAGCTTCTCGAGGTAGTCAGGGAGAAAGAAGGGGCGGATCGAGCCAAGTTCTCGATGGGGCAGGCCAGGATTCATGCCCTGACCAGGAACGCATCCGTCAGGCAGAACCTGTTATTCCGGCTGGCGACGGAAAAGGAAAAGGATGCCGACGAGGCCTATGATAAGGGCAATTTCTCTGGGGCCGAAACCCTGTACCGCATCATTGAGAAAATCTTCACCTTCAGCACCCAGGGAGGGGAAGACACCCGTTGTGTCGAAATCCTGCAAAACTATGTCACAGGAATAAGGGCCGATATCAATATATCCGGAATTCCGGAGGACGCATCCTGGTTCTACGAAAATGGGCAGGAAGAGGAAGAGCAGGCCAATCGCCACTCGAAGAAAAAGGAATACCAGGCTGCCGCAGACCGCTACATCCAGGCCGCCTTCCTATACGAGAAAGTCAGGGAAAAGATTTCGTCAAGAAGCCGGCCGACACGCAGACCCTACTAGCGGCTTCTCTTAAATATAGGAAATTCGTTTTTGTCTTTGATCCAAATACCTCACTATTTTTCATGATTTCCATCCTCTAACATCCTGAAATAAGATTATCACGCCCAAAACAACCAGATCAGCAACTAGAAAAAAGATACAAATCAGCCAAAATTTCCAAACCATCCCGTTTGAGAGAGACTCAGCCCTTGAATAAGCAAGAAGCAGGGAGGAAGGCTCTCAGAAATAAACGACAAAGCAGCGGATCTGTCTTATATACCTTACGAATCATCTCAGCCCAGCCCTTTGATGGTACAAACGGCTCCTCTTGTTTTCGATGGCTGCGCGGCAGGCGACACCGCAGCTTCGGTGGTGCTGAAAGTGGGCGTGAGATCATGACTCCTTGAGTTTCTTCAAGGCTGACAGGACTTTTTCTGGAGTGATGGGAAGATCTCGGACCCGGATGCCCACAGCATCGTAGATGGCATTGGCGATAGCAGGAGCTGTGGGGACTAAGCCGGGCTCAGCAACTCCCTTGGCTCCGAAGGGCCCGAAGCTATCATCGGTCTCTATAAACTCAAGATCTATGGGAAACTTCATCTCATGGATCCTGGGAATCTTGTAGTCGCGGAAAGTTGGATTCAGGATTCGGCCCTCATGGGATTGGAGATTTTCATAAAGAGCGTAGCCTACGCCTTGGGCAATCGCCCCGTACATCTGGCCTTTAAGAGCCTGAGGATTAAGAACCCTGCCCACATCATGGGCAGCAACCAGGCGGCAAATCTTAACTTCACCGGTCTCAGTATCCACTTCCACCTCTGCACCCTGGGATCCAAAGGCATAGGTGGCGGAGATATTACCGACGCCCTTATCAAAGTCTGGGAGTTGGTTGGGCGGGTCGTAGAAGACTTCTGTGGTCAGCATCTGGCCTTGGCTCTTAAAATGGATAGCTCGTAGCAACCTCCCCAGATCCAGACGGAGCCAGGGCTCACGAGGTCCATCTTTTATGAAGATAAATCCATCTTGAAGATCGAAGCGATTGCGATTGGCCCCTTTCATGTAATCGAACTCCGGAGGCTTGTAGCCTGGATTTTTCTCCTTGAATTTCTTGAGATTCTTTTCCACTTCTGAAGGAAAGAACTTTTCCGCCAGCTTGAAAATCCTTTCTCTCAGCTTATTGGCTGCGAGGATGGCTGCATTGCAAGCCATGAACGCACCACGGCTGGCATGGGTTCCCACATCCCAGGGACAGGTGGCAGTATCCAAAGGATTGATGATGATTTTTTCGGGACGAACTCCCAAAGCTTCGGCAATGGCCGAAGTGAGTACAGAATGGAGCCCTTGCCCCATTTCAACACCACCATGAAAAACATTGATATTTCCGAAGTCATCCAACTTCAAAATCAGACCGCTGCCATCCGACCGGTATATGCGTGCGCCTCCACCAACATGGATCAAAGACGCCATCCCGACTCCGCGATGATTTCCCTTTTTGTGTTTTTTCTTCCAGTCGAGCTTTCGAGCCACGGTTTCCAGGCATTCTTTGAGGCCGCAGGTGCTGACTTTCAATCCCATGGGGGTTGTTTCGTTAGGCTGATTGCGGTTCAACATCCGGAATTCATAGGGATCAATACCTGCTTCTGTGGCCAGTTCATCCATGTTACTTTCCAGAGCCCAGGTGTTCTCAGGATTGCCGTAGCCGCGCATAGCCTGGCAGAAGGTGTTATTTGTGTAGACCAGGCGAGTGTTAAAGGAGATATTTGAAACGCGATAAAGAGAGGTGGCCGGCATCATCATTACCGAGGGGTAGGTAGCTCCCCATGAAGTATAGGCTCCATTATCTTGGAGTACATCGATCTGCCGGAAGGTGAGCCTGCCGTTTGAATCACAGCCTTGGACGATTCGGGTGATGGATGATTGTCTGGGAGAAAGGTTAGCAAACTCTTCCTTTCGGGTGTAGACAATCTTAACCGGACGACCTGTCTTAAACGCCAGAAGGATAGCGATGTACTCATAGGCATGGGTATCCAGTCCTGTTCCGAATCCTCCTCCAAGAGTGGGCACGATCACCCGTGTATTCTTGCCGCTCAACCCCATATCTTGAAGAGCCCGGTTGAAATCACGCTGGGCTAAAAATGGAATCTGGGTCTTGGCCCAGATGGTGAGGTTGTTGCTCATGTCGAACTCTGCGATACATCCAGCGGTTCCCATACAGCATTGCTGGACGAGTTGAGTTGAGTACTCCCCCTCTGCCATATACCGCGCCGCCTTCTTTCCTTTATCCAGGTCGCCAGAATCATGGTGGAATCGGAAGGGAAGAATATTGTCCTTCCTGGGCCGGCCCTGAGCATCCATCTCATGAATGAGCGGTGCTTCTTTGCTCATCGCTTCATAAGGGGAGAACACACTCGGTAGGGGTTCGTACTCAACCCGGATTAAATCTGCAGCCTCTTCAGCAATATCAGGATCAATGGCTGCCACCGCAGCGACTTCATCCCGGTACTGGCGGACTTTTCCTTTCTTCAGCGCTTGATTGTCCCGCAAGAAGCCGAACCGGATTTGGGGAGTGTTGTCAGCCGTGATCACAGCCCTGACACCAACCAGCTGTTCAGCCTTTTTTATGTCGATGTGCTTGATCTGGGCATGAGGGTGATCACTGAACTTGATCTTTCCGTAGAGCATACCCGGACGCTGGAGGTCATGGATGTAAAGGGCTTTTCCTGCAGCTTTATCGGGCCCATCTGGCCGCGGGGCCTCTTTTCCTATGTAGCGGAAATGGGTCATGATTTCCTCTTTTTGAAGGCTGCTGCCTTTTTAACCGCTTCGATGATTTGCACATAGCCAGTACAGCGGCAGAGATTCCCCGTGAGCGCCTCGCGGATTTCCTCTTCGGATGGATGAGGATTGGAATCAAGAAGGGCTTTGGCTGCCATGATCATGCCCGGCGTGCAGAACCCGCATTGAATGGCTCCATGATCGACGAATGCCTGTTGCAGCGCGGACAGCTTGTTTCCTGGCCCTCTTAGACCTTCGATGGTTGTCACACTCTTTCCCTCAACTTCAAGGGCTGGGTAGAGACAGGAGTTTATGGCCCGGCCGTCAACAATAACCGTACAAGCTCCGCACTCTCCCTCTCCACAACCTTCCTTTGTTCCGGTTAAACCCAGGGGTCCGCGCAGGACATCGATGAGCCTGTGATGGCCTTCAACGTCGAGAGTAACTTCTGAGCCGTTGAGGATAAATGAGATTTTCGTTTTCATGCCGAGTTTCGTTCCAGAATCTTTTCCAGTGCCCGTTTCACTAATATTCCCATGATTTCCCGTCGATAATCTTCACTTGCCCGGATGTCTGTGATGGGAACGACACTTTCTGCAGCCAGCTTTTGAGCCTGAGAGATGAGACTCCTGGTGAGAGTGGACTTTTCGATAAGCGCCTCCACTTTTTTAAGACGGAGGGGAACCGGGGCTACCGATCCAGCGGCGATGCGTGCCTTCTGACAACTCTCTCCCTCCACCTCGACAAGCAAAGCCACGCTCGCCACTGCTAAATCCATCTTCATACGTCCTTTTTTCAAATAGATGGTTTTGGCACTATGGTGGGGAGGTTCCAGCAGGATATCTGTCAGGATCTCATGGGGAGAAAGGCATGATTCGCCAGGTCCTACGAACAATTCCTCGAGTGGAATAATCCGGCTTCCTCGGCTGCCTTGGAGCCGCACTCTCGCATCCAGGACAAGCAGAGGCGGAACCATGTCTGCACATGGGGAACAGTTGCACAGATTTCCTCCGACGGTGGCGACATTGCGGATCTGGGGACTTCCCAGTTCCTTTGCCGCTTCCACAAGGATAGGGAATTTATCTGCGATTGCTGGATGATGGATCAAATCCCCGATGGTGGTTAGGGCTCCTATGCGCGTCGTTTCACTGACTTCGATGTTGTCAAGTCCGGGAATGGATCGGAGAGAGAGCAGGGCGGAGGGACTGATATCTCCGTTTCGAATCTCCACCATCACATCTGTTCCTCCGGCAATGAATCGGGCATCCGGTATTTTTTCTTTTAGCTCCCAAACTTCATCTAGAGATTTCGGCTTGTAGTATTCGAAGCGTATCATGCCACTATTTCCCGTTCCCTGAGAGAAGCGATCTCAGAGGGCTTAAGACCCACCTCTTCGAGGATTGCGTCGGTATACTCCCCATAGGCCGGAGCAAAGGGAAGGATTCCGTTTATTTTTTCAAGATACGGTGTCGAGATTGCAGGAGGAGGCAGCCGTACCATCCGACCGTCAGGGGAAGTCGTTTTCAGAGCAGCAGTAGAGACAAAAGGCAGATCTGGGACTTCTTCTATAGGAGTGATAGGGGAGTGGGGGATTCCAGCCTCAACCAGAGCTGCGGCGACCTCGCTGGATAGGTGCTCCTGAGTGAGGGTTTCGATGGAACGGTGAAGCTCCACTTTGTCCTTGCGGCGTCCTTCATTGGTGGCAAATCGCTCTTGATCGAGAGAAGAAAACAGGGTTGTCTTGGTGAATCTTTTCCATTGGGCATCGCTTCCGATGGCCATATAGATGAATCCATCCCTCGTCCGGTAGGCATTGACCGGAAAGAACTGACGGTGTTCGTTGCCGGAACGTTTGAGTTCAGAGGGAGGACTGCCCATATCGAGCATGGGAAGGAAAGTATGAAGCCAGGAAACAGCCGCTTGAGCCATGGAGATATCGATTTTTTTCCCTTCACCTGACTCATTCCGCTCCATCAGTGCCATAAAAATCTGGATAAAAGCTTCATCCCCTGCCTTAAGATCCACCAGAGGCGGTCCGCATTGAAGAGGCGGCCCATCGGGATAGCCGGTGAGATCCATATAGCCACAAAGAGCTTGCAGAACAGGATCGTATCCCGGCACATCGGGGTGTTTCAATCCTAAGGCGGAGATGCAGCACCAGACAAGGTCTTTTTTCACCTGACGGAGTGTTTCATACTCGATTCCCAGCCGTTTATGTCTTGCCGGCAGTGTGTTGGTACAGAATACATCCACCTGTAGCTCTTTTATCAGACGCTTGAGCAGCCGCCGTCCTTCTTCCTTCTTGAGATTAATAGAGATAGCCTGCTTTCCAATGTTGGGGGAGACGAAGTAGCTGTGCCTGTCCTCGCCGGCAACCGGCCTTCCGATGTAACGGTTAGGATCACCCTTGGATTTTTGCCCTGGCACCGGTGTCGACTCCAATTTGATAACTCGCCAGCCCAGATGGACAAATCGAAGCGTTGCGTAAGTCATGGTCAAAGCCTGCTCCATACTGAGCACGATTTGGGGTTTCAAGCTCCTTCTCCTTCTGGTATGGATTGGAAAGATTTATAAAAACTCAGGAGTTTTTCGCTAAAAAACTTATAACTTAG
>CAYVAT010000063.1:0-12469 GCA_964449165.1 uncultured Eubacteriales bacterium | reverse complement strand
TTATTGGCTCGAAGGAAAAATTCCATATTGGGAGCGGCAACTGGTAAGAATTGCAACATAAAAGGTAAAAATGAGACAATTAAAAAAAGGAGATGAGAATGAAGAAAAATCTTGGTTTCAATGAATCAATAAAATTGACTCGACTCAGAGAATTCATTTTATTTATTTTAATTTTAACAGCCCCAGTTATCCTTTCCTCCGGTTTATCAGGAAATGATGGGAGTGAAATCCCTGCCCGTAACCCATGGAAAGGAATAGACCTCGGTCAGCTCACTCAACAAAAAGACCAATCTGATGTTTCCTCGATCGATGCCATTATTAAAACCGTTTATGAATCGATTACCTTCCGAGAAGGAAATAAGCCGGATCTGGACCGGTTCCGGTCTTTATTCATCGCGAACGCCCTGTTCATCCGCGTCACTCCGGATGGGGTGAATAGAATGGATCTTGATGGTTTTATTTCTTCTTTCTCAAACAGAATTGATACGGGTGCCATGAAAAGCTTCTCTGAATCTGAAATCTCACGCAAAACGCACTCATACGGGAGCATCGCCCAGGTCTGGAGCAGCTACAAAAAAAGTATAAATACAGAAGATCCGGTATCTTTCGGGCGGGGCATCAACTGCATTCAACTGTTTAACGACGGGAAACGCTGGTGGATTACCAGCATCTTGTGGCAAGACGAGACGAACGATAATCCTATCCCAGAAAAATATCTGCATAAAAAAAACTGATTCTCTCATCTCCTCTGCTTCTTTCTCAACGAGCAAGTGTGTCGAATTGTAATAAAAAAGCGCATATCCATTCATCTTGACAATCCGGATAGAGGAACATATAAAACAAGACAATGGATCCCGATCCTGTTTTAATATCTCCTTTAAGGCACGGCAAAAATTATCCTACTCAATATCTTTAAAATCTGGAGGAGGTTATGAGAAAGAGTGTGTTCAATTTTCTGTTGATTCTTTTACTGGCAGCCCTGTTCCTCTATGCGGAGGAGGAAAAGGCGTTTGACGGGCTTTATCTTAACCTCGGGAATCTCTGCCGGCTCTCACATGCCAGGACACGCTCCATCAGCCCCGAAAACTTCACCGGTGAAAAAGGCAAGGGGGGCATATCCATTGACGGTCCGGCGGCCAAGGCTGCCCGTGACCTCGGACAGGGCTGGAAGGTCTCCCCATATGTCATCATCAATCCCGGGGAGACATTCGTCATGGCTGAGATCAGCGGTCCTGGAGCTATCCAGCAGATATGGATGACGCCGGCCGGCAACTGGCGCTTTTCTATTCTCAGGTTTTACTGGGACGGAGAAAAGGAGCCTTCTGTGGAAGTTCCGGTGGGTGATTTCTTTGCCTGCGGCTGGGGAAAATTTGCCCAGGTCTCCTCGCTCCCTGTCTGTGTTAACCCAGGAAGCGGACTGAACAGCTACTGGGTGATGCCGTTCCGGAAATCCTGCAAGATCACCATGGAAAACCTGGATGAGAAAGAGATGACACTCTACTACCAGGTCAACTACACGCTCACGGATGTCCCTGAAGATGCGGCCTACTTCCATGCCCAGTTCCGGCGGGCCAATCCCCTGCCCTACAAATCCGTGTACACGATTGTTGACGGCATCAAGGGTTGGGGCCAATACGTGGGAACCTACATGTGCTGGCAGGCTAATAACACCGGATGGTGGGGTGAAGGTGAGATCAAATTCTACATGGACGGAGACAAGGAATTCCCGACCATCTGCGGCACGGGTACGGAAGATTATTTCTGCGGTTCTTACGGGTTCACGGTTAACGGAAAATACAAGCCCTTCACAACTCCACATACCGGTATGCCTCAGGTCATTCTTCCTGATGGCCAGTGGCAGTCACAGACAAGACTCGCTCTCTACCGCTGGCACATCATGGATCCCGTGCGCTTTGAGCAGGACTTGAGAGTGACCATCCAGGCTCTGGGATGGAGGTCTGGAGGACGGTATTTGCCCCTCAAGGACGATATCTCTTCTGTCGCGTTCTGGTACCAGAAAGAACCTCACACCAAGTTCCCTAAGCTCCCCAGCAAAGACGAACTTGAAATTATCTGAGAAGAGGCGGTTCCTCTCCATCCGAAGCATCCTTAAGACCGTGATTAATTTAAATATATGCTGAATTGAAGACGGTGAGGGATGACACTTTACTTGACATACAGTGTCAAGTTATATCTAATTCAAGCATAACATTTGAAGGAGGGACAATGAAAAAACTACTCTTGACTTTATCGTTGGTCTTTCTGCTTTGTTTTACTTTCGGCTGCCAACAGCAGGGAGAAGAGGTAGCTGAGGAACCTATTGTTGATGTTGAAGCAGAAAAAGCGGCGGTTAGAGAGGTGTTAAACCAATATGCTGTCGCATGTAATACTGGCGATTTCGACCTTTGGATTTCCTTATGGGCAGATGACGGGGTGCAGATGCCACCAGAAACTCCTGCTGTAATCGGAATAGAACAGATACGAGAAGCAAATAAACCTGGATTCGATCAGATGACCATTGATATAACTATCACTAGTATAGAGGATGTTAAGGTATATGGCGACTTAGGATTAACTCGTTGTGGGTACACATTAGATATGACTCCCACGGCAGGTGGCGAGACAATTCATGCAATGAGAGACGGTAAAGCCTTAACCATCTATAAGAGACAATCTGATGGTTCTTGGAAGATTGTATACGATTGCTTCAACTCTAACATTCCTCCAACATCAGAAAAAGAGTAACAGCAAAGACTGCCTTATACATAACAATCTCATTTTCTATGAGGTAAGGAATGAAACAACTCTACATGATTCTACCATTAGCTCTGATTTTATGTTTTATGGTCGGCTGCCAGGACAAGGAAGCGATGGCAGAGCTGGAGAAATTCAAAGCCCAGGTAGCGGTTGAGGAGCAGAATAAGGAATTAATGATTCGCTGGGTAGAGGAAATGGATAAAGGCAACTTCGTTGTATTTGATGAGCTTCTTACCGATGATTATCTCTGCTATTACCCCGGAAATCCTGAACCGCTGACTCGTGAAGCTCATAAGCAAGCGGCACAGTCATTTTATGTTGCGTTTCCAGATTTAAAGCATAAGATTGAGGATGTACTTGTCGAGAGAGACAAAGTAACAATACGGATGTCAAACAAGGGTTCCCACAAAGGAGATTTCATGGGTATCCCACCATCTGGCAAGGAAATATCATTTACAGCAGTTTTTATTGGAAGATTTGTTGACGGAAAAGTTACTGAAGCATGGGGAGAAGCCGACTTACTAGGTTTGATGATGCAGCTCGGCATGGAGCTTAATCCGAAGGAGGGAGAGAAGTAGATTTTGTTACTGAGTTGAACTTGATTTGGTATCCCTTATCAGTTCTTGTTTTGGTTAAATCAAATATATATTGAGTATATATTGCTAATCATTCTTTGATAATAACTTTTTGCATCAGCTAATGGGAGTCCATGAAATCGAAAAACTTTACAGGTTCTTAATAAAAAGTAGGGTGATGCAGAAAATGAATATATGGCGGATAAAAGGGGACCGAAAGACCAAACCGGATAGGATATGGCTGACTTATTCGTATCGCAAGGCATCCACCGGATTTGCCAAAGCGGCTTTAATGGACTGGTAGCTTACTGTCAGAAGTGTGACAATTATCGATAATACAAAAGAAGCCATAAATGCGATCAATTTGATATCAGTATGATATGCGAAATTCTGCAGCCATTTTTTCATAAAATAATAGGCAACAGGCCAGGCCCCAATATTGGAAAATACTATAAGTATTAAAAATTCCCTGGACAGCAGCACAAATATTCTTGAAACACTGGCTCCCAGCGTTTTCCTGATCCCAATTTCTTTTGTCCTCTTCTGTGCCATAAAAGAGGCCAGGCCGAAGAGGCCCAAACCCGCGATAAAAACGGCCAGAAATGTAAAATAGCCGAACAGAGTACCCGTTCTGCTTTCCGACCGGTAAAGCCTGTCATAATCATCATCAAGAAACCTGAAATCAACCGGATAATCCGGCACAAAATTTTTCCATATCCTCTCAATGTTGTTCATAGTATGAACAACATCAGGGGAAGAGATCTTTATAAAGACAAATCTTGCATGATTTAAAGGAAGGCGGAAGACAAGCGGTTCAATTTGCTTTTTCAGTGATTTGAAATGAAAATTTCTAACCACTCCTATAATCGGCCCTCTGTTGTATCCCTGTGCAAACATTTTTCCCACAGGATTCTGTATTCCCATGACCTCCACTGCCTTTTCATTCAGAACATAAGCACCTTCATCTGTTGGAAACTCCGTGGAAAAACTCCTGCCATCAGCCATAGTCATACCAAACGTTTTAAAAAAGTCATAACCGACATCATGGATACAGAATAGATACTTATATTCAGGGTCCTTTCCTTCCCAGCTTAAATCAGAATAGGAATTAACATGATCGGATGTGGGGAAGTTTCTCATCCGTGTCACATGGGTAATCTCTTCATTTTTTAAAAGCTCATTTTTCAATGATTCATATTTTGTTTCATACTCAAAGGGAATATTGGCATAGATGAGGTGTTGTTTTTCAAAACCAAGCTTCATAGTTCTTATATAGCGAAGCTGGCTTGACACTAGGAGCGTGCTGATTATCAGAAAAACAGAAAGAGTGAATTGCGTCACGACCAGAGTTCTCCTGAAAAGTGAGCTTTTTGCACCTGCTTTTAATGTTCCTTTAAGGACTTTAACGGGCTGGAATGAGGACAGTAAAAGAGCGGGATAACTTCCGGAAAAAAGGCCTGTGATCAACGTTATCAGGAGCAGTCCGCATAATATGGATGCGTTCCCGTGTGTATTCAGATGAAGCAGTTTACCGGATAATTCGTTAAAAGAGGGAAGCAGTAAAGAGGCCAGTAGGAGGGCAACAATCAATGCTAAAAATGACATAAAAATAGACTCGCTGTAGAATTGTGAAATAAGTTCTTTTCTGGTTGCGCCGACGACTTTCCTTAGACCGACTTCTTTAGCCCTGTTGCCCGAATGCGCAGTGGTCAAGTTCATAAAATTGATGCAGGCAATCAAAAGCACAAATCCTGCAACCAGGGAGAAAATAATGACATATTTTATATCCCCGTGCCCGGAAATATCATAGCCGAGATCAGAATAAAGATGGATTTTAGTTAAAGGCTGGAGATATAAAAAGTCACGGCAGTCAGGATAGTGTTCCCGTTTGAAATTCAATATTTTTTCATTGAATTCTTTTTCTAACACTCCTTTTTTGAGCATTATGTATGTATAAAATGCATTGGGTTTCCAGTTGTTGACAGACCTGCCGAATTCCTCTAACTTTTTAAAGGGGATAACGCATTCAAACTGAAGATGGGAATTATGAGGAATATTTTCCATTATCCCAGTCACTTGATAGTCATAAGTCTTGTTGAAGTTCAAAACTTTCCCCATAGGGTCTTCACTTCCGAAAATTCTTTCCGCAAGCCTTTTGGTGACTATAATCGAATTTTTATCAGATAGAGCCGTCTCAGGATTTCCCTTAATCAATGGGTAGGAAAAAATTTCAAAAAAGTCCGGTTCCACGCTGGCCACTTTGACATCGCTGAATAATCTATCTTCATATCTTGCTGTTCCTCCAGCAAAATCGAATGATGTGGCTTTCATTACTTCAGGCAATTCTTCCTTCATGGCTCTAGCAAGGGGACCGGGCGTTAAGGCCACATGCAGTTGGTTACCCCCGTAGTCAGAGTATTTCACAACTCTGTAAATCCGGTCCCTATTCTTATTGAACCTGTCGTAGCTCAACTCATCCTGAACCCATAAAAGTATCAAAATTGTGCACGCCATTCCCAAAGCCAAGCCTGTGATATTGATAAAAGAATATCCTTTATGTCTCTTCAGATTTCTGAAAGTTGTTTTAAAATAATTTTTAAACATCACGAACCTCAATCGAGCAGCCTTACTAACAGATTTTGATAGGACAAGGTTCTTTTATTAAATATGCAAAAAATATCCTACATTCACTATTTTAATCTGCAATATACATGCCAATATTACCTCCTGGAATTTTCGAATGCTTGTTATGCACCAAATGTCCATTCTCGAACAATTTATGTACAAATCTGAACAATAATAAATATTCCCCTTATCAACTTCATGAAAAAGAATAGCCAAGATTCTGCTGCTTTGTAATCCAGCCTTAAGCTTCCATTTTTGCATAATAAAGCAGTTCCCAAGCAATTTTGGAATCAATATGTCATCATTTTCTTTGATATTCACTTCTTTTCTCTAAAAATCCAAGGACTAGAGATACCTGTCCTTCTGGTCGCATTGAAAAGTAACTCATTGCAATGAACAGAATCGTAATAGATTGATCCGAGATAATATTTCGGTAAATACTTCTTTGTTTATGGCAACCTCTGCCATTTGGAACGTTATATATCGGCTTTGTCTTAGAACCTTGGCCCTGATCTTTATCAATTTCACAAGTAGAGCCCGAAGCGACCAATTTTTGATTTTACCCGGAAGAACCAGGCGCCGCAAAAAATTGCAAATAGCTAGCGGTTAGGATATATTTAGCAACTCTACAAAATCACTCATCTAGGAGGCATGATGAAAGTCAAAATATGTACACTTCTTTTTATTTTTCTGCTGTGTATTACAACGGCACCGAGCATTGCTCAAGAACAGGAAGCTCAGGAGAAAAATAAAGATCTGGCCATCAAATCCTGGCTTCTGCTCGGCCCATTCACCACTCCTCTCCCTGCCTTCCATGAATCCAAAAAGAGAGGCTACACTGTGGAAGATATGCTGAACTACGACGAAATTGAAATAGCCAAGATGAAACCTGAACCAGAGGGTTCTGTTGAATGGAGTGACGGCCGTACGGCCCAATGGAAAGAACTCCATGCAGAAGAAGACATCATCACACTTTCCCCGGATAACAAGAACCCTGCAACGGCCTATCTGGGGGTTTACCTTGAAGTTGGAAGATGGACAAAGTCTGAAATCATCATCCACACTCCCCAGACTCTTCGTGTCTTCGTGGATGGAGAAGTGAAGGCAACCAAGGCGAAGGTTGACTCCACAGAAGAAGGTAAACCATCAGCGGAGGGAAGAAAAACATCGGCTGAGCTTAAATTGGAAACCGGGCTTCATCTCATCCTCTTGAAAACCGTCTATGATCCGAGCTCAAATTCAGATTGGACTCTGAAAAGCATGCTCTCCTTCGATGAAAATTTCGCCTCCCCCCTTCCTCCGCGCCTCGCTCTCCAACCTCTCGAAAAGATGACCATCACCCATCTTCTGGATGGACCGAAGGTAGGGGGAACTTTTATATCACCTGACGGGACCTTAGCCGCTATAACCATACGAAAAACGCTTCCTCCAAGCGACAACTCTGAATCGTGGGTAGAAATATACAACACCGCTGATGGGAGTCATATGCAGACATACAGGGGAGGAATGTCCATCTCCAATGTAAATTGGGCACCGAGCGGCAAAAGATTCTCATATGTAACCCGCAAGAAATCCAAGGGAACCATCTGGATCGTAGACCTTGAGAAAGGAACATCTATTCCTCTCATAGAAGAAATAGAAAATTTGAACATGCATCGCTGGTCTCCTGACGGAAGCTTCATCGTCTATTCCGTAACAGAAGAAGCAAAAGAGGACAAGCGCGGAGTCAAAAGATTTCAGAATATGGCCGACCGCCAACCCTGGTGGCGCAACCGGAGCTACCTCTATAAGGTCAGCATCCCGGGAGGGATCTCCCAAAGACTGACCGCAGGAGAGCTTTCCACATCGCTCGACAGCTTCAACCCTGATGGAAAAAGCCTTCTCTTTACCCGGCGAATCGAAGATTATTCAGCCCGTCCCTATTATAAAATCGAGCTCTACTCGCTTGACCTTGAAACCCTGAAAGCACAGTTGCTCTTGGATGGGAGATGGCTTGAGGGCGCCCAATGGAGTCCCAAGGGTGATAAAATCCTGATTCTGGGAAGCCCTTCTGCCTTCGGGAAGATCGGCTGGAATCTTCCCAAAGGCCGCCTTCCCAACGAAACGGAAACCGAGGCCTACCTTCTCGACCCAGAGACAAAAAAAGCTCTGCCCCTGACCAGAGACTTTGATCCTACCATCATGCAGGCCATCTGGAGCAAGACAGAAAACTGCATCTATTTCACCACCGTAGACCGCTCCTACCGTCATCTTTATCGCTATGACTTAAAAGAGAAGACATTTGATCTCATCGACTGCGGCGTTGAAATCATTGGCAGGTTAGATCTGGCCAGGAATGTCCCTACAGCCGTTTATACAGGATCCAGCGCCACTGTTCCGCCAAAGGCTTACCTCATAAACCTCAAAGACCAGAAATACCGCGTTCTGCACGATCCGGAGAAGGAGGATTATGCTGATGTAATGTTTGGAAAAGTAGAGCGGTGGACTTTCAAAAACAAAAGAGGCACGGAAATCGAAGGCCGCATCTATTATCCCCCCGGTTTTATTCCCGAAAAAAAATACCCTTGCATCGTTTACTATTATGGAGGAGTATCTCCAGTGGATCGTTCTTTCGGCGGACGGTACCCGAAGAATCTTTATGCTGCTCAGGGTTACGTGATCTATGTTCTCCAACCCAGTGGGGCTGTCGGCTTCGGGCAGGAGTTCTCTTCCTACCACGTTAACGACTGGGGGATTGTCGTCGCTGACGAAATTATATACGGAGTCAAAAAATTCCTGGCCGTTCATTCCTTTGTCGATCCCGAAAGGGTAGGCTGCATCGGCGCTTCATATGGCGGGTTCATGACAATGCTGCTTCTGACACGCACGGATATCTTCGCCGCAGGTATTTCCCATGCAGGAATAAGCTCCATCTCCGGCTATTGGGGAGAAGGATTCTGGGGCTACTGGTACAACGCTATCTCAGCAGCCAACAGCTTCCCCTGGAATCGAAGAGATATCTACGTCAATCAGAGCGCCCTCTTCCATGCCGACAAAATCACAACCCCTCTTCTCCTTCTCCATGGATCAGCCGATACCAATGTGCCACCTGGAGAAAGCACCCAGCTCTTCACAGCCCTGAAGCTCCTGGGAAAAGAAGTAGAGTACATTCAGGTTCTCGGCCAGAACCACTGGATTATGCAATACAACAAGAGAAAACTATGGACCAAGACCATCCTGGCCTGGTTCGACAGATGGCTCAGGAATCAGCCGCAATGGTGGGATGACCTTTACTCTGAGAAATAAAAAGTGTTCTCTCAGGAAAATCGTCATTAGGCGTCGGTTCTTATCCATCCGAAGCCCATAGTGGAAGGGTGGGAGGGTCTTGGCAAGGATGGATAGGAACCGATGCTTTTATTAGCTATCACATAAAGGAAATGCTGCTGCTCTCTCCTTTTTTGTTGAATTTAACCTTATACTGATTTAGAATTTATGCAAAATGATTGATCCAAAATGCACACAATGCAAAACCAGATACTGCGTTCAAGGAGTTAGCGATGAATCCCGTCTCCCTTCTTTCTGTCCCATAAAGAACTTCAAGAGCCTGATCAAGAAAACAGCCAAGAAATACAGTGACAAAGACACTCACCCCTTCTTCCTCAAATCAGCCCTGATCGAAAAGGAAGCCTATGACGAAAAAGCAGCCAGACAAGAAGGACGGACGGTTCCTGTGCGGCCCAGGATCCGGGAGATTGCCGAGTTTGCAAAGAAAATGGGGTTCAAAAAAATCGGGATAGCTTTCTGCAGCGGCCTTGCCGATGAAGCAGCCAGAGCTGCGGCTATCCTTGAAAAACATGGCCTTGAAATTTGTTCGGCGATCTGCAGCTGCGGGGCTATGGACAAGCCTAAGCTCGGAATCTCTTCAGAATACAAGATCAGAGATCCGCAGAAATTCGAGGCAGCCTGCAATCCTCTCCTCCAGGCGGAGCTTCTCAACCGGGCCAAAACGGGATTCAACGTCATCATCGGCCTCTGCGTGGGACACGATATGCTCTTCACCATGAACTCCGAAGCACCGGTAACAACCCTTGTTGTCAAGGACCGCATCACCGGTCATAATCCGGTTATCGCTCTTTACTCACGGTACCATAGAGATATTGTATAATGATCAAGGACAATTAAATTGCGAGTAATAAGGAGGGAAAATTGAAAAAGATTGCGTTCATTACTATTCTTTTTATGATCATATCTATTTCTGTTTTGGCCGGGGGCACCCAAAAATCCACATCCTCAGAAGAGGCCGTCTCCTTAAAAGAGGTGGCTCCTTTTGCCTATGTCTGCATCAGCCACAAGGGTCCATTCACCGAAATCGAAAATGTTTTCGGTCAACTGATGATGTCTTCCCAAAGCCAGAACATCTTACCCGGCGGCCCGATGATCGGCATCTATTACAACAGCCCCAATGAAGTCAAACCCGAGGAGCTGCAGTGGGAGGTTGGATTTCCGGTCACACCCCAGGTCATGCCCCAATCACCTCTCGAAAAGAAACAATGGAGCTTCACTCAAGTCGCAGCAGCCACACACACCGGTCCCTATGAGAAAACAGGGGAAACAATCGCCAAAATCTATGAATGGATGGAGGCTAACGGCTACACCCAGGCAGGTCCTCTCCTGGAAAGATACCTGACCATGCCCACTCCGGATACAAAACCAGAAGACATGAAAAGCGAGATCTGGATTCCCTGCGAAAAAAAATAGAAGCAGCCGAGTCCATTTCCCAGACCATATCTTTATCGGACCGAGAGGGACATCGCACCCGTTTTTGAGCTGTTTAGCCTACAGCGGTGATTCTCTCCCACCTTATCGGATGAAATATTCTCTATCAATATCACTTTTCATTTCACCGTCGAAGGCGATTTACATATTTTTCCCCTTCCTCTATCTTTTATGTGCTCGCGGAGCTGCCCAGGAAATTCATGGGGAAAAATGTCTAATCATAGAGAAGTTCAAGTCGATCCCAGTACAAGGTTTGGGAGAACGTTCTCTGAAAGAGGCATCACTTTTGAAGACAAGTATCTCACCCTTGTCGAAACTGCTCCGGATATTATCTTTGTAGTCGACCTTGAGGGTAATTTTCTCTACATCAACAAAACAGCTCAAAAAATAACCGGCTATTCTATCTCGGAACTCCTCCAAAAAAATCTTCCGGACCTCGTGGCGCCTGATTTCCGCAAATCAATTCAAAAAGTCTTCCAAGATTTTACCTTGATATCTCATCATCCTTTCCATGAAGTCGAAGTCATATCTTCCAACGGAGGAAGCGTTCCTCTGGATATCCATCTTAAAGCCCTCAAGGACAACAAGGGCCAAATCTTTGCCCTGGTCGGTATTGCCAGAGATATCACGGAGAGAAAAAAATTCGAAGAGACACTCAAGGAATCAGAAAAGAAGTATCTGACACTCGTTGAGAATGCTAAACACGGAGTGGCCATCATTCAGGACGGCATCTGCAAATTCGCCAACAAAGCCATCGAACAAATCACCGGGTTTTCCAAAGATGAGCTGGTTGGAAAGCCGCTATTCGATAAAGTGAGCTCCATAGACACAGAATGCGTCAGTGAAAGGCAAAAACTTAAATTAACAGCAAAAGAAGCTCCCTCTGTCTGCACCATCACGGTGACCACCAAGAATGATACTGAAAAAGAGCTCGAAATATCTGCGGCCTCTATCCCCTATGAGGGACGTCCGGCCGTATTAGGCATCGTGCGCGATCTTACCGAGCGGAAGAAGATGAATGAGGCCCTTCACAAGTCCGAGGAGAAATACCGTCTTCTTGTGGAAAACATCAACGATGTCATCTTCATCCTGGATAATGAAGGGCGCTTCACCTACATCAGCCCTGCCATCCAGAACTACAACGGTCTGGCTTCCAAAGAGCTAAGAGGCGAATCCCTGCTGAACATCGTCCATCCCCAGGATAAGCAGCAAATATCAGAGGCTTTGAAAAAAATCTTATCAGGGGACACAAACCCTTATGAGTTTCGCCTTGTCCATAATGAAGGGAAAACACGCTATGTCCGGATTTCCTGCCGCCCTCTCTCTGAAGATAACCTCCAGGCTGGTATTCTTGGAATTGCCACCGATATCACCGAACGGAAAAAAGTCATAGAAGAACTGAATCAGGCTTACAAAGAGGTGGAAAGTACCAAGACCAAACTGAAGGCCATCATAGATAACGCCCCAAACATTGCCATTCAAGGATTCGACAGGAACGGGAAAGTTCTCTTCTGGAACCCAGCTTCGGAGAGCCTGTTCGGGTTTACAGAGAAAGAGGTTATGGGTAAAGCCCTGAAGGACGTGCTTTTCGGCGGAGAAAAAGAAGAAAAATTCCAGCCCCTTATCGACGACATCTTTGACAAAAAGAAAGCTTCCCTGCTGACGGAATTATCCGTAACCACAAAGACAAAAGAGGAAAAACACGTCTTCTGTTCCCTGTTTCCCATTTTTCTCCCTGACCAGGAACCCATGGCCAT
>CAYVAT010000062.1:0-12657 GCA_964449165.1 uncultured Eubacteriales bacterium | reverse complement strand
AAGGTTTAAGACTATGAAAAAGAAAGATCTCAGGCTGGAGAGAAAACGACAAAGATGGGAAGAAAACAAATTGGCAATTCTCGAATCAGCCGAGAGGGTTTTCACCCAAAAAGGATACAGTCTGACCACCATGAATGAAATAGCTGAGGAGGCACAGTTTTCCAAGGCCACTCTCTATCATTATTTCCAGAGCAAGAGAGATATATTATTCGAGATCATTCTGAGTTCCTTTGAAGCTGTCCGCCAGAGAATAAAAAAGATACAAGAAAAGAACGAACCCGCTGAACAAATGATCAAGGAAATAACCCACTATGTCCTCCAGGTTTTCCAAGCCAAAAAGAATATTTCTCGAATCTTCTTGATGGAGAAGTCCTTGATGAAGACCCTCCTCAATTTGTCTCCCGAAGAGCAGGTTACACTTTCATCAGCGGAGAAAGAGTATCTTGAAGGCATTAGAGAAATTAAAGAAAAGATTTTGCAGATAATGATCGAGATTTTTGAAAGGGGAATAAAAGCCGGAGAGTTCCGCAGGATGAATACCCATGATGCCGCTCATGCTTTTGAAGCCATGCTCCATGGATTCTATTTCACCAAATATTGGTATGAGCAAGAATATAATCTGGAGACGGGAGCAAAACTCATTCACGACTTCTTTCTTCATGGAGTCAAAAAGGAAAAAAATGTCTGATTAGGAGAGTGAAAATGCAGAAAGCAGGAAAAATTTTTATGATAGTGGTCATACTCTTAGCAAGCGTTAGACTTTCCTTCACCCAGGAAAACATGATTCTGACCCTTGAGGATAGCATCCGCCTGGCCCTTTCTCAGAATCCCTATCATCTCGCGTCTGAGGAAAGAGTTGAGGCTGCAAGGTCAAAGCTCAGAGAAGCTGTCTCTGGCTTTCTCCCTTCGCTCAATGCCCAAGGCCTCCATACCCTGGATGAAAAGCTTTTTGTGCTGGAGTTTCCTTCTATGATCCCTGGACAAGCTCCAGAGAAAGTAAGCATCGACTTCACCAAGGACTACCAGTTTGCCCTCTCTTTCTCCCTTCCCCTTTTCACCAGTGGACGATTGACTTCCGGGTTTAAACAAGCAAAATACAACCTCCTTTCCACAGAGGAAGCGGTCAGACAAAGCAGTCATCTGACCGTTTTTAACACCAAAAGGGCTTTTTACGGCGTTCTCCTTGCCCGGGAGTTTGTCAGGGTGGCTGAAGAAGCTGTGGAGGTGGCGGAGAAGCATTTCCAGAATGTCAAAAGCCTCTATGAGGTGGGAATGGCCTCAAAATTTGATCTTCTGCGCTCAGAGGTTCAAGTGGCTAACTTAAAGCCTCAGTTGATCAGGGCCCGAAACAATCTGAAGATTGCCGAACTTAGCTTGAAAACTCTTCTGGGAATAGATCTTTCCCAGCCCATTGAACTTAAGGGAGACATGACTTTCCATCCCTACAAACCAGATTTGGAGGAGTGCTTGTCCAGAGCCCTCGAGAACCGTCCCGAGATCAGCCAAGTCAGTTATCAAAAGAAGATGGCCAGAGAGATGTTCAAGCTGGCCAGAGCCACAAGGCTTCCTTCTCTGGCAGTTTCGGGCACTTACAATTTCTGGGCAGACCAGTTTAATTTCCAGAAGAATAACTGGCAGAGTTATTATACGGTCAACCTTGTGCTTACTGTTCCTCTCTTTAACGGCTTTGCCGCTTCAGCGCAGATGGCTCAATCCAAAGCCATGATCAGAGAGCTGGAACTGACCAAAAAAGGGCTTGAAGAGACAATCCGTTTTGAAGTGAGGCAGGCCATCCTGAATTTGCAGCAAGCTCGCGAGTCGCTTCTTTCACAAGAAAAAAATGTGGAACAGGCTCAGGAGAGTTTGCGGATCGCAGAGTTGAATTTTTCTGAGGGACTGGCCACCACTCTGGATGTCAGTTCAGCTCAAGCAGCTTTAAGTCAGGCCAAGACCAACTATTCTCAGGCTTTGTACGATTATGTCGTCTCTTTAGCGGAGTTGGATAAGGCGATGGGAATAGGTTGGAGTTCCCAAGAAAGTGAGGAATGATGAAAAAGAGAAAAAGATGGATCGAGAACCACGGAGGACGAAAATGAAAAAAATCATGGTAGTAATCATTTGTGTTTCCCTTCTGCTCTTCTTGCTTCTTTTTTCCTGCCGGACTCCCAGCCAAGAGCAAGAGAAAGAGGAGGAAAGTTTTGGAGCTGCACCTGTGAAGGTGTTTGAAGTCAAACGGCAGAAAATCTCAGAAAAACTGCAATACACAGGAGTTATTGAAGCATGGAAAAAGATTAACATTACTCCTGATTCCGGCGGAAAGATCGCCAAGATATATGTGGATGAGGGTGATATGGTCAGGGAAGGTCAGCTCCTGGCGGAATTGGACACCCGTGCCATCCGGCTTCAGCTCGAGCAGGCTGAAGCAGCACTGGCCGTAGCAGAAGCCAATTACAAAGATGCCAAACGAAACATGGAGAGGATGGAACGTTTGATCGAGGAAAAAGCTGTTTCTGATCAGCAGTACGAAAAAATCAAATTGGCTTATGAGGGTGCGGAAGCTCAGCTTCAACAGGCAAAGGCGGCTGTGAATCTGGCTCGTCACAACCTGGATGTTTCTCTGATGAAGGCGCCTTTCAGCGGAGTGGTGGCTTCAAAAAACGCTGAAGTGGGGGATGTGATTAATCCTATGATGGGCGCGTTTTCTCCCAACAGTGGAGTTCTGACCTTGATGGATTTTTCCCGCGTCAAGATCGAAATAGATGTCTCTCCCCAGGAGATTGTTCGTATCAAAAGAGGCCAGATTGCGCTTCTTAGTGTGGATTCCTATCCTGATAGAGTGTTTGAAGGGAAGGTAACCATTGTCAACCTTACAGCCGAACCGTTATCCAGGAAGTTCAAGGTGGAGGCACAAACTGATAATCGAGAACTCCTTCTCAGACCCAACACATTCGGAGAAGTGACTCTGGAGGTGAGCACCCATGAAAATGCCCTGGTTATCCCGCAAACAGCTGTGCTTGAGAATCATATCGTTTTCCTTGCGCGCGACAACAAAGCGGAAAGAAGAGAAGTAACCCTTGGCCTTCAGAATGCGGAATTAGTGGAAGTCTTAAGCGGAGTTGAAGAAGGAGACTCGGTCATCGTTGAGGGAAATTTCGGCCTTGTAGATGGCGCCGAGATCGAAATTAAAGAGGTTAAGGAATGAAAATACCAGAATTTTCTGTTAAAAGAAAAGTCACCACGGCCATGCTGGCCATGATCCTGGTTGTTTTGGGCTTTATTGCCTACAGCCGGTTGGGATTGGATTTTTTCCCGGATATTGAGTTTCCCACCGTCTCAATAATCACTGTCTACAGAGGAGCCTCTTCTGAGGATATCGAGAACACTATCACCAAACCTCTGGAAGAGATAGTCAGTTCCGTTAATCGGGTCAAAAAAGTCACCTCCATGACCATAGAGGCGGCCTCTGTGATTATGATTGAGTTCGAGTGGGGGACAAACCTAGATTTTGCCGCCCAGGATGTCAGAGATCAGATCGGTCTCTATCGCAATTACATCCCTGAAGAGGCCAACGATCCTCTGGTGGTCAAATACAGCATGGGCCAGATGCCCATCATTTTCTATGGCATAACTGCCAAAAGGCCCACCTCCGAACTAAAGGACATCATGGAGGATGAGGTTGTGGGAAGGCTGGAAAGAATCGACGGAGTGGCCTCAGCTCAAGTTTTTTCTATGGATATCAGAGAGATCTTGGTCGATGTGGATAGGGCTGCACTCGAGTCGCGCAGCCTCTCTCTGGAGCATGTACTCGGAGCTCTGGGGATGGAAAATTTGAACCTTCCTGCCGGTCATATCGTGGAAAGGTATACAGATTTGATCTTTCGAACGATAGGTGAATTCGAGAGCCTGGATGATATCCGAGATACTGTTGTCGGATCCACATCCAATGGGATGCCCATTTACCTGAAGGATATCGCCGAGGTCAAGGATACGTTGAAGGAGACACGTTTCCTGGCTCGGATTCAGGAAGAGAACGGTGTTTTTCTGCTCATCAACAAGCGTTCAGGCGCCAACACGGTTATTGCCGCCGAAGCAGTCAAGAAGGAGCTGGAAAGAATCAAGTCCACGCTTCCTGAAGACATAGCTTTTTTCTCCTTTTTTGATCAATCGGAGATGATCCAAAGGGTGATTCGTCGTACCGGTAACAACGCTCTGGTGGGAGGAATCCTGGCCATCGTCTTCATCTTGATTTTTTTGCGCAACTGGCGGCCGACCATTACCATCTTCCTGGCCATTCCTCTCTCAGTCATCACTACCTTTATCGCGTTTTATCTCGCTGGTTACACCATCAACCTGCTTACCCTCGGAGGACTGGCTCTGGGCATAGGGATGCTCGTGGATAATGCCGTGGTGGTTATAGAAAACATATTTCGGCATATGGAGGAAGGGGAAGAGAAGAACAAGGCAGCAAGTCTCGGGGCATCTGAAGTGGGAATGGCCATCACAGCATCCACTTTGACCACCATCGCTGTCTTCTTTCCCATGGTTTTTGCTCGGGGTATAACCGGAGAGCTGACTCGGGGCCTGGCCTTGGCCATAGCCTTTTCTCTGCTTGCTTCACTCTTTGTGGCGCTGACTGTGGTTCCCATGGTCGCCTCCCTTATCTTCAAAGCGAATAGCAGGAATAAAAAGGTGAAGGCAGGATGGAAACAGACAAGGGAGTTTGAGAGAGCCAGGAATTTCTACCGCAAAATCCTCCACCAAGCTTTACGCCGGAGATGGTGGGTTCTGGGAGGAGTATTGGCTCTGTTTATTCTTTCCTTCGTCATTATCCCGTTTATGGGAACAGAATTCATGCCAGCAATGGACCGTGACATGATCATTCTTAAGGTAACAATGCCCATCGGCACCTCTCTTGAGGAGACAAACCGGGTGGTCACAATAGCGGAGAACCTGATGATGCAGCAGCCTGGGGTGGAAACGGTATCTGTTCAGGCAGGCTCCCAGGCTGAGGAAAATCCAGCAGACCTAGCGGGAGGCGTTTCTACCGCAGGCACTAATGAGGGACTGCTCTGGGTAGGACTGGTGAACAAGAGCAAGAGAGAGCTTTCTGATCAGCAGATTCTGGAGAACCTTCGAGGAAAACTGCCCAGGCTGAAAGGCGTGAAGTTCGAGGCCATCGATATCGGTCAGGCTATGATGGGAGGAGCTCAGGCTCCGGTGGTGATAAAGATCTTCGGAAAAGATCTTGAGAGACTCAAGGAGTTAGCCGACTTGATGGTTGATGAAATCCAGGATATCGAAGGATTAAGAGATGTCACGCATACGCTGGCTGAGGGGAAGCCCGAGTACCATATCCGGATTAACCGTGAACAGGCATACCGTCTGGGCTTGATGGTCAACCAGATCGCCAACACCGTACAGACAGCATCTTTGGGTAAAGTTGCCACTCGATACAGGGAAGGAGATGAGGAAGTCGACATCCGGGTCAGGTTAAAAAAGGAATACAGGGACAGTTTGGAGGATGTTCGGAACATACCTCTTCTCACTCCCTCAAATGCAGTCATTCCTCTCGAGCAAGTTGCCTCCTTCACCAGGGATGAAGGGCCTATCCGGATCACCCGGGAAAATCAGGCTCGAGAGGTCTCCGTCACCGCCAACATCGCTGGAAGGGATCTGGGAAGTGTGGTCAAAGATATCAAAGCGAGAATAGCTACTATCGAGAGAGGACTGCCTGCCGGCTATTTTATCGAGTTTGGCGGTGAGTATGAGCAGATGCAGGAGGCATTCATAATCATGGCTGGCGCTTTTGCCCTTGCTACGCTGCTCGTTTATATGATTATGGCCTCGCAATTCGAATCCTTTGTCCATCCCTTTGTAATCATGTTCACCATCCCTCTTGGCCTGATCGGAGTGATACTGGCTTTGGTGATAGCTGGACAGCCAATAAGTCTTCCTGTTCTCATCGGCTTTATCATGCTGGGTGGGATTGCAGTCAACAACGGGATTGTCATGGTGGATTACATCAACCAGTTGAAGCGCAGGGGTATGGAGAAGTTAGAATCTATACTTCAGGGCAGCGTAGTGCGTTTGCGTCCTGTGTTAATCACTGCCTTCACCACCATTCTGGGAATGGTGCCTATGGCTATCAGCACTTCTGAAGGTGCTGAGATGAGGGCCCCCATGGCTATTACGGTCATCGGCGGACTGGTGGCCACCACCCTTCTTACCCTTTTTGTGATCCCCATCATCTACAGCCTTGTCGACCGAGTTAAATTCAAATAAGAATTGAGGGCCCGTTCGCCGAACGGGCCTTTATTGCTTATCCCTTTCTATGCTTTATACCGAAGGAAAGCTCCTATCTTTCCATACTTGTTGAGAGAAGAAGGGGCATTAATGTGTTTGACTGACCCGTTTTTATCCAGGGTGGCCTCAACCGCCTCATCGATGATATCTACCACCATGTCTGTTTTCTTCTGGCAGGATGGACAGCGCAGATCATCCACATACAGGAAATGGCAGCGGGGGCAGATCCTTCCGGGGAGGGAAAAGTTGCGGGTGATAAGGAGGGTTTGAACTTCGCTCCGGTTTATCTTTCTCAGGGTCTTTTTCAGACCAGCAGTGGCTCGTCCTCCCTTTTCCAATTCAGAAACAAACCGCTTGATTATTTCGCTGTCCTCCTGTTCCTTGAGTGAATTTTCCAATTCCTCGGATTCCTTAAGAATTTTGTCTTGAGAGTCGCTGGGGCTGGCTTTGATGTAACCCTGCAGCCTTTCCTTGAGATAAGGATGGAGCAACGGTTCAAACTCTGAGCAGTATTCCTCCTTGCACCCGAGAAAGAGCCAATCGAAATGATTATTCTTAAACAGAACGAATGTTTTCTGGGCCACTTTTTTGAAGTGCTCACGGAGGAGGGTGGCGATGTGTCTTTCGATGCGCTTTGATTCATAACCTTCCCAACCTCCTTCTCTGACTTTGCTGGGAACATCTCCGATGATGCTATCGATCTGCGAGATTTGGCCCAGGCTGATGTCGTACCATTTGGCTTCCTTTCGATCGAATGTCAAGACGAAGATACGGTGATATTCGTTCAGGATAGAAGAGAGAAAGCGAACATAAGGATCTTTGTCGAAGATTATCCTGTTTCGGGGTGGATGTGGAAGCTCAAAAACCTGCCAGAAATTTTGGCCGCTGCAGGAGAATATGGCTAAACCAGGAAAATTGTAGGAAGAAAGATTCTGGGAGCAAAATTTTTGGATGTGTTCAAGGTCTTCGGAAAGAGAACCTTTTTTCTTTTTGTCCAGATCCATCTCCTCCAATTGAGACTTGCCGTTTTTGATCAGGTTTTTGAAGGAGAGAGAGACCTCCTTTTTCCTCAAGCGGCTTTTGTCAGTTTCAAGATAAAAAGATGTAGTGAGGTAAATTTCGCTTCGAAACCTGGCGAGAGTTTCGATCTGCTCCCTAGTATGAAGTTTCATCTAGCCTCCTTTTTAAAAAAATGAAAAATGATGGCACAAGAATTTTTTGATGACATGTATGGCAGGCGATCAATTTCACCTTGGATTAAAATAAGATAAGAACAGAAGCAGCATTTGTCAAGCACATTGGAAATAGAAATGCTTACCTTTTCTGAGGCTTTACCCCGTTAGAAAGCCCCGCCATTTATGGCGGGGAGGAAATATATCAAGGTTTAATTCCTATTAGAAAGGGCGGGGTAAAAGCCCCATCCTTTACAACGGGGTTTACTCTTCTTCCTGTTAGAATTATAATAAATGATCCCGCTGATAAAGGAATTAACGTTGAGTGCGGAAGTGGCGGAATTGGTAGACGCGTAAGCCTCAGGAGTTTATGGCCTAATCATGGCCGTGTGGGTTCGAGTCCCACCTTCCGCACCACAGGATCGTTTCCCAAAGTAGCTTCTCTACACAAATTAGATCCATAGAACAAGGATGATGCTTTGGGGGATGTTCCTAAATTGGTCATATGTCTTCTGGAAAGGACATCCTCATCGTCAATCCCTGGATTTACGATTTTACAGCCTATGATTTTTGGTTGAAGCCTTTAGGTCTCCTCTACATCGCCGCTGTTCTTGAAGAATGCAAATGCTTCCGGTTGAGCTTTATCGACTGTCTGGATCGGTGTCATCCTTTGCTTCCCCTGAGACCAAAAGCCAAGCCTGACGGGCGAGGGGCTTTTTTCAAAGAAGAGGTGCCTAAGCCATCCATCTTGAGGGACGTTCCCAGAAAATATTCCCGCTATGGCATTCCTGTCCCTATTTTCCGAGAGGAGCTGGAAAGAGCGCCTGTACCAGATCTTGTCCTTCTGGGGTGCACCATGACTTACTGGTATCCCGGCGTACAACTTGCCATCGAATTGATCAGGAAGAAATTCGGAAATGTTCCTGTGATTCTGGGGGGAGTCTATGCCACTCTGGCCGGGGATCATGCCCGTCGGTTTTCTGGAGCTGATGTTATTGCACAAGGACCTGGGGAGAGAATTGTCCTTCGTCTCATAAGGGATATCCTTGGGGGCGGCTCTTGCATTCCTCAGCGGTTTGAAAGACTCGATGATATTCCCCAACCTGCTTTTGAACTCTTGAGGAATAAGGATACGCTTCCCCTTTTGACTTCCAGAGGCTGTCCCTATACCTGTTCTTTCTGTGCCTCTTCTTTGCTTTTTCCGACATTTGAGCAAAGGTGCCCGGATTCTGTTGTCCAGGAAATAGAGAGTCATCATCATCGCTTCCATACCCGAAACTTTGCTTTTTATGATGATTCTCTTCTCCTTGGAAAAGAACGCCATATCATACCCATCTTAGAGAATTTGATAGAGAAGAACCTTCCTCTGGCTTTCTATACTCCCAATGGATTGCACATCAAAGAAATCGACATTGAATTGGCTACTCTTTTCAAGAGAACCAATTTCCAGTCGCTCTTCCTCAGTCAGGAATCTTTCGAGGATATAATCCTTCATAAAACCGCGTCAAAAGTTTCAGAAGGAGATTTAGAGAAAGCTTTGGCTTTCCTTGAACAGACAGGCTACACCCGTCATCAGGTTAATGTTTATCTCATGGTTGGACTTCCAGAGCAAGATCCCGCAGGAGTGAAAGAAAGCATTCTTCGTGTACAAAGTTTGGGAGCAAAGCCAAGGCTGGCTTATTTCTCGCCGGTCCCAGGAACAGGCGAGTGGGAGAAGATGATAGAAAAAGGCTGTATAGAGAAAAATGCTGACCCTCTTCTCCATAATAAATTGACCTTTCCTTATATCTGGGGAAATTTTTCTCCCCAGGATTTCATGGAGATCAAAGGTATGCTCAATTCTCCTATTAAAGAATAATAGAGGAAAATTCATCATCTAAGATAGAGAAAAGCATCAGGTTAGATGCCCGCTCGCCTCCGGATGGCTTCTGCCTCAGCTTATCTGAAAGCTTTTGAAACTGTCGCGGAAATAAGGAGGGAGGGAATTTTGGCATAAATATTGCGCCAATATTCTGGTATAATGAAAACATGTACCTTGAGCTTATCCACACTTCGCTTTACTGCTCTGCGTAGAGATCATAATATGAGCGAGGAAAAGGAGTTTTAAGAGATGAAAAAATTCTTCTTATTATTCTTGACCGCTGCTACATTTTTCTTTTTTGTTCAGGCTGAACTGAAGGCCGACAAGAACGATCTCCCCGAGCGCTACAAGAAATGGTTGGATGAAGAGGTGGTTTATATCATTCTTCCCTTAGAGAAAGAGGTCTTTCTCAAGCTCAACACTGACCGCGAGAGAGACCTTTTCATCGAGGCTTTCTGGAAACACAGAGATCCAACTCCTGGTACTCCTGATAACGAGTTCAAGACTGAGCACTTCCGCCGCATCAGCTATGTCAACCATTTTTTCGGAAGAGGAATACCCAAAGCAGGATGGCGTACAGACAGAGGGCGGATGTACATTATCCTGGGTGAGCCGAATGACATCGAGAGGTTTGAAGGCAAAAGCCAAGTCTATCCCTCGGAAGTCTGGTTCTATCAAGGAAAGACAAATCTGGGTCTGCCTCCGGGCTTTAACCTGGTTTTCTTTCAGGAAGGGGGAACCGGTGAATACAAACTTTACAGCCCTCTCAAAGACGGTCCCCAGGCCCTGTTGACCTCATATTGGGGAGATCCGATGGATTATATGCAGGCTTATCAGCAGCTTAATGAGCTTGAGCCGAATCTGGCTCTGGTCTCCCTCAGCCTCATTCCTGGGGAGGGAACCTCTGTTTATGGGCGGCCTTCCCTCTCCTCAGATTTGTTGATACAGAGGGTGGAGTCCACACCTGAGCGAGCAGTGGAGGAAAGATATGCCCAGAAATTTCTCCAGTATAAAGATATCGTAGAAGTGGAATACAGTGCCAATTACATGGACAGTGACGCTTTAGTCAAAGTAGTGAAGGATTCTTCAGGACTTTACTTTGTTCATTATGCCATCGAGCCTGAAAGGCTCTCTGTCAATCAATACGAGAATACCTTCTCCACCAGTTTGAAACTCAATGGTACTGTGGTTGATTCTGAAGGAAGAACCATTTATCAATTTGAAAAGGATATCAATTTGAAATTTGACAAGGAGCAGATGAAAAACATAAGCACCAAACCTCTCAGCGTCAGAGACATGTTCCCTCTGATCCCGGGTGAATATAAACTATCAATTCTGTTGAAAAACGAGGTTTCCAGAGAGTTTACCTCCTTGGAGAGGAATCTGGTCATTCCCCCGGAAGATGGAGGCCCGCAGATGACTTCTATTATGTTGGGCTACGCCTCTTCAAAGAAGAAGGCTGGCGAACAGAGATTGAGACCTTTTCAGATAGGAGATGATCAGATCTTTCTGCAGTCGAACAGAGTGTTTCTTCGGAAAGACAACCTTTTGGTGGCTTTTCAGGTTAATGGTTTGACCGAGGAATTGAAAGAAAGAGGCCAGTTGAGATTCACCTTTTTCAAGATGGATGAGAAGTTTCGTACCTTTGCCAAGACGTTCGATCAATATCCGGATCTTCCCAATATTCTGGAAACTTTTTCCTTGGGAGAATTCCCTCCAGCACATTACACGATTCAGGCTTCCCTTTTCGTGGATGGTCAGGAGGTCCTCTCTGATAGCGATGAGTTCGACATAACCTACAGCGAAGCCATAGCCAGACCTTGGATTTACCAACAGCTCCTTTCCCCTTCGAAAAACCCCATCTATTCCTACTTGATCGGAGTCCAACTCTTTAACAGCGGCAAAATCGAGGAAGCCAAGGCTCACCTCCTAGAAGCTTTCCATAAAAAGCCCGATTCTGTAGAGTTTGCTCAAAATCTGGCCAGGGTCCATATGAGATTGGGTGAATACAAGGAGGTTGAGACTGTTCTTTATCCCTTCTTGAATCGGATGGAAAGGCCTCCCTATGATTTACTGTTCACCATGGGAAAAGCCTACCAGAACATGGGAAAGCTGGATAAGGCTATAGAGATTTTCGACAAGGCCATCACTCACTACGGTCTCAACATCTTCATTCTCAATTCTATAGGAGAGTGCTATTTTCAACTGGGCAATACTCAGGAGGCCTTGGCAGCCTGGGAAAAATCCTTGGAGATCAGTCCCGATCAACCACAGATTAAGAAAAGTGTGGATACATTAAAGGAGAAAAAATGATCGATACCTTAAATCCAAAGAAAAAACAGAGCGTAAGAACTCTTTCCTCAATGCTGTTGCCGCTTGTTATCATCTCTTTTGCTTTGCTTTTCCTCTCCTCTTCATGCCGGCTCTATAAACTGGAGCAAAAGCTGGATCCTGATAATGCAGAGTTTTTATCAAGAGTGAGATACATTATCACTTCCAAAGAGAGGAAAATCTTCCTCGAACTTCCTGATGCCGAGAAGGAAGACTTCAAGAAAGAATTCTGGAAGAGACGCGATCCTGATCCTTCTACTGAGGAAAATGAGTTCAAGATGGAGTATTTCAATCGCATGGAGGCATCCGATAATCTCTTTGTTTCTGAGGGAAAACCGGGATGGCTGACTGACAGGGGAAGAATCTATATCCTTTTCGGACCCCCTTTGGATAGAATAACTTATCCTATGGGTGATGATTCTTACGGCCGTTGCCGCGAAATCTGGTATTATGGGAATTTTCCTGTAGTCTTCATCGATTCAACCTGCTCTGGAGACTATCGTCTGGTCACTTATGACCTGAGTTCGATTCGTTCACTCAACCTGATGTATATGCACGAACTCAGCATGGCTCAGGCGAGCGCTCAAGATACAATAAGAGGAGAGAAAAAGTTTATTGACTTTGACCTGGATGTGAAAAAGACACTGGATGAAGAGGATAGATTGGAAGGGATTGTGACCATAGACATTCCTTATGCTGATCTCTGGTTCAAGGCTGAGGAGGAGATGTTGAGCACTGTGCTTGATTTAAAGCTTGAGCTCAGAGATGCAGAGAGGAATCTTATCTGGGAATATGAAGATTCATTAGATATTAAAATCAGCGAGCAAGAGCTTAAGGAGAGTATGATAAAGAAATACAATATAGAGATTCCTTTTGCCTTGGACAAGGATGTGGATAAACTTCGGAAGGGGAAAAATCAGCTTTTAGCCTTCATCAAGAATAGGACAGGCGGAGAAGAGCTGAGAAAGATCAGAGAATTCACCTTCTGAT
>CAYVAT010000061.1:9746-13810 GCA_964449165.1 uncultured Eubacteriales bacterium | reverse complement strand
ATTTTAGTTAAACGACAGTAGCGTTCCCATTTCCGTGATGAATAAAGATATTTCATACAGTGAAGTAGAGAGGTGATGGTTCCTGTCCATCCGAAGCCCCTGGTGGCGGGTGGAAAGGTCTTGGCAAGGATGGATAGGAACCGCCGCATTTATTAACTATCACGGAAATGGAAATGCTTCCTTAAATGACACAGTTTGAGCATAATTTGGGAATTTTTTATTCATCATACGTCTATTATAAAAAACATTCTTGAATATGGAGTAAAGACTATGATTCCTGCTGCGACCGCCTTCCAGATTGCCTTAGAAGACCCACAAACCATCTCTTTCATCAGGACAAACTTTCCTTCCCCTGAAAAATATCCTCAAATCAGCTCACGCAGATGGCTTTCCACAGATAAATCAGGCTCCAGGTGGAATATCGAACTCTTAGAGAAAAAGTTTTCTTCTTTCCAAAAGAAGGTGGATTTGATTAACGTCGTTTTCCTAGAAGTGGACGCCTCCAGCGGGAAAATTACTGGCCGGACGTATTTCGCTAACATAATGATGAGCGAATACAGGATATATCTCACTCGGTCTTCTTGTAGTGCTGCAAGCAAAACATTTTGATTGTTTCCGACCTGTTGGAAAAAGAAAGAAGAGCGAAGTTGACCATCTAACCAGGAGACGCCTTAAAATTTCCTGGGTTATGAAACCATTTCCCCCACAAGACTGTATGGTCCACAGGATGTGATACGTACATCCACAAAGTATCCGGTAACATCTCTCTTTGATTCAAAATTCACTACCTGGTAGCCTTCATTTCTTCCCGAGAAGCAATGTTCATCCTTCCGACTTTTGCCCAAGCAAAGAACCTTGACCACACGACCGATAGACGATGTGTTCAGCTTGAGCTGGATTTGCTTTTGGCGTTCCTGAAGCTCAATCAGCCTCCTCTTCTTCACTTCAAGGGAAACGCTTCCCTTTCTCTTTGAAGCTGCAGTCAAAGGGCGAGGAGAATAACGAAAGGAAAAAATATTGGTGAAACGCACTTCATCCAGAAGACTTATCGTCTTTTGATGATCTTTTTCTGTCTCTCCAGGAAATCCAACGATCATATCTGTGCTGAGACAAATGTCTGGTATTAGGTGACGGAGAAAGGATATCTTCTCCAGGTAGGCTTCCCTCGTGTAGCCTCTGTTCATCTTTCTGAGTATAGAGTTGGAGCCAGATTGAACAGGAAGGTGAAGATGATGACAGACTTTTTCTAAATCCCGCATAGCCATTGCAATATCAGGGGTGAAATTTTTTGGATGGGAGGTGATAAATCGGATCCAGCTGATCCCCTCAATCCGATTAGCTTCCTCCAGAACCTCACAAAAACCTTTCCCTGACTCAGGATCTCTATAGGAATTAACGTTCTGCCCAAGAAATTGTATTTCTTTGTAGCCTTGATTGGCCAGGTATTTCACTTCTCGCAGAATATGAGACATGGGCCTGAACTTTTCTCTTCCCCGAGTAAAAGGGACGATGCAATAGGCACAGAAATTGTTACATCCTTCCATGATGGTCACATAAGCACTGGTTGGACTTTCTCTCAAAATGTGGGAGGGAAGAAATTCATGCCACTGACGACTCCAGTTTGTGGTCACAACCCTCTCTTTTGATTGAGAAGAAAGAATACGGGGGATCTCCCTGTAATTATCAGGCCCGAGGATAAAATCAATAAAGGGTTTCTTCCCCATGAGTTGCAATCCGTAAAGCTGAGCCACGCATCCCACCACTCCAATCACCAGCCCTTTGTCCCTCTTAAGGGGCTCCATCCGCCCTAAGAGCGAATAAATCTTTTCTTCTGATTTTTCCCTGACAGCACAGGTGTTAATGATAACCAGATCACTCTCTTCAGGGGAGGAACACATCTCAGCCCCTTCCTTGTGCAACAACCCTGCAATTCTTTCAGAGTCATTCTCATTCATTTGACAGCCAAAGGTGTGAATATGGAACCTCCAATTTTTCAATGGTCTCCTGGTTTCTTTCATGAATTCTTGATTCTTTGAACTGAAATAATAATATAACTCAGATATCGTTATCTATTTTCAGGACAAAGCTAAATATTAATATAATACAATTTTCCTATGAGAAAAAGGTTGGGATTATGAAAGGAGATACTCCTTATAAAATCTCCTCAAGGATGTTCACAGCATCTCGGACAAAACGAGGACAAAGTGTTCTGCTCAACCTCATTTAACCTCATTCCTTGGCTCCAAGATTATGATTGAGCATTTCCCTTGCATTGCGAAGCGCGGTCTCGGTCAACCGACTTCCTGCCTGCAGCCTGGCAATCTCGCTCACCCTTTCCTCGAAGTTTAGATCCTTGGCAAAGGTGAAGGTGCGGTTCTTTATAATTCTTTTTTCGATTCTGTAGTGGCGAGGCGCAAATGAAGCGATTTGAGGGAGATGAGTGATACAGATCACCTGATGCTGATGAGCAAGCTCATTGAGTTTTTGAGCCACACACTCGGCTGTCT
Source organism: uncultured Eubacteriales bacterium (assembly GCA_964449165.1). Lineage (GTDB taxonomy): Bacteria > Acidobacteriota > Aminicenantia > Aminicenantales > Aminicenantaceae > CAYSCW01. The sequence goes on along the minus strand of CAYVAT010000061.1, from coordinate 11,303 downwards.
TTCCACCTATCCCTGAATCGATCTCATCAAAAATCAAAGTCTTCATTCTTTCTGTCTCTTTTCCTATAGACTTAAGGGCCAACATAACACGGGAGAGTTCACCTCCGGAGGCAATCTTCCGCAGCGGCCTGAGTTCTTCTCCTGGATTAGGGCTGATCAGAAACTCCACCTCTTCGCTGCCTTTCTCCTTAACCTTTTCCATGGCTTCTGGTCGGGGAGAGGAGGAGGTCATCTTTATCTTGAATCTTGCCTTTTTCATCCCCAGAAGGGTGATTTCTCTTTCAATTTTTCTTTCTAACTTGCCTGCGATTTTCGTCCTCAGCTTGGTTAGCTCCGCTGTTTTTTCCTTATAATTAGCAAAAGCCTCTTCAATTTCCTTATCAAGCTCTTCCAGCTTTTCTTGGCTCGTACTTACTTCTTTGAACTCTTTCTTGGCTTTATCCAGGTAGGAAAGGATATCCTGTATGCTGTCGCCGTATTTCCTCTTTAGCTTTTCGATCTGACTCAGACGCTCTTCGATTTCCTCCAGCCTTTCAGGCGAGACATCTCGTTTTTCCTTGAAGTTGATGAGGAAATTCGAGAATTCTCCTATGGTTATCGAGAATTGATTGATGGCCTCTTCCACTTCTTTGAAGGCCTTATCAAACGAAGAAAGTTCGCTAACAATGTCCTGAAGTCTGGATAAGAGCGGCGAAATGGAGTTTTCCTGGTCATAGGCAATGTCCAGAGCCTTATCCACGAGCGCGCGTATTTTCTCAGCGTTCTTTTGGATGTTTCTATCCTGGCGCAGTTCTTCTTCTTCGTCGGTCTTGAGAGCGGCTTTTTCGATTTCTTTGACTTGAAAGTCTAAGAAATCCAAACGCTGCTCCCTTTCTCTTTTTTTCTCTTCCAGTTCCTTCTTTTCCTTGACGAGTCTTTTGAGTTTTTTTGCAGCCTGTGAAATTTCATCTCTTAAGGGCATAGCCTCAGCATACTGGTCGATATAGTCTAACTGATTCTCTGTATGGCGCAGGAAAGCATGATCATTCTGACCATAGATGTCGACAAGCTTTTCGCCTTTTTCCTTAAGCTTTTTGATAGGAACAAGGACTCCGTCAATATATCCCTTTCCTGCTCCTTTGGCAGAGATTTTTCTCTGCATAAAAAGCTCACCTTCTGCTGTTTGTGCGTCCGAGGGCTGAGGCATGGACACTATTGCCTCGACTGAAGTCTCCCCCTTTCCTGTACGAACCATCTCTGAGGAGCCTTTTTCTCCCAGGATAAGCCTTATGCCGTCGATGATGATCGATTTTCCCGCACCTGTCTCTCCTGTTAGAATTGAAAACCCCTTTGGGAGATGGAGTTCGATATCTTCGATGGTGGCCAGATTCCTGATACGGAGAGATCTTATCATGGGCTTCTTGCCTGTGATGAAGATGTGATTCTTATTGGAACAAGAGCCTTTTCCATGTTTATCCGTCCATAGCCGATAAAATCATCTTTACCAGGATATTCTGACGCATTCACATCATCGGCCGAATAGCGGATGACATTCATGACCTCTGAAGATGTGAGCCA
>CAYVAT010000061.1:0-9646 GCA_964449165.1 uncultured Eubacteriales bacterium | reverse complement strand
TAGTTGGGCGCCGCATATTCAATATCAGGATTTTGCCTCAACACATAGAGCATTTCTTCTACATTTGTGCCTTCTGGTATCCTCAACTGATAGACGTCGACGCGGGGAATTCTTTTCATCATCTTCGTTTCATAAGCAGCAAGGGTGGTCTTTACTGCTTGAGTGGAAAGTGTGGATCTGAATTTAACCAATACTTGATCAGAAGCATACTCAATGCCCCTGGAACGAAAGGGGCGACTCTGGTTCAGGCAACGAATTTCCCCTCGAAAATCTGACTGGCGATGATTCCTTCTTTTATCGTACCTAAAACTCTGAAAACTGACCAGAGAGAAAAGAATAAAGATTAGGACCGAGAAATGAATGATCTTTTCTTTTTTTGATGTTTTCATGATCTCCTCCTGTCCTTCAGAAGAAATACACGGCCTTCAGCATCAATCCCAAATCGACTCCATCCCTATGAGGCATGAGGCCCACTTCTCCTTGCATATGAAAAGCATCTGTAAGTTCATAAACAGCTCCTAGAGAGATATTTATTCGGCTCTTACCGATGAGTTTTTTCTCCTCATTATTCTCCAAATCCTCTATTTTTTGCTCCAGCTTAAACTTCCCCCAATGCCTGTTGTAAGTCACTCGAAGAAAAGGAGAAAAATAATCATATCCTCGGTAGGCGAAAGTCGGACCGATTGCCCCTCTCAGCCAGTAAGGCTTTCCCTCAACTGTCCCTTCCACGTCAAGACCAGGGATATCCCACTCTTTTTTGTTTCCTGTATAATAAAGGAACTGTCCAAATACAATGATATCGATATTCCCATAAGTTAGAAGCCTTTTTTCCATCTCCAGGCCAAACAAGATCCCTGATAGACCTCCTCCATCTAACTCTACAGAGAAGGGGAGTCTTCTGAAGGTTACAGTCCCTTGATCTGAAACACAATACCCGAGAATAGGCGTTAGGGAAAATCCTTCCTGGAGCTCGAGTCCCAGGCTAAAAGTGATAAAGTAGGCTTTGAGTTTTGAGCCTGCATCATCCTCAATCCATTTTTTCTCTTCTGTGTCGTAAGTAAAAAGGTTCATATCCCGCTGGAAATACTCAAAACCTATACTCGGCCTGTAGGTCATCCTCCATCCCTCTTCTTGAAGTTGAGCATACGAGGAAGAGGTGATAAGAAGAAAAGCCAGGGCCATGCTTACTCCAAAAGAGTACTTTTTCATGGAAACCTCCCCATTCAGATGATCCTCTTAGATTCAGTGCAGCTAACGATTCTCCTCCTTCTGTTCTTCTATCTCCTTCATCCTTTTCTGTGCTTTCTCGGCATACTTGCTCTGAGGAAAATCTGAAATCAACTTGGTGTAGTAAGGAATACTCTCCTCTACTTTTTTCCATTTGTAATAAGAGTCGGCAAGATAATAATAAACTTTATCCATCTGCGAATAATCCGGAAACTCGGTGAGAATCTCTTTTAATCGATCTACAGAAGCTTTATATGATTTCATCTTATAATAGAGTTCCCCGATACTAAAAGTATGCTCAGCCAATCTTTCTTCGCACTCTTTTATTTTTTCCTGAGCCATTTTTGCTTCTTCACTGAGAGGATAATTAGTGATCACTTTCTTGAATTCGGCTAGGGCCTGTTTGGTCCTAGTCTGATCTCTTCCTGGTTTAAGGGCCTTTTTGAAGAAGGTCATTCCTATCTGGTATTGGGCATGAGCTGCAGAGGGGCTCAGGGGAAAAAGGTTGATAAACTCTCTGTATTCAGAGGCGGCCAGAATCATGCTGCCTTCGTCTCCTTTTTCAAAGTAGGAATCGGCAATAGCCAGCTTAGCCCGCTGAGCATAGAAGCTTTTGGGGAATGAATCGATCACCTGCCGTAAATAGAGACGGGCTTTTTCAGCATCTTTTTCCAAATATTCCATTCCCAGCTTGTAGAGAGCCTCATCCGAAGATGCGATGTTGGGGTCGATTCCCACTTCTTTTTTCTTACAGGCGAGTCCGAGCAAGAGAAAAGAAACCACCAGGATAATGCTCATTTTTTTCATCATAATCATCATCTCTCTTGAAAAAAGAATAGACGGAAATCTCAAGTTGAATAAAGGCTTCGCAGCCAATTCCACTCTTCCTTGAGTCCGTCATAGAGTTCGCTTTCAGATTTATAATGCAAATCCTTCCTTGCCTTCTCTATCGCGGCAAAAGTATGAGGGACATCCCCTTTCTGCTTTTCCAGCCATTCTATGTCGAGCCTTTTCTGGCAAATATCCTGAATCAGGGGAATGATGTCTTTCAGCTTCCTGGGATGTCCTCCGCCTATGTTGTATATTTCTCCGACCTTACCTCTCTCTAATGCTGAAAGGGTAGCTTCTATGGTGTCATCGATATAGGAGAAGTCCCTGGTTTGGGTTCCATCTCCGAATAGAGTAACAGGTTTATCCTCCAGAACAGCCTTGAAAAACCTGTGAAATGCCATATCCGGCCTCTGTCCAGGGCCAAAGACAGTGAAATAACGGAGAGAAACCGCAGGCACGTTGTGATTCTTAAAATAGAGAGTACAGAGCTGCTCGGCAGCGAGTTTGGTTACTCCATAGGGAGAGAAGGGAGAAAGGAGGCTTGTTTCTTTCATGGGAAGATCAGAGCATAATCCATAAACGGATGAAGAGGAAGCAAAGATTACCTTTTTAGTTTGGCTATTTTTGGCTGCTTCCAGAAGTCTCTGGGTAACATCTATGTTGTTCCTGGTATACTCATAAAATTCGCCACCCCAACTCGTTCTCACTCCGGCTTGGGCAGCAAGGTGAAAAACACATTCTGTTCTTTTGAGCAGCTGTCCTATGTCGATACGATTGAGATCCTCCTCTATGAATTCAAAATTTTTCTTTCTTCTTAAATCTTGGATGTTTTTTTCTTTAATCCACCTGGCGTAAAAATCCGTGAAGGAGTCCACACCAATAACCGTGTGATCCTTTTGCAGAAGTTTCCGACAAAGATGAGAACCTATGAATCCAGCAGCTCCTGTGACCAGGCATCTCATAATGAGTTTCCCCTTAAAGACATTATTTGCTGACCTCCATGGTGATCAGGTTTCTCTTCTGAATACGAAATCCCTGAGGGGGGAACTGCTTGATGATTACGCCTGATTCAAGGCCTGGGTAATAAGAATAACGCAAGTCTCCCACTCTGAAATCCATTTCCTTAAGCTGCGCAATTACCCGGCTGGCTCTTTTTCCGATCAAGTCTGGCATGAGATATCTTTTCTCTCTTTCTCCCTGACTTACGAGAAAACTGATGGGCGTGTCCCTTCCAATCTCTTCAAAAGGTCGGGGCTGTTGGGCGATAACTCTGCCTGCTGCATAGCGAGAAGTGTGAATTTGGGCAATCTTTCCTTTTATAAGACCAGCTTCCTTCAACAGGGAAGGAATGGACTGAAGATTTTTCCCGGAAAAATCAGGGATGACAACTTTTTCACTCCCTGCACTCAAGATGACCCGGACCGTCTTGTTGATTTTTATCCTGGATCCTGGGGAGGGCTCTTGAAAGATAATCTTTCCTCGTTCCCAATGATTATCAAACTGCTCACCCTTTTGGACGAGAGTTAACCTTTTCTGCATCAACTGCTCCCTGGCCTCTTCTAAAGTTCTCCCGATTAGATCAGGAATGGAGACCATCTCTCCCTTGAGGACGATTTGGAAGGAGATGTTGGCACTCAAAAAAAATATGACGAGTAGAAGTAGGGTGTAAATCAGGTAATCGTAGATTTTTTTCCTGGACATGTCCGATCTTTATGTAGCAAAGTCAAAATTATCTATACCATAGATTAATAACCAAGTAAACAGCGAAGAAGTTACATAAGGTTACACTTTTTACGTGTGAAAAGTTTACTCATGAAACGATTTTATCTATAATGGAGCCGAAAAAGGAGACAGAAAACATTATGGAATACTCAGATTTCAGGAGTGATACAGTAACCCGTCCTACAGAAGAAATGCGAAAAGCCATGGCTGAGGCCGAAGTGGGAGACGATGTTCTCGGTGATGATCCCACAGTCCAAAAGCTTGAGGGCATGGCTGCGGAAATGGTGGGGAAGGAGGCTGCCCTTTATGTTCCTTCAGGAACCATGGGCAATGCCATCTCAGTAAAAGCTTGGACCCAGGAATTGGATGAGGTAATCGTGGAAGAAAGGGCCCACATCTATAACATGGAATCGACACATATGACCTTTATTGCTAGGGTCACACCTCGCCCTCTGCCTTCAAACCGTGGTGCCATGGCCCCCGATTTGGTGGAGCAGAACATCAGAAGGCCAACCGTTCACATCCCTCGAACCAGCCTGATCTGTGTAGAAAACACTCACAACAACTGGAGCGGGGCAGTTGTTCCCTTGGAAAATCTTAAAGCTATTCGAGAGATCGCCAACAAACACCGAATGAGAATTCATTTTGACGGGGCCCGCATCTTTAACGCCTGCCTTGCCACAGGTATCCCTGTCAAAGAATATGCGAAGATTGGCGATTCCCTGATGTTCTGTCTGTCCAAGGGACTTTCAGCTCCTGTCGGCTCCATGCTTACAGGGCCCAAGGAATTTATCGATTATGCGCGAAGAATCAGGAAAGCCCTGGGAGGAGGGATGAGACAGGTTGGAATTTTAGCCGCTTCGGGCATTGTGGCCTTAAACGAAATGGTCGACAGGCTTGTAGAAGATCACAGGAGAGCAAAACAGCTGGCCCATGCTATCGCTGAAATCCCAGGGATAGAGCTCAACCCTGACCATATCCAAACCAATATCATCATATTTGATCTCAAACACCCTCGGATCTCCATTCCCGTTTTCCTTGAAGAGCTCAAAAAAAGAGCCATTCTGGCCTTGGCAACGAAGGGGGGTATCCGCTTTGTCACCCATAAAGATATCGGGGATAAAGACATAGAGAGAGCAATATCTGCCTTCAAGGAAATTCTTGTTTAATCTGACAAGGATTCTGCCACCAGTTGAGCGATATCCTTGGCCTTGATATCCACGACCTCCTTATCCTTGAGTCCATCTTGAAGCATGGTCAGACAGAAAGGACATGATGTGGCAGCCACTTTTGCCTGGGAATCAATCACTTCCTCTGTGCGGAGATGATTGATCCGCACACCGAGGGACTCTTCTGTCCACATCAAGCCCCCTCCTGCTCCACAGCAGAAACTGTGTTCTCTGTTGTTCTTAAGCTCCTTTAAAGAAGCCGAACTTAGCTCTTTTAGTATCTCCCTGGGCTCTCTGAAGATACCATTGTGTCGTCCGAGATAGCAGGAATCGTGGTAAGTTAGTATTTCTTCTCTCTTGGAAACTGGAGGAAGCTTTCCCTCCTGGAGCAGGCGAGCGATAAGCTGGACGTGATGGATGATTTCTATGTTTCGCAGCTTTTCTTTCTCTTCGGGCGAAAAGGAGGGGAGAGACTCAAGAAGCGCAGGGTATTCATTCTTGAAGGTATTGTATCCATGGGGACAGATGACCACTATTTTTTTGACCTGATACTTCTTGAAAAGCTGTAAATTCTCCTCGGCCATCATCTGGAAAAGATATTCATTCCCCAGCCGGCGCAAGGAATCGCCACAACATTTCTCCTCAGTCCCCAAGATGGCATAATCCACTCCCGCTTTTTCCATGATTGATGCCATAGATCTGGCTATCTTCTTTCCTTCCTCATCAAAGGATCCTGCACAGCCGACCCAAAAAAGGTAATCGCACTTAGGATGTTCACTGATGTGTTTCACTCCCAGATCCTGGGCCCAATCAGCACGACTGGCAAAACCGATTCCCCAGGGATTGCTGTTGGTTTCCATGTTTCGGAAGAATGCATTCAGTTCAGAGGGAAACTTACTCTCCATCAGCACCTGGCTCTGTCTGACTCCCACTATTTTTGGGATATGCTCGATCTCTACCGGACAGACATGCATGCAGGCTCCGCAAGTTGTGCAAGTCCAGATCTCTCCCTCACTGTACACATCTGCCATCAAAGGTTGAATTTGTTCCTTCTTCTTCACGATGAATTTTCGTCCTTCTTTGAGGATATGCTTCTTCAGATTCAGGATGATCATCTTGGGAGATAAAGGTTTATCGCTGGCAAAGGCCGGACAGACGTCCTGGCAGCGGCCACACTCCATACAGGAGAAGGCATCAAGCAGATCTTTCCATGAATAATCCGAAGCCTTTTCCACGCCGAAGACTTCCGTCTTCTCCACATCCAGCTCCAGAGCCTCCAATTCTCCCATGGGTTTCTGGGAACGGAAGAGAACATTGAAGGGACCGGTGAACATATGGAAATACTTGGAATGAGGTACATAGACGATGAAAGCATATACGATCAGTAGATGGAGCCACCAGGATATTTTAAGATGCTGGGAGAGCGTATCCGGGCTCATGCCCTTAACCGTTTTTGCCAAAAAAATTCCCAAAAAGGAAAGGCGCTCTGACTCCGGATGGATGGCGATGGAGAAGCATTCAAAATAGAGATAACTCAGTGTGACTATGGTAAGAAGAAAGTAGATCACCCCTGAATCCAGGAGGCCGGTAGCATATGCCTTGGGCCTTAAGATGTATCTTCTTATCACAAGAAACAACACAGCCACCAGTACAAGGATGGCAAAGACATCCACTATCAAAGAGAAAAAAAGAGCAAAACCTGCTTGGCCGAAAAGAAAAAAGTTATCCAGGAATCCCTCCAGAGTATGGTTGACGGTCATGGTATCAAAGGTCAGAGCTCCATAAAAAATAAACACATGGATGAGCCCTGTGAACACCCTCTCATTCTTGAGAGTACATCTCTGAAGAAAGACTTTAGATAAAGCTCCGGTGATCCTGTTTCCTATTTTTTTGAATCTCTTCCGAGGCATACCCGACCGGATTATCCGATAGCGGTAATAGACTGGAAGAGCAAATCCCACAAAAGTGGCAGCGATGATAAAGACCAGAATGACTTGTTCTACCGATGGAAGCATCATCCCTCCTTTCTCAAAAGGGAACAGCTAGGCTCCCGAATAAATTGATAATATTCCTGTTTGTTGCCCGAGTGACTGGCTGCAATATATTGCCAAATTCCTCCACCGCGGGCAAGTTCCATTGATTTAAAAAGAAAATATCACTCCAGTAAGCAAAGAAAAGGCACAAACAAAACATAAAGAGAGTAACCTTATTTTGCGGCTTTTCAAAATTCATAGCAAACTCCCAACCGGAACATACGGGGAGATTGAATCTCTGTGGCGAAGCGCAACGGGAATTCTGGCCCTGTCCATTCGTTCTCTTCGGTAGCCAATCCGCGGTTAAGGATATTAAATCCGTCTATAGTGATTCTCATTTTTGCTTTCTTCAAGCGGAATGTCTTCTCCAATCTCAGATCAACAGTGCGGTTGTATTCGTACCTGGCCACGCCGCGGGGATGTGCCTGTATAAAGAAGGGCCCCTGATTCATACCTTCCACCACGATCTTACGTGCGAAAGGCTGGCCGTCATAATATTTGATCAGACAGCCGATTCGTATACCGAAAGGAGCCAAAAAATTCAGGCCAATCCTTGCCGTATAAGCCCTGTCAAAACGCATCCTCCCTTTGGCGTTGATAAGGGTGTTGGGGTCGTCATATAAACGGCCCACCACACCGTCATCGTTTTCCCACTCTGTGTTTCCCGGGCTGGTTATACCTGTGGCAGAAGTTGCAGTAAGAGAGAGAAAGAAGGTGAATTTTTCGCTGTATTTCCTGACCAAAGTCAGATCTAATCCATAATAGCGCGAAATCCTGTCTTCTGCCTCTGGATTGGTGAGGAGCAGAAAATCCTGACCCAGGGTTTCTGGATTCTGATTATAAACCACAAATGTGAGATCGTCATGGGTGTCTGGAATTCTGTCATCCCCGATATCAAAAAATTCAACTGTTTCATAGGAAGAAAAGGGGACACCTGTGTTGATCGTCTCCACGAGATTTTTGCTCTCCCTGAAAAAAGCTCCAACGGTCAGATACCAACCATTACCAAAAACATGATGAAAGGTTGCTGCCAGCTCGTCCGTGTAGGGCCTTTTCAATTCCTGATCGATCTCAGAGAATAAAGGCCCCTCTCGCCTGATAAGAAGCTGAGCTTCTCCCGCTTGATAGAGCCTGTCATTGTTGCTATCTTCCCAAGTATAAACCATCCCCCCCAGGGCATCTGGATTCCCGTAGGTTAAATAGTAAAGAGGAAGAGTGTGGTAATAGCGGGCGATGGATAACTTTAAAGCAGTATTTTTCGATCGGGAGAAAGGAAAGATGAGCCCAAGATGCGGGGAGAGGTGAAGCCATCGAATAGCCTTTGCTTCTCCGGATGACCTCCTGCCTGGAATCCACCCCTGGCTGGAGGCCAGATGAAATCCGAAAACTGCTGTAAAATAACTGGATAAGATTAAGGCATCTTGAGCAAATAAATTCAAGTGAAGGGCTGACTCCCTGTGTTCAACAGGCGTATTGTAGAAGACTACTTCTAATGGATTCCCTTCGAAAAATCGGAGATGAAGGTTCTCGGCGATATCTTTGCGGGAGAGGGAGGAACAGAGCCTTAACTCAAATCCGTATTGAAACCTGTGATGGGCGCCAAAGAGACGAGGGACGAAAGTGTCTCCCTGAAGAAGAAACGTAAATGAGCTTCTCACATCGCGGTGAGCATAGGGAGCTAGCCCGGAAGAGATATTCCTGAGGATTTCATTTCCATGCGGAATTTGGAACCCTTCCTGGAAATCACCGCGGATTGACCCATGACTAAAACAAATGCCCATATTGAAGAAGTGATTATTTCGCAATCTCGAATTCCAGATGAGCTGAAGGACATGAAAAACATCTCTCCGGTTTAGGGTAGATGAAAAGGGAACAAGGCGTCCTGCCCCGAAGGAAGGATGGCTGACGGTTTGGCCTGTCCACAGGAAGCGAAGGGAACCCCGCGAAAAGAGACGTTTCAGGCTAAACAAGCCGGAAAAAAGCGTTGCTTTATCCTCTCCTTCATAATCTGCCAGATCACGTGAAAGATGGAAACTGGAGAACGAGGAATGGAAAAAAAGTTTTTTGGGGATGATGGGGCCTGAGAAATTCAAGTTTCCATCCAGAAAATGATTGAAGGTATGGCTGTCCTTGATTCCTTCCTTTTCTAAAGCAGGGGAGATGTTCGAGCTCTGCCATTTAGCGGGAATAAAAAAAACGGATGCCTGGCCGTGAAGCTGAGAAGTTCCTTCCTGAGTCAAAAGCTCGAAATATCCGCCAGGAGACATGGATTGAGCAAAGAAGCCTGCATTGCTCAACCGGCTGAATTCCAGAGAATAGAAGTCAGGATAAAAAAGAGGCATTCCTGTCCAATAGGGGTCGGTCACATCCAGCCCGTTGAGAAGATAAATATTCTGAGTCCAAGAGCAACTTCCCCTCGAGCTGAAGAGAGCAGGGGTGCTTCCCCAGAGGCCTCCCACATCGATACGATTGGTGGTGGCTGAAAGATCCTGATTCTCCACCAGCGACCAGACATTATGAGCAGAGGGAGACTCTTGAATCTGTCTTCTGTCGAGCACAGTTTGAAGAAGGCAGCTTGTATAGTCAATAGCCGCTTTCCTGGAAGAGGGTTTGTCTTCTATTTCTGAAGGTGAAAGAACAATCTCCAAGGAAAGTGTCTGGGAA
>CAYVAT010000060.1:0-13980 GCA_964449165.1 uncultured Eubacteriales bacterium | reverse complement strand
GACAGAGCTTTTGACTTGACAAGACAGGCGGGATCGGATATAAATCTGATACTTAGCCAAAAGGAGGTGAACTTTTTTGGCGTTTGTCATCGTTGAAGAAGGCGAATCTTTAGAAAGCGCTCTCAAAAGATTTAAAAGAAGAGTCCAGCAGGAAGCAATCATCAAGGAGATTAAAAAACATTCCGTCTATTACAAGCCGGGCGAAAAACGCAGGATGAAGGAAGCCCAGGCTAGAAAGCGTATGCGCAGGCGAATCAAAAGAGAAAGAGACACAGAATATTACTGATCACCTCTCTTTTCTGACTCGAAAAAAATTAAAATAGATTCTTAACACAATAGCCACCATACAGGAAGATATTTGCCCCATCCCGAAGTCCTGACAAAAAAGAAGCCCTCCTGGTTAAAGGTGAAGTTTCCCTCCGACCAAAATTTCTTCCGGGTCTCCCATCTGATAAAGGAAAAAAATCTGCATACAATATGCCAGAGCGCAAAATGCCCTAATATCGGGGAATGCTGGTCCCAAAGGACAGCCACTTTTCTCATCCTCGGCAAAACATGCACCCGCAACTGTGCTTTCTGTGCTGTGGACAAAGGAGTCCCCCTGCCCCTTTCTTCCGATGAGCCGCATCGAGTGTCCGAAGCAGTGGCCTCTATGGGCCTTCGCTATGCGGTCGTGACCTCGGTCACCCGTGATGATTTACCCGACGGCGGCGCCTCTGTCTTTGCAGAGACCATAGAGTCCATAAAAAATAGAGTCCCCGGGGTGAAGGTGGAAGTATTGATTCCCGATTTTAAGGGAGATGAAAAAGCCCTGAGCAAAGTGATAGAAGCCAGGCCGGATATCCTCAATCATAATCTGGAAGTGCCAGAGGCTCTTTACCCTCGAATAAACAGACCTCGCAACAATTATCGCCGCTCACTCAAATTGCTGAAGCGGGCCGCTCAAATGGGAGTCATCACCAAATCCGGTCTTATGGTAGGGCTGGGGGAAAAGGAGGAAGATATCCATCAGACATTCATTGATTTGAGAGAAGCAGGCTGTGACCTTTTGACCGTCGGCCAATATCTCCAGCCTTCCCGGGCACATGCTGCAGTCCGCAGATACTATGCTCCTCAGGAATTCCTCCGCCTGAAACAGAAAGCACTGGATTCGGGTTTCAGGGCCGTGGAATCAGGACCCCTGGTCAGGAGTTCTTACAAGGCCCATAAGATGTATATGTGCATGAAAGGTAAGGCTCACTAGAAAATGCGCTATCTCGTGTTTACAGATATCCACGGCAACCTGGAGGCTTTCCTTGCTCTTCTGAAATTTTCCAGGAAGCGCAAGATCGACTATTACCTCTTTCTCGGAGACCTGGTGGGTTACGGGGCTTCTCCCAACGAAATCATCCAGAAGATCCGCACGCTCAAACCCATGTCCATGATCAGAGGAAACCACGACAAAGCTGTCTGCGGCCTGGATTCGATCCAGACGTTTAACCCCATCGCGGCCTCGGCCATCCACTGGACCGCCAGCCATCTCACCAAGAGAAGCATCGAATATCTTTTTAAACTCAAACAAGGTCCCATCGTTGTCCACAATGATATTACTATCTGTCATGGGGCTCCTTTCGACGAGGATCATTATATCTTCGGCGAATTCGACGCGGGCGAAGCCTTCATCCACTTTGATACATCCATCTGCTTTTTTGGACACACCCACTTTCCCTTCCTCTACATGGAAAAAGACCACCTGGTTGAGGGAACCTTCCTCACCGGTGACTTCAACGAAATCAAGCTTGAAAAAGGGGCGCGCTATCTGATCAACCCCGGCTCTGTAGGTCAGCCGCGAGACAGAAACAGCAAGGCTGCCTTTGCCATATACGACTCCACAGCAAAAAAAGCAAAGTTCTTCAGGATAGAATACAACATAAAAGAAGCCCAGGAGAAAATTCTAAGAGCCGGACTGCCTCGCGCTCTAGGCGAAAGGCTCTGGCTGGGGATATAGAAGCCATGTTTTATACGATCCTTGATTTCCAGAAAGGAAGCATTTTTCTTGCCAAAGGCGGCAAGGGATTAAGATCCGCCGAATTCATGAAATCCCGCCAGGATCTGGAGAGAGTGACCGAATTCTTTAGAGAGAGGGATATTCCTCTTGTAGAGGAAAGCGTTAAGTTCCAGCTTGAGGAGAGGCTATTCCGTCAGTACTTTGAAGGAAGAGAGATAGATTTCAAGGCTCTCTCTCTTGATCTTCTAACAGGGACGGCATTCCAGAGAAAAGTCTGGCTGGAGACAAGAAAGATCCCTTATGGAAAAACAGAAACCTACAAATCCCTGGCCAGGAGACTGCACCACAGAGGGTACCGCAGCATCGGCCAGGCTCTCTCCAGAAATCCTCTGCTCATCGTGATTCCATGCCATAGGGTTTTAAGCTCTGACGGAGGCCTGGGTGGCTTCTCAGCAGGATTGAAGCTCAAGAAATATCTGCTGGATCTGGAGAGAGGAAAAGCATAGTTTAATTCCTGGTCAAATACTGGGATTTGCATAGCAGTAAAGACAGGCATGGGGGCAAAACTGAGTGTAGCTTCCTATCTCCACTGATTCCGTGCAGCGGCACTCACGGCGTTGGCTTTTATCCTTCTTGAGTGAGGCGGATTCTTTGTGCGGATGAAGAAGCTGGAGCAGATGCCCGTTTATACAGGCAGAGGGTGATACACCCTGTACTTCGGCCAAAAAATTCTGGCTGCAGGAATAAAGACGCAAGCCGTACTGCCTGGCGGTCTGAACAAGGAGCTCGGTCGCTTCTTTTTTCTCCTGGAGGGAAGGGTCAATATAAGAGAAGCTGTATTTTGCTGCCCGCCTCTTAGCTTTTCTGTACCACTGGGCGAAGCTAAACCGCACATCCTTTATTCCCCGGCTCTGGAGACGGGGCGCAAGCTTCTCGAAAAAACCAAGGTTTGTTTTGCGTCTTCCTCCTTCTTCCCAATAGACGAGCGGGTCAAAACGCAGAGAAATTCTCTCCGCCTTTCCCACAATCTTTATCAGGGGCTCAAGCTGTGAAAGAGCCTGCGCGGGCGGTGGCACTTCCCTTTCTATGAATGTCCCACCCAGTCCTGTGATGGTGAAATGGAGGTAGAGCTGGTCATATTTTTGGAGTGCGTCTTTCAGGCTGAAAGCGTTGTTGATGAGATTTGAGAAATTCTTCGACCAGAGGACCACCGTATGGACATTGACCGGGTTCAGATCAACCGTGTATATGCGTCCAGAAGGGCCGACGATCGTGGCCCTTTCTTCCTTCAGGACTGAAGAGAACCATTCGGGAAAGAAAGCCACAAGATCCGTGCGTCTTGATGCGCTGATAACTTTCCTCATGGAGCCGCCTTGACAGCCTGTAAGTTTAACCTTAGTATTATTTTAGCTGACAAAAAAAGAGGGAGCAATGACTGTTCTGCGTGCAGAAAGGCTGACCAAGAGTTACAACCAGCGGGTAGTGGTGAATGATGTGGATATCCACATTCACTCAGGAGAGATAATCGCCTTTCTGGGAAGAAACGGAGCAGGAAAGACCACCACCTTCCAGATGATTGTGGGCCTGGTCAAGCCAGACAGAGGGGAGATTTATCTCGATACGGAGGATATATCCAAGCATCCTACTTATCAGAGGGCGAGTGAGGGTATCACCTATCTTCCCCAGGAAGATTCTGTCTTTCTTAAGGCCACGGTGGAAGAGAATATGAAGCTGGTGCTCGAGCTTCAGCCTTACAGCAAGAAAGAGCAGAAAGAAATTTCCACCCAGCTTCTGGATGAACTGGGACTTCTGGAGCTAAGCAAACAGCATGCCTATAAACTGTCGGGAGGCGAGCGGCGGCGGCTTGAGATATGCCGCTCCCTCATCCTCAAGCCCAAGTTTCTTCTCCTGGATGAACCCTTCACAGGAATCGATCCTCTGACCATCATCGAGCTGCAAAGAATCATCCTCAATCAAAAAAAGAAGGGCATCGGAATCATCCTTTCCGACCACAATGTCCGTGACACCTTTAAAATTACAGACCGTGCCTATATCATAGATGAGGGGAAGATATTAACCCAAGGAAATCCTAAGGATATAGCCTCTAACAACCTAGCAAGAGAGCGCTTTCTGGGGAAGGATTTCAAGCTGGGAGGTGAAGTGAGGCCCGCCTCTACTCGTAGAAAAGATGATCGCCCAGGGTCTCACCCAGGAAGAGAAGAAAAAGAAAATAATAACAAACAAGAAGAACCCCATAAAAAATGATGACGGTCAAAGCAGCGGCTGAGATCAACTGAAAGAGGGAAACCCCCATAACCCGGGAAGCCACCCAGAGGGCGATGAGCCAGAAAATCCCGATAAAAAAAATGTCAAAAGCTCTTGACTTTAACCATAACGCCATGCCTGAGGGCGGTTTTATCCTTATCCGTTGCTTTGCTTCCCTTGTAACCTCATCAAAAGGAATAGACTTCTGAGGTTCCTCTTCTGGAATGCCGATTCCTGAATCAGAAGAGGAAATCTCCCCTTCGGGAGGCATCTGCTCAGAAATGGAATCTAATTCTTCTCTCTCGAGGACTTCATCTGGACTTTCTTCTTCTATAGAAGGAGTACCTTCTTTAGGCATTTCCTTCATCCTTGCTGCCCAGGGAGGCAGCTCCGTATCGATTTCCGGCCTTCCCTCATCCGCTTTTCTTTCTTCTCTATCTTTTTTTATAGAATTCAGGAATCTCTCTATTTCCTTTTTTTCCATCTCTGTTGTGTCAATTGCTTTTTCAAGCTCTTCTGTTTTGAATGTGAGTTCCTTCTGGCTTTTCTCTTCTGCTTCTGTCTTTGCCTCCTTTATTTCTTCTCTTTCCTTCTCGGTTGGAAGTTCTCTGCTTTCCTCCTCCTTTTCTTTCTCCTCTTCTTCCTCAGAGATCCTGTCTGTGGGCTCTATTTTCTCATATTCCTCTGTATCGGTAGGGGCCATATGCGGAGGCTCCAGTTTTCCTTTCTCCAGCGCTTCTTCAACCGAAGGCTCCTCGTCATCCGAGCTTTCCTCTTCAACGAATTCTGCCTCTTCCTCGGGAGCGGCTGATTTTTTGGCTCTTTTTCTCCTTTTCTGCCCGGAGTTCTCCTCTACCTCTTTCTCTGATTCCTCCTCTGGCTCATCGTCAACAATTTTTTCTCCGGGAATTTCTTCCTCGATGAATTCATCTTCGGGAAAGAGAAGCTGTGTGCCGCAGTTTGAGCAGTATTCGGAGCTCTCGTCGATGATAGCCTTGCAATAAGGACACCTTCTTAACGCCATTGTCCTATTTATATAAGGAAAAATATCTCTTGTCAATCAGAACAATATTGACATAAAAATATCAATGTGGATAATAAGTGGAGCTATAATAAAATATTAAATATATAATATACTTCTTCCTATTTAAGGGGGGATTGAGATGGAGAAAAAAAGGAATCAACTTTTGCGGATTCCAATACCTAAGACAGTCAGCCAATCCGTTTATAGCTACCTCAGGAAGTCTATCATCGATTGCAAGCTCAAAGAAAACCAAAAGATAAATGAGCAAGAGATCGCTGATATTTTCCAAGTCAGCAGAACGCCTGTCAGAGAAGCCATCGCTCAATTAGCAGCAGAAGGATTCATCAAAATCGACCATCATCGTGGAGCTGTGGTAAAAAGTATTTCTTCAAAGGAAATAAGAAATATTCTAGAAGTTCTAGAAGTTCTTGATGAGTTAGCCATACTGCAAGCTGTCGATAACTTGAACGCACAGGATATTAGAAAGCTTGAAAATTTGAATGGTAAAATGGAGAAAGCCAGTCAAAAGAGAGAAATCGAGAAATACCTGAATCATAATTTTGAGTTTCATAAGATAATATGGTCTTCAGTCTCAAATGACTTCCTGCGCGAAAATTTGAGCTATTGTCACACTCAGTTTAAGCGGTATATGTCCGCTCTGAGTAATTATTTTCAAAATTTTGAACACTTAAGAAAATCGATGAAGGACCATGAAGAAATCCTTGACAGATTAAAAAGAAAAGATAAGAAAAGTCTAAAGGCTCTCATCTCGCAGCACTGGAAATTCGGAGATTTTTTGTTCATATAATAAAATAAGGATTGTATGAGATTCAATAATTTGTATTTGAATCCATTTTTTTGGATTATTCCGAAAAATACTGTCTTACTATTCCTTATCTAATTCATTGATTCAATACAAGTTAGCTAAGAGCTTGGAACTGGCATAATTTTTGCATATTTAATATATCTCATTTTTTCAGTATTACATTCATAAAAAGAAATGAATATAAAGAAGAATAGATGCTATATTGCTAGCTGCCTCTTCCTGCACAAAGATGCTTCAGGGAAAAAAGCGGGATTACTCCCTGAAACTCCCGGAGAAAGTGTATTTAAAACTCATAAGGTCAGCAAATATAAATATTAGAAAAGAGGGTGATGATCAAGGAGGAGGATATCGCTTTGAGATTAACCTTAGGAGTGCAAGTTGAAATTTCTGCTCCAGATCCAAGAAATATTATTCTTTTTGGGTTTGGGGTTATAAATAGATGAGATTAAACACATAAAAAATCGTCAGGAGGTATTATGAAAAAATTCTCACTTTTTAGTCTCATGTTTCTTTTGGTGTTTGCGTTTGGTTTTTCGCAAACAGGGCAAGTAGGAAAAATTCAAGGCACAGTCTTGGATGAAGAAGGAGTTGCGCTTCCCGGTGTAACGGTTGTCATCAGTTCCCCCTCTCTTATTGCTCCAGAGATTTCCAGGATCACTAACGTTAACGGTTTCTTCCGCTTCCCTTCTCTTCCTCCCGGTGCTTATGAAGTAACATGCCAAATTGAAGGGTTCAACACAAACATAAGAAAAGGCATTATCGTGAGTGCGGCTAAGACCACTGAAATAGAAGTAACTTTGACAGTTGCGACAATTGAGGAAGAAATAGTTGTCGAAGGTATATCTCCCACAGTTGACAAACAGACTACCACAAAAACGGCCACAATAGACAGGGACTTTATTACGAGTATTCCCGCAACCAGAACATTCGGTACTTATATTGGTATGACACCTGGAATGACTTCGGGTACTTCTTTCGGGGGATCAGTAAGAGATAATGTCTACAGTATCGACGGAGTCAACACTGCCGATGCCGCTGTTGGTACAGAAGCAATTTTCTTCAGTATGGATACAATAGAGGAAATATCCGTACAGACCGGCGGGCTTTCCGCTGAGCATGGACAGGTTCGCGGAGCCATTGCAAACGCCGTCAGTAAATCAGGTGGAAATGAATTCCATGGTTCGGCAAACATGTACTACAGGGGCGAGAAATTCCAGTCAAACAACACAAAAGGCACTGCTTTGGAAGGAGAAGAAAGCGGTTTCAAGTATGAAATGGAACCTGGATTCAACCTTGGCGGTCCCATCATCAAAGACAAGCTCTGGTTCTTCGCCAATGCCAGTTTCTGGAAACAAGAAAGAATCGTTTCTGGATACCCTTATGATAAAGACACAGAAACAGGAGTTGACCAGTACAGACCGTATCCCTACGTAAAATTAACCTTCCAGCCCAACCAGGACAACAGATTCATCTTTAACTACAGATACTCAGACATAAGCAGAAATCACAGAGGCGCCAGCAGATACCAGACTGAAGACACGACCTGGAGACAGGAAACCCCCACACATGTTATCAACCTGCATTACACAAGGTTTTTCGGATCTAACTTTTTTATGAACCTTAAAGCCTTTGCCTATATTACAGACTTCAGCCTGTACAGAAAAAATGATGAACCTAATTACTATGAATATACAACTGGCCTGAATTCAGGAAGTTACGGATACAATGACCTTAATCCTCGTGATCGGTATTCAATAGAGGCTGACGGCACAATATTCGTCGAAGATTTCATGGGGTCCCACGAAATAAAAGCTGGAGCTGAATACATGCTGGGTTCTACAGGCAGAACATTGCAGTTTGGCAGACATCCCGTTAACGGTATGAGCTTTGTTTATACCTATAACGGAGCTCCCTATTATGGTTATTACTATGCCCCGTATGACGTGAAAGAGAAGAGCGTGAATATCTCTTTTTACCTCCAGGACGCCTGGAATATTTCCTCCAGACTGACAGCCAATCTCGGAATAAGGTTTGACCGTATGCAGGGGATATATCCTCCTCAACTGGAAGATGAAGGTGAACAGGAGCTCTTCGGCTACACATACAACAGAAGCATTACAAAATCAATAACCGCCTACACATGGAATGTCCTTGCTCCCCGATTGGGCCTTATCTTTGACCTGGTGGGAGACGGTAAAACTATGGTGAAGACAAGTTTCTCAAGATACTACGTGGCAAATCTCACTCAGTGGATTTCCAGGGGAAATCCCAACGGCTGGGTTGATTACGGTGCGTACATAAATTCAGACTGGACAACAGGATATGTCTTTTATCTAGAAATATCAGGCCCTGAATTTGCCCCTAAGTACGGGTATGGAGACTACGGTTTTAAAACACCTTACACGGATGAATTCATAATAGGTATCGAAAGAGAGATATTTGAGGATGCTTCTGTAGGAATTAGATACATCAGGAAATGGGACAGAAACAATATAGAAGATGCTGATGCACACAATATCGACATTGACAAGCTGCTCAGTACCGGTGAATATGACTGGATAAATTATGAGCAAGTGACTGCAACAGATCCTTATGACGGCTCCACTATAACCTTCTGGGATCAGCTCGCAGTTTACCCAGCAGAACAATACCTGATCAACCCTCCAGATGCTAACAGAGACGCTGATAATGTGGAAATAACTTTTGATAAAAGATATTCACACGGGTGGCAGCTTAAAGCCTCGTATGTGTGGCAGCACACAAGAGGTTTAATCGGAACTGACTTTGGAGACAGCTGGAGCGGAACCGGATACTATCAGGATCCCAATTACCATATAAATAGAATCGGAGAATTCCCACTAGAAAGAAGACATCAGGTAAAGATAGAGGGTATGGTAAGAGGACCTCTCGGAATCAACTTAGGAGGTTACTTCAGATACCTATCCGGACAGAGGTACACAAGACAGATCAGAAGCTCCGATCTTGGATTGAGTCTTCTCCAGGGCAATGAAACTATCTATGCAGAAAAAAGAGGCTCAAGTCATTATCCAGCACTTACCATACTGGATTTAAGGCTCGAAAAAGAATTCAGAATCGGAGGAACTACCTTTGCAGTCTTTGGCGACGCATACAGTGTTTTCAACCAAAACAAAACAACCGAGGTTTACACTATTTCCAGCAACTCAAGCATCGAATACCAAAAGCTCGAAGCGATTCAGGATCCGAGAATCTTCCAGATTGGCGCACGGTTTGAATTCTAGGTAGTAGAAGCCGGAAAACAAGAGAAGAGGGAGACATGTTCTAGGTGTCTCCCTCTTTTTTTAAAAAAAGACTGTTTAACCTTCCTATGAATATCGTGGAGGAAAGATGAAAAAAACGATCTATGTCTTCGGGATCTTTTTGATATTCGTCCTGATGAACTCTGCTGTCATTGCCAGCAACAAACCAAAAAATATCATGCTTCTCTTTGATCTTAAAGACTACAGCAAAGAAATAGACTACACAATAGATACGCTCTTCAAAAAAGACCTTGGCCCAAAGGACCAGCTCATCATCATGACACCTACAAATAAACTGTACAGCTACTCGAGTAAAGTCATCTCCCAATCCAGGAAGAAGATCAATGAAGAAATAAAAGATACACTTAGAAAACACACTTCAATTTCGGGTGCTGATTACAGGAATATTTACACTCAAATGCTCAGCCTAGTGAATGAGATAAGCGGAGATGTTGGTGCACAAGATGTTAAAAATATTATAGCTGCCTATGAAAACAATCGAAGAGAATTAAGGATGACTAGAAGGATTAACCAGAAAATGCTCTTAGAGTTCTCGGACATTTTTAAAAGATCAAAAAAAGTGACCGGTGATACTGAAAATTATATATATCTCTTTTTCCAGAAAGAACAGAGGCCTATACCTAACAAGAATATAATGAACAGGTTGAGAGATAATCAGCAGATAGCTTTTAAAGTGATTGAAGTATTCCTGGAGGAGCGATCCAGAACAGATTTTGCTTCAGAAGAAATAGGTGAAGAATTCAAAGAAGCTGGAGTAATATTTAACTTTATTTATATCAACCCCAAAGAGATTTCTACAAAAAGGTACCAGTTGGTTGATAACTCCGGGGATTTTTACAGCGCGATGACCAAAATAGTGGATATAACAGGAGGGGAAAAGATTACCACAACCCAGCCAAAAGTCATCTTTGAAGAGAATTAAAAAATTTACTTCTTTTCCAGCTGTTTTATTATATTCTTAACAGCGCTTACCTGTGGATCATCTTCTGGACTTAATTCAATAAATTTATTTAAATAATCGATGGCTATCATCGTCTCTCCCTTGTTCAAATAACAATATCCCAGTTTTAAATAAGACTTCGGCCATTCGGGTTTTATCTCGGCAGCTAATTTATAATAATGAATTGCTTCATCAATATTATTCGAGTTAAAAAGAATCTCCGCGACATTATAGGATAAAGCATAGTTTGAAGGATCGATAGCGATCGATTTTTCAAAATAATCTTTTGCTTTTTCAAAGTCTTCTTTATCCATATATAATTCACCAAGACTGGCATATACCGATGCGGCCGTTTCATTTCCTTCGAGGTCACCTCTTTCTTCCTCCAGTTTTCCTAGAACAAATTCAAACTCTTCTATCGCTTTGTCATACTGCTTCAGTTTTATATAACAATTGCCGATATTGATTCTTGCTTCATATAATTCCGGTTGTTTTTCAGCAAATTCTTTAAAAACGGCAAGGGCCGTTTCGTATTCGCCATTATTGTATAAATCTTCTCCCTTAAGGTAGAGCGTCCTTGGATCTTCTTCCTCCAGGTTCTCAACATCTGTAGTTTTTAGTAAAACTATTTCCTGGTCTGGATTATTAGCTGAAAACGCACTGACTTCAAGCTGTTGAATAACAGCAGGATCATATCCTTCCTTTGATACCGTAAGCCTTACGACTGTTTTTCCCAGGCCAATAAAAGACCATCTTCCATCTTTATCGGTTGTTGTCGTCATGGTAAGCCTATGGACCAATGATTCAAGCTCAACCTTTGCTCCTTCAACAGGATTTCCGTCCTTATCGATTACCACTCCCTTCAGTCTTGCCTCGCCTCTTCCTTCCTGAGATAGGAGAAAATGAGAAAAAACTGCCATGATGAGAAAAAATAAGATAATGACTTTAAATTTCTTCATCTTAAGAACTTCCTTTATTGCTTTTCCACCTTTATTTCAGCCGGCTTCTATAATTTTTCTTGAAACCAGGATTTGCTTTTTTGAAAGAATTCATTCACCCTCAATTCTTCCGGATTATCTTCTATTGACTCTCATAAATAAAGCTATCACAGGCAAACAGGCGAGTCAATACAGGAAACTCGTTCTTACGCCATATCTGAAAAGGCTAAACTTCGAGCAGACATCTTCTTATGTTCAGGGCAACCGTTAATCTTTCTTGTCCTCGCCCCAGCCTGGCAGCTTGAATTGCTCGGGCTTGCTTTTCAGGACTTCCTTGAGCCATTCGGAAGGATAGCCCATTTCGCGGGGACGTCCTCGCTCATCTTTCACATAGCCATCGTTGTATTTTGTCAACAGGTGCTCACCCAGCTCGATCCAGCGTTTGACCACCATCTCTCCCTGGCTGACCGAATAATTTGTCAGAAATTGAACCATGGGCTTCTGATCTATCTTGTATAAATCGAGCGCCGTTTTCTCAATCGCTGGTTGAAGAGAAAGAAATTGGCCTTCCAGAGCTTTCTGGACAGCTTGAATGTCTTTAACCATAGAGGAATATTTCAGGTTGGCGTAGTTTGCCACAAAGTTAAACACCCACCATGCTGAATCCCATGAAAATTTTTGCAGATCCCCGACTGTGAATGGTTCGGGCAGGTCTTGAATAGAGCAGTAAAGAGGAATATAGCATGTGGTGTAAGTATCGTCCACGCCGTACCAATAGACACCGCCTATAGCATCAGGGAGCCATTCCCGGGATTGGGAAACGAAAGAAAATCCTGTCTGCTGTGTCGATATTGGACGCTCCCAGCTGTATTTGACATCATCCACTTCCCAAGTAAGCCCTCTGAAGCGGACAGGGCATCCGAACGGTCCGGCATCTATGCCTTTGGTCATGTCAAACTCTGTTCCTTCATAATGGTCGCGCATGATATTCATCACATCATGCAGGGAAAGCTTCTGGTCGGGTTTAATCCATAAAGGATAAGGCGTTGCGCCTTTTACCCCCCGCTGGAAATCTGGAGATAAATTCAGGGACGGTGCGCTTCGGCGAAACATACTCCAGACTCGCGCTGCACAAGTCCTGAGTGATGAGGGCTGTGGAGGATCGTACGCGTAGCGGAAACTGAAAGGCTTTCCCGATTCCTTGGTGTAATAACCCTTTTGTTCAGCAAAGGAGATAACATTTTCGGAGTACATACAATTCTCTGGATCGTCTAAGGGGAACTCCCCGATGCGGGACATATTGGCATGGGCGGAAATGTATCCGTCCGGAATTCGCAGAGCCACCCAGTGGGCTCCTTTTCCGCCCGGACCCGGACCGATCATCTCCATGATCCACGCTTCATCAGGATCGGCAATGGAAAAGCTCTCCCCAGTACTGGCATACCCGTATTCTTCAACCAGTGAAGCCACGACTTTAATAGCCTCCCTGGCAGTTTTGGCTCTCTGCAGAGCAAGTCTCATCAGAAAGAAATAATGAAGAAGTCCGTCCGGGTTTCTCAGTTCCCTGCGGCCTCCGAATGTGGTTTCGCCGATAGCCAACTGGTACTCATTCATCAATCCGACAACAGCATAAGTATGGGGCACCTGTTTGACCTCGCCCCTGATCTTGCTGTTTCTTCCCCTGATTTCGATGGTTGAGTCTGGTTTATGGTCCTGAGCAGGAATGTATTCGAGATGAGGGAGAAATTCTCCGTCACAGCTATAGGTGATCATCACGGATCCGTCTTTTGAGGCTCCTTTGGTCACAAGGAAGCTCGAGCAGTTATCCGCTGCCCATTGACTGCCTACCAATAGACTCAAGAATAGAAGAATTAAAGGGAAAATGATTTTTTGTTTCATCGTTGAATCCTCCTTCTTGTATTTTTATGAATGATAGAATCTAAGCTATAACTGTGGATGGAAAAAATCAAGGCAAACTCTATTCAAAAGGTATTTGCATTATGGGCAGGCAAACATTGTTCCCTGGTTTTGTTTTATTGTTCTCTTGTTCAGCATTGATTCTGGGTTTGACTGCAATTTCTTCCTGTGCTATAAGCTTTTTCTGGGAAATCGGCCAGAATCCATGAAGAAAACCAAAGCTATACTTAGAGATATTCTCTCCTCCTTACATTTAGATGACAAAGTATCTGATATTCGTACATGTGTCTACTGGACAGCGGTCACTTCATTCCGCTGCGGCCTTGCCTCTTCCATGGCAGCCTCCATCCTTCCCTCCGAAGGGCACCAAGTGGAATCCGCTGGGAATCTTCTCCCCATACAAGCAAGAGCGTTGGCAGAACTCTCCCTATCAGACCGCATCCTTGAAGCTTCGATTGGTATCGCTGCAATAAATTCCATACTGCCTATTGATGAGTCTTTATGTGTTGACTTGAACGCTGAAGATGAAATTCGCTCACAAGGAAAGGGAAAACGGATAGCGATTATCGGGCATTTCCCGTTTGTCAAAAGACTAAGAGCAGAAGCCCGAGAATTGTGGGTCTTTGAACTACCTGGACGTGAGCGTCCCGGGGACATCACAGACAATAGGACCGAAGCACTTCTCCCGCAGGCAGAAGTAGTCGCCGTAACCAGTACCACATTGATTAACCACACATTGGGAGGCATCCTGGATCTTCTTGCGCCAGATGCCTACAAGATGATG
>CAYVAT010000059.1:0-14801 GCA_964449165.1 uncultured Eubacteriales bacterium | reverse complement strand
CTTTGCTCCTCCCTTGATCATCAGACAGAAAGAACTCAACTGGGCCTTCAAACGGATCAAGCAAGTTTTTAAAGAGGCTGAGTAGGAACTGCCATAAGCGTCAGTTCCTGTCCATCCTCGCCAAGACCCTCCCACCCTTCCACTATGGGCTTCGGATGGACAGGAACCACCGCCTAAAAGGGACATTCTTGAATAAAAGCGCTGGTTCCGATCCATCCTTGCCAAGACCTTCCCACCCCTTTGGAGTCAGGCTTCGTCATTCATGTTATGCCAGAAGCTATATTCTTGCTTTGTCCTTTCATTCCTGATGAAGCCTGACCCCAGGTGCCCCAGAAATAAAAATGCTATCACTGAATAAAGTGAATTTGAAAAAAAAGCATGACTCGAGTATCATTAAATTATCCTGATAAGGCGGTGTAACGATGAAAAAATATGGTTTTTTTATCTTAATAGGCCTTTTGATAACAGCGGCCTGTGTTATTTATGTTCCCTATTCTGAGGAAGGACCTCCTCCCGAAAGGCAAGAGCCTTATGAGAGAGGTTATCCCTCAAGGATGGACACATCCTATTTTTATGACTACTTAATCGACTATGGAAGTTGGGTTTACTATCCTCCCTATGATTACGTCTGGATTCCCAGAGTAACCCGCTACGGCTGGCGTCCTTATACCTATGGGCACTGGGTTTGGACCGATTATGGATGGACCTGGATTTCCCGGTTTGAATGGGGATGGGCGCCCTTTCATTATGGCCGTTGGGGCTGGGATGTGGAGCTTGGCTGGTATTGGGTTCCTGATACTGTCTGGGGTCCAGCCTGGGTGACCTGGAGAAGAGGCAATATCTATATAGGCTGGGCACCTCTGCCTCCTCAGGCAAGATTCGTTGCCGGAGTGGGTATTACGTCCCTACCTTTTTCTCTGCCGCCCACCTTCTGGATTTTCGTGGAAGGAAGATATTTCTTGGACAACTCTGTTTATCTCTATGTTCTTCCCTATGAGCGCAACACCACAATCGTCAACTTCACCGTCATCCATACCAATATCATTGTTCGCAACCGAAAGGTTATAAACAGAGGCATCGACATCGATGTCATCAGAAACGTGACAAAAAAAACAATCACACCCTATGAGTTGAGGGATGCTCGAAGGCCCCAGGTGTCAAGGCTTACAGCTAAGGATGTTGAAATCTACAGACCTTCCCTGAGCAAAGATGAGGCAGCTAAGCCCAGAACAGTTTTAAAGAAAGATGAGGCAATAGAGAAAATATCCAACATCTCCCTGAAGAAGGAAGATGCGGAAGTCCGCCTGAAAGAGACTCAGGAGCGAGAAGTAAGACTCTTGGAAGAAAGTCAGAAGGAGGAAATCAGCCGGATCAAGAAGAAACAGGAAAAAGAAGAGGAAGTGGCCAAGAATGAGGCCGAGAAGAAAAAAATTGAAAAAAAATACGAAGGGGAAGTTGACAAACTCAAGATTGATCACCAGAAAGAGAAGTCCAGAATAGTAAAGAGACACAAAGAAGAAAAAGAGAAATCCACCAAGAAAAAAATCAAGAAGAAAGACTAACTTTTTCCCAAGCAGGTCTATATCGAATATTTTTTGACGATATCCTCAGGAATAATTTCAGATTAACCATTTCAAATTTTGTTCTCATTTCTTGACCTTTTCGTAGTGTAAAAATTAGGGATTCCTGACCCTGAGGATATGGTCACAGCAAGAGCTGCGGCAAGAATAACAGCTCCTCCAAGGATGATTCTCAGAGAAGGAACTTCATCAAGGAGAAAGAAAGCAAGGATGATCCCATAGACTGGCTCTAAAGAGTTGATAATACTGGCTGTTTGGGCTTTTATATATCTCATTCCTTTTATGAATAAGCTGTGGGCTGCTGCTGTGCAAAAAACACCCAAAAGAATGAGAAGGAGGATATCCTTTGAATCCAGGCGTGGCTTGATGATGAAGAAAAGAGGAAGAAGGAGCAACGCGGCAAAAAAATCTTGGTAGAAGGCAATCAACAAACTGGAAAGCCGCTGTGAGAATTTCCTGTTCAATATGGTGAGTACAGCAAAGGTCATACCCGAAAAAATCCCCCAGAGGACACCTCTATAGACTGTGTTTTTAAGCTCGAATCGGGGAATGATGAGGAAAATGCCGATAGTACACAGCAATGCATAGAAGATGTTGATCTTGATCAACCTCTCCTTGAAGAAAAGGGGCTCAAAAAATGCAGTCAGCACAGGATAGCAGGAAAAGGAGAGAAGGCCTACAGCCACCGTTGAAACTTGAATCGATTGAAAAAAGGAGATCCAGTGCACAGAAAGCAAGAGACCGAGAAGAAAGAGGAAAAAATAATGTTTAGAAGGTTCTATCTTTAATCTCTCTCCGGTATACCAGAGGAAAAGAATCAAAGTGATGCTGGCAAAGAATACCCGGCCTAAAACGATGATTACAGGGGAGAAAGAGAGCCATTTGCCAAAAAGACCAGCCAGCCCAAAGAAGAGAACAGCCACATGAATTTCCAGGAGGCTTCTCCGCTCATTCATCCTTAAAACAATATAAAAAAAAGGCAGAGCAAGCAACTTTTTATTTGGCTTTGTATTCGGGGTCAGGCTTCATCAGGAATGAAAGGACAAAGCAAGAATATAGCTTTTGGCCTAACATGAAAGACGAAGCCTGACCCCAGAGGAGATGAGGATGCAGTACAGCCTCTTTTCTTTATTTGAAATCCATGGAAATTGTGATAATATATTGTTTAAGATTTAGAAGGTAGTTGTCCTACCCTCTCCCTTTTAACCTTCTTAAAATGACATATCTCATATACGCACGAAAATACAGGCCTAAAACGTTCGAGGAAATGATTGGCCAGAAGCCTGTAGTCCAGACTCTTCAGAACGCTATCAAGAATAATCGTGTGGCCCAAGCCTATATCTTCTCGGGGATGCGAGGCGTGGGCAAGACCACAGCGGCCCGGATACTGGCCAAAGCTCTCAACTGTCAACACGGCCCCACACCCACGCCCTGCAATAAATGCGAGTTCTGCAGGGCAGTGGATGAGGACCGCTCAGTGGATGTTTTAGAGATCGACGGCGCTTCGAACCGTGGGATCGATGAGGTCAGATCTCTTCGAGAAGGAGTTAAATACAAGCCTATCCACAGCCGGTACAAAGTCATCATTATAGACGAAGTCCATATGCTAACGCGAGAAGCTTTCAATGCTCTTCTCAAGACACTGGAGGAACCTCCTCCTCATACCATCTTTATCTTTGCCACCACAGAATTCCATAAGGTTCCAGCCACTATCGTTTCCCGCTGTCAGCATTTCGAGTTCAAGAAGATCTCTCAGAAGGAAATCATCAACCACCTTCTGAGCATCACCCAGAAGGAGAACATTACTATTTCTTCTTTCGGCTTAAATCTTATCGCCGAGGCTGCTGATGGCAGTTTACGTGATGCCCAGAGCTTGCTTGATCAGGCTGTCGCCTTTTCAGGAGAGCACATTAACGATGAAGATTTAAAAGAGATTCTGGGAGTGATGAACCGGGAGATCCTTTTTGAGTTTTCATCCGCCATCATCCAAGAAAAGCCTGATCAAATTTTTTCATTGGTTGAAAAAGTTATAGATAATGGCTATGACCTCCGCTTTTTCCATAAGGAGCTCATTCAGCATTTCAGGAATATGCTTCTGGTCTCCTCAGTTAAGAATCCGCAGGAGTTTCTGCCTTTAAGAGAAGAAGATGTTCAAAAACTAAAGGAAGAGGCGGAGAGAGCATCCCCAGAGGAGATCCTTCGCTACTTGGTGGCTCTTCAACAAGGAGAGCAGGGATTGAGATTTTCTTCTCATCCCAGAATCTATCTGGAAGTCTTACTGGTTAAGCTCTGCCATTTCAAGAAGGTCACGCCTCTTAAGGATATCTTATTGGAATTGGAGCAGATGAAGAAGGGAATTCTAAAGCCACAACCAGCCAAAAATCTCACTCCCATATCTTCCTTGGGTGGGGAAGAAGAAGAAAAAGGGGATAAGCCTATTCCGCTCCCTCAAGTTCAGGATGAAGCCAAAGATAAGGAACAGAAAAAAGACATCTATGCTGAATTGCTGGAAAGAGTCCAGAAGGAAAAAAGTTTTCTGGCAGCGCTTCTCTCTCAGTCGTCTTCTTTTAAATTCAGGGATAAAGAGGATGGAGAAGGCTCCAAAATTCT
Organism: uncultured Eubacteriales bacterium; assembly: GCA_964449165.1. Classification (GTDB taxonomy): domain Bacteria; phylum Acidobacteriota; class Aminicenantia; order Aminicenantales; family Aminicenantaceae; genus CAYSCW01. The sequence continues at coordinate 10,611 of CAYVAT010000059.1, read as the reverse complement.
GGAGATATTCTTTTCAGGCGGAAAGAAGTTTTTTATGGATACACTCCAAAAACAGAGAAAGATACTGGAGAAAATAGCATCCGAGATTGCCCGGGCAAAGGTTGAAGTCAAACTTTTGGAAGAAATCGTAGAGGAGGAGGGAAAAAGGGAGAGAGAAGTAGAAAAAGCCTTAAAAGATCCAACTGTACAAAATTTTATGGATATGTTTAAAGCACAGATACTCTCGGTTGAGCCTATCAAGAGAGCAAAGGATAAGGAATAGATGGTTTTTAGAAATGACTTCGCTCCCTTCAGATTTTTAACGCCATTCCCTCAACGCTCTTCTCGGCGGCTGCGGAACTCGCTTCGCTCAAACAGTCCTCGCCGCCCGACTACATCGGGTTCCCTCGAAGAGCATTTCGGGAAGGCTAGGGTAGGCTGGGTCGGGGTCTCAAGGTCGCTCAGCTCATTCCTAAAAACCTTAGTGGGGAATATTAGCGGATACTCTTTTTTTGGCTTTTCCGGATTAAGGAGAGAAAAATGAAAGGTGTAGCTAATTTTCAAAAAATGTTGAAGACAGCTAAAGAGATGCAGGAGAAGATCCAGAAAGAATTGGCGGAGATGCGGGTTGAAGGATCGAGTGGAGGGGGGATGGTCAAAGTAACTCTGGATGGCACTAAAAACCTCCTCGCCCTCCAGATCGATCCAGAAGTTGTGAATAAGGAGGACATCGAGATGCTTCAAGACTTGATCATCGCAGCCTTCAACGATGCAGGGGCTAAGGTCGATGAGACATTATCGCAAAAATTAGGCTCTCTGGCTCCTGGCTTGAAGATCCCTGGGCTGTTCTGAAGATGGAAACGCGGCAACCTTTAGATCGTCTGATCGAAGAACTCAAAAAAATCCCCAGCATCGGGGCCAAAACGGCTCAGAGAATAGCATTCTATCTTATCGGTCAGCCTCAGGAAGAAGTAGATAGACTGGCCAATGCCATAAAAGATGCCAAAAGCGGAACTTTCCACTGTTCCATCTGCAATAGCCTGACTGATTTAGATCCCTGTGCCTACTGTAGCGACCAAGACCGTGATGATGAGATGCTGTGCATCGTCGAGGAACCTTTCAACATTTCATCTATTGAAAAGACAGGAATATATAGAGGAAGATACCATGTTCTCTTAGGCACACTTTCTCCTTTAAAAGGGCGAGGTCCGGATGAGCTCAAGCTGGAAAAGCTGATCAATAGAATCAAAGAAGGAAAATTCAAGGAGATCATAATTGCCACAAACCCTACTGTAGAAGGAGAGGCAACGGCCATTTACATGGCTAAGATGTTAAAAGATTTCGGCATCAGACTGACCCGCCTGGCCATGGGATTGCCTATCGGCTCTGAAATGGATTATGCCGACCAGGTCACCATCAAAAAGGCTTTAGAAGGTAGGACAGAGCTCAAAGAAGAACCATGAATGACTGGCCACAATGCTTAATCCGTTTAATATAAATGTTAAGGCAACAAGCTTAGCAATTATGTATTATGTACTCTAAATAAACAAGGAGGATACATGAAAGAGACTATTGAGATACGTTGGCACGGTCGAGCTGGACAGGGAGTGGTAACAGCAACAGTGACATTAGCTGATGTGCTCTCCACAGAAAAAGGCATCTATATCCAGGCTTTTCCTGAATTCGGGGCTGAAAAGAGAGGCGCCCCCATTCTGGCTTTTAACCGCATAAGCAAAAAGCCTATCCGTACTCATAGCCAGGTCTATTATCCTGATATTGTTGTTGTGACAGATCCTTCGCTTCTGGGAATGGTAGATATCAGCAGAGGAGCAAAGGAAAATACCTTTTTCCTGATGAACACAACGTTTGATATTTCCCTTATCCGGGAGAGACTTAGTTTGGGGGATCGAAAAATCTATGCTTTGGATGCTTACACGATTGCCAGAGATGAATTGGGCAAAGCGATTCCAAATGTGCCTATGGTCGCAGCTTTAATGGAAATCACTGAACTTATGGATCTGCAAAGATTTAAAGAGAAAATCAGAATATCTTTGGGTAAGAAATTACGGCCGGAGGTGGTAGAGATGAACATGAAAACCATCGATCGAGCCTTCAAGGAGGTAAAAGAGGGATGAAAAAAGAAAGCTGGAAAGAATTGACCATCGGAACCATTAATCTTGATGCTGGAAACTCAGTGAAAAATTTAACCGGGACTTGGCGCTCAGGAAGAAAGCCTCAATTCATCAAAGAGAATTGCATTCAGTGTTTCTTTTGCTGGCTTTACTGTCCTCATTTCGCCATTATGGTTGAAGATGAAGAAGTGAAAGGCATCAACTATGACTACTGCACGGGATGTGGCATCTGTTCGGAGGAATGTCCGACAAAAGAGAAAGCCATTGTCATGGTGGAAGAAAAGATTGAATTGGCTGAAGGGAGCAAGAAATGAGTGCGCTAAAAACTTTAAACGGCAATCAAACAATAGCCGAGGCTGTCCGTCAGATCGATCCCGATGTTATGGCAGCTTACCCAATTACTCCCTCGACGGCTATCGTTGAGACCATCGCTCAATTCCGGGCAGATGGGCTCATTTCTGGAGAATTTGTCTGTCCAGAAAGCGAACACAGCGCCATGAGTGTCTGTATAGGTGCAGCCTCAGCAGGGGGGAGGGTGATGACAGCTACAGCCTCCCAGGGTTTGGCCTTGATGTGGGAAATGCTCTACATCGCAGCCGGGTTAAGGCTTCCTATAGTGGCGGCCATTGTCAACAGGTCATTGAGCGCTCCTATCAATATCCACGGCGATCACAGCGACACCATGGGTGCACGGGATTCGGGCTGGATCCAAATCTATTCGGAAAACTGCCAGGAGGCTTACGACAATTTTATACAAGCTTTCCCTATCGCCGAGCATCTGGGGGTAAGAACCCCGGTGCTGGTAGGGCTTGATGGGTTTATCATCAGCCATTCCATGGATGTTATTCAGGTGGAAGACGACAAGAAGGTGAAAGAATTTGTAGGAGAATATAAACCTGTCTACCCTCTTCTGGATCCTGAGAGGAAAATGACGGTTGGACCAATCGATTTTACAGATTATTACTTTGAGCACAAAAGAAATCAGCTTGAAGGTATCGAGAATGCGCCTCCAGTCATAGAGGCCGTGGGGAAAGAATTTGGCCAGAAGTTTGGCCGGGAATATGGTTTTTTTGAGGAATACCGGATGGAGGATGCCGAGGTGTGTATCGTAGTCATGAGCTCGGCTGCAGGCACATGCAAGGATGCTGTGGATGAACTCCGGGAGGAAGGGAAGAAAGTCGGCCTTCTTAAGCCGAGAATCTTTCGACCTTTTCCCCACGAGAAGATTGCCGAGGCATTGAGAAAGATGAAGGCAGTAGCTGTGCTTGACCGGTGCTCAAGCCCTGGTGCTTTAGGAGCACCCCTCTTCACTGATATCCGAAACGCTCTCTACGATTACGACCAGAGGCCCAAAATTGTCAATTATGTGTACGGTCTGGGAGGCCGGGATATCATGATTGAGCATTTCAAACAGGTGGCTGCAAAACTGGAGAGGATAGCCGAGACAGGGAAGGTCGATGAAATCTACGGCTACCTGAATCTCAGGGAGTAGAAAGGAGAAGAAAATGGCAAAGCTCAAAGATTTAGCTGCCATGGAAGATAGATTAGTGGCAGGGCATGGCATGTGCCTGGGCTGCGGGATTCCACTTATTTTTAAGATCGTTTTGAGGGCCGCTGAAGACCCCCTTATCATCGCCAACGCAACTGGTTGTCTGGAAGTCTGTACTACTATTTTTCCCCGCACCTCTTGGAACGTGACCTGGGTTCATAGTGCTTTTGAGAACGCGGCATCGACTATCGCAGGCGTGGAGGCTATGTATCAATCGCTCAAGAGAAGAGGAAAAATTCCTGCAGGCAGGAAGTTTAAGTTCCTGGGCGTGGGAGGAGACGGAGGGACATATGATATCGGGATTCAAGCTCTCTCAGGAGCAATGGAAAGAGGACATGACATTGTTTATGTCTGTTACGATAACAATGCCTATGCCAACACGGGCGGACAGAGATCCTCTGCCACTCCCTTAGGAGCATCAGCTACCACCTCTCCATCAGGAGAGAAAAGCTATGGGAAAGTCCAGCCACGGAAGGATTTAACACGGATCATGGCGGCTCATAACATTCCCTATGCTGCGCAGGCCAGCCCACACCGCTGGCAGGATCTCTACAACAAAGCCAAAAAAGCCTTTGAGGTGGAAGGCCCGGCCTTCTTGAATGTTCTTTGTCCTTGTCCTACTGAGTGGAAATACGACGAGAGCCAGAGCGTGAGAATGGCTCAGCTAGCCGTTGAGACCTGTGCTTGGCCTTTATTTGAAGTGGAGAATGGTCGATATAAAATCAATTTCAAACCGAAGGAGAAGAAGCCCGTTTTAGAGTGGCTAAAAAAACAGGGAAGATTCCGTCACCTGTTCAAAGAGGAAAATGCGGGTGTGATTGAAGAGATTCAGAAGCAAGTCGACGAGAATTGGGAGATGCTGGACAAGCTGGCAAATTTATAATAAAGAGAGGACTGTGCTTCATGCCTTGAGAAAGATTCACTTTGACAGTACTTGAATCGTCTTAAATGGAGGGAAAAATGTTTGATACCAAGGTCTATATCAAAAGAAGAGAGCGTCTAAAAACGCAAATTAAATCAGGGATTATTCTTTTTTTAGGTAACGAGGAATCCCCAATGAATTATCTGGACAACACCTATCCTTTCCGGCAGGACAGCTCCTTCCTCTATTTTTTGGGACTCGATATTCCAGGGCTCGCTGCTGTGATCGATGTTGAGGAGGATAAAGAAATTTTATTCGGCGAGGATGTTACCATGGAGGACATCATCTGGATGGGATCTCTTCCTTCATTGAAAGAGAGAGCCCGGATGGTTGGAATTAAAAAAACAGCTCCTACCGTAGATCTCAAGGAGACTCTGAAAGATATAATTAAAAAGGGGAAAAAAGTCCACTATCTTCCTCCTTACAGGCCAGAGGCTGCTCTTAAAATCGAGGAATTGCTGGGCATCCACAGCGATCTGGCCAAAGATTATGCTTCCAGATATTTTATAAAGGCTGTGGTGAGACAGAGATCAGTTAAGAGCAAGGAGGAAATCGAGGAGATTGAAAAAGCGCACCAGATCACATACGAAATGCATACTACTGCCATGAAAATGGCCCGCCCAGGCATTTACGAGAAGGAAATAGTGGGAAAAATCGAAGGCATTGCTTCATCAGGCGGTTCTCTTGCCTTTCCCACTATTTTCACCATAAACGGCCAGATTCTCCATAATCATTATCATGGAAACATCCTTAAGAGTGGACGTCTTATCGTCAACGACTCCGGCGCAGAATCTGAGATGCATTACGCTGCTGATATAACTCGAACCTTTCCTGTATCAGGAAAGTTTACCCAAAAACAGAAAGAAATATATGAAATCGTCCTCAATGCACAATTAGAGGCTATAAGAATGATAAAACCTGGAATACGGTACCGGGATGTCCATCTCAGGGCCGCAAAAAGGATAGCCACCGGACTAACGGAGTTAGGACTGATGAAAGGTGACGTCAGTGGGGCTGTCAAGGCGGGGTCCCATGCGCTGTTCTTTCCCCATGGCTTGGGGCATATGATGGGATTGGATGTCCATGATATGGAAAATTTAGGCGAAGAATTTGTGGGATATAATGAGCGAATAAAGAGGAGTGAACAGTTCGGACTTGCCTATCTGCGGTTTGCCCGAGATCTACAACCTGGTTTTGTGATGACTGTAGAACCAGGGATATACTTTATACCGGCGCTGATCGATAAATGGATTGCAGAGAAGAAGCATCGTCAGTTCATAAATTATGATAAAGTCAACACCTACCGAGATTTCGGAGGAGTAAGAATCGAGGACAACGTGCTGGTGACAAAGGATGGACATCGTGTACTGGGTAAACCTATCCCCAAAACAATAGACGACGTAGAAGATATCATGACCAAGTCATGAAGAATATTCAGTTTTTGGCCTCGACTTCAGGTCCAACCACTACTTGAACACCTTTTTCAGGATTAAGAATATCCTTGATATAGGCATTCATTTCCTCAAGCATGACAGCATCGATTTCCTTAAAAATATCGTTTAAGAATTCGTATCCGAGACCGAGAGCCTCGATGACAGCGAAGTTTTGCATCCTTTCTTCCTTGGTCTCGTTAACTCTCAAGAAAGAGGCTTTGGCCTGGACTTTAGTCATCTCTAATTCTTCTTCGCTTAATCCTTCCTTGAAGAGTTTTTCCAGTTCATTCTTGAGTGCCGTCATGGCTTTTTCTTTCTTGGTATGGTCTGTTTCCAGGTAAGCCTCGAGGAACCCGCCTTTTTTCATCTGGGTGGTTTTGCAATCAACAACATAGGCAAGCTTTTCCTGTGATCGCAACGGCCAGAGTCTCGAGCCTACTCCTTTTCCTAAAAGATTTTCAAGCAGGAGGGCGAGGACAAAATTTCTCGGGGTTAACTCTGGCAGGGGGAATCCGATCGATACAGAACTCTGTTTGGTGTCTTTGGCAATGAAGATTTCTTTTTTTGTTTTTCTGGGTAAGATTTTAGGCTTGACTGCAAGAGGAGTCCCTTCAGGAAATTCTGTGAAATATTCAGAGCAAATGTTAAGGATGTTCTCCTCTTCCAGGTCGGAGGAGACGGCCAAGATCATATTGCTGCCTGTGAAGGTCTCTCTGTAAAAATTAACGATGTCATCTTTTTTGATTTTCTTTAGGGATTCTTTGCTTCCCAGAATGTATCCACCATAACCTTTCTCTGCAAGCAAGTTATCCAAGAAAGCTTGATAAGCCAGGTTGCGGGGATCGTCTTCTACTCTTTTTCTCTGATACTCCATGTTATCCTTTATCGAATTGATGCGCAGTCCGGAAAAGAGAGGATCCTTGATGATTTTAGCCATAATCTTTAAGATTTCCTCCAGGTTTTTACTGAGGCAAGTGATTCTGATCAGAGAATAATCTCCTCTTGCATTCATGGAGATATGAGTGGCTAAATTCATCAGGGATTGGATCTTTCCTCGATCTGGAATTTCTATGGCTAGACGTGCGACGAGATGGGCCAGTCCATCTTTACTGGCTGGCTCGGCCTTTTTTCCTCCTCTGATAAGCAGGTAAATCACGGTAATTGCTGATGAATCATCCTTCTGATAGAGCCATGTCAGCCCATTGTCCAAAGTTCTTTTCTGAGGAGGATTTCCCCATGGGGATGATTCTTGATCAGCAAAAGCCAGAGCAGGGGACAGAAACCAGAGAAGCATCAGAATGATAAGCGCATAAATTCTTTTTCGATAGTTCATCTCATTTCTTTTTGGGTAATACAGAGATGATGACATATTTCCCTCTGCTCAAATATTCCCCGGCTGCCCTTCGCAAATCAGAAGAACTTATTTTCTCTATGTTGTCCATAAAACTGCCCCTGTCATTCTCTTCGTTAAGAAGCATGAATCGGGCAAGAGACATGGCCAGGTTGAGGCCTTTTTCCTGGCTTTGCTGGAAGGCAAGCTTTAGTTGATTTTTGCTGCTTTCTAGATAGTCAATACTGAAAAACCGTTCATTTCCATAATAATCATCTTTAGCGTAGTTTTCGCTCCGGGTTTTTTTTAGAAATTGAATAGTCTTACTGGTGGCCATTTTTATATGCTTTTTTTCACAGGTTATATAGATGAGGATAGCTCCTCCGTATTTGAGAGAATCATAGGACATGGTCGCAGAATGGACCAATCTTCTTCTTCCTCTCAAGGCGAAGTTGAGCATTGGATTAACTCCCTGCCCCAAAATATGAGTCAAGAGATCGATGGCATATTGATCGGGATGGTTGTAGTCCGGTCCTAACATCCCGATAACCAGATAAGCCTGATTGACATCCATCTCCTTTTCAACTTCGATGGTCTTTTCAAGGTTTTGGATTTTTTCGAACTTGGAGGGAGTAACGCCTCTGCTCTCCAAAGCGCCGAAGATTTCTCTGACTTTCTTCTCTGCCTCTTCGCTGCGGAAATCCCCGACTATGGCCAGCGCGATGTTGGAAGGATCGAAATATTTTTGGTAAAAGTTCTCTATCTGTTCCACAGTCGCCTTTTCTATAATCTCTTTTCTTCCCGTGATCGGCTTCTGATAAGGATGGTTGGTAAAGAGATTCTGGTAGACAAGAGATGTGGCGTATTTGAGAGGATCATCCTCAATCTGGCTCAGCTCTTCGAGTATTACTTTTTTTTCCTTATCCAGCTCTTCCTGGGTCAGCTTGAGATGAAATATTACTTCTTTTTGGTTTTGGAGGGCAAAATCGAGGTGTTCAGAGGGGAGGCTCATCTCGAAGAGAGCAAGATCGCGATTAGTATGGGCGTTGAAGTAGGCGCCATGACGCCTGATATCCTGACTGATTTCTGATCCACTGCGAAATTCTGTTCCCCTGAATAGAATAAGATGTTCCAGGATATGGACCAGACCGTTTGTCTCCTCAGTTTCGTCCTTAGAGCCTACGTTTACGGCAAAGACCAGGTTGATTATAGGGAGTGTGTGTCTTTCGTAAAAAATGACCTGCAGACCGTTATCAAGTTTAAAATACTTAGTCTGAGATTCTTCTGCGCAGAATAAAGGGAGAGAGAAGGATAAAATCAAGATCACTATAAGAAGCATGGTTTGGATTATGTTTTTATTTTTTATGAGAATTGTCAGTTTTTTCATGCTCATTTAACTCATGTATAAACTTTTTCTTTATCTGATGAGGGCTTTAGAAAGGTGCTTTGGAAAAGGAGAGAGTTTCTTATCAAGAGAATAGCCGGACTCCACATCCTAAATTCATCTTACAATAACCAGAAGGCGGAAACAAGAGAGACGGCAACATACTGCTTCTTGTGGGAAGCATCTCCATTTCTGTGATAGCTAGTTGAAGCGCCGGTTCCTATCCATCCTCGCCAAGACCCTCCCACCCGCCACCATGGGCTTCAGACGGATATGAACCGACGCCTCACTTCCTGAATGTCTCCAAAATCATTACATAAATGGAGATGCCTTTCTCTGTGAAAAAAAATTGTCAGTCTCCATGTTATTTGTGTTAAAATTTTAGGAGAATCAAAAGGAAGAGAAACTATGAAAAATCGGCTTAAAGAAAGGATACTGGTCGTTGATGATGAAGAGAACATCCGAAAGTCCCTCAAGATGATCCTCGAATACGAGGGATGGAGGTTTCTAGAAGCAGCTGACGGAGAGGAAGCTCTGGATGTTGTTGAGGAGACCGTGGGATTGGACCTGATCCTGCTGGATGTGAAGCTTCCCGGCATGGATGGATTGGAAGTTCTGGCACAACTCAAGAAGAGGCCTTATTCTCCTGAAGTCATCATGATATCAGGACATGGGACGATACAGACAGCAGTAGAAGCTACAAAGCTGGGCGCCTTTGATTTTCTAGAGAAGCCCCTCCAGAGAGAACGAGTGTTGCTGAGCATCAGGAATGCCCTCAATCAGAACAAACTCCTCCGCGAATGCATGGATTTACGCAAGAAAGCAGCCAAAAGGTATGAACTGGTTGGGAATTCGCCTCCGATGAAAAAACTTTGGGAAGATATCTTGAAGACATCCCCTACAAACGTTACTGTTCTCATCCATGGAGAAAGCGGGACAGGAAAGGAACTTATCGCCAGGGCCATACACAACCACAGCATGAGGGCTAAGGAACAATTTGTGCAGGTCAATTGTGCAGCCATTCCGGAAGAGCTTATCGAAAGCGAGCTTTTTGGCCATGAAAAAGGAGCGTTCACCGGAGCCACGGAAAAGAAATCAGGAAAATTCGAGCTGGCTGACAGAGGCACCATCTTTTTGGATGAAGTGGGGGATATGAGCCTGAAGACACAGTCCAAAGTACTGCGTGTCCTTGAGGAAGGTGAGGTCCAGAAAGTTGGTTCCAGTAAGATCAACAAGGTCGATGTGAGAGTCATTGCCGCTACAAACAAGGATATCAAGAAAGAAATAGAGGAGGGAAGCTTCAGAGAGGATCTTTATTTCCGCCTCAACGTCGTTCCCATCTATTCAGCCTCGTTGAGGGAGAAGAAGGAAGACATACCGCTTCTTGTTGAATATTTCAGCCATCTTTATGCAGAGGAGAACAATTTCAAGCCTAAAAATTTTTCCCAGGATGCCCTTGAAGCTCTCGAAAAGTACCAGTGGAAAGGGAATATCCGGGAGTTGAGGAATGTGGTGGAGAGGTTGATTATCATGACTGAAGGCGATACAATAAACAAGAAAGACTTACCAGAGCAGGTTAGAGGGGAAAGCTACGTTTATCTTCCTGATACAAAGAGCATAAAGAGCCTCAAAGAATTCAGGGATCTGGCAGAAAAGGATTTCATCCTCTCCAAGCTTGAGGAAAATGATTGGAACATCTCTCAGACGGCGAGAGAGATTGATACTCCGAGATCCAATCTGTACAAGAAATTGGAGAATTATGGGATAAAAATAAAGACTGGAGTAGGCAAGGTGGTTGCTCCTTCTCCCTCTAATAAAGAAGAAGGGGAGGAAAGTCCGAACTCCAAAGGGCAGGATGGTCGCTAACAGCGACTCCGAGCAA
>CAYVAT010000058.1:3955-15219 GCA_964449165.1 uncultured Eubacteriales bacterium | reverse complement strand
TAGAACTAGATTTTATTGATGTGGCTGATGTAATCGACAGAGGGCATGAGCTTTGTTGTTTCAAACCGGATTTTTTCCCATTTATCGATGCTCAACGATGAGAAGGCTTCCACAACTGACGGGTCGAACTGAGTTCCGGAGTTATCCTGAATTTCCCCCTGAGCAGCCTTAAACCCTCTCTCTTTCCTGTAAGGACGGTGGGAGGTGATGGCATCCAGAGCATCTGCCAGAGCAAATACGCGTGCTTCCAGAGGAATTTCATTCTTTTTCAGTCGTTTAGGGTAACCTGTACCATCATACCGCTCATGATGATAAAGGATGATGTTCCCGATCTCCTTGATTGTATTGACTTCCTTGATCAATCCATAGCCCAAAGAGGGATGGAGCTTGATCTTTTCCCATTCTTGCGCAGAGAGAGTGCTGGGCTTTTTGAGGATGGAGTCAGGGATGGCAATTTTTCCCACATCATGGAGCAGGGCTCCTTTTTTTATGTTATCCAGGGTGTTTTTATCCTTGATGCCTAAAATCTCAGTGAGAACAAGGCTGTATTTGGCCACGGTCAGCGAATGGCCGAAAGTTTCCACATCCCTTAAATCCAGAGCGGTCATCAGATTCTCAAGAGTGGCCTCATAGATTTCCTCCACATGGGAGGCTCTGTTTCGCGTTCTTTTTTGCTGGGATCTGAGTTCGTCCAGATTCCGGCTATAGAACTCATTTTCTTGTATCAGTTTTTTCTTGTTGAATTCATTCTTTATAGCTGAAAGGATACCTGCTGGGTTATCATAAGAGGCAATGTGGTCGACGAGGCCTTTATCCAGAAGATAGAGAACAAGCTCTGCGTTTTCTATTGGAGAAAGAAGAACAATTCCAATCCCTGAATCAGATTTCCTGATGTGTTTCAGATGCTTGATATGATCTTCCTGGAAAGGGGAAAGCCCGACTAAAGCCAGAGCAAAATGATCAGAACCATTTAAACGCTGACTTGCTTCAGAGAATGTGGATGCCTCAGTGATTGAAAGATTCATCCCGGAAAGAAAATGGGCCAGCCGTTTTCTCCGTTTTTCCTCCTCCTCAATTATCAAGATCTTTTTCTTATTCATGAACGGACTCCCTCATTTCTTGTGTACTCAATCAGCTTCCGCAAATTTAAGCTTCTTTATACTCTTTTTAATGCCAATACACAAGGAAGAGTGATGAAAATAGGTCATCTTAATGGCTACCTTCAAGGGTGAGAAAGAGAGACATAAAATAATCTTCAAATTCATCTTAAAAGATTATTGCATTTGCAAAAATTTTGTGACATTATTTATAAGCTTTTGGGATCCAGAAAAATTAGAAGGAGGGCCGTGCCAGGCGGAAAAGGAAGAAAAGAAGAGGGGATAAAGGTTGGGATCCTCTCTTTCGGCCCTCCTAATTCATTCCTTCCACAATAAGACAGTTACTTCTCCACTTTTCATATTATGAGTGAAAATCCGCACTGTCTCTTCTATACAATATATAGAGCTCTTTCTAGAAAAGATACGATATATTGTAAGATTTGTCAAGCAAAAAATTTATTTTTTTTAAAGAGGTGATTTTATTTCATCCTTAGAGATGAGAAAGACAGGCGAAAAATGCTCAGACAAATCGTCTCAAGAGGCGATTGTATTAGGGTAATCGCTCTGACATTATAATCCAGGTAAAATGACCGTAAAGAGAGTGTTTCAGCTAAACCTCCCTGGGGAAGTTATCTTGACAGTTACCAGGAGGAAGTTTAATATATGATTACTGGCTAAGGAGAGTGAAAATGGGAAAAGAAAAAGATAACTTCAAAGAGCCAACATCTATCATTGAAGAGATTGAAGGCCAGCTTGGAGAAGCTCTTTCCAAGAAAAAAGACGAGATAGAGAAGGAACTCGAGGAAAGGATAAAACGAGAGAAGGAAGAGGCAAAAAAGCGCATCGAAGATATCGAGAAGGAGTTTGCTGAGGAAAGAGAGGCTTTAAAGAGTTATAGAGATACCATAAAAGAATATGAAAACGATAAATCCAAACTCAGGGATCAGATAAAGGAACATCTGGATACGGCCATCCAATACCAGTCAGATATTGAGAGTCTCACAGCCAAGACTCTGGAAGAACTCAAGGCACTGGGTGAGTTGAACAAGAAGCTCGAGGACCTGCACAAAGAGGCTGAAGAGAAGGCGTCTGTTTTGAAGAAAAATCTGGAAGACAGATTCGGCATCGTGGCTGAAGTCATTAAGACCAATGAAGTCAGTGCAGTAGATATAGATTTGGAGCGGGAACTTTCCAAGCTAAAAAAGATCAAAGAACTCCTGACCTCTCCAGCAGAAGCTCTCGAAGAAGAAGCTGAAGAGTTAAAAGAGGAAGCTGAAGAAGCTGAGGAGCAAAAGGAAGTAGCCGAAGAAGTGGAAGAAGTTGCTGGGGAAGTGGAAGAAGCGGCAGAGGAAGAGGAGGCAAGGGAAGAAGAAGAAGTTTTAGAAGAGAAAGAAGAGGAGGTGGCTGCTCCTGAGGGTGAGGTTGAACCTCAAGCCGAGGAGGCAGAAAAGAAGGAAGAACCGCCTTCAAAAGAGGAACTTGAGCAGGTTGAGTTGGGAGGAGAGCCAACCTTCCAGGGTGCGTTTGAGACTCTGGAAGAATTCCGCAAGACTGAATCGACGGAAGACAACGGTGAGATCAGCTATTTTGTGAAGGATGACAAGATTGTCATGGACGGAGAGTGTCTGGTCTCGGCTTTGGGAAACAACCTGGACGAAGCGAAGAAGCTCTACATCAAGCTCCACCAAACCGAATCTCCCAAGGATCAGTTCTTCATCAAACAGGAAATTATCCGCCATCAGGAATCATTACGGAAAGTGGTTCTGAGAAGCGTGAGTATGTGCGAGAAAGAAAACTGTTCTTTTCCCAGTTATACCGCGGATATCTTGAATATGGATGTCCTCAAGGATATTCTGGAAAAGCTCAACATGGAGAACTGGAGTAACGAGGACGATTTTACCTTTTTTGAAAAATATGCCAAGAACCTGAAGACCAATTTTTATTCACGCATCACTCCTCCGGCGATATACCTGAAATCCATAATCGATGAGCTTAAGATTAGGTGAGAGAGAATAGGCTTAGTGGGTAAGGGGGGAAAAGTTTTTGGCTTGTAAAGCCGCAAAATAGTCTTCCAGAGTTTTTCTGTCTTCAAAAGAGAGGTCCTTGAATTTCAATCCAGAATGATAGCGGAGAAATTCTCCTGCGGCTTTTTCTGAGTAGACCACCTCTCCTTTGAGCTGACAGGCCTTGCTCCCCAGGATGAGAATCAAATCCATGGTTTGAGCTAGGGGAAGTTTCAGGTCCGAGGAAATCTTTGCTCCTCCCAGGCTTATGTTTATGGTCTTGGTCACTTTATGGGTGTCATTCCTTCGGTAAATGAGAACTGTGGAGGTGTAGAATCTTTCGTACTTTCGCCTTTCCTGGAGAAATCTTTCCTGATAGGGCCTGATCATGCCTTTCTCCGTCAGCTCTTCTGCTTTTCTCCTGTAATAAACACAGACTTTGTTCTTTGGCGGGGAGGTGTCTTCATTTTTAAAGGATTCTAAAGCTGCGGCGTTTTTACCCTTTGCTTCTGCCAGGGCTATATCCGCCTCGTTGGCCAGTTTCTTGAGGTCATTCCTGGAGAGGAGGTCTAGGGATTCTAGATTTTCGGGAGTGAAATAGGTCAAACCAAAACTCATGGTCAGATTATTCCTGGGCTGGTATTCCTGGTGTTCAAAATAATGCTCTTCTACAGTCTTTCGTATTCTCTCTATGATACGGCAGGCTTCCTCCACATTCTTTATTCCTGAAAGGAAGAAAAGGAATTCCTCTCCCCCGTATCGGCAGAGCAAGTCTCCTTCTCGGGTGGAAGACTTGAGAACTATGGCTAACTCGCTGAGAAGATGGTTGCCGGCCTCTTGGCCATTCCTGTCGTTGTAGTTTTTAAACCAATCTACATCTCCCATGACCATGGCGTAGGAAGCTTCTTCCTGGCGGCGCTTCCTGGGAGATTTTATTTCCTGGATGACTTTCTCGAAGAATGGCTCGGGTCTGAGCAGACCCGTGAGGGCGTCATACTGAATCAGGTTGAGCTTGGTGATAGCTATCGTGATATGCTCAGAAAGAGTGCGCAGGATCTGTTGATCCTCCTCTGTGAAACCCTGAGGGTGAGAGTTTTTGGCCTGAATTTTGTTGTAGACTTCCAAAACTCCTATCACTTGTCTTTCATGCATCAAAGGAACACTCAGGATATTGCGCAGAGGGATCTTGAGTTGATCGATATATCTTTTCGACAACCGGGGATCATAAGCCATATCCATGATGTTTATCTCCTGGCCGTAACGGGCTACCGAGGCGGCGAAATCCTGTGCATCCAGCAGGACCACATGCTTGGCAAAGTCAGGATGAGAGAGAAAAGCGCTGTCCCAGACTAGGGGCTTGAGGTATTTTCCGAGAGCATTGCTTTCTTCCAGGATATAGAGAGATACCCCTCTGGCTCTGACGATGTCTTTTATGTCATGGACGATATCAAGGAGATGGGTCACGTCATTGGCTGTGTAAAGATTTTTGAGGATGTTCTCGATCTTCTTTTTTTCCCTCTTGAACCAGATATATTTTGCCTCCAGCTCGATCCTCTTCTCCAATTCTTTGATGACGCTTTCGTTGATAACATTCTTGATTTCTTTGATTTCCGAATAGGCATCTCGAAGCTCAATTTCCGTACGCTCTACGGTTTTCTTGAGGATTTGTGCTTCTGATTTAAGCAGGGAGTGGTCGATGGCTGTCTTGAGAGTTCTGAGAAAATCTTCGTCTGTTGTCTCGAGGAGGGGAGTGATGTGATAATCGACGTAGCGTTGATCGGGCCAGCCCATTATGAGAGCCTTGAGTTTGCTCTCTTCTTTTCCCGTTATGATGATACTTGTTGTCAGCTTTATCAGGCCTTTGAGGGAGGAATAGCTGGCAAAGCGGGCATCGACAACAAGGACTTGGAAATTAATGGATTCCAGGAAAGAAATGGCATCAGAGAGATTGGATGCTGAATGGACAATTCCCACCGTGCTGCAGATTCTCTGGAGGAGTTCTTTTTCTTCTGTGTTGGCATTCAGGATGAGGATGTTGTCTTCTGTCATATTCCTGTCAAAATATGCATTTATAGATGAAGCCCTTTTTATTTATTGGTTATTAGGACCTCGGCGTAATCCTCAAAAACTAAAGCACTCTATTGGGAAGCTTCCTCTTTTTTGAGTTTCCCACATACATTTTATAAACTTTTTTCCCCATCGAGTCAATAAATTTTTTTCCCATTATATAGGATTGTTTACGGCCTGTATTTTGATGTGGTATATTCATGGGGAAACAGGGCTTGATTATGGTTTGCGTAAGATTTGCTCCCTCTCCCACAGGCCATCTCCATATCGGTGCTGCCCGCACAGCGCTTTTTAACTGGCTTTTCGCCCGCCATAATAGAGGAAAGTTTATCCTGCGCATCGAAGACACCGATGTGGCCCGCTCATCAGAGAAAATGAGCCGAGGTATCATAGAAGGGATGGAGTGGCTGGGTCTGGATTGGGATGAGGGCCCTGTTTTTCAATCCGAAAGGATAGAAATCTACAGAGAAAAGGCAGAAGAGCTTGTGGCCGAAGGCAAAGCCTATTACTGCTACTGTCTTCCGGAGGAGATACAGGAGAGAAAAGTTGAGGCCCGCAGCAGAGGAGAGTATTGGGAGTATGACCGCCGATGTCTCAAGCTTTCTCAGGCGGAAAAGGACCGGCTTGAGGGCGAGGGAAAGCCTAAAGCCATCCGGTTTTTGGTTCAGGATGGTGAGACCAGATTTGAGGATATCGTTCACGGCGAAATTTCTGTCGATAACAAAAACATCGAGGATTTTGTCCTGCTCAGGAGCGACAGCCTGCCTACCTATCATCTGTCCGTGGTGGTGGATGATTTAGGCCAGGAAATAAGCCACGTCATCCGCGGCGATGACCATATCTCCAACACGCCCAAACAGATTTTGCTCTATCAGGCGTATGGGTCGACGCCGCCCCGATTTGCCCATCTTCCTCTGATTCTCGGTCCTGACCGGAAAAAACTGAGCAAGCGGCATGGAGTGACTTCTGTGCTTCAGTTTAAAGAAGACGGCTACTTGCCTCTGACCCTTCTGAATTTCCTGGCTCAAATGAGCTGGTCCCCGGGTGGAGAAGAGGAGGATATCTACAGCATAGAAGAGATGAAGGAGAAATTTTACCTGAATAGAGTGAGTAAAGGTAGCCCTGTGCTGGATTTAGTGAAGCTTGAGCGGCTGAACAACAAGCTGATCTCCGGGATGGATGCGGCCGGACTGGCTCCCTACGTGATCGAGGAATTGAAGAAAGCCGGGCTCTGGGATAAGAGCCTGATGATGGAACGGAGGAAATGGTTTTTCAGGATGATAGATCTTCTGAAGGAAAGAAGCCATGTGCTCAAGGATTTTGCAGCGAGGGCAAAGCCCTTTCTCAGGGATGATCTTTTCTATGATCCCAAAGGAGTGGATAAGTATCTGAGCGATGAGAGACTGGAGGGGATTTTGCCCAGGTTGAAGGAAGATTTTCTCAAGATGGTAACTTTTGCTGCTGAAGAGATCGAGAATCTCTTGCGCCAGCGAGCCGAGAAAGAAAGAGTCCAAGCTTCGCTCTTGATCCATGCTCTGAGAATGCTGGTGGTAGGAGAACCGGTCAGCCCCGGAATATTCGATGTGCTCGAGCTTGTGGGTAAAGAAAAAACTATCCAGAGAATAGATAAATTTAAAAGCGTTGTAGGAGGCGTAAATGGCCGTTTATAAAAAAATTGAATACAAAGAAGTAAGGGCTCCCCGGGGAACCAAGCTTCAGACCAAAGGCTGGTCCCAGGAAGCAGCGCTGCGCATGATGATGAACAACCTCGATCCAGAGGTTGCAGAAAAGCCCCAGGAGCTCATCGTTTATGGAGGCACAGGAAAAGCGGCTCGCAACTGGGAATGTTTCTGGGCTATTGTAGACAGCCTTAAGGAGCTGGCAAATGATGAGACCTTGATCGTCCAATCGGGGAAGCCAGTGGCTGTGTTCAAGACTCACCCTGAGGCGCCCCGTGTCCTCATAGCCAATTCTCTGATCGTTCCCAAATGGGCTACCTGGGATGAGTTCCGGCGCCTGGAAGCCAAAGGCCTGACCATGTTCGGGCAGATGACAGCAGGAAGCTGGATTTATATCGGGACCCAGGGCATTCTGCAGGGAACATACGAGACTCTGGCCTCAGTGGCCCGCATCCACTTTGGCGGCTCGCTGAAGGGGAAACTCGTTTTATCCGCAGGCCTAGGAGGAATGGGAGGTGCTCAGCCCATGGCCATCACCATGAATGAAGGAGTGGCCATCGTGGTTGAGGTGGACCAGGATCGCATCCAGCGCAGGCTGGATTCAAAATATGTAGACACCATGGTAACCGACTTGGATGAGGCCCTGGAGCTTGCTCAACAAGCCAGAGAGAGAGGTGAAGCCTTATCCATCGGCCTTCTGGGGAATGCGGCTGATATTCTCCCTGAATTTGTAAAACGAGGAATCACTCCTGACGTTTTGACAGATCAAACCTCTGCTCATGATGAGCTTAATGGCTATGTGCCCCACGGCATCCCCTATGAAGAAGCCCTTAAGCTCAGGGAAAAAAATCCAGAGGAGTATATAAAAAGAGCATATGACTCCATGGCTGTCCATTGTCAGGCCATACTTGAGCTTCAGAAGAGGGGTGCCAAGACTTTTGATTACGGGAACAATCTCCGCGGCCAGGCCCAGAAGGCCGGTGTGGAGAATGCCTTTGACATTCCCGGGTTTGTCCCCGAATACATCCGGCCTCTCTTCTGCTTGGGCAAGGGCCCTTTCCGCTGGGCAGCGCTCTCTGGAGATCCAAAAGATATCCATGAGACAGACGAAGCTGTGTTGCGCGAGTTTCCAGAGGATGAGGCATTGGAGAGGTGGATTAGAAAAGCCCAGAGCCAGGTTAAATTTCAGGGTCTGCCTTCCCGGATCTGCTGGCTGGGCTATGGAGAGAGGGCTCGTTTCGGGGCGCTCATCAACCATCTGGTCAAGAAAGGAAAGATCAGCGCTCCAATCGTTATCGGCCGCGATCATCTGGATACTGGTTCGGTAGCCTCGCCCAACAGAGAGACAGAGGGGATGAAGGATGGCTCAGATGCCATTGCCGATTGGCCCATTCTCAACGCCCTGTTGAACGCTGTTTGCGGAGCCTCCTGGGTTTCTGTGCATCATGGAGGCGGGGTAGGTATTGGGCTGGCTATTCACGCTGGAATGGTCATCGTGGCTGATGGCGAGGATTCCACAGAGGAGCGATTGGAAAGAGTGCTGACAGTTGACCCGGGATTAGGGGTAGCCCGTCACGCTGATGCCGGCTATGAAGACGCCATGGAGACGGCAAAGAAAAAAGGAATAAAAATTCCTATGCTGAAAAGCTGAGGGATTTTCCTTTCTTACAAAATCGTCAACCACTATTGGCGGGCTGTAAACAAAAATGGATAAGAATCGGGGGAAAAAAGCAAAATAACGGTCTATCCAGACCGTCCTTCATCCCGTCTTGCAGTTAGAATAAGATAGAAAGCCATCCACGAGGAGTAATCCTTTTCCTTTTTCTTATGTGGCATGAAATTTGCACTTTGAAGAAGCGAAAAGGAGGTAGAAGGATGAAAAACTCAAGAATCTTAAAAGGGAGTAAAGCTCTGTGCTTGACTCTGGCTTTGCTGATGACTTTCATGGCCCTCTTGCCTCTTCACTCTGATGCTGGCGTTTGTGAAGGGGCTTTAGCCAGGTGTGCAGTTGATGCTGTTATCGTGGGCCTGTTCAGCGGTGTCGCTCCAGGACTTATTTTTGCCGCGGGGTGCGCCATGGGTTATCAGTGGTGTTTGATGTATTACTGATAAAATTGAACAGATAAGGAGGAAGAAAGATGTTTTTACATATTTTAAAAAGGCTGAAAACCATAGCTGTGCTTTTGGCCGTTATTGTCCTGCTGTCATCCTTTCTTGCGGTGCCGGCTGAAGCCGGGAGCTGCGAGCAGGCTCTTTTTGCCTGTTGGGATGATTTTAGCTGGATGCCTCTCTCGGGTGCTGTCTTTTGTGCCACAGGATATGTATTTTGTAGGAAGTACATCAAAGGTTGACCGGCTGAACTGAGAAATTCCTTCAACCACGACGTCTTTGAAAGTGGCTGCTTGTAATAAAGGCTTTGAGGAACAGGGGTGATAAAAAGAAAATGTCTAATCATCGTTCTGCTTTTTGCTGCTTTGAGCATCTCTCAAGGCTTCCTTGAGGCAAAAGAGCTGAAGAAGGTTTCTCTTGAAGAGGTCTTATCCATCGGGAGGCTGGACGATGATACTCTCTTCCAGTGGGCAGGAGTGGCAGTTGACCCTCGAGGAAATATTTATCTATCCGATGCAATGGATTATTCCCTCAAAAGATTTGACTCCCAAGGTAATCTCATCAAAAAAGGGGGAGGAAAGGGGCAAGGCCCGGGAGAATTCATGGCCCCTCGTCTTCTGGATTGTTCAGAGAATTACCTTTATGCTACAGATCAGTATTTTCGCGGTCTTAAAGTCTTTGACAGCGAATTGAATTTCGTCCGCAACGTCATGATAAAGATGCTTGTCTCCGATCTAAAGATTCTCTCCGATTCAGAAATTGCAGTGACTTCTCTTCCCATGTTCGAGAAACCTGCTGTATTCATCTTTGATCAAGAAGGGAAGCTCACAAGAGAGATTAAATACTCAGAAAAAGATTCATCCCTGCTGATGGACGTGGTGAGCTTCGATTTTGATGAAGAGAGAAATCTTTATCTAGCCTATAATTTTCAAGACCGGATAGAAAAATGGAGCAAGTCAGGAGAAAAATTGTGGTCGATAAACCTTCTCAGGGTCAAAAAGGTCAAGAAAAAGAAGGTTTCCTCTTTTGTTGTTCCTACCGAATTGGTTTTCAAGGATGTGGCAGTGGACGGAGAAGGAAACCTCTTTGTGCTGGGAGGCCATTTCTCTGAAAACAGCAGTCGCGATGTCTATGTTCTCAATTCTGAAGGTAAGCACCTTGCTACTTTTACCCTGCCTGATTCATCCCACTGCATCTACATCGATGGGAAAAACTTCCTCTATTCAAGAGCTAATGAGGGGGTTACACTTAAAAAGTTCAGGATGCGCTATGTCTATCAGTGATCCGGTTGTCTGAGTCCCGCCAAAAGAAAACGCTCGATTAAGAATAAGCTGGTAAATCCATGTATAAGAAGAGTAAGAAGGGAATATTTTTTTTCTTGTTGATTATGATGCATATTCACCTTGTAGCATTAGGAGGGAAGGAGCTGCGTGAAAGGTTTGTGGAGAGCAATGTAGATACTGAAAGCAGGCTTTCCGGCCATTCATGCCTGATTTTTGTCATGAATTTTAACATTCTGATGTGTACCCCTTGTCTTGAGTCTTTCCTGAATTTTTACCATGAAGTTTCAAAATGTTCGAAGAGGGGAGGGGTCTGGGGGGTACTGGTTTTAGATGAGCCTGAAAAAAATACCAAGGAGATGAAACTATTGTTCAGGGTGGCAGAGAAAAAAGTGAGAGGTTTTGCAAAAGCCAATTACATCAGATGTCCAATACTGATCGATTCTTCTGCTGTTTTTAGGAATATTGCTGGTGGTGGGACCACCATCATCCTCTTTGATCAGAGAAGAAATTGTGTCAGGAAATACAGTTTCCCTCTCCAGCCAGGCCAGAAGAGCGAAATCATTAAGGCTCTGGTTTATTGAAGCTCTACTTTTTTTAAGATGGGTCCTGTCACAATGTTTCATTGACAAGAGAGAAGCCATTTATTAATTTTAGGCCATGAGTTTCTGGCCCATCCTGGGTGAAATCTCTCTTTCTTTGCTGATTGTGTTTTTTCTGGCCTTTTCTCTTTACAGCCTTCTTGAGGGAGAGCTGAGAGCATTCGGTTTAAGCTCGATTTTCTTTCTGCTGCTTCTTCTTACAAACATCGGCCTATTTTTATTAGAGGAGCCTCTGAGAAGCTGGACTTTTGGCAGCGCTTTTGCTCTGGTCTTCCTCTTTGTGCTTTTCACGATTTTTCCTCCCCTGAAGAAACAGTCCACAGCGATTGTCGGCGAGCAGAAGAGGGTGGATGAGAGAGATGTTATCTTTGCCCGGTTCGAATACCAGGAAGGTACTCAAATATTCGAGGATTATTATAAAAGGAAG
>CAYVAT010000058.1:0-3855 GCA_964449165.1 uncultured Eubacteriales bacterium | reverse complement strand
ATTTCCATCACCCTCGCTCACTTGATCCGCCGCTTGGGATATCCAGCCCGGGCCCATATCGCTGGCAGCAATTATCAGGCGGTGCTTCCTCCTCTTGGCTGGGAGGCCGGAATAGGGGAGTTGGGAAGGCTGGGAATACTGATTACCCACAAATATGGCCCCCGGGCCAGACTAGGCCTGGTTACCACAGACCTTCCGTTGATCCCTGACAGCCCAAAGCCCTTCGGGGTACAGGATTTTTGCCAAAAATGCCAGAAGTGTGCCAGAAACTGTCCAGCTCAAGCCATCCCTTACGGGGAAAAAGTCGAGGAGAATGGCGTTTTGAAATGGGTGCTCAAGAGGGAAGAATGCTATCGCTTCTGGCGAAAGGTGGGAACGGACTGTGCTCTCTGTATATTTGTCTGTCCCTACAGCAAGCCCCACAACCTCTTCCATAGAGTTATAAGAAAAATGACAGAAAGGTCTTCCGCTGCTCAGACTCTTTCAGTCTGGGGAGACGACTTCTTCTACGGCAGCTCTCCCCGCCACCATGGATCTCTGTTTGATATTCGACCTTAAAGATAGAGCCTGGATAAAAATCACGAGGAGAAGATTCTTTCCAGTCCGGTTTTATTCTTTTTTCTCTCTGATCGGCTTGTGATATTTTTTTTCGCCCCAGGGAGACCAGAGTCCGTAGCTTTTCTCATAGATGCGGCATCTTCCCTCTGAGGTCCATTTGAAGGAGTAGTTATAGCCGAACCACAGGTATTCATCGCCACCGCCGTTTTCAGTTGTGATGATGTAGCGGGCGTCCACGTTTCCGATTCCAAGGACTCCGCGGCCCGGACGGTTTGTATCGCCCTTGTTGGGATCAAAAGGGATCCAACCGTATGGAGGAAGATAGACTTCCGTCCAGCGGTGATAAACATCGTCGATACTGGCATCATCGCCGCGGCGGCTTACTGCCCCCACATATCTTATGGGAACGCCCAACGCCCGGCAGAGAGCGATCATGGTGTAAGAATACTCAGAGCAGGAGGCGGTGCCCCGCCTGAGAACGGTTGGAGCCGGATTCCACCCTCCTAGAGGTTTGAGGTTGTAGCTGAGGTGTTCTCCCAGATATTCGAACACCCGGCGGGCGATCCAGTAGGGATTCTTCTCTTCTCCTGCAATCTTACGGGCGAGATTCTGGATGTAAGGATCGTTGATGCAGTATTTGTCTCCATCCCGGGTATATTTTTCTCTGATTTCCTGAGGAGTATCTTCGATGTTTCCCACTTTATCCGGATAGATGAAGTATTCAACGGCATAAATTTTAGCCTTCACTTTCCAGCTTGGCTTAACCATTGAGGTGGCTTTTAAGTCTTTATAATGGAAGTGAGCAATCTTTTGGCCCCAGCTGTCCTCGATGATTTCGTCAGGCTCAGGGTCGAACTCAACCTTTCCCATAAGAGTCTGATTATCACGTGTTTTGGCAAGAGGAAGGTAGATATTCAGTGTCTTGACTGTTCCTGGACCGTAGTTTCGAAACTCCTTGACGAAGTAGAGGGACATCTGCCGCTCGTCCCACTTGGAGAGGATGTCATTGCAGAAGACCTTGATCTTGTATATCTCGTCGTTCTCATAATCGACATTCCAGAGAACGTCATCTCCCCAGGCCAATCCATAAGGAAAAGGACCGTAGGAATGGAATGAAGAGATAGTGAGTCCGTCGGAGGGATTGACTAGGTAGATTCTATCTTCAGCCCGGTCTGCAACCCAGAGATACTTTCCGTCGAAAGCAAGGCCTGCCGGCTCAGAGGCAGGAGAGGGGAAATTCTCGACCATCATTCCATCCACAGTGGAAACCTTGAGCAGGATGTCTTTTCTGTAGTCGGCTATCCAGATATATTCACCATCCCAGGCCAGGTCACGTGGGTTGGAGCTGTTGGATTCCAGGACGGAGAGGGCTTCTCCTGTTTCAGGATCCAGGCGATACATGTATTTCTCCCCAGCATCGATATGCCAGAGGTTCTTTCCATCCCAGGCGAGTCCCTCTGGTTGATAGCCCGGTGAGTCGAAGCTATTTATGATTTTTCCACTTTCAGGATCGATCTTGTAGATTTTGTCTGTGAAACTGTCAGCCAGCCAGAGATTCTTCCCGTCGAATGTCAAGCCTGTGGGGCAGGCCCCTGGAGTCTTGATGACCTGGAGAATATCTCCGACTTTAGACCAGGCCGGAGTAAGACAGAGTAAGATGATGACGATGAAAAGGATGGTTTTTTTCATGAAGGCCTCCTTTTATGAATGCAGAGAGCTCCCATTATATCAAAAATAGGGGATAGTTCCATTTTTTTAATGACCGAGGTAGCTGATAGAAGCGTTGGTTCCTATCCATCCTCGCCAAGACCCTCCCACCCTTCCACTATGGGCTTCGGATGGACAGGAACCAACGCCTAACGGAGACAGTCAGGAAAGCTGGATCGTCAGATTTAGAAATGCTCATTCTGGATTGACACTTCAACGGAAATTAATATAAGTTTAGGAAAAAATATCACTAAAAGGAGGATAAAAATGGCTACCACTCGCCGGGATTTCCTTAAGGGACTTGGGATTGGAGTTAGCAGCTTGGGTGTGCTCGGTCTTTCGACAAGGGATGCACAAGCAGCATTGAAGAAAAAAATAGAGGAAGTTACACATCTGTCACCCCAGGAAGTTGCCCAAGATGAGAGCTTCTGGTTTCAAGTCCAACAGGCATTCAACATCGATCGCAGCATCGTCAACCTCAACAACGGCGGTGTTCATCCTGCCCCAAGAATTGTGATGGATGCTGTGCATCGTTATCTCGATTTCTCCAATGGTGCTCCTCCCTATAACATGTGGAATATTCTCCGTCCCCGAAAAGAGCTTATCCGCAAAAAGCTGGCCGAGGTCTTTGGCTGTTCTTCAGAAGAGATCGCCATCACCCGCAATGTCACCGAGTCCCTCCAGATTGCTCTTCTAGGATTAGAGCTAAAGCCCGGAGATGAAGTTCTGACCACAGCCCATGATTATCCCTCCATGAAGAATGCCCTCTATCAGAGAGAAAAAAGAGAGGGCGTCGTGGTCAAAACATTTAATTTCCCTTATCCGCCTGAGAATTTGGGCGTCTTGGCTGAACTATTCAAAAAGAATATAAATCCTAAGACGAAACTCATCCTGGTTTGCCACATCACCAACCTCACCGGACAGATCTTCCCTATCAGAGAGATCTGCCAGATGGCCCGAGATCGGGGCATCGAAGTTGTAATCGATGGAGCTCATTCATTCGGCCACTTCGTCTACAAACAGCAAGACCTGGACTGCGATATCTATGGGGCCAACCTCCACAAGTGGATGATGGCGCCTATCGGTACCGGTTTTCTCTACGTCAAAAAAGAAAAAATAAAAAAAATCTGGCCGCTCTTTCCTGCTCCTAATCCTACGGGTGACGATATCAGAAAGTTCGAGCAGATAGGAACCCATCCTGAGTATTTAGAGCTGGCTGTAGGGGAGGCTTTGGCCTTTCATCATGGTATTGGTGCCAAAAGGAAGGAGGAGAGGCTACGCTACCTCAGAAACTACTGGGCCAGGAAGCTTGAGCAACTTCCAGGAGTTCGCCTCCTCACCTCATATGATCCTCAACAGTCCTGCGGCATCGGAACCTTCACCGTAGACAACATGGATATGGCCGCGCTGCAACAGATTCTTTTTGAAAAGCATAAGATTTATGTCATCTCGGTAGGAATTCCCGAGAATGTGAAGGGGATAAGGGTAACTCCCAGCATCTACACCACTCTTGAAGAGCTCAACCTTTTCGTGGAAGCGGCATCCTTTTACGTTAAGAACGGCCTTCCCTCCTGATAATAGAAGAAAGAG
>CAYVAT010000057.1:0-16168 GCA_964449165.1 uncultured Eubacteriales bacterium | reverse complement strand
AGTCAAAAGCTCTGTCAATGTTAAGGGGTTTTGAATGAGAAAACAGGGAATATTCATGAAGGAAAGCAGATGGTGTGATCTCATTCTTTTAATTTTTATCGACTCTGATAGTCCTGATATCGAAAACAGGGCCGACCATGTTTCCGGGATGGGCCTGGAATCTCACCGTGATTTTGGCCTTGCCTTTGGTCAATTCAGCTGGTATTGCGTACTTTTCCAGGATGAAATACCCGTCCTTCTTGCTGGAAATGTTCTCGGTGGCGATCTTTTGGCCTTCAACAAGGATGTCGAAAGTCTTGCTGCCCGGAAATCCGCCCCAGTACTCGACGACGAGGACATTCTGCTCGTTTGGAATAACCTTCATATCGAAGGAAAACCAGCCTTCGCGCGATTCCCTGTTTCTCCTCTCCCGGAACATGCCTGCATTGGTCCTCTCACCATGAAAGTTATGAGCTAGTTCCTGCTCTTTCTTGCCGGCCTGGACAAAGTCGATGGTCATGCTCTCGATTCTCTTTTTACGCTCCAGATCAGCTTTGTATTCCTGCTGGCGAGCTTCCCAGGCTTCTTGGGAGAGCATGTCCCAGTAAACCGTATATCTCCGCTCATGCGTTCTGTAGAACGGTTTGAGGACGACGTTCCGTGGGCGTCCGACATCCTTCATCAAGAACGTGTTGGCTTCTTCTTCCGGCTTAAGCCATTGTGAAGGATCCCGCTCTTCTGTCATAAGGACGGGGACGTAGAGAGGATCCTTGGCGTTCGGGTCATTGACAGGACCGAGGTCACCGGCCAGGACAAGGGGGCCGTACAGAACAGCAACCCTGTTCGGGTCATCAGGCATAGGCTCAAGCCGAAGAGAGAAGGGTATTTTAAGCTCGACGCTGTCTCCGTCTTTCCATTTGCGGTCGATGGCCACAAAACGGCCGGGCTCCCCCATTTCTCGCCGGCCTTTCCCGTTCACCAGAATATCCATGCCGTTGGCAGCCCAGTGGGGATAGCGGACCTGGAGAGTGAATCGTACCGGCTGCTTACAGGAGATATGAAGCGTCGTGCCCTGCTCTTCCGGATACCTGGTTTCCTGACGAATCTTCACGCCTTTTTCGGCCCAGTCCAGCTCTGATGCGATATACTGGAAAATGAATAGCTCTTTGTTGTTGTGGAAATAGATGTTCCAACTGTATTTGGCATGGTTTTCCATCCCGGTTCCCACGCAGCAGGTGAACCAGTAGGGATTCTGGTAAAACTTTGTTCCTCCCATTTCCAGCGACAGGTTATAGATGACACGGCCGTCACCTGGATGCTGGGAGGAAAGGATATGGTTGAACAGGGCCCTTTCGTAGAAGTCAGCCGCTTCGGCCGACCCGCTCCAGGTGAACAGGTGCCGCGTCAGTTTGAGCATGTTGTAAACGTTACACGTCTCGGTCGTTTCCTCGCTCAGCCTGTCCCTGAGCTTGTCGGGCTGCCCAAAGTACTCGTGGTTTCCGTGCCCGCCGGTTACGTAAGAATGGTGATTGACGACCCTGTCCCAGAAAAATTCCGCTGTATGCTTTTCGCTCTCCTCTCCTGTGAGTTCATACCTTCGGGCGAGGCCTATCAGTTTCGGGATCTGCGTGTTGGCATGCTTGCCAGGCAGAATATCTTCACCTCTTGATAGAGGGTCGAGAATGGCTCTGTGGTGAAACACGCGGGACATCCTCAGGTATTTCTGATCGCCGGTGATGCCGTAGAGCTCTGCCAGAACCTCGTTGATGCCGCCGTGCTCACAGTGCAGCATAGTCTGGACCTGCTCTTCGTTCAAGGGAGAGATGACTGTGTCGAGCCAATCGGCAAATTTCCGGGCGATTGTGAGGGCTTTCTGGTTTCCGCAGAGCTGATAAGCATCGAGCAGGCCTTTTGTGACTTTGTGCTGGGTGTAAAACGGCGCCCAGATGCCGTTAAGGTTGAATCCCCGGGAACGGATATCTCCTTTGGCGATTTCCTCCTCTAAGATGCGCTTTCCGTCCGGAAATGCCCCGATGTACCCGTCACCGTCTGCTTCCTGGCATTCGGCCAGCTCGCCGACGATATAATTGACACGCTCCAGGAATCTCTCGTCTCCGGTCGTCCTGTACATCAGGGAGCAGGCGCTCAGGTAATGACCGAGGCTGTGGCCGGCGAGTGTGTCGTCTTCCCAGCCGTGGTAGTGCTCTGCCTTGGGCTTAAGTCCGGCTCGTAACCGGAATTTGGCCAGAAACCGGTCGGGCTCATACTTGTCCAGCAGAACCTGCTTGTTCAATTCTGTGGCATGCTTAAAAGGTCCGTCCAGCAGCTTGACCTTCCCCAGCTCAAAGGGCAGGACCTTGAATGAAATGACTTCCGGCCCGCCGGTTGAAATGAAATGTTCCTTCTCAGGGGCGCAAGCTGAAAAGAAGGCCACAAGAAAGATACCCAGAAAAAATGGGGATAAGGCTTTTTTCATTCTTCACACCTTTGTTTGAGAGTTTAAGCTTTATGCTTGAATTTAATCAGATCAGCTTATAATTCTTACCAAGGAGTTTAAGAGTTGTCAACAACAGCCGCAGATTCAGTCCGGAAGTCCTCATTAAAAAATCAAACATTTTTTTAAAGAATACTCCAGGCCAGCGCATTGATATATATCCTGAACGGGCCTGCCCCAATTTTTCAGGATAGTTGTAAAAAAAAATGATTCATGTATATAGTAAACATATATAGCAAACAGGAGGTAAAAAATGAGAAGGTCATTTATATCAATGTTGCTGATCATCCTTTTTGTTTTAATGTTTCATCATCTGCCACAATCAAAAGCCATATGGTCTGACAGCTGGGTGGTTGTATCTGGGGACGATCAATGGCGGGCAGTTGGTTCTGGTGTCCCAATTCCCCGGATTGTGACTCAGAAGCAGCAGGGATCTCCTTGGGGAGTTCTCATTCCCGGCTCCCCGGCTATGTGGATGTATGTCGACGATTTTAACACGGGTCCGGTAAGATTACCTGAAAAATCTGTGCTGCAGAGATTTAAGCGTAATTTGGGAAGCGCTTTTCCTGACAAAAATCTTCGAGCAGCTACCCTCCGGGTAACCGCAGATAATGGATATATCTTATATGTAGGAGGAAAACAGATCGCCAAGACATATCATCCGCTGAATGTCTATGACAATAAGCCCGTTTACACATCCGATTGGCGTCGGATAAAGACCTATGCTGTCGCTGGTGCGTTGAAGGGAGGCGTTAATGAAATAATGATCGATGTAGCGGATTATGGGGGATATGCGGGATTTCTGATGGATTTATTCATGGTTTTTGACAGAAAAGTCGTGATTCCAGGGGGCATTCCCGTGACAAAAAGCTATTTCAGTTCCACCAGTAAAAGGAAAAGCAAGAAATCCAGAAGATAAAGATAACCAAGGGAAACAGTTTATAAAAAAACTTCTTAGATGCGCTATTTCATGTTTAAAATGAATAAGCTAAAAGAGAATTGGAGATGAAGTGCATTGATGACTCTCTCCGGGCTTAAAGACTTAGAGAGGGCAAACCTATCTATGATTTGACAAATAGTAACTGAAATATACTATATTAAATATCTGTAAAGTTAAGTTTTTGAACCGAAATGAAATTCTTTCTATGGAGAGTATCACATGAGACTGAAAAGAGCTTTTTTCGGAAACCTGGTTGTTTTCGTTTGCCTGATCTCAGCAGTTGGGTTACACGCCCAAAGTCAAAATCTTTTCAATGAAGATTTGGTGAAGGTTTTCACCTTCAGGAATGTGGGCCCTTTCAGGGTCGGTGCAAGAACTTCGGATATTGCTGTCCCGGATTTTCCGGACAAGGATCATCTCTACACGTTCTATGTGGCCACTTGGACCGGCGGCCTCTGGAAAACGACCAATAACGGCACAACCTTCGAGCCTGTGTTTGACAACCAGAGCAAGCAAACGATCGGAGATGTCACCCTGGCTCCTTCGAATCCCGAGATCGTATGGGTGGGGACAGGAGACGCATTCTGTTCCCGCAGCTCATACGCCGGAGATGGCGTGTATAAATCCACTGACGGCGGAAAAACATGGAGGAACATGGGACTCAGGGATTCGCACCATATTCCGAGAATCCTTATCCATCCCAAGAATCCCGATATCGTCTATGTCGCGGCGATGGGCCATCTCTATTCGGAAAACCAGGAGAGAGGGGTCTTTAAGACTATGGACGGAGGGCAAACCTGGGAAAAAGTCTTTTACATCAATGAAAAGGTTGGGGTCATCGATCTGATCATGAATCCCCAGAAACCGAACATTCTTTATGCCGCCACATACGATAAACAAAGGCTGCCCTGGATGTACATCAACGGCGGTCCTGAAAGCGGGATCTATAAAACCGTTGACAGCGGAGAGACGTGGACAAGACTCAGCGGAGGGCTTCCCAGCGGTAGAATCGGGAGGATCGGAATCGACATCTATCTCAAAAATCCGGAGATAGTCTATGCTGTGGTGGAGAACGCCAACAAGCGTGCTGCGACAGAGAAGGAAATCGAGCAGGATAAGAACTGGGGGCGTGAGCCACGGGAAAGGATGATCGGTGGGGAGGTCTACCGAACCGAAAACGGCGGGAAAATGTGGTTAAAAATGAATTCCGCAGAAGACAATGTCAGCCCCAAAGGTCCTTATTATTTCAGTCAGATCAGAGTTGATCCCAACGACGATAAAAAGATATTTGTGACAAGCGACTCTTTGGTGAACTCAACGGACGGCGGAAAAACCTGGAACGACCTCAATTGGCCTCCCAAAAGGCTTTTCGCCAGGATGTTCGGAGATGTTCGGACATTGTGGATTGATCCCTGCAATTCCGACCGGATTATTCTCGGAAGCGACGGAGGCGTCTACGTTTCTTATGACGGAGGAAAGACCTGCGACCATCATTACAATCTGCCGCTCGGTGAAATCTATGCTATCGGCATCGATATGGAGGATCCCTACAATATCTACGCCGGCCTTCAGGACCACGAGATGTGGAAAGGTCCGTCGAACAGCGCTGCAGGCGAGATCACGATGCTCGACTGGAAGGCGGTGGGCGGCGGCGATGGAATGTTTACCCAGGTCGATCCGAACAACAGCCGCTGGCTGTACACGACTATGCAATACGGAGGACATTTCCGGGTAGACCAGAAGCTCGGTTACCGGACGATGATCATGCCCGTGAGGGAAAAGGGCAAGCCGCCCTACCGTTTTATCTGGTGCACTCCCCTTCACATCTCTCCGCACAACAGCAGTATCATTTATACTGGGGGACAGGTTCTCCTCAGGTCGCTCGACCGCGGCGATCACTGGCAGGAAATCAGCCCGGACCTCAGCACCAATGATACATCGAAAATTTTGTCCCTATCAGAAGGCGGCATTCCGGGCGGCATTCCGTGGTTCGCGATCTCCTCGATCTCGGAATCACCGGTAACGCCGGGAATTATATGGGTAGGAACGAGTGATGGGAAGGTTCAGCTCACAAAAGATAACGGCGCAACTTGGAAGGACTTGACGCCAAAAATCAAAGCCACGGGAGGCCGGGAAAATTGCTACGTGAGCCGGGTTCGCGCCTCATACCATAAAGAGGGCAGGGCCTACGTGGCCAAAAACGGGTATAAATTGGACGATTTCCGTCCTTTTGTTTACAAGACGGAAAATTTCGGAGAGACTTGGACATCACTCGCCGGAAACCTCCCCAACGAGCCGGTTAACGTGATTTACGAAGATCAGAAGAATCCCAACCTTCTTTTTGTGGGCAACGACACGGGCATTTTCGTCTCGATCAATGGAGGGAAGGATTGGGTGAAGATGAACAACAACATTCCCAATGTCCCTGTGCATGATGTGCTTGTCCATCCCAGAGAAAACGATCTGATCCTTGGATCCTACGGCCGTGGTCTCTTTGTAACCAATATCGCGCCCCTCCAGGAGATGAACGAAACAATGCTGGACGAGGAGGTCTATCTTTTCGGGATCAAACCCAAAGTCCAGAGGGTCATCTGGGCATTCGGGGCGAATGATTTTTTATTTGGCGACCGGCACATTCTGACTCCCAACGAGCCGAACGGGATCGTGATCCGCTATTACCTGAAAAGCCAACAGGATGATAAAGCCAATATCACCATTACCGATCCCTATGGAAAAGAGGTCGCCCGGCTCGAAGGAAAGACCTCTGCCGGCATTAACACCGTGATCTGGGATATGCGTCCGCTAAGGGAAGGAAAGGGAAGAGCTGCTCGCAGGTGGTGGATGAGAGGTGTGCTGGAGCAGTGGGTTCAGCCTGGAGAGTATGTTGTCATCTTGGAAATCGGCGATAAGAAACTCACCCAGAAAGTGCGCATCACGAAAACACAGGGTTGGTCTATCGGCCCCTTCCCCCAGATCATACGTTATCGTCCCTGAAACAGGCGGAGTGAATCGCAAAACTGGGCAAAAAGAGCTTTCAGCTAAGGAAGTAATTTAGAAATTTAGCTGCGCTATGTTTGATTATTCCTGGCTCTTTTCTTCTTATGCTAAAGAGTTAAGTTAACGAGAAAAGAGAAATCATATCCAATCCTGTTTCTCCACGGTTAATTCGCTCTTGATGTCCCCCGTATGAGCTGTTTCCACAGGTTCAAAGACCATCACATGAGCCTCCTCAGAAGCAACGGGTTTATGCTCTATTCCTTTAGGAACAACAAAAATCTCTCCTTCTTCAAGCTGTACATCTTTCTCTCTCAACTTGATGGTTAGATTTCCCTTTACCACAAAAAACAGCTCATCCTCGTTTTTGTGGTCATGCCATATGAATTCTCCTTTGACCTTTGCCAGCTTTACGTATTGTCCGTTGAGTTCGGCAATAATCTTAGGAGACCAGCAGTCGTTGAAAAGCCTGAATTTTTGTCTGAGATTTATTTTGTCCATCGGAATTTTTCCTCCTTCGCAAGTTTTAAATCGTATTCTTATCTGGACTCTGTTTGGCGCTTTGATTATAAACCTTCCCATTTGAGAGAACAATTTTTCTCTTTGACTTATTGGCCGCCTCCATTTAAGCTGAATGAAAATGTTGAGCAGAAGGAAGGGACAATGATCAATAAAAAAAGAGTCCTTATCGCCACCCTCTTTGGATTCTTTGCAGGTTTTTTATGCTTTCTCGGAGGAAAATACGGGCTAAAAGCGGAAATGAACACAGTAGAAATTATCATGATCTTGCTCCATAGAGGGCTGCTGGGATTTGTCATCGGGATATCGGCTCTTCGTCTTCACTGGGCCTTGCATGGAATCCTTCTTGGATTGATCGTAGGCTTACCTGCCTTTCCCTTAATCTTGGATGAGGGAGGATTCCTCGCCTACTCGTTGATGGGGCTTGTCTGGGGATTTGCCATCGAGTTTTTTACATCGGTGGTATTTAAGGCAAAGTCCTTCCATATTTAAAAAAGGAACCCGAAATACAAGAAGGACCTGGACAAGGTATAATAAGTGTGATGTTCAAATCCTTCCGTTTCGTTCCAGAGACTTTTTGGCGGATAAACGGTTATAGAAATAAGTAATTTTTTGTAAACCATTCCAGAGGGAAGCTCGTCTAATAGGGGTAACAAGAGATGGCAGAAAATGAACAAATTCTTATTGACCGTTTCTGTTCGGGAGACCATGCGGCCTTTCATGAGCTGGTGGGCCGGCATAAGAAGAAAATCTATTACCTCGCCTACGATATCACAGGAGATCATCATGAAGCTGAAGACATCTCTCAGGAGGTATTCATAAAGATGTACCGTTCCCTGAAAACTTTCCGCCGCGATGCGAAGATGAGTTCCTGGCTCTACCAGATTACTGTCAACGCCAGCATCGACTCGCTACGCAAAAAATCCTCCAGGCAGGCAACGCCTATCAGCGAATTCGACCGACTGAACGTCCAGGAAAGTCTTGCGGCGAGCGGAGTTCATACTTTTGATCCTCTGCGCAGTACAGAATCCTCCCAAATTCAGAACCATATATCCCAGGCTCTTAAGAAAATATCCCCCAAGGAGAGAACAATATTCGTGATGCGCCATTACAATGACCTCAAACTTAATGAAATCGCCGAAGTCCTGGGCATCACTATCGGCACGGTCAAGAGTCTTCTCTTCAGAGCCATCAGAAAGCTCCGCAAAGAGCTTTCATCATATGGGAGTGATCCCGATCTGGAGGCCACCGATGAGTGATTGTAAAAAATGCAGACCACTTTTTCTCGAAGCTTTTTACGGAGAATTAGATACTAAGCAGAAGCAGTTCTTCAAAGACCATCTCCTGGTCTGCGAGAATTGCCGATCCGAATTCGAAGAAATGAAATCCACTCTCAATTTTATGAGCAAAAGAGTCCGGCCAGAACCCACAAACAAATTCTGGGATTCCTACGAAGAAAGACTGGATCAAAGGATTAAAAAGGAAGAAGCCTCACAAGACAAGCGCGAACCATGGCGGATAAAGCTGTTACGTCCATTCAGTCTCGCTCCAAAATGGGCCTATCAGGCTGCAGCCGCCCTTGTGCTCATCGTGGCGGGTGTCTTTATCGGGAGGATGATATTCTCTCCTTCTGTCTCAGAAATTAAACAGGCATCCCAGCCCCCCGGACTCATCACTCAACAACAACCCCAGGCAGAGGTTGTCCTTCGCACCCAGGATTATATCGAGCGCTCCAAGCTTATCCTCCTCGCTCTGGTCAATTTCGATCCTGCGACAGAAGATCCATACGCTCTAGACCTCCCTTATCAACAGAGAGTTTCAAGAGAGCTTGTGCAGGAGGCAAGCTTTCTCAAGAGAGAACTTGCCCAATCAGATCAGGAGCATCTCGAACATCTCATCGCCAGTCTTGAAGTAATCCTCCTCCAGATTGCCAACATCGAAGCCGAGAACGATTTCGAAGCCATCGAGATTGTTAAAGAAGGTGTCAACAGTCGGGGGATTCTGATGGAAATCAACCTTACCGACCTTCGCCGTTCCATAAGGAAAGAAAAAGGATCGGTGTCCTCCGATCAGCCATCACATAAACCTCAAACTTTCTGAGAAAGGAGTATGAAATGAAGACAAAAATCTCAACAGCGATATGGATCACCGCCGTTTTTATGTTTTCCTTATCCGTCTTCTCTCCCGCTTTGAATGCCTCCAGCATGCAGGATGAAGATGCAAAGGCTTACAAGCAGGCTTACAGCCTCATACTTGAGGAAAAATGGGAGAATGCCTACAAGGCGTTGGAAAGCTTCACTCAAAAATACCGCCGCAGCTCCTGGGTTGATGATGCCCGGTACTGGCAGTGCTACGCGCGGGAGAAGCTGGATTATGCCCTTGAAGAAGTCTTCGACTGTTACGATAAATTCATCAAAGCCTATCCAAAGAGTAATTGGGTAGATGATGCGAAGTCCAACATGGTGAGAGTTGCCTATCGACTGGCTAAAGAAGGTAAACCCAGGTACGAAGCCATCGTCAAATCCATGGAGACCGATGAGGAGCTGGAGGTTAAAATAGCGGCTCTTTATGCACTGGAAGACATGGGCGATAAAGAAGCACTCGAGGCGCTCATAAGCCTTTACAACAGCACCACAGACACCAAATTCCGCACCAAAATCATCTACATCCTCGAGGACTTCGAACAGCCTGAAGCGTTTGCCAAGGTAAAAGATATCGCACTCAATGATCCTGAGCCTAACCTCCGGCGTAAAGCTCTTGAAGCTTTAACAGATATGGAAGGTGAAAGAGTTATTGAGATCATCATAAAAATTGCACGCTCTGACCCTGATCCTAAAATGAGAAAAGCCGCCATCTATGAGCTTGAAGATGTGGAAGACGAAAGAGCCGCCCCTGTTCTCATCGATATTGCCATCAATGAAGCCGATGCCAACCTGGCCAAAGCCGCTGTGTATGCCCTCGAGGATAAAAAAGCTGAGCAGGTCATCCCTTCCATGAAAAAGATCATGAATGAGGCCAAGATACTGGAAGTGCGGAAAGCCGCCCTCTATGCGTTAGAAGATGTCAAAGACTCTGAGGCCATCCCTATACTGAAGGAAGTGGCCATGAAAGACTCGAGTCTCGATATGCGCAAGCAGGCCATCTACACTCTAGGTGACATCGAAACCGGAGCAGCTCTCGCGGCGCTGAAGGAGATCCTGGCTACAATCGACCATCTTGAGCTCCAGAAGGCCGTGGTTTATACCGTTGAAGACTTTGAAGGACCTGAAGCAGCCAAAATCCTGTATGAAATAGGCATGAGCACTACGAACGAAGAGCTGGCCAAGGCGGCAGTCTATGCTCTCGAAGATGCGCTGGATGAGGAGGGCCCCCAAATGCTCGTCGATATCTACAAAAAGTCAAAGTTTCTCTCTGTCAGAAAGGCCTGTCTTTATGCCATTGAAGATATGGAGGAGAAAGCATCCGTCAGCCTCTTCGCACAGATGCTGAATGAAGAAAAAGACCTGGATATGAGAAGGGTAATCGTCCGGGCTCTGGGCGAGACAGAAAGCGACGAGGCGGTCCCCATTCTTGAAAAGCTGGCCTCGGAAGATAAAGACAAGAAAGTTCGTCTGGAAGCTGTCAGCGCACTCGAAGAAATCGGCTCCCCCAAAGCACGTGCTGCGCTTCTGAGAATCGTCAAGAAAAAGGATTAGCAAGAACACGATTAGGGAGGGAGCCATGAGCTGTTCGAGAAAGCTTGCATTAACCACTTTTCTGGTCCTTTTGGCCGCTTCGTTTCCCTCATCGATTTTCTCTCAGGTTTTCCATCACCAAGATTCCAGCGCCAGCCTGAGCGAGCGGTGGGACTGGGCCATGCAGGAGGCAACAAAGCAAAAGCTGAAGGCTGGATTCTGGATTGGCTACAGTATCAAACGCCTGATGCGGGAGTGTCATTATATCTGTTCAACCGATGAACACACTATCATCAGCACCCATTTTCCCTATTTTCTAAGGGGTGACACCCTGGAAAAGATTTTATCCGGAAAGGCTACCTACCCTACGCTTTCTGACGAAGAAAAGGTCAAACTCCAGGCAAAGAGAGCCTTGGCTGATCTTGAAGAAGAAGGCCAGCCTGAGCGAAAAGTCTGGAAGGATGTTGCCATCCTTTATAAATTCGATTCACATTCCTCCCAAGTGCCGGTGACTTTTCGAGCGAGCAGCCTGAATCTGTCGTTTGACCCCGAGGGCCTTCCCATATTCTGGCTGGACAAAGCAGAAGATGCACAAAGCATTGCAATTTTAAGCAATCTCTACCAAAGAACAAGCACTGAAAAGCATAAAAAAAGAGTCATCACCATAGTGGGCCTTCATGGGACTTCTGATTATGCAGTCTCCTTTTTAGAAAAAGTGCTGATCAGCAGTGAACCAGATGCTTTAAGGGCAAGGGCCGCCCTGGAGCTTGGAGACCAGGATCATGAGCGGGCCGTAGAACTTTTGCATCAAGCTGCCAAGATCGACCGCTCTTATGAAGTGCGAAAAAAGTCTGTCTACAGCCTTGAAGATATTAAATTGCCCAGCGCAGCCGATGCTCTCATTGACATCGCTCAAAATGGCAAAGACAGAGAAATCCGCAAGAGAGCCGTTGATTGTCTGGCAGATATTGCTTCCAAGAAAGCTGCGGCTGCCCTTAAGGGAATTGCCTATAAAGATGGTGATACGGAAATTCAGAAGCGGGCCGTGTATGCTCTGGAGGATCTCCCTGATGATGAAGGACTCCCTTATCTTATCGATATTGCCAAGACTCACCACAAAGTGGCCATTCGCAAGGCAGCGATTTATTGTCTTGGAGACAGCGACGACCCGCGCGCCCTTCAAGCCCTGATCGAAATCATCAAAAGTAAATTCTAAGCGCAGAAGAGATGGTACCTTAGGGCAGAGAAGAGCCGATTGTTCTTGTTTTTTTACCCTTTACAGCAGGGTTCATTTTTCCAACTGCAGGTTGGTTCTTTCTGGCCCTTCAAAGCTGCAATCATCATGGCTGTGGCGCATCCCACTCCACTATCCACTGTGATCGCTCCGGAAGGGCAATTGCGCTGGCAGGCGCCACATTCCATGCATTCTTTCGAGCGAACAAGCTGTGCAACCTTACCGTTCTGCTCAAACACTCGGTGGGGACAAACGATACTGCACATTCTGCAGCCGATGCACAGCTTCGGATTATACTGAAGCGTGTTTGAATCATAAGCGTTTCGCATCACGGCCCTCCAAAGACACGAAACAGCATCAAGGCAATTGAACACACTATTCCCACGCAGAACATCCAGGCCATTTTAGGGAAATAAGCGAATATCTCACGCCGCACCCCGCTCTTTGAGGTAAACGGAGTCGAGCCTGTAAAGTTTAGAGCCAGGAATGCAGTAATAGAAGGGAATATCAGAAAGAATGATATTGCTGTCCCCATACGCTTCCACAATTCTATGTTTGGAGAATCTAATAATATTAAAATGACAAAAGGGAGAGCAATTATCCCTCCCAGAATAAACCCTTTTGTACTGAAGTTGGATGTGGGAATCCAGGGGAGAAGGATCGGGAAGAGGACGACTCCTGCCAAGATTGAAGCGACTGTGGCAGCAGATGCAAGGAGTCCACTGAGGAAGAACAGAATTATTCCTAAAAGCAGCATGGGCAGGAGAGTGTGCATGATTTCAACGCCCACCAGCATAATGCGGTCGTAGAGCGGAAAGGATACTCTTCTCATATTGGAAGAGGCGCTCCCGATTTTAAGATATTCCGGTATATCAGCTGCTCGCACAGGTCCGTATTCCACCTTGAATCCGGAACGCTTTTTAACCTCGTGGCTGGCAATTCCTGGTGCGCTTAACTGGGGTAAAATCAGCACGCGGCTGGTTACGATTTCACGAAGCTTTGTAACTTCAATCCTGTTCACCAACTCCTCAGTGCTGAAGTAGCCTCCCCCTGCAGCGCACCAGACATTAATTCCCTTGGTGTCGAGAACCAAAATGTAGCAATTCATTCCAGCCAAAGCAGACCGCAGTGCGTCGAAGCTCAGGGTGTAATTGGCGGTTACAAACACGTGTGAATTGTGGCGAGGATTACCTAGAGCGTATAGTCCGGGCTCGATTCTATGTCCGAGCCTGTTAATCCCCCATCGTGACAAGAAGTGGTCCCAGCGGTTTCTGAAAGTGATTATGCTCGTTGTGGAGTTAATTAAAGAGCTATGTGGCTTTTGAGGAATATCTTCCGTCTTCATATCTTTGATCTGGGTCCTCTCGTCGATAATTTTATCTACATTACATGCATTTTCAGTCAAAATATTAGTATTTATATAATCTTAATAAATATTATCACACTGTGAAATCAACGTCAAAGGAACCTCGCATGATGTAAGTATCTCCAATCGCTAGGCAGCGATTTATCGCGCCCTTCAGCGTTCCGAGGGCCCGGGGGGAAGGTTCTGATTAAGAAAGCGGGTCATCAGCCCGTACAGATGCATCGTGGTGTTCTCGCCCTCAAATATGCCGTGCGAGCGGTTGGGGTAGGCCATCATGGTGAAGACCTTGTTGTTTCGAACAAGTTCATTGACCAGCGCTTCGAAGTTCTGGTAATGGACGTTGTCATCGCCCGTGCCATGCACGATCAGCAGGTTGCCTTCGAGCTTGCTGGCGAAGGTGATGGGGGAGCCGTTCTTGTAGCCATCGGGATTGTCTTTGGGCAGGGACATGTAGCGCTCCTGGTAGATGGAGTCATAAAAGCGCTGGTTGGCTACAGAGGCCACAGCCACTCCAGTGCGATAGAGCTCGGGATGGCGGAACATCATGTTCAGGGTCATGGAGCCCCCGCCGCTCCATCCCCAGATGCCCACTCGGCCGGCGTCTAGATAGGGGCGCGACTTCAGGATCTTGCGGCAGGCCGCGGCCTGGTCCTCAGAGGCGAGGATCCCTATCCGCTTATAGATGGATTTCCTCCAGGCGCGTCCGCGGGGCGCGGGAGTGCCGCGGTTGTCGACGCTCATCACCACGTATCCTTCCTGGGCCAGCATGAGATGCCAGAGATATCTGTTACCGCTGTAGCGGTCGAGCACGGTCTGCCCGGCTGGTTCGCCGTAGACATAGAAGAGGAGGGGGTATTTTTTATCCGGGTCGAAGTCTGGAGGCTTGATGCACCAGGCATCGAGTTCGATGCCGTTATTGATCGGAACCCTGAAGAGCTCTACGGGCGAGCGTTTGAGGGCCCGGATTTTATTCCTTAAATCTGCGTTCTCAGCCAGCACGCGCACAGGTTTGTGGCTGGGCAGGCTGATCAGCTCGGTCTGCGGGGGATCATCGAAGGTAGAGACAGTGTGAAAAGCCCAACGGGCGTTGGGCGAAATGGTGTAGCGGTGAGTGCCAGGTTGACCAGCCGGAGTCAGGCGTACGGCTTTTCCAGAACCGTCGAGCGGCACGCGGTAAAGATAGCGCTGGGTGGGATTATCGGGCGAAGCGGTGAAATAGGCCCATCCGCCTTTCTCGTCTATGGCCTGGACGTTGATGACGTCGTAGTTGCCGGGAGTGAGGAGCTTGACATCAGACCCTGACCTTGAAACGAGGTAGAGATGGCGCCAGCCGTCCCTCTCGCTCACCCAGATGAACGCAGAGCCATTCTTCATCCAACGGAGATTGTTAACGACCTCGGTCCAGGCCTCGTCCTTCTCGGTGAGAACCGTCCGGGACTGGCTGGTCCCGATGTCGCCGAGCATGAGCCAGTTGATGTTCTGGCGGCGGTTGAGGCGCTGGAAGACGATCTCATCAGAATTTGCGGCCCACTCCATACGGGCAATGTAGTGGTTGCGCGGGTCTCCAGGAAGCTCAAACCAGCGAGTGCTGCCTCCCTGCGCGCTGACCACACCTACGCGGCAGGAGGAGTTTGTCTCGCCTGGCTTGGGGTAAGGGATGGGGATCAGTCGGGGATAGAGCGAATCGGTGTTATTGATTAAGTAGAAGGTCTTAACACCCTCGGAGTCGAGCTGCCAGTAAGCGATCCATCTCCCGTCAGGGCTCCAGCGGAAGCCGTCCCTGAGGAAGAATTCTTCCTCGTAGACCCAATCGAACGTTCCGTTGATCAGAGTCTTGCTGCCATCCTTGGTAAGCTGGGTGACGCTGTGGTCAGCCAGGGCTTCGACGCAGATGTTGTTCTTGACCACGTAGGCGACGCGCGTCCCGTCCGGAGAGAACTTGGCGAACATCAATGTCGACGGCTCTGCCCAGGCGCCCAGTTTCTCAAGCTTAGAGCTCGTCCTGTCGAGCACCCAATAGTCGCCCCGCGTGTTTCGTCTCCAGACGCGTCGGGTGTTGGTGAAGATGAGGAGCTTCCGGCCGTCCTCGGACCAGGAGTAGCCGGAGATTTCCAGGGCTTGTGATGTGCCGGGGGGAGTGAGGTCTTTTGCAGAGACTAGAACCTCCCGCTTGCCAGTCTTGGGGTCGTACTTGACGATGTCCCTGCTCCGGGTGCCCGGGTTCGTGCGTTCGAGCGTTGTGTACCCGGTGCCGTCGGCCAGCCAGCGGGCAGGACCGAAACGCTCGGGACGGAATTCCCGGTGCCTGAAGATCCGGTCCAGAGTCAGCAGGCCCGGATCCGGATCCTGGGCCAGGAGAAGGGAAGCTGGTATGACGGCGCCCAGGATTAAGATCGATATTACGAGGGTGGATTTGAATTTCATGCTGTCCTCCTTAGGATTTCCATTTCCTTTTAAATGTGAATCCGATGAATTTTAGATTCTTTATTCTCCCTCCGTCATCACGCTGAAAGGAAAACCAAGGTTCATGGTTATCTTCAAGACCGAATTCATCGATACCTACTGGATTGATGGGGAAATTAAAGGTAGGATCTTGTAATAATTTTGCATGGAGTTGACCATCTTGAAGCTCAATACTTATCTCTGCCTGAGCGCCGGGAAGAGTGTACTTACCAACATATTTATTCAGGTCAACCTGCTCAGGATTAAAGGCAGCAGGAGAAGAACCATCGAGTACTGCCTTCTTCAGCTCGTCAAGAATTACTCGAGCCATATCCTCAGACGGTCTTTGGTTCATCAAGGGATTATTCGAATTAGTCAGTGTGACGATTCCTATCTTGAGAGCTGGAAAGGCTCTGACATAGGCATAAAAACCCAAATGGCCGCCATCATGATGTATGCCTTTATATTTTGGACCATAAACGTAACCCCAACCTAGGCTTTCAAGATGCATCATCCGCAATCCATC
>CAYVAT010000056.1:0-16619 GCA_964449165.1 uncultured Eubacteriales bacterium | reverse complement strand
TTTCTATCCATCCTTGCCAAGACCCTCCCACCCGCCACTATGGGCTTCGGATGGATAAGAACCGACGCCTGATTAAGACAATCTTGAATAAAAGCGTCGGTTCCCATCTTAACTTAAAAAATTGACAAAGCCTGGACCACATCCTATCTTTACTTTAAGGAGGAGAAAGTGAGAAGAAAGGCTGCTGTAGCTGGCTATTTCTACCCCGAGAGAGAGAAAGAGCTTAGAGAAATGATCTCAAAGATGGTTCTCTCAGGCCGAGAAAAGAAGAAGAGCATCTGTGTTGTTTCTCCCCATGCAGGATTCATCTATTCTGGTCCTGTGGCTGGAGCCGTGTTTTCTTCGGTTGATCTTCCGGGTCGATATGTCATATTAGGACCGAGCCACAGGGGTATCCGGTCTCGCTTGGCCATGATGAGAGAAGGAACCTGGGAGTCTCCTTTTGGGGATGTGACTGTAAATACTCAGCTGGCTGACCTTATCAGGAATCATTCTGACTCGATCGAGGAGGACAGCACAGCCCACCTTCATGAGCATTCTCTCGAGGTTCAACTCCCCTTCATTCAATACTTCAGAAAGGATATCGCCATAGTGCCCATCTGTATTTCCTTTGAGGCCGCTTATCAAGAACTTGAAGAATTGGGGCGGGCAATCGCTCTGGGAATAAAAGATTCTCACGAGGATGTTTTGATCGTTGCCAGCACAGATATGAGTCATTATGTTGAACAAGAGGTGGCACGGAGAAAGGATTTTCTTGCCATCGAGAGAATTTTGGATCTTGATGCCAAAGGGCTTTATGATACCGTTACCCAGGAAAACATAAGCATGTGCGGTTTCCAGCCCGTAGCATCAGCCGTATTTGCCTCAAAAGAGCTGGGGGCCAAGAAAGCAGAGCTTGTCAAATACCAGACTTCCGGAGATGTCACAGGGGACTTTCATCAAGTCGTAGGCTATGCAGGGATAAGAATACATTGATATTTTTGGTGATTTGAAAGCGTGAAAGCAGGAGGTCGTCGTTGTGCTGATTTTCTCCAGCTCTCTCCTCTCTCATATCCCCCCTTCATAAGCAGCATTTTTTTGATGATTATTTCCCCTTAGAAAGGATGGGTGGAGCGAGGACGTACGGGGGATACCCCATGAGAGGACCCATCCTAAAAAAGCATGCTCATCACGAAAAAATGGTGCTTACTCCTCCCTTATCTGATTTGACAATATTTTAGGTTTAATGCTATAAGTTTTCTCTGTAGGAGAGAAAATGAAGAAGACGTACCTGAGGGAAAAAGACAGGAATATCCTCAATATCACAGTAGAGAGCTATCTTAAAAGAGGAAAACCCATAAGCTCAGCTTTTATCGCCCAGAGGAGCAAGATATCTGTCTCTCCTTCCACAGTGCGCAACATCATGACCAAATTGGAAGGGCTCGGCTTTCTTCTTCAACCTCATACTTCTGCTGGCCGCGTACCCACGGATAAAGGCTTGCGGTTCTATGTCAACAGCCTTTTGCAGGAAGCTCTTATTCCGGAAAAACAGGTGAGCCTGCCTCCAGCAGATTTTTACCTGGAAAGAGGCGATCTCAATTCCTTACTTTCCCAGGTTTCCAAGATATTAGCCGAATTTTCTGATAACTTGGGCTTTGTTCTTTCTCCCAGAATTTCAAAGATAAATTTTCACCATATTCGATTCATAAAGATATCCGGAGAGAAGGTGATGATTATTCTGATCACCACTTCTAACCTGGTTATAACAGAAATCATAGAGACAAGCACTTATTTCACTCAAGTAGAGCTGGACAGGGCCTCCGAGTACATCAACGCCCATTTTGGAGGAAAGAATCTTCTTTTTATCCGCGATTATCTCCTGCATGAGCTGCCCGATTACAAAATTAAGTATGAAAGTATCATCCACAAATTGTCCACTCTGCTCAAAGCATACATATACCAGGAGGAAAGTGAAAGCCACATTTTCTTGCAAGGGGCGTCAAGACTCCTGGAAAAACCGGAATTCTTTGATATGAGGAAGCTGAAATCCCTTTTTCAGAAATTTGAAGAGAAGGCCAAACTAGCTAGACTTCTCTCCGATTTCATCAGTTTGGACAAAGTAAAAGTCTTGATCGGATCCGAATTAAATATAGCTGATATTGCTGATTGTTCTCTGGTCCTTTCTCATTACGGCTATGACAGCCATGTCCTAGGCTCCTTGGGGATTATCGGTCCAAGGAGAATCCCTTACAAGAAAATCATCCCCTTAGTGGACAGTGTAGCGAGGAAGCTGAGCCAAGCCATAAGCTTCAGTCAGTAAGGAGGAATGATGTCAGGTAAAACTAAGAAAAAGGAAAAAAAGCACGAGGAAGTGGAGATAGAATATATCACAGATGAAGAG
Organism: uncultured Eubacteriales bacterium; assembly: GCA_964449165.1. Classification (GTDB taxonomy): domain Bacteria; phylum Acidobacteriota; class Aminicenantia; order Aminicenantales; family Aminicenantaceae; genus CAYSCW01. The sequence continues at coordinate 14,239 of CAYVAT010000056.1, read as the reverse complement.
AAGAAACCCGAAGCTGAAGAGGATGAGCTCAAGGTACTCAAAAATAAGCTGAAAAAGAGAGAAGCAGAAAACAGGAATATCAAGAATGAGATGGAAAAGCTTAAGGATAATCTACTCAGGCAATTGGCTGAGAAAGAAAATCTGAGAAAGAGATTAGAGAGAGAAAAGAATGATTACTATGATTATGCTCTTAGCGAATTCTTGAAAGAGCTTCTGGTGATTTTAGATAACTTTGAAAGAGCTATAGAGAGCGAAGATGAGGTGAATGGAAAGAGCCTTCGTGAAGGAGTGAAGATGATCCACAAGCAGTATCGAGATCTATTGATGAAGCAAGGAGTGAGACCCATCGAAATAAAGGAAAATAAATTCGATCCTCATCTCCATCAAGCCTTTATTATCGAGGAATCCGAGGAGGTAAAAGAACCGGTGGTGAGTGAGGAGCTGCAGAGAGGATACATGCTCCACAGCCGACTTCTACGTCCGTCTCTGGTCAAAGTCATGGTTCCCAAAAAGGATAAATCCACATGAGTCAAGTTATTGGTGTTGATCTGGGGACAACTTATTCCTGTATAGCTTACTTGGAAGGGAATACACCAAAAGTTATCCCCAATCTTGAAGGTCAATCTGTTACTCCTTCTGTGGTGAGCTTTACCACTTCAGGAGAGAAACTTGTCGGAAATCTGGCTCTCAGACAGGCCATAACCAATCCAGAAAAAACCATATTTGCCATAAAAAGATTCATGGGGAAGAAGTATGACTCTGAAGGCATAAGAGGAATAATAAGTAAAATTCCCTATAAATTGACTGAAGCCTCCAACGGGGACATCATGGTATCGGTTGACTCTAAAATCATCAGTCCTCAGGAGATCTCCTCCATGATCTTATCCTATTTGAAGAGATGCGCCGAAGATTATCTGGGAGAGGATGTGACAGATTGTATCATTACGGTCCCAGCTCATTTTGACGACCATCAGAGACAGGCGACCAAGGATGCAGCCCATATCGCCGGTTTGAACGTTCTCCGTGTGCTGAATGAGCCTACCTCGGCCAGTATTGCCTATGGCTTTGACATTAAGCATGAAGCCACTATAGCTGTCTATGATATGGGCGGCGGGACATACGATATCACTTTAATGGAGATCAATGAGGGCATTTTTAATGTACTAGCTACTAACGGAAGTTCTGTTCTGGGTGGTGAAGATTTTGACAGACGTATCTTGGAGTGGTTGATTGATGATTTTAAGAGGGAAAATGATATCGATCTCAGTGAGGACAAGTTTGCCCTCCAAAGGATAAAGGAAGCGGCTGAAAAAGCAAAGAGAGAGCTTTCTTTCACTCTTCAGAGCGAGATCCATCTTCCCTTCATTTCCTCAGATAAGGCTGTTTCTAAACACATCAGGAGGACTCTTACCAGGGCTAAGCTGGAAGAATTGACCCATGATCTTGTGGATAAAACTTTCCCCCCCATCGAAGAGGCTCTCGAGGATTGCAGGCTCGAACAGGCTGACATCGATGAGATTATCCTGGTCGGGGGACAAACTCGTATGCCGCTGATAAAAAAGAAGATAATCGAATTTTTCGGAAAAGAACCTGTCCATAACATCAATCCAGACGAGATTGTTGCCATCGGAGCAGCGATCCAGTCAGGAATTTTGAAAGGCGTGACAAAAGAACTGGTCGTTCTTCTTGATGTCACTCCCATCTCTTTAGGGATTGAAACGGAGAACGACACTTTTGTCAAACTTATCGAGAAGAACACGACTATTCCTTCCAAAAGGACGATGGCATTCACCACTGTGGAAGACGATCAAAGAAGAGTAAAGATCCATGTTCTTCAGGGAGAAAGCGAGGTGGCCTCTCAGAATAAATCTTTGGCCAAGTTCGATCTGGTGGGAATAGAAGCTGCTCCAGCAGGTGTTCCCCAGGTTGATGTCACCTTCGCTATCGATGCCGATGGACTGGTCAGGGTCTCTGCCAGAGATGTGATGACAGGAAGGGAGCAGAGAATCGAAGTCAGGCCTTCTTCTGGACTCAGCAAGGAAGAAATCGATGATATCATCGAGAAGACCCGAGGAGAAAATTTACCATTAAGAGAGAAATGAACAGAAGAGACTATTATGAGATCCTCAATATCCCGCGGAATGCCTCTTCTGATGAGATAAAAAAGGCCTATCGCAGGATGGCTCTCCAGTATCATCCTGACAGGAATCCAGGCAATAAAGATGCCGAAGAACAGTTCAAAGAGGCAGCCGAAGCCTACAGTGTTCTGATTGATCCTGAAAAGAGATCGATTTATGACCGCTTCGGCCATGATGGGCTGCGGGGAGAAGGATTTTCCGGATTTTCTGGATTCGATTCTTCTCTATTCGAAGATTTCGAGGATATCCTGGGTAACTTTTTCGGCTTTGGATTTGGAGACATCTTTGGAGCTGGCACTCGAAAAAGAACCTATGTCCCCAAAAGGGGAAGAGACCTAGCGCTCGAACTTGAAGTCACCCTGGAAGAAGCGGCTTTTGGAGTGGAGAAAGAGATCAGGCTCAACCGAGTAGAGTTGTGTCCTACCTGCCATGGGTCGAGATTGCGTCCCGGAACACAAAAATCTGTCTGCCAGACTTGTCAGGGTAGAGGACAAGTCCGTTACCAGCAGGGATTTTTTACTGTTTCCCGAACCTGCTCGAGCTGTAGAGGCACGGGAGAAGTCATTACAACTCCATGCGATGATTGCGGAGGTTCAGGAAAGGTAAAAAAGAGAAAAAATATCCAGATAAAAATCCCCGCGGGAGTGGATGAAGGAATCAGACTCAGATTAGCGGGAGAAGGAGAAGCGGGGGATCCCGGAGCCGGACGAGGAAACCTTTATGTGATTATTCGTTTGAAAAAGCATAAGTTTTTTCATAGAGAAGGAGACAACCTCTACTGTGAAGTTCCTATATCTTTTGTCCAAGCTACCTTGGGAACAACCATTGAGATACCTACTTTGGAGAAGAATGAACTTCTCCAGATACCGCCTGGAACTCAATCGGGTACAGTCCTTAAAATAAGAGGAAAAGGGATAAAAGGATTGGAGAGCCATAGGAACGGCGACTTATTCGTGAAAGTGAATATCAAAACCCCTGAGCACTTGACCAAGGAGCAGAAGGAGCTCCTGCGGAAATTTGCACAGCTAAGAGGCGAGAGCGTTGAAACCATAGATAAAAGTATCCTCAGTAAAGTCAAAAACCTCTTTAACTAGATAAGAACTTGACCTCTAACCGATTTTTTATCAAGAAACCAAAGATCGATTCTTCCTCTATTTTCCTTTCCGGAGATGAACACCATCACTTGAGCCGTGTGGTCAGGATTAAAACTCAGGAGAATGTCTGGCTCTTCGATGAACAAGGGACAAGCTATCTGGCTCGAGTAGAGCAAATAGGGCGTGAGAAAACACGGCTTTTCATCCTGAGAAAGGTGATTCAAGAAAAGCCCCGCTTGAACATTACTTTAGGCCAAGCTCTTTTGCGATCGAAGAAAATGGAATTCATCATTCAGAAGACAACAGAATGGGGAATTGCCCGTTTTATTCCAGTGGTTACCCAAAGATCATTGATTAAAATCAAGACAAAGAGCGGCGAAAGAATAGAAAGGTGGCAGAGGATAGCAAGGGAAGCCTCCAAGCAGAGCGGGCAAGTTTTTTCCCCTTCCATAGAAGCTCCTGTTCCTATAACTCCATTTCTCAAGGAGAGAAAGGAGGAGATGAGGCTGCTGTTGAGCGAAAACCAGGGGAAAGTTCTTAAAACCATCCTCATTCAATATCAAGAGAACGTACCCTCATCTGTGCTCATATTGGTTGGTCCTGAAGGCGGCTGGAACGAGGAGGAAGAGCAGGATATTTTGAGCCATGGTTACGAGGCTGTCACTCTCGGAGACCAGATATTGAGGGCAGAGACTGCTGCCCTGTCCAGTGTGGCCTTGATTTCTCATTTTTGGAATAGGTGAAATGTTTCTTCAGGGACAGAAAGTCGGTAAATATGAAATTCTGCGTTCTTTGGGGAGTGGTGGCTTTGGTTCGGTCTTTCTGGCTAAGGACACATGGTTGAACATCAAAGTGGCCATCAAAGTTCCCCATAAACAGAGTCTGGAACTTTTTAAGCTCCTCAAAGAACCCCGATTGCAGGCAGCTTTAAATCATTCCAATATCGTACGGATGATCACCGCGGAAAAACAGAATAAGATATTTTTCATGGTCATGGAATACATCAAAGGAAAAACACTGGAGAAAATCCTGGATAGAGAGAAGATCCTGGATCTGGGGAAAGCCATAGACTATATTACCCAAATTTCCTATGGCATTGCCCACGCCCATAACAATAAAATAGTCCACAGAGATCTCAGACCATCCAATATCATCGTTTCAGAGGAAGGGACAGCAAAAATCACAGACTTTGGAACATCAGTCTGGCTCAGTAATGTTCCTTATGCCTCAACAAGGATCGGTTCGCCTCCCTACATGGCCCCTGAACAGTTTTTAGGGAAGGCCACGTATTGTTCGGACATCTATTCTATCGGTTGCATATTTTATGAGATGCTTATCGGCCATCCGCCCATCATTGATCCAGATCCATTTAAGATTATGGAGAGAGCTCAGGATGGAAAGATCACACCTCCTCGTTTAAAGAAAAACACAATCCCCAGAAAAATCAATGAAATCATCATGAGATGTCTTTCTGCTGATATGGAGAACAGGTATCAGAGGACAACGGAAATCATAAGAGAGCTCTCTGCTTTCAAGGGACACGATGACAGAAAATCGGAAATCGAGGATATCATGCGAAGGATAAAGGCAAGGGAACGGAGTGTAACTCCTCTCTGTTGGAATTGTCGGAGACCATTACCCTATAAGGCTAAAAATTGTCCTCATTGTGGAGAGAAGGTGTAATGGCGTTTGCTGAGGTATGGAGTGGGTTTGACTTGACCTGGTAATTAAGTTAAGATGATTGGCTTATTTCTCTCAAGTATCAATCGTCTCATCACAATCGTTTGTTTTTTAATATCTTATCATCAGGAGTTATGAATGAGTCCTTTTGGCGAAAATGGAAAAGTTTGGATGAATGGAAAATTGATTCCTTGGAAAGACGCCCGCATTCATATCGCTTCCCACGTCATTCATTACGGAACTTCTCTATTTGAGGGATTCAGAACCTATGCCACTCCTCAAGGATCTGTTATTTTCCGCCTTCAATCTCACACACAAAGGCTTTACAATTCCTGCAAAATGTACCGGATGGATATTCCTTATACCCAGACCCAGTTTAATCAGGCTGTGGTTGAGACAATAAAGGCCAATAACCTCAAGTCTTGCTATGTCAGGCCTATCATCTATCGCGGTTATGGCAGTCTGGGCGTGGATCCCTTTCCAAATCCTGTGGATTGTGCTATCCTAGTTTGGGAATGGGGGAAATACCTGGGAGAGGATGCCTTGGAGAATGGGGTGGATGTCCGGGTGTCTTCCTGGCAGAGGATGGCTCCCAACACGTTCCCTGCCCTGGCTAAATCCGGGGCGAATTACATGAATTCACAGCTGATAAAGATGGAAGCCCTTCTGGATGGGTATGCAGAGGGGATCGCTCTCAATGTTAGAGGGCATATCAGCGAAGGAAGCGGAGAGAACATTTTTGTTGTGATCGGCGGTATCCTCCATACACCGCCGCTGTCCTCCTCGATTTTGCCAGGAATCACCCGGGATACTGTCATCATTTTAGCCAAAGAACTGGGCATTCATTTCGTCGAAGATACCATTCCCAGAGAAATGCTCTACATCGCGGATGAGGTCTTCTTTACAGGATCTGCAGCCGAGATCACGCCGATTCGCTCCATCGATAAAATTGTCATAGGGGAAGGCAAGAGAGGTCCTATCACCAAGAAACTTCAGGACGAGTTTTTTGCCTATATCGATGGAGAAAGAGAGGATAGGCATAATTGGCTTACCTATATCTAAATTTAAGGGGGAATCATGGACATCGATGAACTTTTAAAAGTAGCCATCGAGAGTGATGCTTCTGACCTCCATTTGAAGGCTGGGAATCATCCCACAGTCCGTATTCATGGACATTTAAAGCCGCTGACCAATTTTCCCAAACTGACTCCCAGGGATACTTACGAACTCTCAGATCAGATCACCAACGATTATCAAAAGGAAAGACTCAAGAATGATCTGGATTTGGATCTGGCATACAGTCTTCCTGGGTTTGGTCGATTCAGGGGCAGCATTTACCATCAAAGAGGCACGGTCTCCATCGTGCTGAGGATTATTCCTATGGAGGTCAAAACCATAAAAGATTTGAATCTGCCGGCAGTTTTGGAGAAGATCTCTCTCGAACAAAGAGGATTGGTTCTGGTCACAGGAACTACCGGGTCTGGAAAAACCACGAGCTTAGCGGCCATGATTGACTATATCAACACTCATCGGAAAGAAAATATCATCACAATCGAGGATCCGATCGAATACCTCCATCGGGATAAAGAGAGCACCATCAGTCAGCGGGAGGTCGGAGTGGATGTGCTGGATTTTGCAAGGGGACTGCGGGCCGCATTGCGCGAAGATCCGGATGTCATCCTGGTGGGTGAGATGCGGGATTTGGACACCATCTCGACAGCCCTCCTGGCAGCAGAAACAGGACACCTGGTCATGAGCACCGTTCATACCCTTGATGCGCCGGAGACCATAAACAGGATCATTTCTGTTTTTCCTCCCCATCACCAAAGACAGATCAGGTTTCAGCTGGCCAGCATCCTCAAATCTATTATATCCATGAGACTTATACCTACCAAAGATCAGTCAGGTCGAGTACCGGCTGTAGAGGTCATGATTAACACTCCTTATGTCCAGGAGTGTATCCAGGAAAGAGAGAAGACAGTCCTGATAAGGGATGCCGTTGCTGCCGGAATCTCTCAGTACGGGATGCAGACATTTGATCAATCCGTATACATGCTTTACCAGGAAGGGCTCATCTCTTATGAGCAGGGATTGAGATATTCATCGAGCCCTGATAATTTCAAGTTGCGAGTCATGGGAATTCGTGCTGCCTCGGATCTGGCTCTGGAAGAAATGGAAAAGGAGATGGCTCAAATTGACCGAGAACGCAGAGGAAAACCTGAAGAAAGAGAAGAAGGAGAAGAGGAAGAGCCCGATAAAAAGAAAGAATAATAGAGCCGTAAATGATAGCTCAGGAGATAAGAGAGACTTTTTTAGACTTCTTCGAGAAAAAAAAACATAGGATCGTCAAGAGTTCATCCCTGCTGCCGAAGGAGGATCCCACTATTCTCTTTACTAACGCGGGAATGAATCAGTTCAAGAACATCTTTCTGGGGCTTGAAAAACGCAGTTATAAGAGAGCCGCTTCGGTACAGAAGTGTATGCGGGTGAGCGGAAAGCACAACGACTTAGAACAGGTGGGGAAGACCAACAAGCATCATACCTTTTTTGAGATGCTGGGAAATTTTTCCTTTGGTGATTATTTTAAGGAAGAAGCGATTGAATTCGCATGGGAGCTGGTTACAGAGATTTATAAAATCGAGAAAGAGAGGATTTTTATCACTGTCTTCAAGGAAGATGATGAAGCTTTTAAGGTCTGGAACGAGGGAATCGGAATCACTTCTGACAGGATATTTCGCTTTGGCAAGAAAGATAATTACTGGGCCATGGGGGAGACAGGGCCATGTGGTCCCTGTTCGGAAATTCACTACGATATTGACTCTGCAGTGGATGAAGGAAACATCTCCACTTTGATCGAAAAGGGAAGCGATCGTTTTCTGGAAGTATGGAATCTAGTTTTTATGCAGTACTATCAGGATGAGAAGGGCATGCTTCATCCCTTACCCTCACCCTCCATCGATACCGGAATGGGATTGGAGAGGTTGGCCGCCTGTCTGCAGGGAAAGAGTAGCAGCTTTGAGACAGATCTTTTTACTCCTCTCATCGAAACGGTATGCAATCTTTCACAGAGAGAATTTCCCTCAGATGAGGAAGGAGACATAGCGGTAAGAATCATCGCCGATCACATCCGGGCAATCACCTTCCTGATCGGAGACGGCATCATGCCCTCCAACGAAGGTCGTGGATATGTGTTGCGCAGGCTGATTCGGCGGGCTTATCGCAACGGAAATCTGCTGGGACTGGAAGAACCCTTCCTCTATAAAATGGTGGGAGCAGTCTGTGATATTATGAAAGATGCTTACCCCGAGCTTCTCTCTTCTGCCAACTACATATCAAAACTTTGCCTTTCTGAAGAGAGCCGCTTTTCCGCCACTCTTGCCTCAGGATTGCGCACGTTTCATCAGTATGTCGAACAGACAAAGAAAGAGGGAAAAAGAGTTCTTCCCGGTTCTCGGCTTTTTAAACTGTATGATACCTATGGATTCCCCCTTGATCTTTCTCAAGATCTGGCCGCTGAAGAAGGGTTTGGAGTCGATGAGAAAGGATTCCGCCGGGAACTCGATGAACAACGGCAGAGGGCACGACAAAGCTGGAAGGGAGAGGCCTTCCAGAAAGGCAAGAAAACCTATGAAAAGCTCAAGAGTCTTCGAGTGAGGTTTGTAGGCTATGAAAAGTGTGAAATTCTTGAGTCAAGAGTGATGGCTCTGATCAAGAATGGAACTCATGCTTCTGAACTCAAGCAAGGAGAAAAGGGAGAGGTCATTCTGGATAAAACACCCTTCTATGCAGAAGCAGGAGGCCAGATTGGGGATAGAGGCATACTGAAGAATCCTCATTTTTCTGCAGTGGTCAGCAACACCTATTATCCTATTCCTGAATTAATCGTTCATAAGATCGAAGTTCTCTCCGGCAAAGTCAGAGTTAATGACAGAGTAGAAGCCTCCATCGATATCTCCCTCCGCAATGCCATCAGTTACAACCACACTGCTACCCACCTTCTCCACGCTTCCCTGAGACAGATCCTTGGAGATCACATCAAACAGGCAGGTTCGCTTGTCTCTCCCGCCAGACTGAGGTTTGATTTTACCCATTTTTCTGCCTTGACACCAGAGGAATTAAGACAGGTTGAATCGTTAGTCAACCAGAAAATCAGAGAGAATATCATGGTTAAGACAGAGGTCACAACCCTGGAACAGGGGCTGAAGAAAGGAGCTGTGGCTATCTTTGAAGAAAAATACGGGGAAAAAGTCAGGATGGTGACCATCGATGAATTCAGCAAAGAGCTCTGCGGCGGGGTGCATGTTCACTCTACAGGAGAGATCGGATTGTTCAAGATCGTTTCAGAATCCAGTGTGGCAGCAGGGATGCGAAGGATTGAAGCCCTAACAGGGGAAGAAGCACTGAAGTACGTCCAGGAAAACGACTATCTTCTGGATGAGATCCAGCACACGTTAAGCACCCCGAAGAAAGATCTCCTTCATCAGATCGACAAGTTAAAAGACGCCTTGAAAGATAAGGAGAGAGAGAGTAAGGCCCTGAGGCAAAAAATGACATCTTTGCGGATAAAGAAGGAAGTAGAAGAAGTCAAAAATGTCAAAGGGATAAAAGTTATCATCAAGCGGGTGGAAGGACTGAGCAATGCCGAGCTCAGAGGGATGGCCGATACTCTCAAGAAAAAATTAGGGACAGGGATAGTCATTCTTGCCAGCGCCTCAAACAGCAAAGTTTTCCTGGTGGTCTCTGTCTCTAATGATCTGACCGAGAGATTCAAGGCTGATGCCTTCATCATGAAGATCGCTCCTGCCATCGGTGGTGGAGGGGGAGGTAGGCCAGATTTCGCCCAGGCTGGAGGAACAAAGCCGGAAAAGCTGGATCAGATTCTTCGGAAGATCCCAGAAGAATTGGAGAAGGTGATTGAATAATAAAAATAATCGCTCGAATCACCCTAAAAGAGGATTGATTTCAAGCTTTTATTGTGTCACCATGAGATCAGTCGATTTTGATGATGAAGAAGAAGGCTTTTTACGCTCTGCACATGCTGCTCTTAGGATTTTTTCTTCTTTTTTCTTTTTCTGAGGGGAAAGCAGAAGATAAATCCACTTCATTTCTGGAGAGCAGGTACAGCGGGATCGTCGATACAGTAGCAAAGAGATATTATCTTCCTCCCGAACTTATCCATTCCATCATCCGTGCAGAGTCCAACTATGATCCTTTTGCTATTTCACCCAAAGGAGCTATGGGGCTGATGCAGCTCATGCCCGAGACGGCAAGAATCTACAAGGTGAAAAATGTGTTTGATCCTCAGGATAATATCGAAGGCGGGGTCAGGTACCTGAACGACTTGATCAAACTTTTCAACAGTGACACAGATTTGGTTTTGGCTGCCTACAACGCTGGCCAGGAAGCTGTCAAAAAATATGGGGGTATCCCACCTTACCCGGAAACAAAGAGTTATATTAAAAACGTAATGCGCACATACTCCAGACCAACCATAAAAACGAAGACAATCATCTATAAATTTTACGATGAATCAGGGAGGTTGGTGCTGACTAATATACCTTATGTCTATTCATCTCAGAAGAAAAAGAAAGAGTGAGCAGCCTTCTTAGATATATCCCTTGACCAGAAAGTTGCGGGGGATGACCTCAAAAGCAGCAGGCAGTTTCCCGAGTTGTTCTCCGTCCAGCTCAATCAAAATATCTTTGTCTTCTTCTTCGGGATAAGCTTCAATCCTGCTTCCTCGAATCAGAGTAATTCTAGGGTGGGAAAGATGAGAGCCTGTGTAGATTTTCCATACATTCCTGAGGAATTCCATGACCTTCATCCCTTTGACCAAGACCACATCGAACAGTCCATCGTCCAGCTTGGCTTGGGGAGCGATCTTCATCCCTTTACCGAAAATACGTCCGTTGGACACCGTCCCTACCAGGTATTCTTCTATTGGTAATTCTTCTCCATCGATCTTTATCCTCACCCTCTTGTTTTTGTATGAAAAGAATGTGGAAAGCAAACACCGCAGGTAGGAAGAGGCTTTGCGTTTCATCCTATTCTCGTTGACTTTTTTAACCACTTCACCTCCGATTCCAAAATCGGCAACATTCAGGAAGTATCTTTCCTCTTCTTCACCAGAATGGTTCCTGTAGTGTACTCTTCCTATATCTATCCAAGAAGATGGGGCTTGAGTGATCACTCCCAGGGCTTTCCTCAGGTTGAGAGGGATGTTGAGGCTGCGGACAAGATCACAGCCAGACCCAGAGGGCACGATTCCTAACACTGTATCAGGATTGATGATTCTCTGGTTCTCGTAAAAGCCGTTTGCGATTTCATTGATGGTCCCATCGCCGCCTACTCCGACGATAAGTTCTGTGCCCTCTTTTATGGCGTCTCTTGATATTTCGATTGCCTGAAAAGGCTTTTCTGTGAATTCATACTTGAATTCTTTGAGAAAGGTCTTAAGGGCTTCCCTAATCTGGTTCCATCTTCTTTTGGTTCGTCCCTTGTTCGATTCAGGGTTGACGATCACCCGAGTCTTTAGGAACATCTATTGCTCCCTTTTGTGCTTGAGCGGATTTCTTGCCGAAAATAGAGATACCGATGATCCCTCCCAAGGCTCCCAAGATGGAAAAAATGATGGCTGAGATTAAAAGCCCTAGCATGAACATAGAGGCAGAAGTTTCAAGACTGCCTGTCTCCATCCATCTCTCCCAGCCAGAGGGCATCTCCTCTGTATAATCGGCAATTCTTTCCATAATCCTCTGAACAAAGGCGCTGTTGATGGCATGAAAGGGAATGCTGATGAAGGCATCCACAACCGCAGCTACGACTCCAGAAAAAATGCCAACAATTGCTCCGTCTCCGGCAGTTAAGGCCACAGATGAGTCCTTGACCAGCATGTAGGAGGCGAGCATCGCTCCGCCGATGATCCACAAGCAGCAGAGGCAGTTAACAAAAGGAATTGCTGAAAGAACTCCTGCCACTGCGCCACCGACTAAAGCAGGAACCAACATACCAGGCTTTTGCGCGTTCATCTTTCCTCCTCTATCGGTCGTTTTTCCTATTCTATTTTGTTTTCTTACTCAATTTCAAGGAATATTTTTACCTGGATTGCATCTCCGTTTCCGCGATCAAAGAAAAAAGCATTGGAGGATGTTTTCGCTCCCTTCAGATTTTTAACGCCATTCCCTCAACGCTCTTCTCGGCGGCTGTGGAACTCCGCATGTCTATCCATTCTCTCGCCCTAGTGTATTAACCATTCTCCACGTCGTTCAATGAATTATTCCGTGCTCAAACAGTCCTCGCCGCCTGACTGCGTCAGGTACCCTCGAAGAGCATTTCGAGAAGGCTAGGGTAGGCTGGGTCGGGGTCTTCAAGGTCGCTCAATCCCTCCCCCAATGCTTTTCATTCGTCGGATTATTACTATAAAGTCATTGCGAAAATGGAGATGATTGCTTTTCTTTTTGTCTTTTTATGATTAGAGTGATAAGCAAATCCGAGATCCCAACGATAAAGTAGAAGGGAAGTATGAATCCCCAGATGAGCCCAAGGACAAATCTTGGCCAGTTTGGCGTTGTCCAGAGATGAATGAAATTTCCCATGGTATCAATCCCGATGGGGATAGTGACTAGGAAAAAGGAACGAGTGGAAGGCAGGCGGAGGGAAGAGAATCCGTTCAAGAAGGGAAAAAGTACCAGGCCTGCTAAAAACCCAGAGTAAATGCCCAGACAACGGGCACAGACTGCAAGGGGATAGCCAAAGCAGAAGAAAGACCGATCCGGAATCTGATGGCAAAGAGGTGAAAATATGGCATAGAAGTATATCTCCAAGGAGGAGGATTGACTTTTTAAATAAGGAGCAAAGAAGATTGCTCCTATCCAGATAAGGGCCCCAGCGAATGTGGAGAAATAGACCAACCGAATTTTCTGCGTTTTCATCGATGAGAACTCTTTCCACATTAATCTGCCTAGCGCAGGCCTCTCCATCTGAGATAAGAGAGATATCCTATCAGGATGAGAAAGTTGAGGGTGATTACCGACCAGGACATAAACCTGGTGTAGAATTCTCTCCCAAGAAGATCGTAAAGGGAAAAAACGACAATGGAGAAATTGAGAATGAGAAATCCTCTCCAGAATTTGGAATAATCAAAAAAATGAACGACACAGATCATTACACCCAGAATTGAGATGAGAAGAGTATAGTCCCAACCGAGAGGCGATATGAGAGGAATCAGGACAAGGAGGATAGAACAATCCAGAAGTAAAGCTTCTTTTTTCCCTTTTCCTTTCAAAACAAGAATCAAAAGTAGGAGGGCAAGCAAACTCACTCCAGCAGCGAAGACCAAAAGAGAGAGTTTTTGATTTCCAGTCCATTTCATGAGTATTCCCAGAAAGGAAATGTTATCTTGTGAATCGAACAGAGAAGGAGTGGAAAGGGAAAGGGAAGAGATCCATTCCTGAAGCACTTTGATATTACCCCTGAAACCGTAGAAAAGCGAAGGAACAATCAAGGAAAGAGCTAGAAAAATCAATCCGCTCAATAACGATTTCCATTTTTTCTTGAGGATAAGGTAAGGAAGAAAGATCAATGCATAGGGCTTAATCGCTGTGGCCAATCCCCAAACAGCCCCTCCCCAATAGGCAGAGCAGGAGGAAAAAGATTTTTTTTCTTCAGAGATTAAAGCCCAGATCATCAACACCAACAACATGGATATAAAAGTATTGATCTGTCCGAGTTGTAGCTCCCTTAGAAAATACCGGGCAAGAATCAGGAAAGGGAGCAGAGTATAGAGGAAAGATCTGTGTTGGATATGACAAAGATTTCGACAGAGCATAATAAGGAAGAAGGTGGAGAGGATGATTACCACATACCAGATTGCTTTAGCTGTGGTTAAGGGAATAAATGATAAGGGAACATACAAAAGAGCCGAAAAAGGGGAATATTTGAACTGGTAATGCCCGTCTTCGATCCGGTAGATGGTTTCTCCTGAACACAGCCTTTTGCCTGCTTTGTAGTTGACTTCGAAATCGACCATCTCATCCTTAATCTTGATAGAGAACAAAAAGAGGAAAGCTACGATTCCGAAGATAATCCAGAAAAGAGAAGATCTTTTCGAAAAAATCACTTTCCCAAGCTACCGGAGCTTGAAATTTTTGTCAAACCAAAAAGTGATAGAAAATCCTCTATAACCTCTCATCATCGGATCCTGTCCATCCTCGCCAAGACCCTCCCACCCGCCACTATGGGCCTCGGATGGACAGGATCCGCCGCTTCTCTCTGGAAGCATCCTTAAGACCGTGATGAATTTAAATATATACTGAATTGAAAAGGGTG
>CAYVAT010000055.1:0-17314 GCA_964449165.1 uncultured Eubacteriales bacterium | reverse complement strand
AAGAATAGGACAGGCGGAGAAGAGCTGAGAAAGATCAGAGAATTCACCTTCTGATAGGGAAAAAAGAGACAGGTTCATTAATGCCTCAGTGCTGGTTCCTCTCCATCCTTGTATAAACAAAAAAATATTGTCAAAGAAAAACATAAATGTTAAGATTACTGCTACTTAACAGAAAAGTTGAAAACCCCAAAAATCAGTATATGTTCATTTTTAAGAATTCTTTTTTGACAACCGAAAAAACAACGTCGTTGTAAAAACAAAATAAGAAGAGGAGGCTCAGAGTGAACAGAACGCTGTGCAGAGGCTTTTTGATCATATGCTTAGTCCTAGGAGTAGCCTTTCCAGGATTGACCCAGAGTCAAACCAGTTCCCTGAAGGGGAAGATTATTGATACCGAAGGGCTCCCCCTCCCTGGGGCTTTTATCTACATATCATCTCCAGCCTCAATGGAGATTAAAACCTATATTACTGCCCATACCGGAAACTTCAGGTTTACCCTTCTCCCTCCAGGTACATACAGTCTCACAGTGGAAATGCCAGGATTTAAAACAGTCAACATAGAAGGCATTAAAGTCGGCATGGGAAAGACCACCACTATCATTGTCACCATGGAGATTACAAAAATCGAAGAGGAAATCACTCTTAACATCCCTTCGCCTACACTTGATGCGGAATCGGCAAAAACGGCAGTGATCCTAGAACAAGAAATAATAAAAAACATCCCTCTTTCCCGAGACTTGCACCATATTATCAATTCTGATGCCAGGATACATTTGGAAGGTACTCCCTACCAGCCCGAAGTTATAGTCCACGGCTCATCAGCCCGAGCCAACACTTACGCCTGGGATGGTTTGAGCGAGAACGATCCGTGGGGAAGGTTACTTATCACCAATATCAACTTTGACGTTATAGAAGAAATAGAGCTGGAAACTGCTGGCCACCCTCCAGCTATTGAGTCCACTGAGGGAGGGCACATCAATGTGGTTCCTAAATCTGGCGGAAACAGCTTCGTTGGGAAAATCCTCCTCTCTCATAAAAGCGATTCATTGACTCAATCTCTGCTCTCTGAAAGAGAATTGGATGACCCTGAAATTCTGCCTCCTCTTGCCGATCAGAAGATGTGGGATATATCTTTATCTCTGGGAGGTTCTCTCCTGGAAAATAGATTATGGTATTTCGGTAACGGTCGTCTGATCTCTCACGATCGGACCACTGATTTTAATCCCTGGGTAGATCCTATGGGCAAGAGTCATGAAGATTATCTCTGGAGTGATAATGAAAAATTGGGCTTCTTCAAACTGAGCAGCAAAATCACTTCCCAGATCTCATTTTCTGCCATGTTTAACTACACCAATCGCCATCAGCCAATTTACGATTCCTCTCTGGGATGGAATATAACAGAGGAAGCCACTCGAGTTTGGGATCACGAAAAAAACTACAATTTGGACGGCAGGGCAAGCTACGTTCTTAACCAAAACACATTTATTGAATGGAGGGCAAGCTACTTATCCCACTCGCTTCCTCTTTATATCAATCAAGAAGCTGGGGAGAGTCCTCAATACTTTGATGAAGCCACAGGCTATCTCTGGGGGAGTGCTCCCTTCAACGAAAAACGGCTTACCAAAAGATTTCAGGTTGGAGCCTATTTTACCCGATTTCAGGATGACTTCATGAGAGGTAACCATCAGCTCAAACTGGGAGCAGAATACGAATATGTCAATGGGGAGCAGGATACTTGGAAAAATGACAATCTGCTGATCGACTATTTTGATGGAAGCCCTTATTATTTTGGACTGGACTCATCACCCACCACTGGCAGCACGGTTGGAAAAGGGATGATTCATTTTTATCTAGCCAGTATGCAGGAAGATGGATTAAGTTCCATCGCCGAACTCAGAAAACTTGGTTTTTTTATCCAGGAGAGGGTGACCTTTGCTGATAGACTGACTCTAAATTTTGGAATTCGATTCGACCACAGCGATGCCCGGATGCCAGCCTTTCAAAAATTAGCCAGTGGAAATCCGTTATCTCTTCAATTAGGGGAAGAATTGATAAAACCTGAGTATGACGTTAATCCCTACGATGAAAATATTGTTCCAGAAATGAAAAGTCTGATGACCTGGAACTGTTGGTCTCCCCGCGTAGGTATGAATTTGAATGTTTATGGCAACGGAAAAACAGTATTAAAAGCATCATTTGCTCGCTACAACGAATACATGATGTTAGATTACCTCATGCCTTTAAATCCCTTTTTTCCCGGCCGGTCTCATCGATTCTTCTGGTACGATGAAGACATGAACGGCCAGCCAGATGATACCGATACTTACCTCCTTGACTATGAGGACTATCGCTTATACTTGGAGGATTATTACACAAAAAGAATAGACCCAGATATTAAGTCTCCTTATACCCAGGAATGGACTTTCGGCATCAGCCAAGAAATACTTAGAGATTTTTCGGCAGGAATAAATTATATCCACAAAAGCAAAGAAAATATCCTGGAGAATGTTCTCTATTCGCCTGATACAGATAGCGATTGGTACACACGCGATCAAGATTCAGAGGGATGGTGGATACCTTTTCATACCGTTGTTCCAGGAAATCATGAATATCAGGATACCCCAGTTACAGTCTATTTCTGGTCCCAAAACGCTCCTCTGTCCTTCAATCGCCTTAAAAATGTCCCTGAATTGAAGAGGAAGTATGAAGCTTTAGAATTGGCGGTTAAAAAGCGATGGTCACATAACTGGCAATTTCTGGGTTCCCTGGTTTGGAGCAAATCGACGGGCAACATGCCATTAGGGTATGAAGCCAATTCAGGATTTACCGAAGCTGCCGACTCTCCCAATTATTTCGTGAATTATTCTTCGGAAGAATCCAGGCTGGATTATGACAGGTCTTTGATTTTCAAGCTTATGGGGACCTACAGGTTTCAGTTCGGTCTTCTATTTAGTTTTTACTACACACACATGAGCGGAAGGCCATGGGCAAGGAGTGTCACCATCTACCCGCCTGCTACCTGGATTGAGGATAATCATGCATATGGTTCTTTCGCCAGAGTCTATTTGGAGTCACCCGGAACAAGAAGATATGATTCTTTTAACAATCTTGAGCTGAGGGTGGAGAAGGAGCTGCGGTTGGGAGGTTCTACAAAAATAAGTGCCTATGTGGACATTCTTAATGTGCTGGGAAGCAAATATAAAATCGCGCAACAAAACGATGGGGGATTATGGTTTCCAGATGATGAGAACACTGCACAAGGAAGGCGGGTGCTGAGTCCAGACTATGATACGACGACCTATATTTTGGGATCGAGGATATTCATGCTGGGTTTCCGTTTCAGCTTCTGACCGATAAGTCCTTTCAACTTTTTCAATTTTAAGCTTGCTGGTATTCATTTGGACAGAGGAATCGGTATAATCCTTATTAGAGGCCGTGATAAGATAATAACCCGATCCCATCCCGGCCACAGCAAAATGACCTTTTAATATAAGGCTTTTCTCTGTGACGATGAATTTTATGCCCTAAGCCAAGCAATGTGCTTTAATCTTTCCCTTTTTTCCTGTAAGATATTTTCCTTTCAAAATAGAAAATCATACAGGCTACCCATGAGTAGCAGGGAGAACAAACCATCAATGATTGCTAATGGAGGTTTTTATGCACAATAATTTAAAAGCAAACAAGGCCATGTGTCGTGTAATGAGTATGATTGGGAGAACAATTGTTTTGACATGTGTCCTTGTTGTAGGGGCGAATCTTTTATGGGCGAAGCAGAGACAGTATGAGGAATCTTATCTTCTTCCGCCAGATCCAGTCCAGGATATCTTGAAGAGAGACAGACACTACGACATGCTCGAGGCCATGAGTCCGGATGGAGACCATTTTATGATTCCGATTCAGCCCTATTTTTCCACATTAGAGCTTATGGCCCAGAAGACATTCCGTCTGGCCATGCTCGAGTTTTGTCCTGATACGAACCGTGAATGGCGCCTTTCCACCCAGGGGATCAAGGCACTGAAGATCTATTCCTTGAGCAAGAGAGATTCCTGGCAGGTTGCCCTTCCCGAGGACATTTTTGTTAGTGATATGATGTGGTCACCTGAGGGGAAAAAGATTGCTTTTTTGGCTCATCTTAAACAGGGAACGCAGGTCTGGGTTGCAGATGTTTTGAGCGGTAAGGCCGAACCTCTCAGCCATGCCTTTGTGATGGCCACCTTGGCGGGAAGACCCCAATGGCGACGTCGACCATCAGGCTCATCCCGAATGCTTCAATGGACGCCTGGCGGGGCTGTGCTTGCTTTGTTAGTTCCAGAAGATCGTGGTCCAGAGCCCAAGAAAGATTCTGTTCCCAACACTCCCATTATCCGTCGGACTCGGGAAAAGTCCACCCCCACACGAACTTATCCATTTCTGCTCCGCACATCAACCGATAAAGAGCTTTTCCGCTATTACACCACGGCTCAGTTGGCAATTCTTTCCCCTGGAGAGCCTCCGAGAAAAATTGGAGCCCCGGCCATGTACATGAGCATTTCCCTCAGCCCGGACGGTAAATACATCCTTGCTGAAAAGATGGTTGAACCCTTTTCTTATATAGCCGGCTACGACAGTTTCCCCAGAGAATTGCAGGTGATGGATTTGGAAGGAAAGGTTCTTTCCACAATTTGCAAAGTCCCCCTGAAGGAGGCCATGAGGGGAGACAGAGATAGGGAAAGAGAAGGAGATCTTCCCCGAGATGTTGCCTGGCGTCCTGATGGGAAAGGGCTGAGCTTTCTCTGGCGTGAAAAGAAGAAGGAGGAGAAGCCTGAGGAAGATTCAGATGATTCAAAACGAAAAGATAGACTCATGTTCCTGTCTCCTCCTTTTGATATTTCTCAGGTCAGGACACTTGTTGTGAGTGAAGAGCGTTTCAGCGATGTCATCTACTCCCCCGAGGGGCATTTCGCCTTTGCCACATTGACCAAGAGAGACGGCAGGAAAAGGCAGCAGGAGATCGTAGCTTACGACTTGACCAAAAAAGAGCCTAAGCCCTATGTTTTAGTCAAAGATATTGATCCTGAAGATGTGTTGAAGCTTCCAGGAGAGATCGTCAAACTTCGAACTGGAAACGGCATCGTCTATGCGCTTCTCTCCACTGATCAGAGGTCGGTTCACCTCCAGGGACCAGGTTATAAAGAAGATTTCAAGCCTCAGCCTTTTATCGATAAAATAATTATTAAAAGGAGCGAAAAAATACGTATTTTTGAGAGTAAGAAAGACGCGTATGAGCGTCCGTTGGTCCCCGTTGATGACAATATATCACAGATCATTATCAGCCGTGAATCAATGAGTGTTTTTCCCGATTGCTATCTCTGGCATAAGGACGGCTCGGCAGAAAAGCTGACAAATAATCGAGATCCTTTTTCCGAAGTGGCCCGTTGTAAGAGGATCGATTTTGATTTCAAACGGCGAGACGGTTTGGTGATGCAGGGACGCATTTCTCTTCCCGTAGATTATAAAGAGGGGAGCCGGGTGCCGGCTGTTTTCTGGGCCTATCCTAGGGAATACCGGTCTTTTGAGGAATACAAGAAGGCAGCCTTCCGTTCTCATAATCACAATGCATTTCCTCACCTGGATTACAGGAATTCTTCCGAGATATGGCTTACTCAGGGATACGCAGTGGTTGAACCCGATATTCCCATCATCGGGAAGCAAGAGAAGTACAATGACAATTATATCGCCCATCTTACGGATTCGATGTATGCAGCTATTCGGAAGGTGGACCAAATGGGCTATGTGGACATCGACCGAATAGGTGTGGGCGGGCACAGTTATGGAGCCTTTATGACCGTAAACCTTCTAGCTCATTCCAGTTTTTTCAAAGCAGGCATAGCGGGTGATGGGGCTTTCAATAGAACGTTGACTCCGATGACGTTCCAGAATGAAAGGCGCTTTTTGTGGGAAGCTCAGGATACTTATCTTGAAATGTCACCCTTTTTCTATGCTGATCACATCGACACCCCTCTCCTCATGTATCATGGAGGCCAGGATAATAACACCGGAACTTTTCTCATCCAGTCGGAACGCCTGCTTCAGGCCTTGACCGGATTGGGGAAAAAGGCTGTTCTCTACATCTATCCTTTCGAGTCCCACGGGCCAAGGTGCATTGAGACCTATATGGACCTATGGGCTCGCTGGATTGACTGGTTCGACACATACGTTAAGCAGAGTGGAGAATAGTAAAAAGGGAGGATCCATGAAAAAATTTAAGATTCTATACTTAATTTTCTGTTTCTTAGCAGCTTTAGCCATTTTTCCCAGCTTTGCTCAACAGAAAATCACCACTCCAAAGGAGCAGTTTGGTTTTAACATCGGCGATGATTATCAGCTCGTGAATTACGCCCAGATGGTGGAGTATTGGAAGAAGCTGGAGCAGGAGTCAGGAAGGATAAAACTTGTTGAGATTGGCCGCACCGCAGAGGGACGGCCGATGATGATGGCCATCATCACATCACCTGAAAATCATGAGAATCTGCTCCGTTACAAGGATATTGCAAAACAGCTTGCTTTAGCCGAAGGACTCTCTGACGGCGAGGCTAGGAAGCTGGCGAGAGAGGGGCGAGCCGTGGTCTGGATCGATGGAGGCCTCCATGCCACAGAAATCCTTGGCTCACAGCAGCTGGTACAGCTTGTCTTCGAGATGGCGAGCCAGAACGACAACGAAACCCTGCGCATCCTGGATGATGTGATTCTTTTAGCTGTTTGCAGCAATCCTGACGGGCTGGATCTTGTGGCTGGCTGGTACAATCGGGAGCCTGACCTTAAAAAGCGCACGACCAGAGGGATTCCTCGGCTTTACCAAAAATACATCGGACATGACAACAACCGTGATTTTTACATGGTCACCCAGCCCGAGACAGAGGCCATATGCCGCGTGTTTTATCATGAGTGGTTTCCCCAGATTATTTACAACCAGCACCAGACAGGTCCTGCTGGTTGTGTTCTGTTTGCCCCGCCTTTTCAGCCGCATTTCAACTATAACTTCGATCCTCTGGTAACTATGGAAACTGAGTTGGTGGGAGCAGCCATGCACACTAGATTTGTGGCCGAAAACAAACCAGGAGCAACCATGCGCTCTGGGGCTGGATATTCTGTATGGTGGAACGGAGGGTTGAGAACCACAGGCTATTTCCACAACATGGTGGGCATTCTGACAGAGACTATCGGGAATCCCACGCCCATCAAGATCCCTTTTCTTCCTCCAAAACAGCTTCCTCACAATGACCTTCCTTTTCCTGTTGCCCCTCAGGAGTGGCATTTCCGGCAATCAGTCGAATACTCCCTCACCGCTGATCGGGCGGTTTTGGATGTGGCTTCAAAGAACAGAGAGGATTTTCTCTACAACATCTACAGGATGGGGATGAACTCCATAGAGCGAGGAAGCCGAGACCATTGGACTATTCATCCGGATATGATTACCGCCGTAGAAGACCAGATTAAGCGCGATGGAGTTAAACTTAAGGGGCGTGCTCGATTCGAGGGTTATCCCCTGAAATATTATGAAATGCTGCACGATCCTCAAAAGCGGGACCCAAGGGGATACATCATCCCTTCTGATCAGCGCGATTTTTTGACAGCCACCAAGTTTGTCAACGCTCTTATCAAGAACGGAATTATGGTTCTACGGGCCACCCAGCCCTTCGAGGTTGAAGGGCACAGCTATCCTCAAGGCTCTTATGTGGTCAGGACAGCTCAAGCTTTTCGCCCCCACATCCTGGATATGTTCGAACCCCAGGATTATCCTGATGACATCCCCTGTCCCGGCGGTCCCCCCAGTCCTCTCTATGATAGTGCAGGCTGGACTCTGGCCTACCAGATGGGAGTCATGTTCAACAGGATCCTTGAGGCGTTTGATGGGCCTTTCGAGCGGATTGAAGGTCTGGCCAGGCCTCCTTCGGGCAAAGTGGTTGAGAGAAGAGGAGCTCCAGGATATTTGCTCAGCCACAAGGAGAACGACGCCTTTCTAGCCATCAACCGTCTGCTTGGCAAGGGAAAAGAGGTTTATTGGTTGAAAAAATCTTTCCAGATGGATGGAAAATTATATCCTTGCGGCACAATTTACATACCTCGAAAATCCGTCTCAATCGGTGAGCTTAAAGATATGGCAGAAGAGACCGGTCTGAATTTTGAGGCATCTGTGATGGAACCCGAAGGGGACGCCTTTCGCTTGCGGCCGGTGAAAATAGGCTTGTGGGATCAGTATGGAGGATCCATGGCTTCGGGATGGGTCCGCTGGCTGCTGGAAAAGTTTGAATTTCCTTTCGAGGTTGTCTTTCCCCAGGCGCTCGATGCTGGTAAGCTTCGGGAAAAATATGATGTTCTTATTTTTGTCAGCGGCGCTATTCCCCGTAGTGACTCTGAGCAACCTGGTGGCTACCGTTTTTTTTATCAGCCTAAGCCGGAAGAGGTGTCCTCTGAATACAGGCACTGTTTAGGGAAGGTGACGGTTTCAAAAACTGTACCTCAGTTGAAGAATTTTCTCCAGCAGGGAGGGACCGTTCTTGCCATCGGCAGCTCAACTTATTTAGGGTATCATCTGGACCTTCCTGTGGCTGATGCTCTTGTGGAAAGACGGAAGGACGGGACGGAAAAACCTTTGCCAAGGGAGAAATATTATGTTACCGGTTCTCTTCTTCGAGCCAAGGTGAACAACACTCGCCCCTTAGCCTACGGCGTGGCCGATGAAGTGGATGTCTTTTTCCGGTTCAGTCCGGTCTTTCGCCTCCTGCCTGAAGCCTCGCTGCAAGGAGTCAAAACCGTGGCTTGGTTTGGTAAGGGAAGTCTTCTCCGCAGCGGCTGGGCCTGGGGAGAGCATTATCTAAATGGCGGAGTACTGGTCGTAGAAGCCGGCGTGGGCAAGGGGAAGCTTTTCCTCTATGGACCGGAAATTACTTTCCGTGCTCAACCCCACGGCACCTTTAAATTTCTCTTCAACGGAATTTACTATGGAACCTCAACTACTGTAGAGCTCGAATAGCCCAGTCCATAAGCCATTTGGCCGTTATTTATCATGTAGCCTTATCCCTGAATTGAATGAAGGCCATTGTGCGTGATTGAAGGGAAGGTCAAAATCTCGGCCTGTTATTCATAATGAGATTGCTTTGTTCTGTATGAAATGAGTAATGAAAATTTAAATGATTGGCTTTGGGAGGGAAGTCGTTATTTAATTTGAATTATATCCAATTTGCGCAGTCTTTGCTGCTGGATTTTATCCTGCACAGAAAAATAGATTTTGTTTGTTCCTTTCTCCAGGGGAATCGTGATGCTCTCAACGATTGAGTCCCCCCCATCGATTTTTTCTCTTATTTGTTCAGCGGAGAGCTCCTTCTTTGTCTCTTTTTTTTCCTTGTATATGCTTTCCAATTCCATATTCTTGGCTTCGATATTCAGCTCTAAATTGTAGACGTAATGGCTGTTTTTCTTCAGATAGCCTATGGCTTCAAAAGGAATTTCAAAGAAGCACTCCACTGTGTAGTTACCACCTTTGTTTTTTTTCATATTTCCGAATGATTTCGAATAATCCAGGAAAGGAAGAATTTGAGGCTCAGATTCCTCCTTCACGATCTCGCCTATCCATTGATACTTAACCAGGTTGGGGTCGCTCTGGATGTAGCTCATCATCGAGAAGGGCTTCACTTCTACGTCTGTTGTCAGTTTGTAGTCTCCGTCGCTTTCATAGTCGACAAACACGAGTCGCAGAGGTCCGGAGAAATAGTCCGAATACTGGTTGTAAACCCAAATTTCTGTCGGTCTTTCGGTTATGGTTCCATCTTCGAGCAGGTTAGTACTAAGCTCTCTCCTATCTTTGCTGAATTCTACGGTGGCTTCCCCCATACTCTTTTTAATGACGTCTGTGGGAGGGCCCAGAAGGATATAAATCCGTCCTCTATCCGTCATCCAACCAGGGATTCCGGTCCTGAAGGCTTTATCAGCCACGGCAAGCCTTGAGTAGTACTGGCTGCGGAACTCATTATCTTGGGTTTCTGGAGTGGGATCTCTTCTCTGCCAGAAATCTTTGATGAACTCATGCCTGTCTTCAGGCGGCATTTCCCGAAAAATTTTCTCCTCTTGGGGAGTGATGATGTAGCGCATGAAGTCTAGAAATTTTTGACTGTTTTGATCTAAGGGGGATTTTAAGATTTTATAAGATGCACATGACAAATTGAAAAGAGCGGCAAGAACCAGGAATAAAATGCAGATGAGACCATTCTTTCTTACTCGGATCATTTCTGGCACTGTTCAATGTAGGCATCTAATTGTTCTCTCTGGGCAGGAGTCATAAGATGGTAGTATCTTTTTTTATACTCCCTGAGCAGATCAAACGCTTTGGCTTTATTGCCGGTATTTAAATAGGCTAGGGCAAGATCAAGATGAACCTGGCTGAAATCGGGATCTGCTTCCAGAGCTTTTTCCCAGCAGTAGATGGCTCCTTCCATATTTCCTTGTTGTCTGTAGGCATGGCCTAATCCATAGTATGGAGCAGGATATTCAGGATCTAATTCTATGGCTTTCTTGTAGTATTCGAAACACCATGAATAGACGGATGCATCTCTCGATTGCAGGCCATAGGAATAGCAGGCATTGGCAAGGTTGTTGTAGAGTTCGGGATGCTTATCATCCAGGGAAAGACCCATTTCGAAGGCTTTGATCGCCTGATTAAAATTGCCTTTTTTGGCATAGGCAGTTCCGAGGTTATTCCATATTTCCGGATCATACTCAACTTCTCTCATGTTTGTGTTTTCGAAAGAGCTGATGACTTTGTCATACTTTTGAGCAGAAATGAGCACTTTCATGTATTCGGTAAATATTTCGTAGCTTGAGGGAAGAACACGGAGCCCTTGCTCCAGGACCGCAACAGCCTCTTCTATATTTCCTGTCTCTTGATAGATGGAAGCAAGCTGTTTATACGCCAAGTCTATGTCCTTTCTTTCTTCTATGATTTCCCTTAGGAGCTTGATTCCCACCTCTTGATCTCCTTTCTTGTACATTTTCCAGCCTTCACCAATTTTATTTATATAAGGAAGAAGGACCTTCACGTCATCCTTGACGCTAAAATCCTTCTTTTGCAAAACTCTGACTTTTGAGATATAGCCTAAGCTTGCTAGTTTTTCGCGAGTTTTCCGGTCGACCTGTTGAGCAGCGGTAATTTTCTCAGATGGTGTCAGGGAATGGATGATTTCCTTGAGCTGCGATGTAAGTTTAGCAACATCTTCTCTTCTGGCCAGGTTGTTGAGCTCATCAAAATCATGGTCCAGGGCATAGAGCTCTGGAATAGGAGAGTCAATAAATTTTTTCTTCTTGAGGATAAATCCTCTCAGAGGAGCCCATCCTCGGCTGTAATAGGGATACAAAGATTCGAAGTAGATTGGCCTTTCCGGCAGCTTTTTCCCCTTCAAAGCTGGGAGGAGAGAGGTTCCTTGGAGAAAAGATGGCATCTTGATTCCCAGTCCATCACAGACTGTTGGGAATATGTCCACATGACTGACATAGTCATCAACACGACCCGGAGCTGTCTCAGGAAGGGAGATGATAAGGGGGATCCAGATGGATGAATTGTAGGCGAAAAAACCGTGAGTCTCCTCACCATGCTGGCCTAATGATTCGCCGTGATCCCCGGTGAAAACAATGAGAGTCGAATCGAGCAAGTCGTTTTCTTCCATATAATCGAAGAGCTTTCCCAGGATCAGATCGACGTAAGCAATTTCTCCCTCGTAGAGATGATCTTTGTATTGAGTTTTAAAAGGCTCGGGCGGATCGTAAGGGGAATGTGGATCCCAACAATGGACCCAGAGAAACCAGGGTGATACTCGACCTTCCAGCCACTCAAGGGCAGCCTCAATCACATCCTCAGCTTTTCTCTCCAAAGAGGAGAGATTTACAGAGTGAATGCGGCTATATTTATCATCGTAAGTGTCAAAGCCTTGTGAGAGTCCAAACCTTGAGTCGAGGGAATAGGCTCCCACAAAAGCACCGGTCGAGTAGCCAGTGTGCTTTAGATGCTCGGCTAGGGTTAACAACTCTTCGCTTACGATGAAATTTAAATTTTCATGAACTCCATGATAGTTTGGAGTTGTCCCTAGGAGTATATTCGCATGAGATGGCAGTGTGGTGGATGTGTTGGCAAAGGCTTTGGAAAAGAAGACACCTCTTTCCGCTAGTTTATCAATATTTGGAGTTTTAGGGTACTGGCTGCCATAGCAGCTCAACCTATCAGCTCTGAGTGTGTCTATTGTGATAAGAAGAAAATTTTGTTTTGCCTTTTCTTTCCTTAGAGACCATAGGGAAGGAGGAACGAACATAATCCCGAGAAAATAGAGCATCAGTAAAGACCAGGTATGGATATGAATTTTTTTCATATATCTTCTTTATTCAGCAGTCCTGTTCGAAAAAAAGCCATAATTTGATATTCACGTTTCTTTATATAATTCTATACGAAAAAGATTTTTTTTTCTTCATATAAAGTAGCTGGAGAGGTCCCCTTAAATTCCAAAGGAAGAAGAGGGAGGTGAGATTTCCTCCCTCTTATTTTGTCTGATTATAGCTTAGCTCTTTTTGTATCAGAACGTGAACTTCGCTCCAAAACGGAAAGATCGGACACCATAGCAGCTGGTCACGAGCCCATAATCTGTGTCGAGTTCGATCCTCTGTTCATCTGGCCAGATATATGGGTTGGGGTTTTGAGAGATGTTGTAACCGCTTCTCGCCCCGATGTTGAAGGCATCGACATAAAGACTCAGCCTACCGCGTTCGCCAAAAGTGAAAGTTTTCTCTACCCTCATATCCAACGCGGTGTAGGGGCTGTTTCTTCGAATTCCAGGCACTTCAGCATTGACTGAAGCATAGGAATCCTGAGTGTCTATGGAGTCTGGGAAGTAGACACGTGAAATTGTTCTGCCCCAGGGTGAGCCTGAACGGGCTTGGAAATAGCCGGTGAAGACGATATCGTAGGGCAGCATAATAGATCCGATGAGCTTGATCTGGAGGGGATGGTCAAAATACAGCGGGCCGTAGGAGTTTATCATCGTGTTAGGATTGTCGAACATTCCTGACTCGCCTTCAGTTGCGCTGTATCCAGGATCGGTATTGCCTTTGAAGGAAGAATACAGGATCGAACCCTGCAGCTGCCATCGGTTTGACATCCTCTTTTCGAAAGTCAGCACAAGAGCCTTGTATTCCCTCTTGGCTTCTGGAGGATTCGCACCTTCGTAAGCACGCGTTGGAGCGTAACTAGCCAGGCCGTAAACGGTCATGTTCTGGTCATCTGCTGTCCCCCATTCTCCATCCCAGCCGGGATCGACAAAATCATACGGAATCCAGATAGGGCGTCCCTGGTCATCGGTGGCGTTGGGATCATATCCGTTGAACTTATCCACATCCTCGACTATGTTCTTGTTAATTTTGTAGATGAATTGGAGCCCCAGCTTGAAGTCCTTGACCAGCTCGTGGTCGATTCCTAGAATGAATTCGTGCATATAAGGAGCCTTCAGATCTTCTGGGTAGTAAGTGAAATTGGGATCTTGAACATCGTAACTCGTCAACCTGTACTGATCGCCATTTGCGTCAAGGTACTGAGGATCATAAGGTGAGCCGTATCGGCCACCAGGTATAGGAAGGTCCATATATCCGTTGCCGTTCAGGTCGTACCAGTACCAGTTCATAGCGCCGCCGCTCATTATATTGGCGGCGTTGTACTTGGCGGACCAGATGGGCTCATAGAGGCGGCTGAAAGAAGCTTTAAGAGCCGTCTTCCCGTCACCGAAGAGGTCGTAAACGAATCCAATTCTCGGCGAGAGCGTTGTGAATTCAACGATTTTTCTCCAAGGGGTAGTGATAGCATCAAAAGCAGACGTTTGATTAAACTCTATGTCGGGATCGTTGTGATACTGATCGTTTAGCGCGTGGAGGAGTAAAGTGGGAGTTGCGGCCAGAGCGGGGTTCAAGAATTCGGGCCCGACATCATACAGGTCGATCATATCAGGGCGTGTTTGCTCGGGCTCGTACTGGTAGCCGTAATCAAAACGAAGACCAGCGTTGATCGCCAGTCTTCCTGTGGTGATGCTGTCCTGGACATAGGCAGACCAACGGCGGGTGTTGTCATATTTCCAGACGGTGCCTCGCGGCCCAAAAGGACGCACTCTGAGCCGGCCTCTCTTACCTGAAGTTGAGTAGTAATACTTGTTGCCAGCGTTGTAATCCCTCCAGTACGTGTAGTAAGGATTACCGTCCTTGTACCTGTCCAGGCCGTAAATAGTGCCTTCGTATTCACCGCCAAGCTTTATTTCGTGGCTTGCTCCCAGGAGATCATCTGCGAAGTGGGTCAACGAAACAGAAGCAAGGGCTTTTTTACGGATATAATCATCTCCGTAATACGAGTTTCCCCATCTAACCTGATTCTCCCGGTCGTAAACAAAATAGTTGTTAGCGTATTCTGGCCGCAGAAGAATGGGAAAATGGCGGTGGACATAAGTGCCGCGAACATCGACGAATGTATTCTGGTTCAGGACCCAGTTGAGCTGGTGAGTTGTGGTGTGGGTGTTCTCATGGTCCCAGACAATAGTGCAGGCAAAAGTGTAGGTATTACTGGTTCTATTCTGGTAAACAGGTTCATAGATATTATTCCAATGGTACATGCCCATATACCGGAGGTTTTTGGCAAGCTGGAAGGTCAGTTTGCCAAAGCCCAACCACTCCTGATGTTCGATATCAAAATGCTGTTTTTCTGCTTCATTGAACGTCCATTCCCTCAAGTTGATTTTTTGTAACCGAATATCATACGTTTCTGGATTGGCTCGCTTCCAGAGAAGGCGACGGCCGTTGAGGAAGAACCAGGCCTTGTCTTGGATGAGGGGACCGCCAAAGCTCAAAGAGCCGTCTTTGTAATCCATGTATGATCTGGGAGGATTGACACCAATCGCTTTGTTATCTTCAGCAGACAGTAGGGTCTCAGTTAAAGCATCGCCGGTATAATAGGCAGCTGCGCTCCCTGTAAACTTATTTCCACCACTCTTAGTGACGATGTTGACAACTACAGAGTCTGCCTGTCCCACTTCGGCCGGAAGCGATCCGATCCCGAATTCAATCTCTTCGTAGACATCGACGTTGATGTTGGTCATGGGATAGAAGGTGGCGGGATCATTCATCGGGACACCGTCCAGCTGGTAGAGCTGACTCCGTACTGTTCCTCCAAGTATGGAAGAAGTTCGGCGGTAATCGACTCCTTCAGAGATGGCGCCAGGGATGGAGTTCTGGAGACCGTAGAGGTCTCGGCTCATCGGGAGACTTGCCAGGAATTCACTGCCATAGTGGACACTGACTTTTGAAGTCTCGACGTCTATTACTGGAGATGGAGCCGTAACCGTGACCTCTTCTTTTATAGTTGTTATTTCGAGAGTGATGTGGACCTCTGTCGTTTTTCCCACGTTGACGATCAAGCCTTTTCTAATGGTGGTTTTAAACCCGGACATTTCCACTCTAACTTGATAGTCTCCTCCAGGAAGGAGTGCAGGAAAACGGAATTTTCCTTTCTGTGAGGTTATGTAGGTCTTGGTTCCCATGATTCTAGGACCGGAGAGGGCAACCGCAGCTCCAGGGAGAGGATTGCCTTCTTCATCCACAACTGTGCCGCTGATAGAACCGGTTTGTCTTCCTTGAGCAAAAGTAATAGAAGTGAATCCGAAAGCAAGCATTAAAATCAAGGAAAGCTTGAAGAACTTTTTACTCATTTTTCCTCCTTTTATTGATCACCTTTTCTTTGAGTATCAGAGTGATCTGATACCCCCCTCAGATTTTTCTGTTTTTTGTTTTCCGTAATTCTCACCTCCCTCTATTAATTTGTGATTCTCCTTTGTTACTACGTATTTAAAAGAGATGAGTTTTTATTGTCAGATTTCCCGGCATTCTTATTTTAGCTGGCGCAAGTGTCATAGATTCTTAATTTGGCAGAAGATTCTTAATCTGGATGTTTTGTCCCATTTATTACATATCCTGAAACATTTGTCTCAAATAAAATATAAAAAAAAATTATGGATGTCAAGGAAATGTTGGACTCATCCTGACCTTACAGCAAATGGTGACTAACGCAGTCTATCTAGTTTACAATTTTTACTTTGACCACCTTCACTCTATGAAGGTGATAACAAGATACTTTCTTGAGCCCTGACAAATTGATTCTTATGCGTGCTCTTTTCTTACGTGTTCAATAGCTTCAATTGTTTTTAATGTTTTTTCCTTCAATTCGTCACCTAAATGGGCAATGATTGAATACAGCAAAACCAATGCAGACATGATTGAATTCGAAATTGTGATGCTTTTTACATACACCTGTAAAAAAACGGTGCTATATTGCACAATTTCGCTTGTAGCTTTATCAGTTATAGAAATAACTTTGATTGCTCTCTCTTGTGCATAACGAGCTGCTTGGATTGTTTCTTTTGAGTATGGTGGAAACGAGAAAGCGAAAATCACATCATTTTTTGAAATGTTGATTATTTGTTCAGTGAGTTCCAGGGCTCCAAGTGTCATGAAATTAGAGTTGATTGATACACGAGAAAATAAATATGTTGCAATTTCGGCTAAGTAGCTCGAAATCCCGAGGCCGATGGTGTAGACATGACTGGCGTTTTTTAACAGATCAAGTGCCCTTTTGTACTGTTTGATGTCGATTAATTGCAGAGTTTTATGAATGTTGTTGACTGTTTCGTCAGTAATTAGCCTTATGAAGTCCAATTTTTCGTGGCTCTTGGACAGAAATGTCTTATATTGCGGGATAGGACCAAAGTTGTTTCGCATATTTTTCAGAAATTCTGATTTCAATCCGGAGAAACCGCTGTAATCGAGAGCCTGAACCGAACGCACTATCGTAGACTTGCTGATTTTCAATTCTTTTTCTAATTCCCTGACTGAACACAAGGCGAATCTTTGCGGGTTTTCCACAATGTAGTTTGCAACAGCCTTTTGTGATTCAGTTAAAATTGGCAATTTAAGTTTAATACGTTTTTTTATTTCATTAATATTGTTGTGCATTTTTTTTCTCTTCCTTCCATTCTCATTATTTATTCTTCATATTTCTTAATTTCGTGGCTTTAAGAGCGAAATAATAAATCAATTTTTTTTATGGGCTGGATTTCATTGATTGTGTCATTATTTTATTCTTTCGATTTTCGCCAGTCTTATTGACTTCTCACAGAAGTGAGTGAATGGAATTTTATCTGGAATAGAAAGTGGTCTTCTCCCTTTGGTTGATTTTAATTTGTATTGATTTCGCCATAATTTATATCAA
>CAYVAT010000054.1:2366-17402 GCA_964449165.1 uncultured Eubacteriales bacterium | reverse complement strand
AGGAAAAAGGATGAATGAGCTTAAGAAAAAACTGAGAATAGGAGTTATCGGAGGAGCGAATCCTTCTCAAGGGTTCTATGACCTTGCCCTGGAGGTGGGCCGACTGATTGCAGAGAACGATGCCATCCTCGTCTGCGGCGGCCTCGGCGGGATCATGGAAGCTTCATCCCGAGGAGCAAAGGAAGCAGGAGGCGTGACCGTGGGGATTCTTCCGGGGAACTCAAAGCTTGATACCAATCCCTATATCGATCTCGCCATCGCCACCGGACTGGGCTACGCCCGAAATTCCCTAGTGGCCATGAACTCAGATGTCATTATTGCCGTGGACGGACAGTACGGAACTCTAACCGAAATCGCCTACGGATTCATCTACGGAAAGAAAGTCATCGGGTTGGGAACATGGGATATCCGGAGAGTTGTCAAAGCGGGCACGGCTGAAGAAGCCGTGAAGCTTGCTTTGGGCAATCCATGATTCTTTCCTTCTCCGATTTTGGAACAGGATGAGGAATCGAAATAAGAATCAAGCCAAAAAAGAAATTTCCAAGACGCTGTCTACGAAGAGGTAAACAGGAAAGAATAGAGGGAGATATTTTAAAATGCCCCAGAACTATAAGCTCATCCTCAGTTATGACGGAATAGATTTCCACGGTTGGCAACGGCAGCCCCGAAAACGGACTGTTCAAGGCGTGATCGAGGATTCGCTGGAGAGAATCGTCCATAAGAGAACACCTGTCACAGGTGCAGGAAGAACAGATGCGGGAGTCCATGCTCAAGGCCAAACGGCTCACTTCAAGGTCAAAACCAGTATGAGCGAAGAAGAGATCTGCAGAGCCCTGAATTCCCTGCTTCCCCCTGATGTGCGGGTTATCTCTCTGATCGAAGCCGCCCCGGACTTCCACGCCCGAAAAATGGCTCGATCCAAGATCTATCAATACCGCATATTCAACTCTCCCCGCATCACTCCCTTCCTCATTCGCTATGTCCAACAGTGGTCCTCTCCCCTTGATATCGCTCAGATGAAAAAGGCCGCTTCTCTCTTCATCAGGGAAGCCGACTTTTCTGGCTTTTCATCCAACAGGTTCCTCCATCCAGTAAGGAAGGTCCTCTCTTCTGAGATAACAAAAAAAGGTCATGAAATCACCTACACTGTGGAGGCCAATGGATTCTTGAGATACATGGTCAGGACCATGGTGGGGACTCTTCTGGAAATAGGCAAAGGAAGAGTCCTCCCTTCGATCATCGATGAAATCTTCGAAGAAAAGAAGCGCTCCCTGGCCGGCCCTACAGCCCCAGCCAAGGGGCTGTGCCTGATGAAAGTGATCTACTGAACGAGACGCCTTCCCATGATGATGGCGTGTTCTGAGGGGTTCCGGTAATAGTCTTTCCTTATGCCCACTATTTCAAAATCCAATTTCCTGTACAGGTTCAGAGCAGCCGTGTTGGAAGGCCTGACCTCTAAAAAAATGAATTCTGTTCTTTTCTTCCTCAATTGAGACAGCAGTTGTCTCAATACCGTCTCTCCGAGACCCATTCTTCTGTAATCCGGATGGATGGCGATATTGCTGATCTGAACTTCCTTATCCAGGATCCAATAAATGAGATAACCGATGATCCTCTTCTCGATGCTGTGAACCATGACATAAGGATGAGAGATTGGATAGTTGTGAACCTCACCAAGAAAGGCGGATTTATGCCAGGGATTGGTGAATGAGATCTTCTCGATTGCCCACACTTCAGGCACATCGTCATCTATCATCTTCCTGAGATAAAAAAAGCTCTGGGGAAGTTTTTCTCTCTTAATCTTTCTCCTCCGCCTGCGACTTCCTAAAATAGAGAGGCTGGACCTGGTGAAAGTCTTTGCCTTTGTTATCCCTCAGTATCCGGTATCCCAATAGCCCAATCTCATGGGCGATAAAAAGGGAACGCGAAGAGAGTCGCGCTTTATCCTTGAAATATTGGAAAATTTTCTCCTTGTAAACATCGACTCCGCTCCCGATAAAATGAATGACTCGGTGCGAAGGAAGAAGAGAGAAGAAGCGGTCAGGAGAATAGGCTCCCTGAGGAACAATCTCATTCAGCTTTTTTCCTCTTGATTCGAAAAGACCTGCATAGATTTCTCCTTTTTTCGCATCCAGGAGAGGGGAAAGGAGACGCTTCTGAGGATCCCTCAGCTTGAGAGCCAATGCCTCCAGCGTGGATACAGGAGCAATCGGTTTTCCTGAAGCCCAGCTAAATGACTTGATCGTGCTCAAACCGATCCGAATCCCTGTAAAAGAGCCCGGCCCGACAGAAAGGGCATAGCCGTCGATATCCTGGATATCAAGGCTGTTGCTCTCCAGTATAAAATCAACAGCAGGAAGGAGCTTCTCTGAATGGGTCATGGGAGATTCCAGGTTGACTTCAGCCAGAAGCGTTGTCTTTCTCAACAGGGCCACGGAGCCCGAGAACGTGGTTGTATCCACAGCCAGAATAAGCATAAATGACTACCTATTTGATGGTTTTCCCATAGTTGAAAAGATTCCCAGCCAAAAATATATCTAATTGAACCTGACTCATAGGATCGAATGGAAAGGAGATATTTTTGCTGATGTTCTTTGCTCGACCCTTTCGAAAGTCGATTTCAACCAGGTCTCCTGTCTCCAAGCTCTTCTGAGCAACTAACTCATCAAGCTGAGGACCTCTCAAGAGAGGGAAACCCGAGTTGACTGCATTCCGGTAATAGATGGCTCCGAAAGAAGGAGCAAGAACGCATCCGATTTTCAATGAAATGAAGCAGTCCACAGCCTGCTGTCGGGATGAGCCTGCCCCGAAATTTCTTCCAGCAACGATGATATCTCCTGGCCCTGCTTTTTGGGCGAAATCCTTCCATCCTTCCAGGTTTCCCATGGCATATTGCCCCATCTCCGAAAGCTCAGTGATATGAAGAAAGGCATTATGATAGATCTGGTCGGTATCGATGTCTGCCATCAATTTTCCCTGTTCATCCAAAATAACCCAGATCCTTCCATGATGAACCGTGCCGCTCATCCTAGAGTTCCTCCGGGCTGATAATCTGACCGGCCGCACAAGAAGCGGCCACAACCGCTGGACTGGCCAAGTATGTTTTTCCCTTACCCTGTTTTCCAGCAAAATTACGGTTTCCGGTGCTGATCTGAACTTCTCCCTCTCCAGTCAGCCCGACCATCCCTTCCGCGCAACCGCCGCAACCGGGGCTGGAGATGATGGCGCCGCTTCGAAACAGGCCTTCGATGATACCTTTCTCGAGAAGCTCTGTGTAAACACGTTTTGTGGCAGGAACGATTTTAAGCATGATACCTTCTTTTACTTTCCTCCCCTTCAAAATACGATAAGCTTCCTCAAAATCTTCTGTGCGCCCGTTAGTGCAGGAGCCGATGAATCCGGAATCAATCTTGATCCCTCGAAGTTCTGAGACAGAAAAGACATTTGTCGGAGAAAAAGGGGCAGCTACATGAGGTGGAAGTCCATCCAGGTCGATCTCAATTTCATCCCTGTAAACACAATCTTTATCTGGCTTGAGAGGCGAAAATTTTGACCCTGAAAAACGTTCGATCTCCTCCACCAGTGATCTTTTAAATTCAGGAACAAACCCGATGATTCCGGCCATCTCGGTGACCATGCTGCACAGGGTGATCCGGCCGGAAAGAGAAAGGTGTTCTGCTGACTGTCCGTAGAATTCGACGGATTTCAAGGCGACCTTTTCTGTCCCCAGCTTTTTCAGGAGGAAAAGGGCTAAATCCTTGGCCGATGAAGGCCAGGAATACTCTCCTCTAAGCAGAATCCTGACGGTCTCCGGAATCTCAAACCAGGTCTTTCCGGTCTTAAAGGCGAAGGAAATATCCACATCTCCCATGCCCTGCCCAAAGCAGCCTGCAGCACCAAGGATGTTCATATGGCTATCAGTTCCCACAACCGTGGAATTGGACTCAGCCAAACCCTCTTCCATCAACACATGAGAACCGATACCCCTGTCTACATCAAAGACTCTTATATTCTGCCTGCGGGCAAAGATACGGCATATTTGCTGGTTGTCGGCGTATTTGATGGAGCAGGCCGGAGCACAGAGGTCGAAAGTGAAGAAAGTTTTATCGGGATCAGCCACTGGCTCATCTCCGTATTCCCTCTTATAATTCTTAACCACATTGGGACCCCCGAAATCCCGAGCCGAGCGGATGTCAAGATCCATCCAGACAATTTTTCCAGGCTTCGCCTCTTCCTGGGCATGAGACTGGATGATCTTCTCGATGACGGTTTTTCCCATAGTCTTACTCTTTAAAGCTTGGAAGCGACCTCACTGGCCACATCCAGGCTGGTTGAACTCCCGCCTAAATCATACGTTCTTACCTTTCCCTCCTTGATCACAGCAGCGACGGCTTCTTCCATACTGCGCGCTTTATCTCTTTCACCCAGCCATTCAAGCATCATCTTAGTTGCCAGAAGCATAGCCGTCGGGTTCACCTTGTAAAGGCCGGCGTACTTGGGAGCAGAACCATGCGTTGGCTCAAAAACGGCATAACGATCTCCGATATTGCCGCTGCATGCAAAACCAAGCCCGCCCACAAGCTGAGCAGAAAGGTCGGAGATTATATCTCCGAACAGGTTTTCTGCCACCAATACATCATAATCCTGGGGATTCTTCACCAGCCACATGGCCATGGCATCCACATTGGCTTCCCTGAATTCCACATCCGAATATTCCTTGGCCATCTTCCTGGCTATCTCTAGGATGAAACCACCAGTCTCTCGCAAGACATTGGGTTTTTCAACGATGGTGACTGACCGACGTTTATATTCCCGGGCATACTCGAAGGCCCGCCTCAGAATTCTGGTGCAGGCCTTTTTGGTCATGATCCTGGTGGAAAGGGCAATCTCTTCCAGCGGGAAGTCCTCAAATTTCTTCATCTTGGGGTGGAGAAGTAAAGCCTTCATCACTTCCTCCGGGAGAGGATGAAATTCCACCCCCGCATACATTCCCTCTGTGTTTTCTCGAAATATCACCAAGTCTATGTCATCACGATAATTGAGAGGGTTACCTGGATAGGCTTTGCAAGGCCTGAGATTTGTGTAGAGGTCAAATTCCTGACGAAGGCGGACGATAGGGCTGAAGTAGGAGAAACCTTTATCCCGGAGCGAAGGATCGAGCTCAGTGAGGGCTTCTTCCTTAGGCTTGGAGGTGATGGCTCCAAACAAGCAGACATCTGTGGTCTTGAGCATCTGTATGGTCCGCTCTGGAAGCGGATTCCCTTCCTGACACCAGTACTTCCAGCCGATATCGCCGTAGACATATTCTGCATCAAGGCCTAACCTCTCCAGCACGATCATGGCAGCTTCCACCACATCTTTACCTACCCCGTCTCCTGGCAGGACGGCTATCCTGTATTCCGGCATCGAATCCTCCTCTCAAGATAAGCCCTCATCGCTTTGTTCTTGTCCTCACTGAGCATTTAAAGCTTAAGCCTTCTTTTTTTATAATCGAAGCTAGTGAAAATCACGTCTTGACCTTCTTCAACGGCATCTGCGTCGAGCTTTTGTTTTATTTTTCAGTTTTTTTTTAATATAAGGTATAAGGCCTCCGGCCTCAAAGATTCTGAGCACCTCTCTTGGAGGAGGAGCGAAGGTCAAGATGCCCTCTCCGGTCTTGATCTCTCCCCGGATGAAATCGATCTCCACCTCGTCACTCTGGTGGAGGCGGTCAGCCGCCTCCTTCGATCGAATCACGGGCAATCCCTGGTTTATGGCATTGCGGAAAAAAATCCGGGCAAAAGACTTGGCAATCACCGCCTGGACGCCGGCATATTTAAGGCAGGTGGCAGCCTGTTCCCTAGAGCTTCCGCAGCCGAAATTCGTTCCAGCCACAATCACATCTCCGGGCCTGACCTTCAGGGCAAAATCTGGGTCCAGGTCTTCAAGGGCATGCTTGGCCATCTCCTCTGGTTCCAGAACAGAGTAGGTGTATTTTCCAGGAAAGATGACATCGGTGTTGACGCTGTCCCCGTACTTCCATACTCTTCCTTTTTTCACAGGAATTTCCTCGGATCCGCGATATGCCCTTCCAGGGCTGAAGCGGCCACTGTAGCCGGAGAAGCCAGATAAATCTCCGCCTCGCGGCTTCCCATCCTGCCACGAAAGTTCCTGTTAGCTGTGCTCAAAGCCACATCTCCTGGAGCAAGAACTCCTTGATGGGCTCCCAGGCAGGGACCGCAGCCAGGGTTTAATATAACACATCCCGACTCAGAAAAAATCTTCAAGATACCTTTCTCAATTGCCTGCAGGTACACATTCCTGGATGCGGGAATGATAAGTGCTCGAATCTTGGGATGCACTTTTTTTCCTTTTAAAATCTTGGCAGCAATTTCCAGATCTTCCAGCCTCCCGTTGGTGCAGGTACCGATAACAGCTTGACTGAACGGAGTTCCATCAACCTCGCTGATTGACTTGACATTATCCACAGTATGGGGGCAGGCTACCTGCGGCTCGAGCGAAGAGACATCGTACTCGAGGACAGCTTCATACCGCGCGTCAGGATCGGAAAAAATAGCCTTAAAATCTGCTTTTGCCCTCCCCTTCAGCCAATCTAATGCCTTCTGGTCAGCTTCGCAGTAGGCGTTCTTGGCACCCATTTCTGCACCCATGTTGGAAAGCACCATCCGGGATGCCAGGCTGAAATTCTTAACCGTTTCTCCTGCGAATTCCAAAGCCTTATAATTGGCCCTTTCTGCTCCTTCCTCACCGATGATCTTCAAGATGACATCCTTGGCATAAACCCCCGGGGAAAGCTTCCCCTCGATTTCCACCCTAATGGTCTCAGGAACCTGAAGCCATATCTCATCCGTGGCCCAGAGGCTGGCCACCTCTGAACGGCCAATTCCTGCTGAAAAGACTCCAAAAGCTCCATAGGTTGGGGTATGGGAGTCAGCACCCAGGATCAGTTTTCCGGGCAGGGCGAAGCCTTCCTCAACAAAAACCTGGTGGCAGATCCCATGAGAAATATCATAGAAGTAATCGACCTTCTGTTCAGCCACAAACTCGCGGATGATCTTGTGATTCATGGCGTATCTTTCAGAAGCTGGAGGAACCACATGATCCAGGACAATGACTATTTTCTGAGGGCATTTAACCTTCTTTAAACCGAGCTTTTCAAACTCCATGATGATGGCAGCGGAATTGTCGTGAGAGAGGATGAAATCAGGAGAGGCGATGACGATTTTTCCTGCGCATGCCTCTTTTTCTGCCTTATCAGTGAGAATTTTTTCGGCGAATGTCTTTCCCAAAGAAAACCTCCTTGGATGCTTCAGGCCTCCAAGCTCTCAAAATTCACAAAGTCGGCATGATTGACGATAATAGCCTCCACTGTCCTTCTTGCCCCATCTCCTTCCTTGGAATGGGCGGCGATGATGTGGATCACTTCCTGTGGGAGTCCGTGTTGGAAAGCAAAGGAAGCACCTGAGATGGGATGGCGGAGGAGCTTACCTTCATCGCTCTTGACGAACCTCTTCCCTTCTCTTCTGTATTCGAAAAGTTTTCCCACATCATGCAGGAGTGCTCCAGAGAGAAGATGGTCCAGGTTGATGGAAATCTTCTCCTTGTATTCTTTAATCAGAATCTCGGCAATCCTCAGACTGCACAGAGTCACCGCTCTTGTGTGTTGAATGATATTAATCGAGGTCCTCGCAATCAAGAGGGTGAAAGGCATCTCGGTCAGGTCTTCCATCTTCCAGCCGCCCCGCTTTATGGCCTCCTGCCATACCTGGATGGTTTTCTCACGGAGGCTGCCGTCTTTGATCAGTTCGAATTCCGGGATGATGGACAAGAGTTTCGGATTCATCTAAATCTCCTTTTCTGGGGGACCATCATATTCATAATCCTCAGGATGGATCTTCCGCATGGGCCTCATCCGCGTTTTCTCCTCATGGATGTGAGCCACCAGGCCAGGCACCCGGGCGATGATGAAAAAGGCGTTGCCGATCTCCGAAGGAACATCGAGCTCGCAGAGAAGGGCAGCTATGGCACCATCTACATTAATGGGCAAAGACTTGCCAAGAAGCCCGGCCAGTTCTTCCTCCACGGCTTTTGCGATCCGGACGTATTTTCCCGCAAGGCCTAACTCCTCAGCCAGGGAAAAGAGCTTTTTGGTGCGGGGATCCTGAGTGTGGATGCGGTGACCAAATCCTGAAGCTCTTTTCTTCTTCTCTTTCATCTCCTTCAAGATTTCTGCAGCCGCTTCTCTCTCGGATATCCCCTTCTCCTCCATCCTTCCTGCGATCTCGTGAAAGAGTTCCATTCCTTCTTCGATGGCTCCTCCATGGAAGCGAGATATGGCCAAAACACCGGCTGCTATGGCTGAATTCAGTTCAGCCCCGGTGGAGGCTACTGTCCTCGACGCCAGGACTGAAGGTGGACTGGCGCCGTGATCAACGGATGAGACAAAAATAGCATCGATAAGTTTTCCCTTTTCTGGCGATGGAAGCTCTCCCTTTAAAACCAGATAGATCACCTGAGAAAAGGAAATTTCGCCCATCAACTTGTCTATGGGATACCCCCTGAGCGAGACTTTATTAGGCTGGACATCTGTTATTGCTGTTTTCCAATGAAGTTCACTCATCACTATCCCCCTAAAGAATTTCTTATTTCCTTGGCCATTTCAGGAATATCGGAAACAGAATCGACCACGTGGACGCCGGCCTCTTTGAGCCTCTTGACCTTGCTCTCATAAGAGCCCCGCGACCCTTCCACGATGGCACCGGCATGGGAAAATCTTGTCCCCGATTTAGCGGCTCTGCCCCCGACAAAAGCGATGAGAGGCTTGGTGAATTTTTTTTGTTCTATGAGGTCAGCCACCCTTTCTTCCTGGGTGGTTCCAATCTCTCCGAACATGACCACCATCTTTGTCTGGTTGTCCTGTTCGAAAAGCTCCATGACCTCAGGATGGGAAAGGCCGACCACTGCATCTCCGCCCACATGGATGATAGTGCTCTGCCCAAAACCCGCCTCTGTCAGATAGTAGGAAATGGCTGAAGTCATGCCCCCGCTTCTTGAACTGACTCCGATATCACCGGGATGAAACCACTCCCTGGCTCTTTCTGCTCGGCCGCCGATCATGCCCAGGACAGCTTTCCCCGGACTCACAAGGCCCAGGGTGTTAGGGCCGACAAAGCGGGCACTCTTCTCCCTGGCGAAGCTGTTTATTTCCAGAACATCAAAGATGGGGACGCGGTCCGGGACAAGAACAAGCAGGCTCACTCCGGCGGCGACAGCTTCCAAAGCCGCACTCTTAACCAGATGGGCAGGAACAAAAACCACGCTGATATCGATCTGACCGACTTTCTCCACCGCCTCTTCCACAGAATCAAAGACCGGGACTCCGTAGACCTCAACTCCTCCTTTCCCTGGTGTCACCCCTGCCACTACATTCGTTCCGTAATTCTTCATCAATCGGGTGCGGACCATGCCTTCTCTTCCGGTGATTCCCTGGATACATACTCTCGATTTTCCGTCCGCCAAAATAGCCATTTATTTTCGCCTCAAAATCAATAAATTCTTTTCCCATCTCAAGAGATTGGTACTTATCCCTGATTTGCTCAAGATTTTTCCCCTTCTTTGATGACTCTCTCCCTGTATTCCTTGAGCCCTGGAATGGGAAGGCGGATGAAGATGGCATCCTGCTCGTGAAAGGCGCAGAAGATCTCACAAGCCAGACATTCCGTGCACTTCCCCTTCTCTGCTTCTGCAGGAGAGACAGCGAGAACAGGCCTACCCTCTTCAAGCTTGAGAATCTCTGCCTTGCAGGCTTCTATGCATCCTTTTGTCTTGCAGCGGGGGCATTTTTGATGATCGATGGCAAGTTCTCCAGTCAGGGTCTTGAAAGAATAACAGTCTGCGGGAAAAGAAGGCTCTATCATCGGTTTCACACGATGGGATTGGTGACTGTTTTCTTCGATCAACTCCTCAAGCCTCTGAGCACAGAATTCGGGTGAATCATTCCTTCCGTACCCTTCCACCTTGGCGGGAATATCTTTGAGGTAAGTAGCCAGAATCTCAACGGCTTCCTCTTCAAAGTTTCCTCCCAGGCGGATCACCCCCGGGATAGCAAGCTCTTCCTCCCGGAAAGCCTTGACCAGACCTCTTGCTGAATGGTACTGTTCCTGGCTGGCCACGCCGGATCCAGAGGCAAAATAACCCTTGATGTGGGGCTGAGAAAGGATTATTTTGGCTGCCCGGTAGACCTTGCTCGCAGCAGGGTTTCCGCTTGTGTCACAATAATTGGCTAGCTTGAATCTTTTACTCAATACAGCATCCATGGACATCATCGAGCCGCCTCCTCCGGCACCGTTAAAACCTATGTAAGGTTCTTCCTCCGGAATCTCCTCTGCCATCTGGAAGAAATAGAATGTGCCCCGGTAATCGTTTTGCTCGACCTGGTAGGCGATCTTTTCCAGCTCGGTGGCAGGACGATCGAATTCTCTGGCCACTTCAATGCCCAGCTCAGGATGGCGGAATGCGGCATAATCATCGATGGTCAGGTGGCAATCGGCCGCATAAACAAGGCCTTCTTCAGTCACCACCAGAGGATTCATCTCCGCTGAACGGGCGTCGTACTTACGGGCTATTATGTAGAATTTTGTCAGAGTGTCTGAAAGCCGAAGAAGGAGCTTTCTAGATATTCCCATTCTCCGTATTAGGTTGCGAACTTCATACTCCTTGAGCCCTCTCATGACATCGATGGGAATCTGAGCTATCTTCTCCGGATGGGACCGGGCAATCTCTTCCACTCCTGTGCCTCCTTCGGAACTGAAGATGAGCAGAGGACATTTTTTGGAGTCATCGATGACAAGACCTGCAAAGTACTCAGACTTAATGTTGAGTCTTTCCTCGACCAATACCTTTTCGATGACGAAATTCTTAACCTTGATTCCCAACAACTGTTCGGCAATCGTTTCTGCTTGTTGGGGACTCTCTGCAAATTTTATTCCTCCTAAGCCGGCTCTCCCTGTCAGCCAGACCTGAATCTTGAGCACGACTGGTTTTCCCACCCGCTCGGCAATCTGACCCGCTTCAGAAGGCGTGGAAGCCACACCGCCATCTGGAATGCGGATTCCTCCTTCCTGGAGAAGCTTTTTGCTCAGGTATTCATAGAGACGCGCCATTTGAGTTTTCTCTCGAGTTAATATTATTCAGACGGTGATGAAATTTGTCAATGGAATAAGACACTAATTCCATTTGGTTGTTTTTTTGCTTTGACATAATTTTTGCTCCTGTGATATTTAATACACAAGATATCAATGATGCGTACAAGCAAGTAAGGAGGACACATGAAATGTATCGCTTTACTCTTAATCATTCACATCCTGCTCTTTGTCTCTCCTGGAAATCAAGCCGGGATTCAGCCTAAAAACGATCCCGGAATCCAACCCAGCGTCGAGACCGAGCGGGAATGGCCATATCCCGTTCCCTGCAGAATCTCGGACGGCTCAAACAAAGATCTGTTTATCATGACCCTTGGCGATATCACAACTCCTTTGGCCGACGGAATATTCAACCCCGCCAAAGATGAAGTGAGGTTGGAGGAGGGGACCGTTAAAAGCAACTATTACCGCGACATCCTGGGAATAAAATATTACAAGCCGATCGACAAATCCATCTTTCCCCTTCCCCCTTCTGGCTTGTGCACCTGGTATTATTATTACCAGCACATCAATGAAACCGAGGTGAAACGCAACGCCCTGTGGATCGCCAAAAACCTGAAGGACTATGGCGCTCAGTACGTGCAGATCGACGACGGCTGGCAGGGCGAGACCAAAGAGGGTCGGCATGGCTCACGCGACTGGACGACGATCGACAAGGCATTTCCAGGCGGGATGGAAAGCCTCGCCGCCTACATTAAATCTCTCGGACTTACTCCCGGGATCTGGCTCGCACCCCACGGCCAGTCGAATGAAGATGTGGTGAAAAGCCTTCCCGGAGTTTTCCTCTTCAAGCCAGACGGCACATCAGCCTCAAAATCCTGGGAGGGGCCCTATCTGGTCGACCCCTCGACGACGGAAACGCAGATGTACATGAAGGAGCTTTTTACCAGGCTCGTGAAATGGGGTTACGATTATTTTAAAATCGACGGCCAGCCGGTCGTAGTCGATGAATTCCGCAAAGCTTCCTCGCTCATGAAGAACCCAGGCGATGTGGACACTCTCTATCGCGAGACATTGGAGCGCATCCGCTCAGCGATCGGGCCCGAGCGCTATCTTCTCGGCTGTTGGGGAATCCCTCTTGAGGGTGTGGGCATCATGAACGGGTCTCGTACTGGCGGCGACGTGGTCCTCGGCTGGAGCGGTTTCAAGAGCGCTCTATGGCCG
Organism: uncultured Eubacteriales bacterium; assembly: GCA_964449165.1. GTDB lineage: Bacteria > Acidobacteriota > Aminicenantia > Aminicenantales > Aminicenantaceae > CAYSCW01. The sequence continues at coordinate 5,037 of CAYVAT010000054.1, read as the reverse complement.
ACGATGCGCTACTATTACATGCACAACATCGTCTGGTACACGGATCCTGACGTAATGCTCCTGCGCCAGCCTCTTACTCTCGATCAGGCCCGTGCTTGGGCCACCCTTCAAGGGCTGACCGGACAAGCTCTGATGGCCAGCGACCGGTTGATGGATTTGTCGGAGAATCGGGTCGAGCTCATGAGGCGCGTTTATCCGGCCGTAGACATCCGGCCGCTTGACCTTTTCCCGTCTGAGCGAAACAAGAGGATCTGGGATCTTAAAATCAATCACCTGAATCGCAGCTATGACGTGGTCGGGATCTTCAATTTCGAGGAGCGGGAGTCCGAGCAGATCGTCCTGGATTGGAAAGACCTTGGCCTTAGCAACAGCGGCCCTGTTCATGTCTTCGATTTCTGGAACAATGAGTACATCGGTGCCTGGGAGGCCGGTATGTGTGTGGATGTTGCTCCCACGAGCTGCAGGGTCCTCACGCTTGTACCGGACTCAGGCAGAATCCAACTTGTCTCGACCAATCGTCACATCACACAAGGCTGGGTTGATCTCGTGGCCCTGGATTTCCATCCAGAGGATAATTCATTTTCCGGCAGAAGCCGGGTCATTAAAAACGATCCCTACCAGCTCCACTTTGCCTTCCCCCGGGGGAAATACTTCGCTGTCAGAAAAGCGTCGGCCCGGAGTTCTTCCGCCAATCTCCCGGTAAAAATCTTCAACCACCAGGGCTGGGCCATGGTCCAGATCGACTCTCCCCAGACAACCGAAGTGAGCTGGAGTGTCGCTTTCGAGCCGGCCGATTCTTACCGCTATGAGACACGCGAGCCGAGAGGCCTTTCGATCGAACGGGTTGGCTTGGATGGTATCAACCTGAGATGGTACGCTCAATACTATCTCAACGCCGGATATCAGGTTTATCTCGATGGGCAGTTACTGGGTTACGCCCCAGGCACGACCTTCCCGATCCGGGGCCTTGATCCAAACAGGACCTATACGGCCGATGTCCGCACTGTCTGGGACGACGGGACGATCAACAAGCGCCGGGAAGAAAAAATGCCGGACCAGAAAGCTCCAGGCGTCCGCTTTTCGCTGGCATCGATGATCCCGCAGGAAATATCCCTCTCAGAGCTCAACCCTGTTCATTCCCCTGCGGGACCGATAGCCGGTTTAAGGCAGCCGCTCTCTCTCGCGGGGAAAAGCTATCCAGCAGGGATCGTGATGGGGGCAAACCAGGAAATTGAATATGACCTGAAAGGACTGTTCAGCACGTTCACAGCTCTCGTCGGAGTGGACGATCGATCTGCCGACAAGAGCGCCGGCATAGAGTTTTTGATCGTAGGAGACGGTAAGGAAATCTGGCGCAGCGGCATCCTCCAGAAATCAGACGGCGCCAAGACCGTTGAAGTATCCATCACCGGTGTCCAGCGCCTCATCATTCGCGTCACAAGCAGTGACAGGAGGTTCGGCTTAGCGGCTGATTGGGTCGAGGCCAGATTGGTTAAATAAAACGAATAAGGATAACCTCTGATCCCCCGAAAAGGCTGTCAGACCTGCCCTTTCCAAGTCAGGTTGAAATACGGCTTATCCAGGTAAAGATCTACAGAATAGACTGTCAGCATGTGCCCTGCGTCTGCTAATCCTTCAGCCAATCTTTGAGAATCGTTGATTGAAGGGGATCCGGGTTTGAGAGGGGCGTGATGCGGAAGCTCCGCTCCTTCTTCTTTCCCAGAATGACCTCGACCTCGCGGATCCTGTTACGGCGAGAAATAAGAATCCGGACCTTCTCTCCCGGCTTCTTGGAAGCGAGGATCTCGCTCATCGAGCGCGAGGTGGCACGGATCCCGTCCAGAGCGATAATTTCATCCTGCACGCTGAGACCGGCCAGCGAGGCCGGAGAATCCCATTCGACGTTCGAGATGATAGGGTTTCCGCCTTGGTCCTGTATCGGCCCTCCAAGAAAAGCGGCCGCCATCTCCATGGGTTGAGCCTGGGTTACCACCCCTAAAAAAGCATCTGGCAGCTCCCTGGGCTCAACGTCGATTTGAAGTCCTGCGTAGGCGAGATACTTTGCATAATCGATATCCCTTACCGTAGAGGCGTATTCGAAGATCTCGGAAAGCGTGCATCCGGCTGCACTTTCGCATGCTTCGCGAAACTCCTGGTCCGTGAAGCCCCTCCTCTTTTCTTTGTAGTATTTCTGATAGAGAGTCCGCATCACATGGTCCAGAGACTTTCTGTTTTCTGTCTCGTGCCGGATCTTGAGGTCCAGCAGCATACCGAGAGCAGCCCCTTTATTATAATAGGAGATGGTGGTGTTGGCTGTGTTCCCCTCGCGGCTGAAGAACTTGATCCAGGTATCGAGGCTTGACTCTGTAGCGGATTGGAAGAGATGTCCAGACTTGTTCTCGTATCTTGCAATGTTCGATTGCAGATGCCTGAGAACCTCATCTCGGCTAAACAACCCGGCACGATTGAGGATCAGATTCTGGTAGTAAACAGTGAATCCTTCAGACACCCAGAGCATGTTGGTATAATTCTCTTTATCGTAATCGAATGGCCCCAGCGCGATCGGCCGGATCCGCTTGACGTTATAGAGGTGGAAGAACTCGTGAGCGACAAAGCTCAGCCATCTCTTGTAGCCCTCCGGATTGTTAAGGCTGGAGGCGTTGAATGTGAG
>CAYVAT010000054.1:0-2266 GCA_964449165.1 uncultured Eubacteriales bacterium | reverse complement strand
TGTCACGGGATGTCGGATCTTGCCGGCGACGTGCATGAATACTCCGGCTGGCGAGATAAAGCCTGTGTCGTCTCCCAGGTAGCTGTCAGCCACAAACCGGTTGAATGCGTACACATCATAGCTCACCTGGATAGTGACCCCGTTGCCGGACCTGACTCGCCAGGTATTTTTTGTAATCTTTTCGCAAGCCAGCGGATTCCCTGCTCCATCCTCGGCACGAAAATTCAGCACATTCCTGGCGTAATCCATGATCCTGTAATAACCCGGTGTCCAGGCCGGCATTTTGAAATCATGCATCTCGCCTTTCATCCCTTCGCAACGGAGGACGACATGATAATAATGACTGCTTGGCTGCTCCATGGACACGGTGAAGGCCATGCTGCTCTGCGGCTTCTGGCCCGGCGCGAAGGAGGCGGCAACAAGAAATGCGAGGCAAAAAACGATCATCCGGGAACTGGTCTTCATCTCTATGGCTTTCTTCATCTCATTACCTCCTGTTCGTTTTGTTCCTGTCCTCTGATACATAACCGGTGAGCTCTCCTGCAATGTCAAAGGAAGGGTCTATTAGCGGCGCGCTCCATCGTTCTGAAAGATCTTGAAGAGAAGGATGTTTTCGAGCTTTCCCTCTCGAAAATCAGGGCGGGCTCAACCGAGAGGATGAAAGTGTATTGATATACCGCACATTCCGGCTTTCCTGGGAAGCAGCTCAATGCTTTCCCAACCAGGAAGAGTCACGATTGTGCAGTCTGTAAGTGAGATAAGAACCATCGATCTGGACGATTTTCGTAACCTTCCCTTTTAGCCTTTATTATCTTCTTTTAAAGGATAATATTTCTTTATAAATTTTTTCTGAACTTTGAAGGACCAGTGCACATCCCTGATAAAATTTGCAGCATCCAGAAATTTACTCTCGGCCAGGAGATTCACCAATCGTTGGTGTTCTTTTATCGATGTCTCCTCCCATTCTTTTATGTATCCCTTCCGGCGCGGGAAGTCATAAAGCCTTTTTTTCAAAATATCCACTGTCCTCCTGAGCATCCTGTTTCCAGCTTTATTTATGTATACATCATGAAACGCGAGATTCCTTTCATAGAAAGCATCAAAATTATCCCTCTCTATTGCCCTCCTCATTCCTTGATTGAGCTTCTCCATTTTCTTAATGTCCGAGGCTCTCAGGCTTTCAGAGACGGCTATGATCGCTGTACTCTCCAGGGCTCCTAAGATCTGATAATATTCTTTAATATCCTGAAGAGTGAGCTTATTGACGATAACACCCCGCCGAGGCAGGATTGTTACAAATCCTTCCATCTCAAGCTGCAAAAGGGCATCTCTGAGGGGTGTCTTGCTCACTCCTAATTTCTTACTGGTTAAATCCATATTTATGACTGAATCAGGTCGAATCTCTCCTATCTTCATCTGATGCCTCAGATATTCATAAACCTGGTCCTTCAAAGAAGAAAGATTGATGATGCCTGTTTTTGCCATCTTACCTCCATCTCAACGAAACAATATATACTATTCGTTTATATGAAATTATTCTCAAAGTCAATATTTCAATAACAGGACGGCAGGCAATAAAAAAGATAACAAAGAATAAATGGAGAAAAAGAGGGAGGGAATTACACCCTCCCTCTTCTGTCTGAGCTATTTCTTCAGAAGGAGTAGCGGACAGAGAATCTGATCGTTCTTGTCAACTGTTCAAATCCTGTTACCCTCTTGTAGGATCCACTCATCAGATATGTTCCTTGAGCGCTGTTATTGTCTACTGGCCTCCATGATCCACCAGGATTCTGGTTGACGTTGACATAATGATGGCCGAGCAAATTGAAGACATCAACAAAAACGCCAATTCTGCCTATATCTCCTAGGTTGAAGCTCTTCTCAAGCCTCGCATCCAGGTTCTGCCAAGCATTGTATCTTCGAGCACCTTGCTGTTCGAGTGGAACAGTGTAAGAGCTGTAAGGATCGACATTATTGGCTGCGGCCCAATCTGCAGGTGGTACAACCGTCACACTTCGGTACCACGGCGTTCCGCTGCTGTATTGATAGCTGAAGGAGGCAAGAATTCCGTAAGGAATGTTAAAGGAGCCGAAAAGTTTGACGACCACAGGCCTGTCTTCGTTTGTCCTTCCGCCCCAGTTAACGAACCAGTTGGCATCGTTTGCTGCTGAGGTGTAACCATGAATATCTCCGTAGCCACCTTGGAAATTTCCCCATGTCTTGGAATAGTTGATGGAGCCGCCCAATTGCCAGCCGTGGGCAAAAC
>CAYVAT010000053.1:0-17451 GCA_964449165.1 uncultured Eubacteriales bacterium | reverse complement strand
TGTTGTTATCCTGGAGGCCACAACTGATATCTACGGCAGAGTGCAGAGAATCAAGATGCTGCGTTCCATCCCTCTTTTGGATCAATCTGCTATCGATGCTGTGCGGCAGTGGCTCTATGAGCCGATGGTCATCAACGGCCGCCCAAGAGGCGTTATTTTCGTCGTTACAGTGAGGTTTAAGCTTAAGTAACAGCTTAGGAACATTGTAAGAAGGGGTGTTTTCGAAGGGAATGTCCTTTACTCGACAATCCTTACTCGGGCATCATGGGCCAGTGTGAAGTGGCCCTCGATGATAACAACCTCTCCTTCTTTAACTCCGTCTATGATTTCTGCATAATTTTCGTTTTCCAGGCCTACTTCTAAATATCTCCACTTGGCCAAGCCCTCCTCGACAACGAAAGCCAACTTTCTTCCAGACCTGACCAAGATAGTCTCTTGAGGTATGAGCAATCTGTCTTTATAAATCTCCGCGGGTATTTCCACTTCAGCATGCATGCCAGGCTTAATCTCTTCCCTGGGATTATCGACTTCGATGACAACCTTACATGTTTTATCCTCAGGATTGATAATGGGACTGATGGCCTTGGTTCTTCCCTTGAATACTTTTTCTGGATAGGCGCTGAATTTTATTTCCACTTCTCTGCCCACCTTTAATCTTCCTATTTCACTCTCCAGCACCTTTGCATAGACCTGAATATGGCTGATATCGACTAGAGAGAAGAGTTCTCTTCCCGATGATAGATGTTCCCGCGGTGAAATCTTGATATCTGTTATGATTCCAGAAAAAGGAGCCCGAATCTCTGTTTTTTCCAGATCGATCCTAGCTTTTTTAACTTCAATTTCACTCTGAGTTAATCCCTCCGTGGCTGCCAAAATCTCATCTTTTTTCTCTCCAGATTCGATCAGAGCCAGTTCATAATCTGCGCTGGCCTGCTCAAAATCCTTCCGGGATATGAGTCCTTTACGGAAGAGCTCGCTGACATTGTCATAGTCTTCCTTGGCCTTTTGAATTTTTTCCCTATCAAAAGAAGCAGGTACATCCCCCAATTCACCAAATTTTTTTTCAATCAGTATTGTTGATAATTTACTCAATCGTTCGGCATCTGCCCTTTCGAGATTTAGCCTGTATTCCCTGTCGTCCAGTTGGACAAGCAAATCTCCCTGTTTCACATGCTGACTCTCTTCAACATCTAACTTCTGGACAACACCGGATACTTCGGCCTTCATGACGATTTTCTTGTTGGTGACAGCCTCACCAGGCGCTTTGAGCTTGATAACCAGGTCGCCTTTCTTTGCGGTTGTCACCTTCACAGGAAGAGGTAGATCTCTTGGTTTTTGAACGCTCTCTCCACTCTCAGAAGATGACTCATCTGAAGAGCTTTCAGGCCCTTTCTTTATCACCAGAAAAAAAACAACTAGGCCAACGACGATAAGCACTAAGGCCCCAAGCAATATTTTTTTAGGGAATATCATTTTTGTCTCTCCACTCTTTTAACCATCCCCTTTACGATGATCCTTTCATCATATTATTGACGATGCTCAAAAATGTCAACTCTCACCAAAAACATTATCATTTCCATGATGGGTGAAGATATTACATCCAGCTGAGAAATGATGCGTCGGTTACTATCCATCCGTCCTTAATTATCCTCTTCCACTGCCTTCATGAGCAGATCGAAGAAATCAGGCAGAGCAGCGGTTACCCTATGCCAGTTGGGAAGCCGAACCGTTCCAGAAGGATTCTTCCAGAAAACAGCTCCTGCCTTCTTTATTCCCTCAGCAAACGCTTCCACACACAAAGATTCAGCGTGCCTGTCAAATTCAAGACCATTGATAGCGGCATCATTCTCGTATCTCACCACAGTTTCCTGGGCGATCCGCAAATAGATACTGCTCAGAGTCTTAAAGAAACCTTCTGAAAACTGAACACCCTCAGTAGCCAGAGTTCTAAAAATTGATTTGGCAATATCGATGATCATCTTCATGATTCCTCTTTCGGGATCGTCAGGAATTAATTCTTGATGTTTATGTTCATATGTATCAGCGATATCTACCTGGCAAATCCTGTTAAGAGCCATGTTGCGGTAAACCTCAGCCAGGGTAGTCACTTCCAATCCCCAGTCGCTGGGTATATTCAAAGCTAAGGCAAGATCCCTGCGCAAAGCTATCTCGCCTGACAAAGCATAGCGGAAGCTGTCCAGGTAGAGAAGAAAGGGAAGATAACCCAGCATTTTTTCCAAAGCACGAATGAACGGAGTAAAGAAGAGACGGGTGGCCCGACCATACATCCTGCTTGTTATTCGACTGTAATACCCTTTACAGAATTCATACTCAGAATGAGGAGATGCCACTGGATAACAAAGTCGCGCCAGCAAGGACCTGTGGTAATTAACGATATCACAATCATGGATGGCAATGACCCGGCTCTTTCCTCTGGCCAGAACATAGCCCAAAGAAATCCAGACGGCTCGTCCTTTTCCTCCTCTCCCCGGATGAAAATCATTCTTCTCTAAAAGCTGGTAAAGCTCTTTCATCCGGGGACTATCGTTCCAAATAATTGTGAGCCTCTTCTTGTCAGAAAGATTCTTTTTCACCTCTCCAAACTGACTTTTATTAGCTTTATCCAGACAAAGCACAAATTGATGAATATAGGTGGCTTTCTTCAGTTTTTCAATGATTACGGGAAGAGCTCTGCTCGAAAATTCACGGTAAAGAGAAGGCAAAACCAAGGCAATAGGCCTGATACGGGAAAAATCTCTCAGTTCGTTCTCTAACTTTTTTAAATCCAAATTTCCCAATCTATGAAAAGTGGTGATGACTCCGTTTTGGAAGAAATCCGACATATTCTCTCCTTCAAGAGGCTTTTTGAGGGACTCTAACGAGTAAAGCTGCTTTTTTTAGCCCGCTTGATGATAGAAAAAAAATTTTTTTCTGTCAATTATACTTGATTTTATCATGGATTCGGTGTATTCAAATAGTCTTTATAGGCAGAATACCCATATACAAATGTTTGAGTACCAGTTGGACATCATTGCCGAGAATGAACCTGCCTTCATCCCTCAGGATTACAAAATAAAGCAAAAATCATCCCCAAAATCCCCACAGGAGGTGATTTACTCAATACTTATATTTTCTATAGACTCCAAATGTACTTACAGATTTGTGCAGAATTTATGAATAAAAAGTCCATACTCACTCTCAAAACAGCCGAAGAAGTCGAAAAAGTCAAAAAAGCCGATATCCTGGTTGGCATTCCTAGCTACAACACAGAGGATACGATCGGCCATGTCATTAAGGCTGTCCGGCTCGGCCTAACTAAATATTTCCCTAAATTTAAGAGCGTTATCGTCAACTCCGATTGTGGATCTACTGATAACACCAGGAAAATCATCCGTAACAGCATGGATGATTATAAAGAACTGGAAACCATCCTTATCGCTCATGAATCTCATCCTTATACCCGGAGCCTTCACACTCCCATAGCAGAAATGGTTACTACCTTCAGAGGTACACCAGGAAAAGGCAAAGCCTTCCGGAGAATCTTTGAAATTGCCCATGATCTACAAGTCAAAGCCGTGGTGGTGGTCGATTCTGACCTGCGCTCCATCACCCCGGAATGGATCCAGCTTTTGGGTGGACCGGTTATTTTCAAGAAATTCGATTATGTTACTCCCCTTTACACCCGCCACAAGTACGATGGAACAATAACCAATTCGCTTATCTATCCTCTAACCAGAGCTCTTTACGGAAAAAGGATCCGTCAGCCCATTGGAGGAGAGTTCGGGTTTTCAGCACATGTGCTCAAACATTATATAGAGAAAGACATCTGGGATTCGGATGTTGCCTATTACGGCATCGACATCTGGATGACGACCGTAGCTCTGGCCAACGGCTTCAAAATCTGCCAATCTTTCCTCGGCGCCAAAATCCATAATCCTAAGAGCGTCAGGACTCTGGCACCCATGTTTAAACAGATTATCGGAACCATATTCTCGCTGGTTGAAGAAAACGAAAATGTCTGGGAAAAAATCAAAGGCAGCACTGATCTTCCGACGTTTGGATTCCAAGCCAGTGTTATCCCCGAGGAAGCTTCTCAAGACTTTGGCGAGCTTTTCCACAGCTTTCACAGTGGAGTCAAAAAATTCAATTGTATCTGGCAGGAAGTTTTAAAACAGGATACCCATCGAGCTTTAGAAAATATTTTTAACCTTTCAAGGAAGAAATTTGTCTTCTCCCCCCATTTATGGGCTAAAATCATCTATGACTATATTCTTTTTTACCATCGATTTAAGCACATCTTTATAGAAATGAGTATGCCTTTGGTCCTTGAATCCATGCTCTCTCTCTATTTCGGTTTCATCGCTTCTTTTGTTCTTCATACCAAAGACATGAGCAACCAAGAAGCAGAAAAGGAGATCGAGAAAATCTCCGTCGAGTTTGAAAAACTCAAACCATACTTGGTCGAAAACTGGGACAAAAGAGACTAAAAACCCTATAATCAATAAAAGGATCTCCCCATGTCCCTCCTCGACTGGATCATTATTTTCTTCTACGCAGGCGGACTCGTTGTTCTGGGATGGTGGCTGGGGCTCAGACAAAAATCGGCAGTTGACTATTACTTAGCAGGAAGAAGACTCCATTGGCTGCCTATCGGAGTCTCCACTATGGCCACCCAACTGGGAGCTATCTCCTTTATCTCCGCACCTGCCTTTGTTGCCCTCAGGCCTGGCGGGGGAATGATCTGGCTTGGCTATGAGCTGGCTGTACCGCTGGCCATGATCATCCTGATAGCTTTTCTCTTCCCGATCTTCCACTCCTTGAGAATCATAAGCGTCTACGAGTTTCTGGAGAGGCGTTACGATGTTCGGACGCGAGTAGTGATGAGCCTCATCTTTCAAGTGAGTCGAGGGCTTGCCACGGGTGTTACCGTTTATGCTGCAGCGATTGTCCTCTCTGTGGTCCTTCAAATACCCCTGGTCCTGACTATCATGCTCATCGGTGTTGTGGCGGTCATTTATGAGCTCTTTGGGGGGATCCATGTGGATATTGTCTCTGATACGATCCAGATGATTGTGATTTTAGCGGGAATTATCATAACTGGGGTAGTAGGCCTGCGCCTCATCGGCGGATGGGGGGCTGTGTCGCAATGGCTGGATCCAGCACGATTTGCTGCCATCGATTTTACGGCTCATGGCTTGGGCGACAGCAAGGATTTTGGCTTCTGGCCTCTCTTCATCGGGGGCTTCTTCCTTTATGCCTCCTATTATGGTTGTGATCAAAGCCAGGTTCAGAGAGAACTCTCAGCCAGAAACATCCGCGACTGCAAGATCAGCCTTCTCTTCAACGGGTTTTTCCGTTTTCCCATCGTTCTTGCCTATTGTTCGGTAGGCCTCATCCTGGGAGCATATGCCGGTCTTCATCCCGGTTTCCTGGCAAAAATCCCTCAGGGAAACTACGATTACCTGCTTCCGACTTTTATCATGGAAAAAATGCCCGCTGGTGTTGTCGGACTGATATTCATTGCCATCATGGCTGCAGCCATGTCTTCTCTGGATTCTTCAATAAATTCCCTCAGCGCAGCCACAGTAGAAGACATCTATAAAAAACTCCGTAAGAAAAAAATTGATCCCAAGAAAGAAATCTATCTCTCAAAATTCTTCACTCTCTTATGGGGAGGGTTCTGTATCGCTTTTGCCTTCTTTGTGGGCGACATCTCACCAACGATCATCGAATCGATAAATAAGATCGGGTCAGCTTTCTATGGGCCTGTATTTGCTGTCTTCCTCTTCGGAATTATCTTCTCGAGAGCCAAGCCTGTGGCTGCGATTGCGGGATTGGGGATGGGAGTTATGCTGAACCTTATCTTCTGGCTATTTGTGCCATCAGTATCCTGGCTCTGGTGGAATGCCATAGGATTCATCATGACTTCTTCTATAATCCTGGTGGGTAGCCTTATCACACAGCCTCTTCATCGCAGTACTTTTATCCCCGCACAGAAGAAGATATGGAAGGCAAGTTACGCCGCTTTGACCTTATATGTCATACTTCTTATTCTTTTTCTTGTTTTTTTTCCAAAAATTTTCCTATGATTAATATCTCTATTCAAATCTTTTATACATAAAATAAAAGACAAATCCCTATGGATAATGCAACCTCACTCCTTCCTCATGTAATTGCTTTAGCTTCGGCCTTGATCGGTATTGTTTATCTTCTTGCAGGAAGGAAAAAATCCGAAGCCAAATCAAGAGTAAAAAACTATGATGTTTTGATAGGTCTTGGAGCTATCTGGTTTGCAACCGGATTAGTGAGCAAAAACTGGGGAATATGGCCTATAGGTCTTATCCTTTTGCTTGCAGGGTTAGCAGGCAAGCTGAGAAGGTCGTAGCGTCGGTGCTTGCAAGAAATAAAATCTAAAAAGTTAGCGCTTGTACTTTTTTCTTAACATTTTAGGAAAAGCACAAGTATATTAAGGTGGATGAAGGATGAAGACGAATTGGTGGATGAAGCCATCAAAGGAGATGGTTATTCCTTTGAGATTCTTCTCCGACCATACCGCCAAGGACTATTAACAGTGGCTTATCGGATGACAGGAGATATGGAAGAAGCCAAAGAAGTCTGTCAGGAAGCTCTCATCAAGATTTACAGATATCTTCACAAATTCAAAAAAGGACGAAGCTTTAAAAGCTGGATTTATGCCATAACCGTAAATTCTGCTTTTGATTTTCTGAAGAAGAGGAAAAAACATGAGAACCTCGTAAAGAGTCAAAAACATACCGTTGTGATTTCTAGCTCCGACCCAGAAAAGCGCTTTCTCAACAAGGAGATCAAGGAAAAAATCGAGACATGTCTTCGAGCTTTAAGTCCCAAGGAAAAGATTATTTTCTTACTTCGCGATGGAGAGGGACTCTCTATTAAAGAGACCTCTAGAATCCTCGACTGTTCTTCTCTTAGTGTCCGTATTCATGTTACCCAGGCAAGAAAAAAAATTCGGGCACAGCTCGAAAAAATGAATCTCATTAATCATAGAGGAAAGGCAGTAGGGTGAACTGTAAAAAATTGAGGCGTCTGCTTCCCTTAATGGTAGGTTACGATATTCCCTCCTCCAAGATTTCAGCGATGAAGCGCCATATCGAGAGATGTCAAGCGTGTCAGCGGGAATATTATTCTTATCTGAAATCGACGAAAAAAATTGGGGAATTACTCCTGCAAGACCGAATCGACTGGGAGGATAAGGAATGGCAAAGGATCGTCCAAAAAGCAGTAAAAGAAGAAAAACAGACAACTACTTCTCTTGCTCCTTGGCCTTTCCATAAGGCCTGGGCCTATGCCCTGATTGCTATTCTGGTGACTGCCCTGAGCTTTTTTTTCATTCTAAACAGTTCTTTCTTGAAAGAGAAATTGAGTGCGGAATACCAGACGATACCAAAAACTCAAAAAAAGATTTTTAAAATCCATCCTGAGACACATGAACAGGATGTAATTTCCATGACCATAATCTCCAAAGAATCCGGACTGAAAATCGTCTGGTTTTTAAATAAACATTACAAACTGGAGGTTCAGAAATGAATAAAACTCTTGTAATTTTTTTGACTATTTTTCTCGTGACAGGCATAGCCTTGAATCTTTATGCAGATGGTCAGGAGAAGGTGCCCGAGCTGGAGAAAACATTAGTAAAGCTTAAATATGTCCAACCTGAAGATCTCGCACATATTTTACAGGGATATTCAAGCCGATATGGCAGGATCAACTTCAACGATAAACTCAATGTTATCACTATAAGTGACACTCCTGAGATTGTGGAAAAGATGCTTTCTATCATAAAAGAAATCGATGTTAAGCCCGTTGACATGCTGTTCACAATAGACCTGATTATAGGGACAATGAATTCTAAAGATGTTCTTTCATCTACGAAATTGGGCACCAATATTCCTGACGCCAAGTTGGAATCAGACCCTCTGATTAAAGAATTGAAGAATATATTGGGATATAAACACTACTTCAAGGTCGATTCAACCTTTCTAAGAATTCAGGATGGAGGCCGCTCTGAACAGAGAATCGGCGGCCCTGGACTTGATTTAGTCCTTGAATTGGCGCCTCGCTATGTGAAAGAAAAAAAAGAAGGCGCTATTCAGCTTTCCAGGCTAGAATTAGGGCAGTACAAAGGTGTTATGAAAGATGGAAAAAGACTTTATACTCGACTTATTCTAACTCCTCTAACCTTGAAGAGTGGAGAGAGGACTGTGGTGGGCGTATCCAAACTCGACGGCGGAGATAACGCCCTGATCCTGATCATATCAGGTAAAGTCATCGAGTAAGAATATCTTGGATTACTCTTTGGAAGTCTCTTCTTTCTTTGGTAATTCTATGCCATATCCTATAGGATAAAGCTCTGGAATGGTGACCGGCAGCCGGCCCATAAGGTCGATCTCTCCAAAAAGGGCTTTGACTGCTGTTATCTGAGCTTCGCTGCTCCATCTGTAGGCACAGAGGTAAGAATCTATTTCGGGAAAATTTCTTATAAAATAAGGACTTCCAAAGGAAATGACAACAACAGGAATTGAACCTGCAGCGGCTTCCTTAACCATCTGAATATGATTCTTATTAAGACCCACACTCCCTTTCCTGGTTTGAGTGACAGAAAAGAGGGCAAATATTATGACATCCGCCTCCTTAGCTTTCTCCATCCCTTCTTTGAGGTACTTCTCTCCTGTAAAAGCGTCCGCATAAAAGCTGGAAATATTGAGGCCCCTCTCTTCCATCTCTTCAATAAGAGGTCTTCCAGCGAAGTATCTTCCTGGATCGCTGCTCAAAGACAAAACAGCGATTTTCATCTCCGACTCAGGAAGAGGAAGAATCTTGTTCTCATTCTTAACCAGGGTAATAGAATTCTCAAACATCTGCTGAGCAAGATCAAGATGCTGCCTGGCGGCTATGACTTTATCCAGTTTCTCTATGCTGACCAATCTGTTTTTATGCAGTCCTAACCTTGCTTTAGCCTCCAGAATTCTTCTTACCGACTCATCGATTCTTGCCGCTCTGATCTCTCCCTTTTTTGCAGCCTGAATAAGCGCATCTATAACTGCCTCTTGCTCTGGTGATTTCAGAATCATATCCACCCCGGCTTGAACTGCCTTTACGGCAGCCTCCTCAGGCGAATAGAGCGTGGTGACTCCACCCATGTCCATTGCATCTGTGACCAGCAGCCCTTTGAATCCCATCTCATGCCTTAGAAGATCCGATAAAATCCGCGGAGAAAGGGTGGCAGGCATATCTGGTGTGGGATCAAGAGCAGGAAGATGAATATGGGCTGTCATGATGACCGAAACTCCTGCTTCCACAGCTTTCCTGAAGGGAAAGAGCTCCACCCTTTCCAGACGTTCAGCATCTCCTGTAACCGTAGGAAGCTCGCTGTGTGAATCCATATTTGTGTCCCCATGGCCGGGAAAATGCTTGGCCGTGGCCAAAAAACCATTTTCCTGGCATCCTCTGATGAAGGCAGCTGCCAGGCGGCTGACTTGTTCTGGATCTTCTCCAAAAGACCGCACGTTGATAATCGGATTATCCGGATTGATGTTAACATCCACTACAGGGGCATAGGTCAGGTGAATACCTATGGCCCTCCCCTCGACGGCTGTCACTTTTCCCATGAGGTAAGCCTGCTCCTCAGCTCCTATGGCTCCAAGGGCCATTAAAGGAGGAAATTGGGTGGCACCGTCAATCTGGTTTCCAAGGCCTCTTTCCAGGTCTGAGGAGATCAAAAGGGGAATTTCGGATAAATTCTGGAGCCTGTTGGTCAGAAGAGCCGTTTCATAGACATTGCCTCCATAGAGAATCAAGCCGCCTATCTTCCGTTTTAAAACAAGCGATTCCAAGTCCTTCATATCTTCGCTTTCTCGGTTGAGGAATCGTCCAGAATAGGGGCAGACCATCATCTGCCCGATTTTTTCCTCCAGAGTCATCTCGGACATCACTCTCTTGACCCACTTTGCTTCTGATGGGCCATAGGACAATCGGGTTTCATGGACGACTCTGGCACAGGAAAAAGCCAGAATCACAACAAAGAAGACAAGGATGCATTTAGCTATTTTCATTTCTCTCACCTTTCTATTTCTAAGGGAAGGAACGGATAAAAGAATCTATTCATTCAACAACCTTTCTTCGGTTAATAAATTTTTCAATTCTACATTTATCTTCTCCTAGACATCTTCGCGATAGACAATTCTCAACACTTATGATCTGGAATAAAAATGCTTCTGGCTGCCGGATTTCTCAACTCTTCTGTCACTTGACCAAGTACCGGATAATAAAGAGAAATGAAAACAGATAGATCAACCAGTGCACATCTTTCCCTTTGCCTGTAGCAAGCTTAAGGATGGAGTAGAATATAAAACCGAAAGCAATACCTTCTGTGATGCTCAGCGTCAAAGGCATGATAATGATGGTCAGAAAAGCGGGTATGGCTTCAGTCAAATCCTCCCACTTGATTCGGGTAACGCACTTCATCATCAGATAGCCGACAACGATCAAAGGAGCAGCGACAACTGGTCTTAGAACAAGTCCATTATAAATATGCTCGCCCCCGATCATCTCAGCCAAGGGGCTAAAAAATAGAGCCACCAAAAAAAAGATAGATGTAAAAATGTTGGCAAGGCCAGTTTTTGCTCCCTGAGAAATGCCGGTGGTGCTTTCGATATAACTCGTTACCGTGGATGTACCCAGGAGAGCTCCTCCCACAGTTCCGATGGCGTCGGAAAGCATGGCCTGGTTTGCCCTGGGAAGTTTTCCCTCTTTCAAGAAACCAGCCGGATCACTGACGCCGATCAAGGTGCCCATGGTATCGAAGAGATCGAGGAAGAAAAAGATAAAGACAACGGTAACAAGACCTGCGTTAAGGGCCCCTAGAATATCGAGCTTAAAAAGAGTAGGAGTTATGCTGGGAGGAGGTGCTATTATTCCATGGTATCTGACTATGCCCAAAGGAATGCCCAGAAGGGCAGTGGCCAGGATTCCTATGAGAATGGCTCCATGCACTCTCAAGGCCATCAGAATGGATATCAAAACCACTCCGAACAGAACCAAGGCAACAGGTTTACTTGTCAGGTCTCCCAGACCGATTAAAACTCCTGGCGCATCCACTACCAGGCCTCCATATTCGAGGCCGATAAGAGCGATGAAGAGTCCAATGCCCACAGCGATGGCATGTTTTAGGGAATCAGGGACAGAGGCAACCAAGGTATCCCAGACTCCCAATGCTGAGAGGATGACAAAAATGGTTCCAGAAATGAAAACAGCACCTAATGCTACCTGCCAGGAATAGCCCATGGTACCACAAACAATGACAGCAAAAAAAACATTGTGCCCCATAGCTGGAGCAAGAGCGATCGGATATTTTGCCAGAATCCCCATCAGAAGAGTTGCCAGAGCAGAAGAAACACAAGTGGCAAACATGACCGCTCCTTTATCCATACCAGCAGCAGAGAGGATGGCAGGCTGAACAAAAATGATATAAGACATAGTCAAGAAAGTTGTGGTTCCGCCCACCATTTCCATGCGGAAAGAAGTCTTATTTTCTTCGAGTCTGAAGAAGCGGTTGAGAAAATGCCTCATCTTTCTCCCCTTACTTATCAAACTGGATCAAGGTAAAAATCTCCACATCAGGATGAACCTTTTTGATGCATTCGACACCTCCCAGAAAAGCCAGCTCTACGACAGCAGCAAAACCGACTACTTCTCCTCCAATTTTTTTCACCAGATCGATAGCACTTATGGAAGAAGAACCTGTTGCTATCAAATCATCGATGATCAGTACCCGCTGTGAGGGACGAATGCTATCTGCGTGGATTTCAAAGTATTCCACAGCATACTCGTTGGGAGCCCTGACACAGACTGTTCTTCTGGGAAGTTTTCCTTTTTTTCGGATGATGGTGATACCGACTCCTAATTTATGGGCTACAGGGGCGGCAAAAAGAAAACCTCTGGATTCAATACCAACGACTATGCTAGGCTTTTTCTTTTTTGCCCACGATACGATTCTTCCAATCACATAGTTGTAACATTGGGCATCCTCTATCAAGGGAGTGATATCTTTGAATCCAATTCCAGGCTTGGGAAAATCCTTCACTTCACATATTTTTTCCTTAGCGCGGTTAAGCATTATAACCACCTTCAGAATTAAGCTGGTTTAATTTAAAAATAAATAGATTAGCTTGTCAACTCGCTCCATTAGAGAGCAAGCTCGGCCACAGTCTTGGCTGTTATTCAACAGGATTATTTGTTAAACTGGCAAAAAACAAAAAAGGAGGTTTCATGAAGATCAAAATCTTGGCTCTTTTTCTCCTTATTCCCTTATCCATACTTTTATTCCTCTCTGCAAGTTCTTTCTCTCAAAAGCAAGCTACCACAAAAAAGGTTTTTTATTTAACTGACGAACCTGCGGATCTTCCTTTCAGCCCAGCTATTCTGGTCAAAGATACTCTTTATATTTCAGGACAATTGGCAACCGACCCAGCCATAGGAAAATTCCAGGGCGGAACCATGGACCAACAAGCAGAACTGATCATAAAAAATATGGAAATTCTTCTCAAAAAAGCTGATATGGGTCTTATCAACGTGGTAAAGGCCACAGCCTACATAACAGATTTCAATGAATTTGGAGAATTCAATGCTGTTTTCAGAAAAATGTTCCCGGTTAATCCCCCCACAAGAGCAACAGTTCAAGTGGCCAAGCTGGCTAGAGATGCAAAGATTGAAATATCAGCCGTGGCTGTAAAATAGCCTCCGTTAGACATCAGGAGTAAAACATATTATCAGACAAACAGAGTTATTTGTTTCAGTCGATAGATTTGGTGTAGATAGTTCGGGTGGGAAAAGGAATTCCGATTTTGGCTCTATTCAAGGCGTTATATATTTCATCTGTCATCTTTATGGAGGTTGAATAGGCATCAGCATAACTCTCCACCCAAGCGCGGGCCACAAAATCCAGTGAAAAATCAGACATCTTTAGAAACAGTACGATTGGTTCCGGCTCTTCTAGAACCTTGTCTATTTTTTTTACTGCTTCCAAGACAACTTCCCTGACTTTTTCTGTATCCGCTCCATAAACAACTCCGAAGTTGACGTTTACCCGGATGGAGAGGTCGGGTTGCGTATAATTTTTGATCTTCGCATTAGCCAGCTGCCCGTTGGGGATGTAGATCACTTCGTTATCGTATGTTTTCAACTTCGTGCTTCTCAACCCGACATCAAATATAACTCCTAACTCACCTGATTCCAGCTGAACCTTATCGCCGACCTTGAAAGTCTTATCAAACACTAGCTGCAGTCCCCCGATTATGTTTGCTAAAGAATCTTTAACGGCCAGACCCACAGCCAATCCAGCTATCCCGGCTGTAGCAAGGAGAGGGCTGATGTTGATATTCCATGCGCTGAAAATAAAAATTATGGCTAAAATAAGAACAATAGCCTTCAATATTTTTTCTATCAGAGGAATCATCCTGTCATCAGCAGTAGATTTGGTCTTGGTTGCCCATTCTCTCCTCCAGAGCTGAGCAAAATTTTGGATAATCCTGAATATCAGAAAACTCACCAGGGCGATTAAAAGCGTATTAATAATGCTGTTGGGGATTTGCGTTTCGAAATCAAAAGAGTCAAACCCGATCTTCAAGCCTAAAGCAAGGATAATGTAGAAAATTATGGAAGAGAAGCTCTTGACGATCAAATCATCGATCTTTGTTTTTGTCTTTTTGGTCAAGGGCTTTAAAATCCTTTTCAAGATGAATTTGGCAATGTAAGCCGCCAAAACAGTCACAGCCAGAATAAGCAGAAATTTCAAATAAACATTCCCCAGGATAAAATCAACGGCCTGGTTAACAACTTGCATTAAAATTTCTCCTTAAGGTCTGAAAACTTATAACCTTTTATACCTTAACTCCATCCATATTTCAATTCTCATCCCAGAATAAAGCATCCTTATTTGCGTGATAGCTAATGATGAGGGATAAAGGGCACTCGGGGTCAGGCTTCATCAGGAATAAAAGGACAAAGCAAGAATATAGCTCCTGGCATAACATGAATGACAAAGCCTGACCCCAGAGGACGAAGCCCATGGTGGAGTGTGGGAGAGAGAATCTTGGCAAGGATGGAAATGCTATGTCTGCTTGGTGCATATTTGTTTGACAGGCTGAGAGCTGATATAATCTGAACAAAATGGAAAAAATCGACTGGACACTCTGTCTTATCGCGGATACAGAATTTGCCTCCGACATGGATATCGTTCGCATGACCGAAGAGGCTGTCGAAGAGGGAGTCACACTGGTTCAGCTTCGAGCAAAAAATCTGTCAGACAGAGACTTTTTTCATCTCGCCCTCAATCTCTCTGAAAAACTGGAGGAGAAAAAAATACCTCTTATCATCAACGATAGAGTGGATATCGCCATCTCCAGCGGCGCCTCAGGTGTCCATCTAGGTCAGAATGACCTTCCTCTTTCCTGTGCCCGAAAAATCCTGGGAGGAGACAAACTGATCGGAATTTCGACAAACACTGCAGAGGAAGCCCTGTTAGCAGAAGAAGAGGGAGCAGATTATTTAGGAGTGGGACCGGTTTATTTCACTTCTACCAAGAAGAGTACGAAGACACCTCTGGGATTGGAGGGTTTCAGAGAGATACGGAAAAAAGTCAGAATCCCTATCTTAGCTATCGGTGGCATAAACCACAGGAATGCAAGCGATGTTATAGCCATCGGAGCAGACGGAATCGCTGTCATCTCTGCGATTTGGGGAGCAGGCAGTATTCATCAGGCCGTAAAAGAATTATTGGCAGCTGCTAAAAAAAATAAAAGTTAAAAATCAACCTTTATTCTGCGCCTGTCCCCTTCTTCTATCTTCAAGGTAACACGAATGGCATCCAGAGAAAACTTGATCTTTTCTGCCCATTCCACGATGATCACTCCCTGACCCAAATAATCCTCCCAGCCGATATCCAGGATCTCCGAATTCCTGTTCAGACGATAAAGATCGATATGATAGATGGGATATTCAGCCTGATAGATGTTGACCAGAGTATAGGAGGGGCTGCATACTTGATGCACATCCTTCAAGCCCAGGCCGGAAGCGATCCCTTTTGCAAAAACCGTCTTCCCTGCACCGAGTTCTCCCTCCAGCAGGACAACCTCATCCCCCTTAAAATCCCTGGCCAAATCTCTGGCTAAAAGAAAGGTCTCTTGTTCGGAGTGGGAAATAAGCTCTTTGGATTCCTTTATTGGCTCTTCTCCAGTTTCTCTATCTCTGCTCATGGTCGAAAAAATCGGTCTGGGACCAGGCTTTATTACGTATAGGTACCTCTAGCAAGAATAATATTTATCGGTTTCCTTCGATGGCGAACTCTGACTTCATTATATTATCGCTGTTAATTTTTTTAAGGCTGATGGTAAATAGGCGATGAGATTTCCTGCTGTCAAGGCTTTCTCTCCCAACCTTTCTGCTCCAATATCCCCGCTCAGACCATGGACATAGACAGCGGCGAGAATTGCCTCCAGCAAATTTTTCTCCTGAATGATCATAGAGCCAATCATCCCGCTCAACACATCGCCCGAACCGCCAGAGGCCATACCGGGATTTCCAGTGGGATTGATGTAGACATTGCCCTCAGGAGTGGCAATCAGAGTTTTATAGCCTTTCAGGACCAAAAAAACTTTATGTTCCTGGGCGAATCGGGCACTAAGTTCTAATCTGTTATCGACAACTTCCTTGGTGGAGAGACCGATAAGGCGGGCAAACTCTCCTGGATGGGGAGTAAGGACTGCAGGCTGGGGCAAAAACTTGAAGAGTTCAGGCTTGGATGCCAGGATATTCAGGGCATCGGCATCAAAAACTGCGGGGACTTTAATCTTGGGTATCAAGGAAAGGACTAATTCTGCTGTGGATGGATGAGTGGAAATTCCAGGTCCGATCATCAATCCGTCTTTGCCCTCAAGAAGGCTTACAATCTTATCCAATGCCTCAGAGGAGAGAGTTCTCTCCGGAGTTTCAGGCAGCGGCTCTGTCATCAATTCCGCCATAGAGCGGGCAATGATGGGGAGACAACTCTCCGGAGTGCCCACGGTCACCAAACCTACGCCCATTTTTAAGGCAGCTTTTGCCGCCATGGAGGCTGCTCCTGTCTTCCCCAGGGAGCCGGAAATGATCAGGAGATGTCCATATGTCCCTTTATGAGTGTCCTTCCTTCGGCTCTTGAAATAGGGACGGACAGTTTTCTTTTCGACCAGATCAAGCTTCAATTCCTCACTTTCAAACAGGAAAGGAGGGACACCTATATCAGCCACCACCAATTCTCCAACAAACTCTTCTGCAGGAGCAAGAACATGCGCCACCTTGGGAGCAGCCAAGGTTACAGTCAGGTCAGCTTTAACACAAGGCCCTATGATTCGAAAAGTATCCGAAGAAAGACCCGAGGGAATATCCACAGCAACTCTGAATGCCTTTGATTTATTGATATCATCTATGACCAATGCGTACATCCCTCCGGCCGGCTTGGTGAGTCCAGTTCCGAAGATGGCGTCCACGATTATGGTCGCTTGGGCCAGCTCTTTTCTCTTCGTCCTCCATTTCTCCAGGGAAGGGACTTCTGTGATCCTGATTCCTGTCTTCTCGGCAATCCTCAAATTCAAACCTGCATCTCCTCTTAAGTCCTCTTTATTGGCCAGAAGAAGTACATGGGGATCACATCCCTGGTTGAAGAGATGACGGGCCACAACCAGACCATCACCCCCGTTGTTTCCCTTTCCGGCTATAATCACAACATTCTCTTTCAGCATATTTGAGAATCTCATCATGATCGCTCTGAATATCTGGAGCCCCGCATTCTCCATCAGTATAGGGCCGATAATGCCAATCTCTTCTATGGCTGCCCTGTCAATTTCTTTCATCTGCTTTGAGGTGAGTACTTTCATGAGAACTCCTTTTCTTTATCTCCAGAATCCTTTATTTAATAAAGATTTTACCATAAAAGCATGCGGATTCATCCCTTTTTCTCCTTTGATAAAATCTCCATTTCCGTGATTAGCGAAGATACATCATCCGCTTATAGGGAGTGAAGCGGCAGTTTCTGTCCATCCGATGCTCATGGCGGAGGGTGGGAGGGTCTTGGCGAGGATTGGAGAGGAACCGACGCCTTTATTAGTTATCACGGAAAATGAACAGCTAATCTCTCTATTTCAGGATGTTGACATCTAAGGCGTCAATCTATATTATTTCACCGCTCTATGGATAAGACAGATCCTTTCTCCTATCTCCCAACTGAAGACCTTTATAACCCCTGAAACTCTCCTAAAGGGACGAATCATTTAAATGAAACAGTAAAGGCCCAAGGATGAATCTTCTTGTCTGGTTCTTAATCACCCTGATAGGATACCTCATCGGATCGATCTCTCCATCCTATTTTCTGGGAAAAATTCT
>CAYVAT010000052.1:0-17944 GCA_964449165.1 uncultured Eubacteriales bacterium | reverse complement strand
CCTCATGGGGATGCTGCGGGGAACGTCATCTTTGGTGAACTTATCACAGAAACGGAGATGCTGCTGGAGAGGCAAAACTATTTGTAAAATCGTTTGGCTATGGTTAAACTTTAGGCGGAAGGAGGTCGAGATGCTCGATGACAGAGAAATTGCCAAGCAAGCAGGAATGTATCCTATCCAGGAGGTTGCTCTGAAACTGGGAATAAAAGAGGAAGACTTGGATTTGTATGGGTATTACAAGGCTAAAGTCTTGCTCGAAAGATATTTGGATAACAAAAAGAGAACAGGAAAGTTGGTCATGGTCACAGCCATGACTCCCACTCCCGCCGGTGAGGGAAAAACCACCACATCTATCGGTCTTGCCGATGCTTTTAATCTCTTGGGGAAAAAGGCTGTCGCTGCCCTAAGAGAACCCTCGTTAGGCCCGGTTTTTGGATTAAAAGGAGGAGCCACGGGGGGTGGTTATGCTCAGGTGATGCCCAGGGACGAGATTAACCTTCACTTTACTGGAGATATTCATGCCGTAACAGCCGCTCACAATCTTCTTGCTGCAATGGTGGATAATCACCTCCATTTTGAGGGTGCTTGCGGGCTTTTGGATTGCCGGAGAGTAAGCTGGAAGAGGGTTATGGACATGGATGATCGGGTGCTCCGAGAGGTGGTGATTGGAATCGGCGGCCCTTTAAGGGGAATAGCTCGAGAGACAGGCTTTGATATAACAGCTGCATCAGAAATTATGGCCATTCTCTGTCTTTCCCAGGACCTTAAGGATTTGAAAGAGAGGATTGGGAATATCTTTGTCGGATATTCTCCAGAGAAAAAACCTGTTTTTGCTCGAGAATTAAAAGCAGAAGGAGCCATGGCTGCGCTCCTGAAGGAAGCCATGAAGCCGAGCGTTGTTCAGACTCTGGAACACAATCCTGTTTTTATCCACGGAGGTCCCTTTGCCAACATTGCCCATGGGACAAACTCCGTACTAGCCACCAGCCTGGCTCTTTCCCTGGCAGATATGGTGGTTACCGAGAGTGGTTTTGGCTCTGACCTCGGAGCCGAGAAGTTTTTCGATATTGTGGTCAGGACAGGGCATATCCCGCCTCCTGACGCCTGTGTTCTTGTAGCTACCATCCGTGCTCTGAAGCTTCACGGAGGAGTCAAACTGGAAGATGTGGGCACGGAGGATGTCGAAGCCGTCGAACGCGGTATTTCGAATCTTCAAAAACATGCGGAAAACCTTCGGCTTTTTGGTGTTCCTTTTGTCATTGCTTTGAACAGATTCCCTGATGACACAGAGAGGGAAATAGAAAAGGTCTTCGAATTATGCCAGAAGGAAAAAGTGCGTATCTCACTCAGCGAGGTCTACAGCAAAGGCGGGAAGGGAGGCCTGGATCTGGGGAAAGAAGTCCTGAAGGCAGTGGAAGAGGATGAAAATCATTTTGCGTTTCTCTATCCCTTAGAGATGCCTCTCGTTGAAAAGATTGAGACCGTAGCCCGCAAGATCTATGGAGCATCTGCGGTAGCCATGGAAGGGAAGATCAGGAGAAAAATTCTCAGGCTGGAAGAACAAGGCTTTGGTCAGTTTCCTGTCTGTATTGCCAAGACGCAATACTCTCTTTCAGATGATGATGAAGCTTTGGGGCAACCAAAAGATTTCACCCTGATCGTCACCGACGTTTCTGTCAGCTCTGGGGCAGGATTTGTGGTGGTTTACTGTGGAGATATCATGACCATGCCTGGTTTACCCAAATCACCTGCAGCTGAAAGGATAGATATCACCGATGATGGAGAGATTATCGGTCTTTCTTGAGGGGACTGTCCCTCTTCTTCAAAAAATACGGACTGTTCCCCTTTCACCTTTATTTACACTCTCCTTTAATTGTGATAAAAAGGAGTTGCTTTTATACAAAATTTCTTTCTAGAGAGGTCTAATCAATGTGTGAATTAAGGGATGTTTTCATCGTCAGTGCTTGCCGCACAGCTGTCGGCAATTTTTTAGGCGGCGTTCGCCAGGTCAGTGCTCCCGAATTAGGGGGGATTGTGATTAAGGAAGCCATTAAAAGAGCTGGAATCTCAGGAGAGGATGTGGATGAGGTGATCATGGGAAACGTGGTTTCAGCCGGCTTGGGGCAAGCCCCGGCCAAGCAGGCGGCAGTCAAGGGAGGTGTTCCCTACACGGTGAGTTGTTTTGCAGTGAATAAAGTCTGCGGATCTGCTCTAAAGGCGGTTTCATTGGCGGCTCAAGCCATCTGGCTGGAAGAGAAAGAAATCATCGTTGCCGGAGGTATGGAAAGCATGAGCAAGGCTCCACATCTGCTCTGGGGAGCAAGAGAGGGAGTGAAATTTGGTGACATGAAGATGAAAGACTCCATGATACTGGATGGACTTTGGTGTGCTTTTGATGACCAGCACATGGGCATGACAGGAGAAGTAGTGGCCGAAAAGTTCGGGGCCACTCGTCAAGAACAGGATGAATACGCCCTCAGCAGCCATCAGAAAGCCGTTCATGCCATCGAGAGAGGCTATTTCAAGGATGAAATCATTCCTGTAGAGGTTCCTCAAAGAAAGGGAGACCCGGTTGTCTTTGAAGTGGATGAAGGGCCGCGCAAGGATACAACTTTGGAGAGGCTCTCTAAACTTAGGCCTGCTTTTAAGGAAGATGGGACAGTTACAGCAGGAAATGCGTCTAGTTTGAATGACGGGGCTTCGGCCGTGGTTGTGGCTTCTAAGGATGCAGTGGAAGCGAAAGGCCTTAAGCCCTTGGCTAAGATATTGGGCTCCACGACCAATGGAGTGGAGCCCAGGATGGTGATGTATGCTCCCAAAGGAGCCATAGAGAATCTGTTGGCCAATGTGGGGTGGAAAGTAGAAGATGTGGATCTTTTTGAAATCAACGAGGCCTTTTCCTCCCAAATGGTAGTTCTCATCAAGGAGTTAGGGCTGGATCGGGAAAAAGTCAATGTCCATGGAGGAGCAGTGGCTTTAGGACATCCTATAGGAGCGACAGGAGCACGAATCCTGACGACTTTGATTTATGCTCTCAGACACAGAGGAATGAAAAAAGGAGTGGCCGCCCTCTGCCTGGGAGGGGGAGATGCCGTGGCTATGGCTGTAGAACTAGTTTAGGAGAGGAGGAATGATGGACATAAAAAAAATAGCTGTGATCGGTGCTGGAACGATGGGAACAGGCATTGCCCAAGTGGCAGCCGCCTCCGGTCTCGAGGTCATGCTTAACGATGTTGGAGAAGAATTTCTGGAGCGGTCTTTGAAGATCATGGAAAAAAGCCTCACCAAACTCGCGGAGAAAGGCAAGATAGAGGAAGATAAGGAAAAGATTTTGTCTCGAGTCAAGACCACTTCAACACTGGATGAGCTCAAGGATGTCGAGTTCGCCGTAGAGGCTGTTTTTGAGGATTTTGAGGTCAAGAAGAATGTTCTCCAGAGGCTGGACAAACTCCTGGCTCCATCGGTTATCCTCACCTCCAATACTTCCTCTATTTCCATAACCCGACTGGCCGCGACCACCTCGCGTCCGTCCCTTTTCATGGGAATGCATTTCATGAATCCTGTGCCTTTAATGAAACTGGTGGAATTGATCAAGGGCATCGCCACTTCAGAGGAAACTTTCAGCAAGGTTAAGGCTCTGACCGAGGCCCTGGGAAAGGTTCCGGTTGAGGCCAATGATTATCCGGGCTTTATTTCCAACCGGATTCTTCTCCCTATGATCAATGAAGCGGTTTATGCTTTGATGGAGGGAGTGGGATCGGTAGAGGCCATCGATACGGTGATGAAGCTGGGGATGAATCATCCCATGGGTCCATTGGCTCTAGCAGACCTGATTGGGCTTGATGTCTGTCTCCATATCATGGAAGTTCTCCATGAAGGGTTTAAGGATCCAAAATACCGACCCTGCCCTCTTTTGAGAAAGATGGTGGATGCTGGATATCTGGGGCGAAAGACGGGCAGAGGTTTTTATGATTACAGCTCTGTGTGAGAGGAACTGTCGCGGGATTCTTCAACAAATCTTAGGCGTCCGGCAGACAGTATAAAAGAATATTACATTGCACAGGAAAAAGTTAAAATAATAGATCCTAGACAAGAATTTTCTCGAAGAAGAGGAAAAAGATCATATCGAGGAGGGTCAAATGAAAGACGAATCCGCTCAAAAACAAGCCTCCAGAGAGAGGGCGATTGAAGCCGCTCTTTCCCAGATTGAGAAGCAGTTTGGCAAGGGAACGGTTATGAAACTCGGTCAGAAAGAGGCCGCCATCAAGGTGCCGGCCATACCCACCGGTTCGATTGCCTTTGACCTAAGCCTTGGAATCGGCGGGTTTCCTCGGGGAAGAGTGGTGGAGGTTTTCGGCCCTGAAGCTACAGGGAAGACGACCCTTGCTCTTCATGTCATCGCCGAAGCCCAGAAAAGAGGAGGACAGGCGGCTTTTATAGATGCCGAACACGCCTTGGATCCGCCTTATGCGGCTAAAGTGGGCGTGGATGTGGACAATCTTCTTATCTCCCAGCCGGATTATGGAGAGCAGGCTTTGGAGATCGCTGAGGTTTTGGTTCGGAGCGGAGCCGTTGATGTGGTGGTGGTCGATTCGGTGGCGGCACTTGTGCCAAAAGCTGAGCTCGAGGGAGAGATGGGCGATGCTCATGTGGGGCTTCAGGCACGACTCATGTCTCAGGCCTTGAGAAAACTGACAGCTATTGTCAGCCGCTCCAAGACTTGTTTTATTTTTGTCAACCAGATCCGAGAGAAGATTGGCTTTTTTCTGGGAAGTCCGGAAACGACATCCGGGGGAAGGGCCTTGAAATTCTATTCTTCTCTAAGAATCGATATCCGCAGATTGGCCACCTTAAAAGAAGGAGACAAAGTCATCGGAAACAGAGTTAAAGTCAAAATCGTGAAAAACAAGATGGCTCCTCCTTTCCGAGAAGCTCAATTTGATATTATCTATGGAGAGGGCATATCCAGAGAAGGAGATTTGGTTGATTGCGGAGTGGATGTCGGTCTTATCGAGAAGGCTGGAACTTGGTATTCCTACAAGGGAGAGAGATTGGGCCAAGGCAGAGAGAACGTGAAGAGCTTGTTCAGAGAAAATGAGGAAATTGCCGGAGAGCTCGACCGCGAAATCCGCAAGAAATTGGGCCTGATTTCTAAACCTGAACCCGAAAAAAAAGCCTCTCCGCCTTCCTCTTAATCTGGAGCCTTAATCTCTGGAAAAGCCTTCCTGAGGGAGTCATAGGCCCAGGTTGCTATTTTTTCTTGGAAATCCCTCAATTCCTGGGAAGAAGGCCTTTGTCTTTCCCATGTTTCCAGTTTCTCCGCAGCCTCCAAGAAGACGTGGTTTTCAATCTTGAATAGCATCTTGAGCACTCCTTCGCCTCGGTAACCAAGAAGCCGGGAGACATTGAGATACTGGTGCATATGGCCTCGTTGGTCAGGGTAAAGAAAAGAAACCAATGCTCTGGAGAAGTCATTCAGTGCGGAGGTCGCTGGTCCGCTGCAGATCTCAGGGACACTTTCTGCTAGGGCCCACAGGGGAATTGCCGCAGAACAGATGGGCTGTCCGAGCAGAATCCACATGGTGGCCAGGTAGGCTTTTTCTGGAGTTGGAGCTCCATGAAAGAGGGCAACCGAGACAGAGGAATTGCGGTTGATGGTGTCGTTGGTGTTGATGTAGAGTGGAGAGGACGAGTCGAAAGCTCGAGGGTTAGAAAGAGGATAGGAATGGAGCTTTTCGTTGACTAAATCTCGGGATACCTCCTGGAGGATGAACCTTAAGTCGAGCCTTCCTTCATCATAGGCTGCTTGGAAAAGTCTGGTTGCTCTTTCATACCGGATATAGCCTCCTCCCCCGTCTTTTACGGGCGAAGTGTATGCGAAGTTGGTGTGCACGATATATCCTTGAGGTGCAATCCTGGGGTCTGCAGCATCTAATTTGGCAAAAGAGGACCTTCCGGTTTCAAAAATACAGGCGTTTCCTTCGGCATCGATGACCCCAAAATTGGCACCTACCCTTCGTTTACCGTTTGTGTTGAGGAGAAGTTTTTCAAAGTCAGAGACGCTCGAGCATTTTTCCAGGGCTTCTTTCATGAAACGGCCGTTGTCATTCATCCCCTCAGGTCCTTCTGCGAGATCGCCCGAGGCTGCGTTCATGATGGCAAAGCCCGAAGTGTTTATCCCTGCCCACGCGTGTTCAACGGAATTATCATCGGCATCTATGAGCGCAATAAAGCCGAATTTTCCCCCCTTGACATAGACCATCTTGTTGGCAACGGAAGAGGTATCCCGGTTTTTCCATAACAATGCCCGGCCATCAGGAGTGGCTTTGCCAGAGACAGCAGCAACCGTGCAGGGAGAAGCCGGCAAGAAGCTCCCCAAGAAAATGAGGAAGAAAAGTATGATTGAAATTCCAGCAAAGGGATTTTGTCTTTTCATCTTCATTCCTCCATTATTTCTTCCTGCTTTTTTCCTTGACGTATTCAGCGATGGCCTCATGGGTGGCGAACCATACTCCATCGTGGTTTTTGATGTGTTTTATCAGCTTTTCAAGCATGGCGATCCGGCTTCTGTGGCCGATGTATTTGGGGTGCATGGTGAGCACAAAAAGGGTCCCTTCCTCGTAAGCTTTATCGAACTCGGCTTCCCAGATGGAATAGACATCCATGGGCTTGATGTGGGGACGGACGCTCGTGTAACGGGAAAACCCGAAATAGGGATAGTCATCGAGCAGCCATTCCACAGGAAGCTCCACGATTCCCGATGGATCTCCGTTATGGAGAATCTCGTAAGGGCGGTCGTCGGCCATCAGGCTTGAGTCGTAAAGAAGCCCCAATTCCTTTATAAGCTTTATGGTTGAGCGGCTGAAATCCCAAGATGGAGTCCGGATCCCAGCCGGCGGCTTTCCCGTGATCTCTTTGAGCGTATTGTAGGCCATCTGCATCAGCCTGCGTTCATCTTCTTCCCCAAGGAGAGAGTTTCTCTCGTGGATCCAGCCGTGCATACCGATTTCGTGGCGATTTCTGTGGATAATGGCTTGGATCTCGTCAGGGTGAAGGAGTGCTGTTACGGCGGGGACAAAAAAACTGGCGGGTATGTTGTGTCTATCCAGGAGAGCCAGAATGCGAGGGATTGCTGCGCGGGCCGAATATTCTCCCTGAGAG
This sequence comes from uncultured Eubacteriales bacterium, assembly GCA_964449165.1. Classification (GTDB taxonomy): domain Bacteria; phylum Acidobacteriota; class Aminicenantia; order Aminicenantales; family Aminicenantaceae; genus CAYSCW01. Next base: position 10,783 of record CAYVAT010000052.1, on the reverse strand, counting down.
AAAATTCCGGGGGAAATATCCATATCCCTCAATGCGTTGGTCTCAGAATCAAAGTCGAAGGAAAGAGCCACCGCCACCTTGGCTCCGTTGGGCCAGGTGTCAGGAGTGAGGTCTTTTCCCGCCCGGACTTCATTCACTAGGGACTTAACTTTCTCCAGCGGCCATTCCCAGGGTTTTTCCTCTTGTTTGTTCCCTTCTCCAGGAACAAAGACCACTCCGAGAATGGCTACTCCCATTAAGATGAGAAAAAATCGTTTCATCCTATGCCTCCTTTAATTTTTTCTGTCATCCATCCTGAGGTTGGAAGGTCAAACTCGCTCTTAGCGAACACTTGTTTACTTAGTCGCTATCTAGGGTAACCCACAGCACTCAGATACAAAATGCTCTCCTCCTCGCCATCCACATCAAGGAGCTCATTGACCTCATCGTCGTAGAGAGCTGCGATCTGGCAGGATCCCAAACCCAGAGAAACCGCGGCCAGAGCAAGATTCTGAGCGATGTGTCCTGCATCCAGATAGATGTACCTGTAAGCTCTCTGTTTATACTTCCATTTTGACCTTTCGAAGATAGCGGTCCAGGCGAAGACCACATTCGCCTCAAAAGCCGCTTCTTGATCAAGAGCGGCTCGGGCAATTGCCCGACGAAAGTCTCCTTTTTGGAGCTGCTCAAGCTGGTGATTTTGAATGGCATAATGGTAGATTCCGCACTCGATGCTTTCCACATTGTGAATGAAAAGGTAGGTTTCCACCGGATAGAGAGCTCCTGCTGAAGGAGCAGCGCGCAGTTCGTAGCCCATGTATTCCTTGGTGATTCCCTGGCTGGCCCAGAGGAGCTGAGAGAGATGAGCCTTTTTCAGAGGTGCCTCTCTAAAATCGCGGATGCTGCGCCGATGCTGGATTGCCTTCCAGAGAAGCATGCCTCCTTCTCTTTGAGGAGGGTCGAGCTTTATTCGAGGTGCTGAAGGGAATTGTTTGTATTTCTCAGGCTTGGTGTGCCAGAGGAGGTTTCCAGCGGGGAGTTTTCCCCTGGAGTATTTTGTCTCTTTTTGGAAGAGATCTCCTTTTCCATACTTCATTTTCGTCCTCCTCGGTCAAGGCTTTCCCTTTCCATCTTTTCCAGCTTTTCCTTGGCTTCTTTGTAATGTGGATTGACTACTAAGGCTTTTCGGTAGAATTCAATGGCCTTCCTTTTCTGTTCGAAGCGGAGATACATGTCGCCGATTTCTTTATAGAGGCGCGCATTTCTGGGGTAGAGCCCTGTGGCTATATCCATCAGGACAATGATTTCATCCATTTTCCCGTGCTGCTCAAGCCTGCTGGCGAGATTGAAGATGGCATTCATGCTGAGACTGGGATGGGAAGGGTTCAGAATGTATGCCTTCTTGAACAGACTCCGCGCTTCTTTATTGTTCCCAATCCAGAGATGAGCCTCAGCCAGGCCGCTCGCGGAGAGAGGGGATTGAGGATAGAGTGCAGCATTTAGATTGAGGATGCTAAAGGATTTTTCTGTTTCATCCTCCTCCAGGAAGTGGCGGGCCACCCTGATCATGTTTTCGCTGAAATTAGGGTAGATATCAGCACCGGCAAATGCTTGCTTTAAGCTTTCTCCCAGTTCATTAAAATCCGTATCCACCGAGATGAATAAACGGCTGATGGGATCAGAATAGACTCTGGACCAATCTTTTTCCCACTCGGAAATAAGCTGGATGAAGCCTTGTTTAAACCTGAAATTTTTTCTCTGAGACGGCCCTTTCTTGCTGATTTTGATATAATCGGAGAAGAAAGGGATGGGGCCTGATTTGCAGTAGCTTTTGAGCCTCTCTTTCCCTAATGTTTCGCTCAGGGTATATGCCATGTAAGTACCCACGTTGGTGAAAGCCTGCCCGGAGAGGGGGTGTATCCCCGCCTTTATTTTTTTTTGACTTTCCTCATAATTGTTTTTTAGAGCTTTGAGGTCGACATATGTATTGAAGTAGGCGAAGGCTTCTTCCAGTTCCTCTTCTCCTCGGAAGGAAAGGCCTTGCCAATCGTATTGGCTCATGCCGTAGGAAAAGACATCATAGCAGGCATCATGAATAAGCTGAGCCTTTCTGTCGTTGACATAGGTTGTGCCATCTATGTCTTCATCCAGGATGAGTTCCGCCAGGCGGTTGGCATAGAACATGCGATTCATCCCTTCTAGGTTAGAGGCAAGGGCGATAGCAAGTCTTTCCTTGGGAAAGATGAGGAGAAGGGTCCTTGTTTCGGGCTGAGAGCCGCTATGGCCGACCATGAAATGCCCTCTCATGGGTCTCACATTCCATCCCATCCCGTAACCTGTAAAAAATCCTCCTTTGGTCGCCATGGAAGTGAACATCTTCCTCCAGGTTTCTTCTTTAAGAATCTTGCCTTCCATGATACCTTTGGCATATTTCAGCAGGTCGACTACAGTCGAGCGAGTTCCCCCTCCCGCAAAGCGGCTGGAGACATCCACATACTCTGAATTCTTGATCTCTCCGTCGATGAGCCGGTATCCTCTGACGCGGTTGGGGATAATGTCAACGGGATCATCCATGCGGGTATCCTTCATGCCTAACGGTTCAAAGATGTACTTTTTTATGTATTGGCCGTAGGGCATGCCTGATGCACCCTCAACTACAGCTCCCAGCAGGTTGAAACCGTAGCTGGAATAGTAATATCTGGTGCCAGGTTGGGCAATAAGGTCAAAATCCTGGAATATAGCCAATGCTTCCTTGGTATTCTTATGAACTTTTATGTGGCCCTCTACCTCATAGTTTTTGTAATGGCTGATGCCGCCCAGATGGCCTAAAAGAAGCCGCACAGTAACAGGCCATTTTTTCCTTGGAAAAGAGGACACATAGGTTTGGATCTCGGCATCCAGGTCGATCTTGCCGGCCTCTGCCAGCTTGAGCACAGCGATGGCTGTTAAGGTTTTGGTGATGGATGCCAGACGGTATGAACTTTCTGGCTTGGCCTGGACCATGTTTTCCAGGTCGGCGTATCCGAATCCTTCACTCCAGATGAAGTCATCCTTCATGAATCCGATCGAGAGCCCTGGAATACGGTCCAAAGCCATATTCTTGATGGCAAATGATTCATAGGCTTTTATTGCTTCTGAATAGGGCGATGAGGTTTCTTGGCCAGGGTAGCACGGCGTTTGGAGGCTGATACTAACCAAGAGAACTAAGAACAAAGCAGCGATGGGAATGTTCTTTTTCATCTCAGAGGACCTCCTTGAAATAGGATTAATGGAGAATTATTATCTGTTTTTAAGGGCAAAAATTTCATAAGGCAAAACCGAAGATAAGGAAAAGAAGAAGGGCAAAACCTGCTGCTGCAAGAGCATAAGGAAGCTGTGTTCTCACGTGGTCGATGTGGTCACAGGCAGAAGCCATAGAAGAGATGATGGTGGTGTCGGAAATGGGAGAACAGTGGTCTCCAAAGACACCCCCTCCCAGGACAGCAGCGATGACCAGTCCCGGATGAAGGCCGATGAGTCTGATTAGGGGCACAGCAATAGGAATCATGATGGCAAACGTTCCCCAGGATGTTCCTGTAGAAAAGGCGATGAAGCAGGATATCAGAAAAACCAGCGCAGGGATGACTCCCGCAGGAAGCGTTGTCTTTGCTGCTTGTGCCACAAATGGGCCAGTGCCCAGAACATCGCAAGTATCGCCGATAGCAAAGGCAAGTATCATCAAACTGGCCAGAGGAACGAGGCCTCCCACGCCTTTCATGAAGATATCTGTGATTTCCTTGGTCTTCATAATTCCTTGAATCCTATAGGCGATGGCTCCTGCCACAAGAGCGGTGATAACCGACCAAAGTACAGACGTGGATCCCGATCCGTCCATAAGATTTCCCTTTCCAGTGATGAGGAGCACGATGGGCATCATGACCACCATGGCAGCCACAGGAAGGATCATATTCACAGCTCGCGGCTTGACTCCTTCCTTTGCCTTCATCATCACTACCTCGTCAGCGATCAAAGGTTCAGCCCCGTCGCGGTGGAGCTTGTTTTCAATGCGAACGCGTCTTTCTGCCCTCTGCATCGGGCCGATGTCTTTTCCGGTCAAAACCAACACGACAACAAGGAGAAGAGCCAGGATGGCATAGAAATTGAATGGTATTGAAGAGACCAGGAATTTAACCGGATTTTCCACACCCTGGGTGGCCAAAAGTCCGATGATGAATGCTCCCCAAGCATTCAAGGGAATGAGGATGCATTTGGGAGCAGATGTGGAATCAAGGATGTAGCTTAGCTTTTCCCTGGAGATTTTCAATTTATCGAAAAGGGGCCGCGCTATCGCCCCCGAAACAAGAACGCATATGCTGGATTCGATGAAGATGATAAAGCCTAAAAACCAGGCGAGGAGTCCTGCGGATTTTCTGGTTCTGACGATCCCTTTATCCACGACCCAGCTGATGAAACCCTTCATCCCACCGGAATATTGAGTGAAGGTGATGACGGCTCCAATCAGCGCACTGAAGAGCACTACCCTGGTGTTATCCTCATCCTTAAACACAGCGATAAGAGCATTAATTGTCTGAAAAAGGCCGGAAAGAGGGTTCCATGCCTGGACGATGGTCCATCCCAGCCAGATACCCAGGATAAGGGAAATGTAAACATGTTTGGTTTTAATGGCGAGGAAAATGGCAAAAAGCGGAGGGAGGATGGAGAGCCAGCCGTATGAATCCATGGGGGGATTTTCCTAGAAGAGACATATAGCACTCGGAAACTTGGATGTCAAATTCAGGGTGAAGAATAAGTGGTCAAGGTTATGTTGACAGGCATATTTCAAACCGCTAGAATTCTCGTGGGAAGAATGAAGGCTATAAAATAGTCTGATTTAGTGGCTTGGCGTAAAGCCAAAAGGAGGAAGCTGTGAGATCAAAGTTGCTGATTCTTCTCCTTACCCTTTCTGTTGCCTGCGTTTCCTCTCCATGGAAATTCAATCCTCAAAAAATCAAGCGCGGCGAGGCTAAGATACTTTCCCAGCAAGAGCGACCCGGTGGTTACTATCTGGTTACGGCAGGATTTGTCAGGAAGTTTTACGATGATTGTGTCAAAACCAGCCAAGATAAGAGAGGCTGTCAGATTAGGACGCATTCCCTTGTGGCTGCTGAAAACCTGGATGGAACCTTTTGGGTTAAACCTGGAATGGTGGAGGAATTTCAGAAGAAAAAGGAAAAGAAACCGTAGGCTGTCCCTAATTTTCTGTGGGAACAGCGTTGCGCTCGACCTTGATCACCGCGCTGAACTCGCCCGAGTTGGAAAAGTCACCCGTGAGGCTACAATCGTTGATTCCTAGAAAGAGCTGTCCTTTCCACCTCCTTTATTAAAGGCTCTTTCTTATCAATTTTGTCTGCATCGGTCGAGCATTTTTAGACAACAACCAGTCTATGAATATTGTTCACGCTGCTGAATTGACGCCAGGATTTCTATGTGTTAATAGCTACAGAAAGAGAATAAAGATAAATTTGGATAAAAATGCGTGTTTTAGGGATAAAAGAGATATCCCCTGCAAGAGAGGAAAATTTCAAGATTCATAAAAGGAGGAATGCATGAATAAATATTTGGCGGTTATTTGTGTCTCCATGTTAATTTTATTCCCTTCAACTTTTGCTTATTCCAAGCGCCCCATGACGCCCGAAGATCTCTATCAAATAAAAGCGGTCTCCGATCCTCAGGTTTCCCCTGACGGGGAATGGATCGCCTTCACCATCTCTGTCCCTAGTCTGGAAGAGAATAATTTTAACAGCGATATCTGGCTGATGCCCATTTCTGGAGGGAAGCCGATTCAATTAACCCGAAATCCCAAGGCCGATCATTCACCGAGATGGTCTCCAGATGGAAAGCAGATTGCATTTATCTCCTCCAGGGACGGTGTGGCTAACATTTATCTGATCAGAGTAAGTGGAGGAGAGGCCCAAAAAATCACTTCCTCTCAAACCGATCTCTACTCTCCCATCTGGACTAAGGATGGCGGATACTTCATCTGTGGCTCGAGAGTGATGCCTGATACAGAGAAGGTCAAGGAAAACTGGACTGCGCCCGCACTCCCTGAATGTGAAGCAAGGACAATCAACCATCTGCTCTTCCGGCAGTGGGACAGGTGGCTCGGCGACAAGAGAAATCATGTTCTTCTGGTTAACATTGAGGATGGATCGATGAAAGATCTTACGCCTGGTGATTTTGACACTTCGCCGGTTTCGCTTTCCAGTGACCATGACTTTGACATTTCTCCCGACGGTTCACAGATCTGTTTTGTCAAGAATGAAGGCCCCATGCTGGCCATCAGCACAAATCATGATCTTTTCGTGGCAAATATCGAGACAGTGGAAGAAGAGAAGCTCACTTCGAACCCTGCCTTGGATAGCCAGCCTCATTATTCCCCTGATGGACGATACATCGCCTATGCAGCAATGGAAAAGATTGGCTATGAATCCGACCGGAAGCGCCTGGCTGTCTATGATAGAAAAGAGGATAAACATCTGCGCTTGACAGAGCCGCTCGACTTGTCGGTCGGGCAGATCCTATGGGGCCCGGACAGCCGTACTCTCTTTTTCACCGCGCGGGAGAAAGGCCGCAGTTCCATATACAGAGTGGATTTGAAAGGAGAGATCAAGAAAATCACGGATGATGGGTACAATATTCAGATAGATATTACTCCGGATGGGAATAATCTTGTCTTTATCCGTTCTTACAACCATATACCTAATGAACTCTTCTCTATTCCTGCCTCTGGAGGAGAAGCTATCCAGCTCACACATACAAATTCAGAGCTTTTGGAGGAGATCGAGTTTCCTCAGTTGGAAGAATTCTGGTTCGAAGGGGCAGAGGGAACAAAAGTTCATGGTTTTATCCAGAAGCCTCCTGGATTCGACCCCAAGAAGAAATACCCCCTCGTACTCACTATCCATGGCGGGCCGCAGAATATGTGGGCTGACAGGTTCATGACCACCTGGTTTACTTTCCAGCTTGTCTGTTCTCCTGGTTATGTGGGAGTATTCATCAATCCCAGGGGAAGTTCAGGATACGGTTCCACCTTCCGGGAACAGGTCAGCCGAGATTATGGAGGCCGCTGTTTTGAGGACTTGATGAAGGGTCTGGATTATGTTAACCAAAATTACGATTTCGTGGACAAAAAAAGGCAGGCGGCTATCGGAGGTTCCTTCGGTGGCTATATGGTTAACTGGATCATGGGTCATACAGACCGCTTCAGATGTATTGTCAGCCATGCCAGTCTGTACAACTTGATAAGCTTTTATGGAGCTACTGAAGAGCTGTGGTTTCCAGCGTGGGATATGGGAAAAAGCCCCTGGGATGAACCGGACCTCTATAAAAAATGGTCGCCCCATGTTCATGCCAAAAAATTCAAAACTCCGACTCTGGTTACTCATGGTGAACAGGACTACAGAGTACCATTTGCAGAGAGCCTGCAGCTCTTTACGGCTCTTCAAAGACAGGGGATTCCCTCACGACTGGTCGTCTTTCCCGATGAAGGGCATGTGATTTCAGGTCCGCAGAATAATGTGCGCTGGTGGAAGGAGATTCACATCTGGCTTGAGAAATATCTCAAGATAGAAAACAAGGATGAGCAGCCCTGAAGGAAATTGACCTAATTATTCTTGGAAATCAATAAATTCCTAAGCACAAAAGGCCAGATCTATTCTTGAGCTTTTTCCTCCACTCTCCCGTCTAGATGTTTGCCCAGGAATTCTTCCATGGCCCTGTAGAAATCAAATCGATTCTCCTCGTTTCGGAAGCCGTGTCCTTCGTTGTCTTTGACCATATAATTAACTTCGATTCCCCGTTTTTTTAGGGCTTCCACGATCTGGTCAGACTCCTGTTTATTCACTCGGGGATCATTAGCCCCTTGAGCAACGAGCAAGGGGGCTTTAATATTATCAGCATGGAAGAGAGGAGAAATTTTTTCGTACAGGTCCTTATCCTTTTCAGGATCACCTATCATTTCGTAGAACATCTGCCTCATGGGTTCCCAATAGGGAGGGATGCTTTTTATCAACGTGAAGAGGTTGGAGACACCCACGTAATCTACACCACAAGCATATAAATCCGGAGTAAATGTTACCCCTGCCAGGGTGGCATAGCCTCCGTAAGAGCCGCCATAGATACCCACGCGTTCTGGGTCTGCGATTTCCTGGTCAATGAGCCATTTGACACCATCTGTGATATCGTCCTGCATGGTAAGGCCCCATTGTTTAAAACTTGCCTCCCAGAACGCACGGCCGTAGCCTGTTGAGCCTCTGAAATTCATCTGCAGAACTGCATAACCTCGATTGGCAAGAAATTGCGCTTCTGGATTAAATCCCCATCTGTCTCTGGCCCATGGACCGCCGTGTGGATTGATAACAACAGGCAGTTTCTCAGGTTTCAATCCCAAGGGCAGTGTTAAATATCCGTGTATGGTCAACCCATCCCGGGATTGATAACTAATGGGTTTCATCTCGGCTAATTCGTCCTCGTTCAGCCAGGGGCTTACATCCGCCAGCTTTATGAATTCATCTGTATCACGGTTAAAGTAGTAGTAGGCTCCAAGAGACCTGTCACTGTAGGTTCTCACCATGACTTTCCTTTCATCCTTGCTCATATCAGTAACCACGACTTCATAGCTAGGCAGCCGCTCTTCCAGGCTCTTCTGCAATTGCTCTCTATCCTCGTCAAAGAAATGGTAATGTCTTTTATCGATGAAATAGGAAACGCCTGTAATTATCTTTCGTTTATCCGATTTTAATAGATTGGACACGTCGACTTCTGGATTTTCATATATTAATTTGGTTGTTTCTTTGTTTTTAACATCATATTCATAAATCGCTGTTTTATCCCTGCCAATGTTGTAAGCCACATAAAGATTTTTATTGTCGAAGGTGAAGAACAACGGCTGTAGGGTTTCCTTGAAACTTGTTGTGACGAGGACTTGAAAATCATCCTTTTCACTTTCTCTGTACAACACGCTTGTGTTGACTCCATCCGTTGTTCCAGCCACCCTTAAATTTCCGTCATGATCAGTCTGCCAGCTTATAATATTTCCCGGGTTTTGAGCGATCATCTCCATATCGCCTGTGTTGATGTTGATGCGGTAAGCATCAAACACACGCGCATCTCGCTTATTCATTCCAATCAGCATATGCTCCTCATCCTCTTTGAGCTCATCAATGAGCTGTACCCTTACCTTTTCGAATGGAGTGAGTTCTTTTTCCTCAGTACCATCGATATTGACGGCATACAATCTGAAGTTTTCATCTCCTGCTGTGTCCTGTACATAAGCTATGCGATTATTATTCGCCCATAAATATCCAGCGATATCTCTTTCAGTTGCGCTGGTAATACGGGTTACCTCTTCCTCTCCGATTTTCTGGACATGAACATTTAATCGATTTTCCCAGGGTTTCATGAATGCCAGATGTTCTCCATCCGGGGACAATGAAAAATAGGTGTTTTCAGGATTACGGAAAAAATCCTCCATCGGGATCAAACGGCCCATTTTTTCTTTGGGAGCACAGCTGAAAACAAGAATGGATATTGTTACCAATACTAGAATTATTCTTTTGCGCATGATTGCCTCCTTTTGTTTGTAATTTAAAATGCTTTTTTCTCTCTTTTGCGGTCTTCAGAATACTTCAGACAAAAAAGCTTATAGCACAGATAAAATCTTGTGTCAAAAAAGTGAATGCGTCCATAGCATCAGTGACGCTTTCCTTTTTGATTCTGTAACCATAGTTGATAATATTCATTGGGAGTTAAGTAATCAAGCGCCTGATGGGGCCTGATGTAGTTGTAGACATGCTCCCAGTTTTCTAATTGTTTGTTATGCTCATCTAACGAAAGCGATATCTCCTCCACTTCATAGAACTCTTCTCTATGGGTCCGGTTGGCTCTTTCCACATGCCCATTTAACTTCGGTGATCGCGGAGGAAGTTCAAACAGTAAGATCTCTCTTCTCTGGCATTCCTCCTCAAAATGCTTTCGAAACTCTGAACCACCATCTATCTGGATGGCTTTGATCCGGAAAGGAAATTTTCTTTGTAGATATTGAAGAAAATGAGCGGCCTTGGTGCTTGTCTGACTCTTATAGGCTCTGAGTCCATCCCATTTGGAAAGGATATCTCTAGCACTGAATTGATAACGCACCTCATCCGGGAGAAGGCGGACTCTCAGCGTATCTAGCTCCACAAGATCTCCAGGCCCTTTAACTTTATAACCTCTGGGCTTTCGTGTGGCATATCGCGGCTTCCAGCGTCTTTTACGAGCCTGTCTGGCCAATCTCACATTCAGTGGCTCTTTTAAAATCCCTCTCTCTTTCAGCCGGTTGATGACTCTCCCAACAGTCGAAGCGCAAACCTCTATCCCTTCTCTTCGCAATAGTACAGCTAACTTATCTCTTCCCCAACGAGGATACTGCTCTCTTAACTTCTGTATCCTCTCTACCACCTCCACAGATGTCCGCGGCCTACGCACCTGATTTGGTCTTCTAGACTGAGATTCTAACGTCGTTAAATCATAACGGTCAAAACGTCGCTTCCACCGGTAAAAAGTCTGTGGAGATATCCCGAAGTAACGACAGGTGAGTCTCGCATTGCCCGTCTTGTTGTAGTGATCAAACCACATCAATCTCTTCTTTGCTTCTTTGGATATCGTCCCCTGTCTAACAAGCGAACGTATGAACTCCGATCCGTAAATAAGTGATCCATATGTGCTCGTATCCCTAAATCTCATAGTGACATCGATTTTAGCATCTAAAACATCAATAATGTGTCAC
>CAYVAT010000051.1:8396-18828 GCA_964449165.1 uncultured Eubacteriales bacterium | reverse complement strand
GACGTTTTTTAGCAGGTGGAGGAGGAGGTGGAGGAGGAGGCGGGGGAGGGGCGAGAAATGCGCTGTAGACTTCCACCTGAGGTAAAGCTCCAGTGCTTAAAAGAGGAAGGACAACCATGGCTGCAACAACTAAAGCATGGAATATGACTGCAAGGGGAAGAGCGAAAGCTTTTCTAGCGCCGCCTCTCTTAGCAACAAAGAAAGAATCTTTAAAAATGTCAGGGATTTCTTCCTTCTTTATTGGCCCGGTTTTTTCAGCCATTTTTGACCTCGTATAAAGGATGTTTGCAATGAAAGTATAATTGAAACCACTTCTTTTTACAAGTCTAAAATTATTTTGTCAAGCATCTTAATTATTAAAATTTTAATTATTTTCGTAACCCTTTTTTGGGCTTGAATATTTTATTCCAGTAAAAGAGGAGGGGGCAAGACTGATAGATGGAAGAATAAGTTCCGAAGACTACTCCTATCATCATGGTAAAAGCAAAGTCGTTGATTACCTCTCCTCCGAAGAGAAAAAGAGCAAAAACTGTTAGAAAAGTCGTCCCCGAAGTGATGACGGTTCGGCTCAGAGTCTGGTTGATGCTTGTGTCCAGGATATCTTGAAAGTCCTGTTTTCTCATTATCTTGAGATTATCCCTGACCCTGTCGAAGACAACGATTGTGTCATTCAGCGAGTAACCGACTATGGTCAGTATAGCAGCGATCACAGGAAGATTGATCTCTCTGTTAGTCAGGGAAAAAATGCCCAAGGTGATCAACACGTCATGGGCTAAAGTCAAGATAGCAGATACACCATAAGCGAACCGGAAGCGAATGCCGATGTAGATGAGCATTCCGATGAGAGCCCAGATGGTTGCTTGGGTGGCTTTTCGTCTAAGATCGTGTCCAACCTGGGGGCCGACGGTTTCCTTGCTCAGAATGGTCAGATCACCCAGAAAAGTCTTTTCTTTGAGGAATGATGTTATTTCGGGAGAAATGCCTGCGGCTCTTTCCATCTGTTCATAATTTCGGATAATTTCTTCATCTGTTCTGTAAGAGATTATCTTCTGAGCCACAGACTGTCCTTCCTCAGGGAAGGAGGATTTAAGTATGAGGGTCAGCTCTTCTTCGTCTATGATGTTGAGATCTCTCTTTCCTTGATCCAGGAGAGACTTTTCTTTCTCCCCCTGCAGAGCTTCGATGACTTTGTTGCCCATGATTTCATGAGCTTCCAGCTCATCCGGTTGAGCGCCTTCGACTTCTTGCAATGTTCTAATGATGTACTCTCTTTCTGTTTTTCCCACTTCCTGAATACGGCTGGTTCCTAGATTTTTATCGCTTAATTCCTGACGGATCCTTGAAACAGAGATCTGATCTTTAAATATCAGCCTGATCAGAGTCCCTCCGGCAAAATCGATGCCGTAGTTAAGTCCTTTTCCAAAGGTTATATTCAAGATGCCTCCAAGAATAAGGACAACCGAGAAAGAGAAAGCCAGATATTTGAATTTCATAAATTTGAAGTGGGGCTTCTTGAAGAACTCCATTTTATATGCTCAGTTTGTCTCTCTTTTTTCTTCTTTTCATGAAGATGTCGAATATGAGATGGGAGACAAAAACGGCCGTGAACATGCTGGCAGTGATTCCGATAATCAAGGTGACCGCAAATCCCTTCACCGGTCCGGTTCCGAATTGGAAGAGGAAGATGGCGGCAATGATGGTGGTTACGTTTGCATCCAGGATAGTGCGGAAGGCCCGTGAGAATCCAGCAGCGACAGAGTTCATGATATTCTTGCCTGAGGCCAGCTCTTCCCTGATCCTTTCGAAGACGAGCACATTGGCATCCACCGCCATTCCGATAGTTAATATGATCCCGGCTATTCCGGGAAGGGTCAAGGTGGCCTTGAAATAGGAAAGGGCACCCATCAGGATAAGGATGTTCAGGATAAGAGCGGTGATAGCGTTCAAACCTGAGAATCGATAGTAAAAGACCATGAAGATCATCACCAGGATAAGGGCAATGATAGTGGCAGAGAGTCCTCTGCGGATAGAATCTGCTCCAAGGGATGGTCCGATGGTCCTTTCTTCCAGGTATTTGATGGAAGCGGGCAAGGCTCCGGCTCTTAGAACCAGGGCAATGTCATCGGCTTCCTCTATGGTGAACCGACCGTGGATGATACCGCTGTCAGAAATCCGGGCTTGGATGGTGGCTACCTCCTGAATTTTTCCATCCAGGACGATAGCAAGGGGTTTGCCGATATTTTCACCGGTGAATTTGTAGAAGACCTTACCTGCATCGGGTTTGAGAGTGAAGGCTACTGCAGGATTATTCCATTCGTCCACCGAGCGGCGGGCATTGCGCAGGTCATTCCCCGAGACCGCGGCTACCCGGTCGACAAGGTAGTAGCCTCCTTCAGTTCTCTTGGGGTCACCCCTGACTACTTCCATGCTGCTGGGAACCTCGCCGTTGTAATCAGCAAGAAGTGTTTTCTGGTCAGCAGCGGGTCCTGCATGGACTAGTTTCCACTCCAGAAGTGCGGTTGTCTTGATGATGTTTTTTACTCTTTCCGGATTTTCCACTCCGGGGAGTTCCACGATTATCCTCTCTCCTGCCAGCCCCTGTCTCTGGATGGTCGGTTCGGACAGGCCGAGTTCGTCGACTCGGTTTCGAATGGTCTCCAGGGCTTGCCGGACAGACTGGTCTCTTAGATATTGGATGACGCTGGCTTTCATGGAGAGAGTGACCCTCTCACCGATGACGGTGTAATTCCATTCCTTGAAATATTCATCCAGAAGATCCTTTATCTGGCCCTCCTGGTCGGGATTGATCTTTTCTATAAGAATCTCGCCCAGCTTTCCCTTGGTTGCAGTCTCGAAAGTGATGTTTTTCTTCTTGAGCTGTTCCTGAAGACGCATAATTTCCTGGTCTGATTCGATATTAATGGCATCATCGGTGACTACCTGAAGGACAAGATGTATTCCTCCTGATAGATCTAGGCCGAGATTGATTTTTTTACCGGGGGGATAGGAAAGAAAAAGGGAAAGAGCCAACACAGCGGCGACCAGAATCAATTTCCAGCGCAGCTTTTTTTTCATCTCAACTTTTTCCTGCCGTAATCAAAGGGTTTAATCAATTAAATAAGAATGTAACTATCTTTTGGCTTTTTCTTCTGATCTTTGACTCAAGATTGCGCCCACCGCACTTTTAGTGATATCAATCTTGACGTTGGTCGCGATTTTCAACTCAATCTTGTCCTTCTGGACTCCCATCACTGTTCCGTGAATTCCTCCTGAGGTGATGATTTTGTCTCCCGGCTTGAGCTGCTCCACCATTGACTGGTGTTTCTTCTGTCTCTTTCGTGAGGGCATTATGATCAGCAAATAGAAGATCAGGAAGACCAGGATGAAAGGGATCAACACGGAAATGAAACTTCCACCTCCGCGCTGCGCGGGTTGGGATTGCTGGAGAGTAGCGAAAAGGCTTATCAAGGGCATTTGCTTATTCCTCTTCTTTTTTATTTATTATACTATATTTAAATTTCTGATACGAATGAGATTGAATAGATTGCCTAATTTTTCGGAAGATGTCAAGATAAAAAAAGAGGTTGTGTATGGTGTTGAGGATGGCTGAGCTTATCTCCTGCCTTTCATACAAATGGCGAAGGTAAGCGCGGGAGAAATTCTGGCAGGTGTAGCACTGACAACCCTCATCCAGAGGATTGGGATCATTTGCGTATTTTTTATTCTTGATGACAACCCTACCTTTGCTGGTGAATAGAGTGCCGTTTCTGGCATTGCGGGTGGGGAGGACACAGTCAAAAAAGTCCATCCCTCTTTCCACACATTCTAATATATCTTTGATATAGCCTATCCCCATAAGATAGCGCGGCTGATCTGTAGGAAGGAGAGAGTGGGCCTTTTCTACCACTTCCATAAACGGTGATTTTGGCTCGCCTATGCCCAGTCCTCCTAATGCATAGCCGTCAAAACCGATTTCCAGCAAATCTTCGATGCTTTTTCCCCTTTGCTCCCAGAGAATACCTCCCTGGCATATTCCCCATAGGAGCTGGGAAAATTCTTTTTGACTGAAGCGTATTTTGGAACGCTGAGCCCAATCGGTGGTCAAAGCAACGGCCTGTTTGGTCTTTTCTTTGGATGCAGGGTAAGGGAGGAAGTAGTCCAGAGTCATCATGATATCCGAGCCTAGGCTTGTCTGGATGTCGATGACATCTTCAGGTGAAAGAAAAATTCTTGCCCCATCGAGATGGGAGGTGAATTCTACACCTTCCTTACCGACTTTGACCAAAGGGGAAAGACTGTGGATCTGGAAGCCGCCGCTGTCAGAGAGGATGGGCCGCTTCCAAGACATGAAAGCATGGAGCCCTCCCAGTCTTTCTATGGTCTGGAGGCCCGGCCGAAGATAAAGATGGTAAGAATTAACCAGCAGCAGTTGGGCGCCCAGGTTTTCAAGCTGGCTGTGAAGGAGGCCTTTTATTGTGCCTTGACTGGCCACAGGAGCAAAGGCCGGGGTTTCGATGGGTCCATGTGCGGTGTGAATGATTCCTGTCCGGGCAGAAGACCGGGGATCTTCAGCCGTGATTTCGAATGTCTTTTTCATTGTTATTATTTGTAGCGACCGCCCTCTGCATGTTCTGTGATCGGGATATCCGCTACGAAGAAAACCGGAAATAGATCACATCGCCATCCTGAACGATGTAGTCTTTTCCTTCCAGGCGGACTGCTGCCTTCTCCTTGGCTTCTTGAAAAGAGGAATATTGAAGCATCTGGTCCCAGGAGATCACATCTGCCTTGATAAAACCTTTTTCCATGTCTGTATGGATAGTACCTGCAGCTTGTTGAGCTGGTGTTCCTTCCATGGTAGTCCATGCTTTGACTTCTTCCTTGCCGATGGTGAAGAATGTGAGCATCCTCATAAGGTCATAGGATGTTTTTAGAAATCTGGTCACACTCAATTCTTTCAGCCCGTATTCCTTCATGAAGGTTTCTCTGTCTTCATCATCTTCAAGATCCAGGATTTCTGCTTCAATCTTCCCGCAGAAAGCCAGTGCGGCCAGTTCTTTTTCTGGTAGCGAGAAAAGCTCCCCTGGAGTCTCGATGTGTGGGATGTCGTTTTCGTCGATATTGATCATATGGAGAAGAGGCTTTTGAGTGAGAAAGGCGAAGCTTTTAGTCAACTTCTGCTCGGAAGGGGAAAGTTCGAGAAGATGAATTGCTTTTCCTTGTTCAAGTTGATGGCGTATCTTATCCAGAGCTTCCCTCTCTTTCTCGCCTTCAGGATGTTTTGTCCTCTGAAGCTCTTTTTCCAGCCTTTCCAGTCGGCTCTCCGCAGAGATTAAATCGGCCAGGATAAGTTCCTCATCCATGGATAAGATATCTTCCTTGGGGCTGACCTCCCCCTTGGGGTAAGGAATTTGGGGGTCGATGAAGCCTCTCACCACGTGAGTGAGACCGTCGGCCCGTCTGAGATAGTCGAGATAGGCACTGTCTTTGATCTCGCCGTAGGACATGCCGGCCAGATCCACAAAATCGATAGTGGCAGGCTTTTTTTCCTTGTCAGGATAAAGCGCTGCCAGTTTGTCCAATCGAGGATCGGGAACAGCACATGTGCGCAGATTGGGCTCTTTTTTTCTTTCCTCATAAGCCTTAACTTCTATCTTGGCTCCTGTCAAAAGATTAAAGAGAGTTGTCTTTCCGGTTTTCGGATATCCAAAAATGGTGAAATTCATCTTTCCTGTATGATAACAGAAGCTGCCATCAAGAAAAAGAGGGAGAAAATGAGCATCTCCATTTCCGCGATGATGACTATACTCTTTTTTAGGATGGGTCCTGTCACGGGGTGTCCCCCGTACGTCCTCGCTCCACCCATCCCCCCGTGGGGAACCCCTTCCGCTGCGGGCGTTGCGGGGGAGCACCCCATGCCACCCATCCTTATTATTAAGAAAATTGGACAACAGTCAGCTAAGCTGATTCGTCAGCCCGCAGAGTATCGGTTGATGTCCATCCTCGCCAAGATCCTCCCATCCGCCACTATGGGCTTCGGATGGACAGGAACAGTCGCCTCATTACCTAACTGGATGAAGCATATCTGCACATCATAGAAATGGAGATGCGGGTGGGGAAAAATATGGGGGATTTGAAGTGATCGTTCCTTTCGCCGAACATGCAGCTCTGTTATTTAAGGGCTGTTTCCAGAACTGTACTGTTCCATATCTAATGAGATGTTTAACGGTTTGATTATTTATGAATATGGCTTATAATAGACCTTTAAAAATGAGTAGAGCAAAGGCGATTCTTCTTCTGCTGCGGCTTCCCTTTCTGACTGTCACTTTTGGTGCTGTTTTCGTGGGGACAGCTTTTGCCTGGTGGCATACCCGTCACTTTAATCTGGGATTATTCTTGTTGGCCTTGATAGGAGCCTCTTTTTTTCATATCGCTTGCAACGTGGCCAACGATTACTTTGATTTTAAAAGCGGAAACGACGCTTCCAACCGCTATGCCCTTGTTCCTTTCTCAGGAGGAAGCCGGATAATCCTGGATGGGCTCGTCAAGCCCCCAGAAGCGCTGGTTGTTTCCCTGGTTTTTGCCGCTCTGGGTTCAGCCATAGGGCTTTACCTCAATGCAGTCTCCAGAGGAAATGTCATCCTGTGGATCGGTATGGCGGCTGTTTTCTTTGTCTTCAGCTACAATGGTTTTCCGGTCAGGCTGGTTAACAAAGGCCTGGGAGAGATCGCTATCTTCTTGGCTTGGGGTCCTTTGATGGTTATCGGTGCCTACTATGTCCAGGCCAACGTCCTTCGCTCTTTCTGGCCTTTGATGGTGGCTGTTCCTTCCGGGATTTTGACCACCCTCGTTCTTCTGATCAACGAATTTACCGATAAAGAAGCTGATGCTTTGACCGGGAGGAAAACATGGGTGATTCTTTATGGATTCAAGAATAGCCTGATCATCTATTTTTTGCTTGCCATCTGCTGCTATCTCGCAGTCCTTGCAGGAGTAATATTTGGAGGATGGCCCGTATGGTCATTGATTGTGCTGGCCAGTCTTCCTCTGCCTTTCATGGCCTTTAAAGTGGCCATGAAAAACCTTGGTAATTGGCCTGGCTTTCTGCCCGCTGTCAAGACCACCATCTTGATGAATTTTGTGTTTTTAGCTATATTAAGTGTTTCATTCGTATTTTAGGATGATGAAGAAAGCGAAAGAAGAAAAGAAAAAAGAGAAGGAAAGAGAAAGAAGTACCTTTCGTGAATACTTCGAACTCATCGCAGAGACGGCTGTTTTCGTCTTCTTTGTGATGACCTTTGTGGTGCAGGCCTTCCAGATTCCCACCGGCTCCATGGAACCCACCTTGCTCATAGGTGATTTTCTCCTTGTGGACAAATTCATGTATGTCCAACCTCAATTTGCGTTGGAGAAGAAGATGCTTCCCAGGAGAAAAATGAAAAGATTCGATATCGTGGTCTTCAAGTATCCTGAAGATCTCAGCAAGGATTTTGTTAAAAGGGTCATTGCCCTGGAAGGCGAAAGCATAGAAATCAAAGACAAACAGGTCTATATCAATGGCCAGCCTATTCCCGAAGAATACAAGGTTCACAACGACAGCCAAGTGCACAGCAAAGAGGATTACTATCATTATAATGACACTATCAGAGATAATTTTGGTCCTGTGGAAGTTCCTCCTGGTTACTGTTTTGTTATGGGAGATAACCGCGATAACAGCTATGACAGCCGCTACTGGGGATTCTTGTCTCTCGATAACATAAAAGGCAAGCCCTGGGTGATCTATTTTTCCTACAGGGCCGAGAAAGATGCCTACCTGAAGACAAACCTCAGAGAAAGGCTAAAGAAATTCGTGAATTTTATCCTCAAGGCACGGTGGAAACGCATTTTCCATCTGGTTAGATAACCAAATCCTGTTTTCCTTTTATTTAGAACTTCGGATGGTTATTTCTTCGTAGGAAGAAATATAGAGGATGGGATTTCCTGTCTTAAATGCCTCCATAAATATGGATGTGCTGACGATTCCATCCATATCTTTTCCAACAGGCAGACCCATATAATTGAGGAGAGTGGGGACCACGTCTACAAGATTCATCCCCTTAATGTTGTTTCCTCTCAGGATGTCTTTGCCGTAGAGAAATATCGCTCCGGGAGGAGCATTCTCGTGGTAGGCTGAGACTTCCGGGTTTCCGAGGAGGCTTTCGATAAATCTTTTCCATACAGGAAGCGGTTCTATTCCGTGAGGGGAATAGATGACCAGAAGCTCGCCCTCTTTAAGGGCGGCCAGGTATTTGCCTATTATTTGATCATAGAATTGGTAATACTTTTCGATAATCACTCCGTATTTTGTTATCTCTTCCTGGTCGATGGTGCCGAATAAATCAGGAAAGCTGTATTTATAGAAATAAGTCTCCACGATATTCAGGCCATTCAGCAGAAAATAAATAAGCTGAGGAGAGTCTTTGCTTTTTGCCTGGCTGACTTTTTCCTCATACTCAAAATCCCTGAAGAAAGCCTGTTTGACTATGTTGAAGATATGGCTGGGTTCGAATTTCAATTCATCATAAAATACACTGAATAGCTTTTCTGCTTTTGGAGATGGTTGACTGACTTCGAGTTCGTAGGGCCAGTCTTTTTTGATGAATGGGGTGTTGTTTTCCTCCAGGATTTTCCAGATGTCTTTGGTGAAGAGGGAAGTCTTGTTGGTAGAGACTTCAAGAAGCCCTGCTTTGCTCATCTGGCGGAAAAAGACATAACGGGGAGTGACTTCCAAGGATCTCGATACATTCCAGGGTTGAAACATAAACAGAGAAACCTGTCTATGCTTATAAGGAAATTTTCCGGTGTTAAAGGAATTGTTGAAAATGAAGGGCTCACTGGGAGAGAAGCTTTCAAGCTGGCCCCAGCTTCCGTTCTCCATCAGCCAGGAAAAATTGGGGAGCTTTCCACTATTGATGGCCGGGATCAGAAAGTCGAAACTCAGGCCCTCAAGACCGATGATAGTGATCTTCTTGTCGATTTCTTGGGGCTCGATACTGGCCACATTTTTGGTCTTTACTGGTAGCGAATAATAAAACCTGAGACTGACCGCGTATACAAGGGAAGCAAGCGAGAGGATGAAATAAACGAGGAAGATGAACGCCCTTTTTTTATAACGGTAGTATAGGTAAAAGGCGGCCAGTCCGATGAAGGCCGGAATGAGAAGAATTATGAATTGAGTCTGGAGAATTCTCTGCGTTCCAAGGTCGAAGAAGGATTGAAAATAGGTTTGATTTCCTCTGAAAATCAGGAGAAAGAGGATAAGAATGAGAGAAAAACTGATGGAAAGGAAGGAGGGAGAAATAAAGGCAATGTTGAATCTTCTCCCCAGGAAAAACTGAAGGACAAAGAAGGCCAGAAAACAGAGAAGGCTGATGATGAGCCCATAGGTTATGAAAAGGAAAAGAGTGAGCTGGAAGAAGAAGGGAAGATTAATGTTGAGATTGATGTTAAGATCGGAAACGAGAAGCGATAGCAGGAGGCAAAAAAGGAGCCCGCTGAGCAAGGAGTTGACCAGGATTTTTAAGAATTTCACGTTCAGAAGTTAACACTATTTCCTCGCCCAGTCAACGCGATGTTCACCGCATTCCTCTTTCCTCGATAGAAGTGAGGGAGGGGGTAGTTAGCATGCGGGGCGTCGGTTTCTATCCATCTTCGCCAAGACTCTCCCACCCGCCACTTTGGGCTTCAGATGGATAGAAACCGACGTCTAATTGGGACAATCCTGAATAAAAGCGCCCGTTCCCTTCCATCCTTGCCAAAACCCTGCCACCATCACCTAAATGCTTTAGGTAAGGTTGACCGGGGGAGTGGAATGGAATAAGATATGCAAGAATGAAGAATGCGTTCATCGCTCTGATGACCGATTTCGGAGAGGATGATTTTTTCGTTGCCTCCCTTAAGGGAACTATCCTGAAAATTAACCCAGCTGCTCAAATTATGGACATTACCCATCGCACCCACTCCTTTGATCCCCAGATAGCTGGCTTTATCCTTTTTGCCTGCTATAAATATTTTCCTGAGGGCACGATCTTTTTGGTTGTTGTTGATCCAGGAGTCGGGTCTTCCCGGAAAATTCTTCTTGCTGGCACAGAAAGTTATTTCTTCATCGCTCCCGACAACGGCCTTCTGACTATGACGCTGGAAGAGCAAAAAGCTCTGGTGCTGAGATCTGTTGAAAACGAGAGATATTTTTTGCCTGAGAGAAGTACAACCTTTGAAGCACGAGACAAGATGGCTCCGGTGGCTGCGCATTTATCCAAAGGAGTTGCTGTTGAGGAATTTGGACCTGAACTTAAGGAGTACACAAAGCTCGAAGTAAGAAAGTCTGAGTTAAAAGAAAACGAGATATCCGGCCATATTCTTTATACTGATAAGTTTGGAAATCTCATCACCA
>CAYVAT010000051.1:6474-8296 GCA_964449165.1 uncultured Eubacteriales bacterium | reverse complement strand
AACGAGATATCCGGCCATATTCTTTATACTGATAAGTTTGGAAATCTCATCACCAACATTCCTGAAAGGATGGTCCAGAAATTTAGAGAAGGCCGCGAAGAAAAGGCTATCAGCCTTAAAGTGATGGAAGTGGAGATTCCCCGCTTCAATAAAAGCTATTCTTCTGTAAGGAGAGGGGAACTCTTGTTCCTGGCGGGGAGTCTGGGGTTCATCGAAGTGGCTGCAAAGGAAGATTCAGCTTCACAGAGACTGAAAGCCAAACCAGGGGATCCTGTGAAAATTGTGTTCCGACAATGAACATGGAATACATCGAAGGCACCATCGAGCAGATCATCTATTACAGCCCTGACACCGGTTACACTGTCTGCAAGTTTGTCCTCGACACAGGGGAAAGCTTCACTATAGTAGGCGCATTTCCGCCTCTTTCTGCAGGCGAGATGCTGCGGATCAGCGGAAAGTGGGAAATCAATCCCAAGTTCGGCAGGCAATTAAAAGTTAATAGTTTCGTCCCTGTCCTTCCCGCCTCCATAAAAGGAATCGAAAAATTCCTCTCCTCTGGCTTGATCAAAGGCATTGGTCCAGTCCTGGCTAGAAGGATCATACGTAAATTCGGCATCGACACCATAGATATTCTCTCCAAGGCTCCTGATAAATTGAGAGAAGTGGAGGGGATAGGCAGCCATAAGTTAAAAGAGATCAAGAAATCCTGGATTGAACACCAGAAAATTTCTGACCTGATCATCTTTCTTCAAGAGCACAATATCTCGACTAACCTGGCTATGAAGATTTACCGTCAATACGGGGATGAATCTTACCGTATCCTGAAAAACAATCCTTATCAGGCTTGCCATGATATCTGGGGAATCGGCTTCAAGACCGCAGACCAGATGGCCTTAAAATTGGGGATGAGTCCTTCCGCTCCTGAGAGGATCAAAGCCTTTATCCGTTACCTGCTGGAAAAAGACACAGAACAGGGACATGTTTTTTCCAACAAAGAAGATGTGGAGATTACCTGCAGAAAAGAGCTGGAGGTTGAAAAGGAGAAAGTCGGAGAGGCCATAGACGTACTCATCAAAGAGAAGCTTATCGTCTCGGAGAGCGTCAACTCACAAACCGGACTTTACCTTCCTTTTTTCCATCAGGCAGAGGAGGAAGTAGTGCGCCTCATTCATGGTCTTGCCTCATTCCCTTCTTTGACTCCTCCCATTCCTTCGCGCAGCGTGGATGAGGCTGTCACTGCCGCGGAAGAGGAAATCGGCATCCGCTTCTCCTCTCAGCAGAAGCTGGCCATCAAGGAGAGCCTGCTGAGAAAGATATTGGTCATAACCGGGGGTCCCGGTACCGGAAAGACCACCATAGTAAAAGCAGTGGTGGATGTTTTTGAAAAATGGGGAAGAAGGGTACTTTTGTCGGCACCAACAGGAAGAGCTGCAAAGCGGCTGAGCGAGGCGACAGAGAAAGAAGCCAAAACCATCCATCGGGCTTTAGAGTACAATCCCAAGACCGGGGACTTCAGGAGAAACGAGAGGCGCCCTCTGTCTGGGGAGGCGCTGATCATCGATGAATTTTCCATGGTTGATCTGCCTCTTATGTATTCTTTGTTGAAAGCCGTGCCTCCTTATATGTGCCTCATCCTGGTAGGAGACAAAGATCAGCTTCCCTCTGTAGGTCCAGGAAACCTTCTCCGCGATATCATCGATTCTCAAAAGGTAGAGGTGGTCAGGCTGGATGAGATTTTCCGCCAGGAGAAGGATAGCCTGATCGTTTTGAATGCTCACCGTGTAAACCAGGGGCAATCACTGGTCTATCCGCCAAGAGGCGA
>CAYVAT010000051.1:0-6374 GCA_964449165.1 uncultured Eubacteriales bacterium | reverse complement strand
CATGACAAAGTGATGCAAATCCGAAACAACTACGAAAAAGAGGTTTTTAACGGGGATATCGGGATCGTGGTCTACGTGGATAATTCCACTTACCGGGCAGGAGTGGATTTTGACGGAAGGGTTGTTTTTTACGACAAAGAAGAATTGAACGAGATCACGCTCGCCTATGCTGTTTCGGTACATAAATCCCAGGGAAGCGAATTCCAGGCTGTGGTCATGCCTCTGCTGCCCCAGCATTACATCATGCTCCAGAGGAATCTCTTCTATACGGCTCTGACGCGCGCCAAAAAATTGAGTGTCATCGTTGGTTCCTACAGAGCCCTTCATATTGCCATAAAAAACGATAAACCCGTTAACAGAAATTGTCTTGTCAAAGAGAAGCTCATGGCATATAGTCATAAAGAAACCAAAAAGTAGGAGGTCATGATGAAAAAGCCATTCCGTCCTGCATTATTCATAGGTCTGGTTTTGCTCATCGCCGCTGCTTTGATTGCAGAGACACTGATCGTTAAGGTAAGATCCACCAACCTGAAAAAGGAACCGATGTTCTTTGCCCAAACCCTGGCAAGCCTGAAAGCAGGGGATACTCTAGAGAAGTTAGGCGAGCAGGCAGGCTGGATGAAAGTTAAAACCGCTGCTGGCCTGGTGGGTTGGGTCCATTCCAGTGCTGTTCAGGCCAAGAAATTCAGCCTTCTGGCTATGGACAAATCCCTCCAGACTAAAGCCTCAACCGAGGAAGTGGCTCTTGCGGCCAAAGGATTCAACAAGCAGGTGGAAGAAAACTACAAGACAAGACATGCCAACCTGAGCTATGCCTGGGTGGAGAAGATGCTTAAGATCAAAATTTCTGCGGCCCAGATCAAGAATTTTCTCAAGAAGGGCAAGCTGGGTGAGTCTGGGGGTGCCAAATGAGAAGAACGAAGCTCTGCATGCAAACCCTTCTGACTCTGTTTATCGCGGCTATGCTGATGACCTGTGCTACATTGGAAAAAGGTCTCGATGTAATCCCCGGGGCAGATAAATTAAGCGACAAAGATAAGGCGGCCATAATCAAAACCTCAAAGGCCATCCGCAGCACTTTTGCCGATATCACAGAAGAGGAGGAATATTACATCGGCCGGACCGTGGCTGCCCTCATCCTCTCCCGCTATCCTGTGTATGATAACAAAGCAGTGACTTCTTATGTAAACACTGTGGGAAATGCGGTTGCCGTCTACAGCGAGCGGCCAGAGATCTACGCCGGCTATCATTTTCTGGTTTTAGACTCCGATGAAGTCAATGCTCTTTCTGCTCCCGGAGGCTTTATATTTATCACCAAAGGCCTGATACAGAGATGCAGGGATGAAGAAATGCT
This sequence comes from uncultured Eubacteriales bacterium, assembly GCA_964449165.1. Taxonomy (GTDB): domain Bacteria; phylum Acidobacteriota; class Aminicenantia; order Aminicenantales; family Aminicenantaceae; genus CAYSCW01. The sequence goes on along the minus strand of CAYVAT010000051.1, from coordinate 5,020 downwards.
GGCCTGCATCCTTGCCCATGAGGTGGGTCATGTCAGCGCCAGGCATGGCCTGCAGTCGATCAAAAAATCCAGGCTGGTGGATGCCTTCAAGATCCTCGGGCAGGAAGCCGCTGACCGCTACGCTCCGGAAAAACTCGCACAGTTGACCAATATCTTCGAGAATGTGCTGGGTGATATCGTGGAAAATTTGATTGAGAGAGGCTATGACCGAAAATATGAATACGAAGCGGATAAACTCGGCGTCCAGACCGCAACAAGGACAGGGTACTCCCCCCAGGGGATTATGGATTTTCTCCAGACCATGGTCGATGATGCCTCCAAGCCAGGGCTCAAAGGATGGTTCCAGACTCATCCTTCCCCTGCTGATAGGATGAAGAGAGTGGGAAAGGAGATAGAAGGATTGGGTAGTGTTCCTCAGAAAGAGGCTGCCAGGACCATAAGATTCCAGAATGCCGTGAAAGCGTTGTGAAGAACAGGGTCGTTCGAGGCTTGGTCGTCGGATTATCGGCCTTTCTCTTGGCTTTTCTTTTTCATTCTTTACACCTGCTGCGTCCGTTGGAATGGAAATCCTGGGACTTAAGATTGCGCCTTTTTTCAGATCCTTCGCAGGCAAACAGGGATATCGTCCTTTTTTTCATAGATCAGGAAAGCCTGGATGTTTACGAGAAGGAGCAAGGCCTTTCCTGGCCCTGGCCGAGACAGATTTACTCGGCTCTCATCCGCTACTGCATCCAGGCTGAGGCGAAGGCTCTTGTTTTCGATTTAACCTTCAGCGAAGGCTCTGTCTACGGAGTCGAGGACGATGAGAATTTCGCAGCAGCCATCGCCGAGGCGGGAAATGTGTTTCTTCCCATATTCCTCAGCCAAGTGGAGAAGGAGGAAGTGCCATCTGACTCTCATCTTGAGGAGTATTCTGCGGAGGAAAAAGATATACCTCAGAAGGCTGTATTCCCCTCAAAATCCGTGAGCCTTCCTGTAGAAAACCTTCTTCTTTCTGCTCGGGGAGTCGGGAATGTCCGTTTTTCCCCTGATGAGGATGGAGTTTATCGCCGTCTGCCTCTTTATTTCAACTACCAGAGTCTCGTTCTTCCCTCTCTGCCCATAGCAGTGGCCGATTATCTCAGGGGAGAAGAGAAAGCAGCAAGAATTCCTCTTGATTCTTCGGGCCAGATGATCATCCGCTTCCATGGACCCACTGGTACTTACCAATCCTATTCTGTGGCGGCCATCATCAACTCCTATGCCCAGATTGTGGAGGGAATGACACCACAGATTCCGCCTCAGGCTTTTGCCCATAAAATTATCTTTGTCGGAGCCAGTGCTCCCGGACTCTACGACCTTCGGCCATCTCCCTTGAGTGCTGTATATCCGGGAGTAGAAATTATGGCCACAGCTCTGGACAATATTCTTGAGAAAGATTTTATCCGCCAATCCTCAACAGCCATCGTTCTTCTTTTTCTCTCCGGTCTTGCTTTTTTAACCGGGTTGGGGATCAGTTGGTTCCAGAAGATTTGGCAGATTATCCTGCTGGCTATCTTCTGTTTCGCCCTTCCTGCTGCTGCGGCTGTCTTTGCCTTTTTCAGGGGATACTGGCTGGATTTTGTAGCTCCCGAGTTTGCGGTTCTTCTGGGTTTTATCGGCGCCTCCCTTCTCAACTATCAGTTTGAAGGCAGACGCAGGCGATTCATAAAGAGTGTCTTCCGACTTTATCTCAGCCCTCATGTGATCGAGAGAATAATCGATAATCCCGATCTTCTTCGCTTGGGTGGAGAAAAAAGGGAAATCACTTCTTTTTTCTCTGATGTTGCCGGATTTACAGCCATTTCAGAGGGCCTTTCTCCTGAGGATCTGGTCAATCTCCTCAATGAATTACTCTCTGAGATGACGGATATCATCCTGTCCTCTGGGGGCACGCTGGACAAATACGAAGGGGATGCCATCATCGCCTTCTGGAATGCTCCTATCGACCAGCCGGACCATGCCCTGCGGGCCTGCCGGGCAGCTCTGAAGTGCCAGAGCCGGCTGGAGGAGCTGAGAGCTCGTTTTCAAGAGCAGTACGGTCATGAACTCCGGATGCGGATCGGCATAAATTCAGGCTCAGCAGTAGTGGGCAACATGGGATCCCGCGAACGGTTCGATTACACAGCCATCGGTGACACGGTGAACTTGGCATCGAGGCTTGAGGGGGCCTGTAAACAGTTTAAGGTGCCGGTTCTAATCGGGGAAGAGACATATGAGAAAGTCAAAGCTCAGCTCGTGACCAGGGAAGTGGACCTCATTCGGGTTGTCGGCAGGAGAAAGCCTGTTCGCATTTTCCAGATTCTTGGAGAGCAAGAGGCTATTGAAGAAGCAGAGCTGGAACGGATAAGAAATTACGAGCAGGCCCTTAAATTCTACAGAGAAGGACTGTGGAAAAAGGCCTTGAGCTTGTTTGAGAGCATGGAAAATGATATCTTAGCCCAGATTTATGTGGCTCGCTGCAAGAGCCTTCTGGAATCCGGCTCTCCGGAGGAATGGACAGGAGTTTATGAACTTAAAGAGAAGTAGGAGCTTTGAAGGATGAAGGTTGAGTTTTGGGGTGTTCGAGGCTCATGTCCTGTCTCTGGAGAGGATAAAATTAAGTACGGGGGCCATACTCTCTGTGCTTCCGTTGCGCTTTCTGAGGAAGAATCGCTCATCATTGACGCAGGAACCGGAATAAGGAAGCTCGGAGAAAAGCTCCTAAAAGAAGGAGAAGAAAGGCCTCTTACTCTTCACATGTTTCTCACTCACTTCCATCTTGATCACATCATAGGAATACCTTTCTTCAAACCCCTTTATTCTCCGCACGCTGCACTTACCTTTTATGCTCCGGCTCAACCAGAAGAGACAGAAAAGTATCTGAGCAACATCATGGCAGAAAGGTTCTTTCCCATCGATTTTAAGGAAACACAATCCCGGAAGATATTCAAGGAAGCCCCTGAAAAAGATTTTTCTTTGGGAGAGATCCGAATTTCGTCCTGTCCTTTACATCATCCCCAGGGAAGCATTGCTTACAAGATAAAAGCTGGCAGAGGAAGCATAGTCTTTGCCACGGATACCGAGCATCCGGAAAAGGGGATTGACAGGAGGCTGGTTGGATTTGCGGAAGGAGCTGATGTTCTTGTCTATGATGCCATGTTCACACCTGAGGAGTATGAGGCAGGAAGAAAGGGATGGGGTCACAGCACCTGGCGTGAGGGGACAAAGATTGCCAGGGCCGCTGGAGTTAAAACCCTTTATCTGTCGCATTTCAACTTTATTCATACAGACGGCCAGATCGATGAAATTCTTTCCCTTGCCCAGAGAGAATTTCCCCACACCAGAGCGGCAAGAGAAGAGCTGGTTGTGGATTTTTAGGAAATTCCTCAAAGATTGACATAAATGCCTGAGCATTGGAGGAAGGGCCAATGACCAACACAGCAACTTCCGGAGTGATTTCCTATACGGACATTTTGTTCGTTTTTATCATTTTAGCTTGTGTGACAGCTCTATACTTTCTTTTTCGTACTTTGATCTTCAAGCTTCTGATTTCCAGAAGAAAAGCTTTGGGTTCATTTCTGTCTCGTCTGAACCTGCCTGTAATCCTCCTGTTCACAACCTTTATTTTCAAAATCCAGGCTGTGAGAGAGAGTCTTCCCCTGAGTGAAAAATTTTATATGTATATCGATGCCGCCTTTCTCTTCTTCATCATATTTTTATTGATAAGGCTTGCCGATGCCTTTATCCATAGTATTTATCAATTGCGCGGTGCGGCATTCCCTCTGCCGGGAGTTCTTCATGGTTTGATCCTCGGAGTTATCTATGTAGTGATTCTCTTTGTTGTCCTGAGGGATATCCTGCGCATCAACATCACTCCTTTCCTGGCCACATCCGCCATCCTGACCATGATTTTGGGATTGGCCTTCCAGGGAGTACTGAGCAATGTTCTCTCCGGCATGTCCCTCCATTTCACAAAATCCTTCCACAAGGGCGACTGGATCCAGGTCGGGGAGGATGAAGGCAAGGTGATCGACACCAACTGGAGGGAGACAAGAATTCTGGACCGCTATTCGAACATAATCGTCTTGCCCAACAATAAAGTTGCCTCCGAGAAGATCACCAACTTCTCCCAACCCAGCCGGAGATCAGCCCTGAAAATAGAGGTTAAGGCAGGTTACAATGCACCTCCCTCGTCTGTCCTGGAGGCTCTTTTGGAGGCAGCGGCAGATGTTCCGGAAGTCTGTTCCGCTCCTCTGCCCGAGGCATATGCTCTCAGCTATGATGACTTTGGCATTTCTTATTTGCTTAAATTCTGGATCACAGATTTTAACCGGAAATACGTCATCTGGAATGATGTCGGGCGGCTTGTCTGGTACAAATTAAAAAGACGAAACATCGAGATTCCTCTTCCTCTGGGCGATAAAGTGTCGGATATTATGAGGATAGTGCGGGAGAAGGAAGGAATTCCTGTCTCTGAAATGGAAAGGGAGAGGACTTTTCAGGATCTCCTCCGTTCTGCTCTATTCCGGTATCAAGAGGGGGAGAGGGCAGGGGAGCTTCTTGTTTCGGAGAAAGAGGTAAGGGAGCTTGCTTCTGCGGTGAGAAGGGCGAAATTCGCCCCTGGTGAGATTATTTTCAGACAGGGTGATAGAGGAGAGAGCTGTTATGTTGTTTCTTCGGGAAGGATAAGGGGGGAGATCGTCTACGAGGAGCGAGGGAAAAAGTACAGGAAGGATTTTAATGTTGAGCGCGGCGGGATCTTCGGAGAGATGTCTCTCTTCACTGGCATGCCCAGGACGGCAACAGGTGTGGTGGAAGTGGAGTCGGAACTTCTGGAGATAAGAGCCATGGATTTTGCCCGTCTTCTGGAAAGAAACAAGGAGCTTGCCGATGTTATCGCTGATATAGTGAGTGAGAGAAACGAAAAGAACAAGGAATTTTTAACTAAGATAAAAGAGCTTTCAGAGAAGGATATCAAGGAATGCTGCAGCAAGCGCTCCATCCTCCAGAGATTCAAGAG
>CAYVAT010000050.1:0-19886 GCA_964449165.1 uncultured Eubacteriales bacterium | reverse complement strand
AATTTTCACGTCTTGTCTCCGTGCATAATTTGACGTAAACTAGTCGGGGGATGGAAAACATTCCGGGTCAAGACAGAGCGAGCGTTCAGAAGGCCTTGCTGGATGAAGATAAGTCTGCTTTCAAGAAATACGGAGACCTTTTTGTGGGCAAAGGAGGACTGTTCCAGTTTTTAAAATACGAGTGCATTGTTTTTCTCTTTTCTTGGATGCCCGGAGCGCTGGGAATTTTCTTGAGGAGGATTTTTTACCGATTCCTTCTCAGAAGAATGGGAAGAGGAGTGGCTCTAGGCCGGAACATAACCGTTCGTCATCCTCATAAGATTTCAATCGGAGACCGCTCCTTCGTCGATGACTATGCTGTGCTGGATGCCAAGGGAGAGAAGAATCCAGGAATCACAATAGGTCAGAATGTCATTGTCGGACGAAACACCATCCTCAGCTGCAAGGGCGGATCTATCCGCTTGGAGGATTATGCCAACATATCAGCCAATTGTTCTCTTCTCTCCGAGACCAAGATCGTGGTGGGGAAATACACTTTTCTGGCCGGCCACTGCTATCTAGTCGCAGGGGGGAATCACAGCTTCTCCAGGACTGACATCCCTATCATGTTCCAGCCTTCTCTAACCAAGGGAGGGATATCTATCGGAGAGGATTGTTGGCTGGGTGCTTCTGTGACCGTTCTTGATGGAGTAACTCTCAAAAAGGGATGTGTCATCGGAGCCGGAGCCGTAGTGATCGAATCCTTGCCTGAATATTCTGTGGCCGTGGGGAATCCCGCCAAGAAGATTAAGGGTCGAAGAGACTAAAGTTCTTTCCTGCGCTTTTAAGGCATCCTTTTGGTGATGTATTTCCAGAGGTATTCGTGGGGGACGCCCAAGAAGGTTTTTCTCCTTATCCTGTCGCAGCGCAGACAGGTAGGAAGGTCGGCCATATCTTTCACAGCCAATTTTTTCCTCAGGGTAATCATCCTTTCTCCGTTCCAGATTTTTCGAAGAGAGGAATCCTTGACATTCCCTACCACGTTGCGACCAAAGAAATCCTGAGGGCAAGGGAGCACGTTGCCATTCCAGAATAGAACCAGAGTATTCCAGGGAAACGGACAGAGAAAATAATCTTCCTTCGTCCCATCAGCTTTGAACTCTCCTGCCCAATTGTGGGATTGTTTGATTACCAGGTTGCTAGGACGCAGATGTTTGAACAGAGCCAAAAGTCTGTCTTTGACCGAAGAAGAGTTATTTGTCTTTCCATAATCAAAGGCGATGACTTCAACTGAAGTGAGAGGTTTTTTGGACCGAGCTCTTTTCTTCATCTCCAAGAAATGGACGATATTGTCCACGGTTTTTTCGAACTGCCCCCCTGCTCTGATTTTTTCATAGGTTTCTTTATCATAACCATCAAAGGAGAAAGAAAGCCGATCCAAACCAGAGCGGAGGATTCCCTGGGCCATTTTCTCCGATAGCAAAGAGCTATTCGTGTGGAGGCGTGTGTACAACCTTCTTTTCTTGGCATAGGCGATCATCTCCAGGAGTCGAGGATGGAGGAGAGATTCGCCGCGGTGGGCAAGGTTCGCCTCGAAGAGAAAATCTTTCGCCTCGTCTATGATTTTCTTGAAGAGCCCAAAATCCATGAATCCCTTCTCTTTCTCATCGAGAAGCCTGTTAGGGCAGATAGGACAGGCGAAGTTACAGTGGCTTGTCAATTCGATCCAGATCCGTAGAGGAAGATAGGGGAGTATGGTTGATCTTCTGAAATAATGAACAGAAAGTCTGGCTAGACGGAGCCAGTAGGAGAGAAGGATCATTGCTTGTTTTTTTCTGTTTCCTTGATGACCACAGAGCAGGCCATATCACCAACGATGTTTGTGGTTGTCCGGCACATGTCAAGAAATCGGTCAACGCCAAGGATCAAGGCGATCCCTTCCAGCGGTATCCCTATTTGTTTGAGGACCATCGCCAGGGTGATGATTCCTGCGGCTGGAACACCCGCAGCTCCCACCGAGGCAAGAGTGGCCATCAGGACTATGGAGATTTGATCCATGAAACCCAGAGGGATTCCGTAGATTTGAGCGATAAAGATAGCCGCCACACCTTGGTAGAGAGCAGTCCCATCCATGTTGATGGTTGCTCCCAGGGGAATGACGAAACTGGAATACGCTCTGGAGACACCGATATACTCCACACATTCCATGCTGACCGGAAGGGCTGCATTTGAGCTGGACGTTGAGAAAGCGATGATCATGGCATCCTTGACCGCTCTGAAAAATCTGAAGGGGTTCATCCGGCCGAGAAGGCTCAGGGTAAGACTGTTCATACCCACGGTGTAGATTGCCAAACTTCCTATAACCACTAGAGAGTATTTAAGAAGGGTCATCAGGATATTAACACCGTATTGGCCGATCACCGCGGCGATCAAAGCCAGAACACCATAGGGCGCAAGACGCATAGCGATGTGGACCACCTGGATAATGGCATCATTAAGACCATCCAGAAATTTTATCAAGATTTCAGACTTTTCCTTCTTGATCAAGGTGAGGATGATGCCGAAGAGAAGCGCCAGGAAGATTACCTGCAGCATATTCCCTTCGACAAGGGATTTGACGGGATTTGTGGGAACGATGTTCACCAGGACTTCTACGGCTGAAGGCTTTTCCTCCATCCTTTCGATTCCCACCTGAGCTTTAGATTCATAGCTCTTGTAGAGCTCGGCTCTTACCTCCTCGTTCAGCCCCAGTCCAGGTTTGACAAGGTTGGCTAAGATTAGGCCTACAGAGATGGCCACCATGGTGGTGATGGTGAAATAGACTATGGTTTTGATACCGATACGGCCTAATTTTCTGATATCGCCCAAACTGGCTGTTCCCAGCATGAGGGAAACCAGCACCAAGGGAACCACGATCATGGTGATAAGCCGCAGGAAGATGGTGCCTACGGGCTCGATGATCTTCGCCTTTTCTCCGAAGATCAAACCGACCACTACACCCAGGATAAGCCCGATGAAGATCTGGGTGTGGAGCGGGATTTTTTTCATCTATTTTCTGAGTAATGGCTGTATTTTTGCATTTTCTTGTAGGATTTTGCTAATTTGAGGGAATATGATATCCGCTTGGTTGCCTTTAGTCAATTTCTCCTATTTTTTCCTGGCCTTGAGGATGAAGTTGGAAGTGCTGTTAAAGCGGCCGGAATAGGGAAGATATTTTTCGATAACCAACCCTCTCTGGTCGAGGAAGGCTTTTATCTGTGCTGGCAGGAAGAAATGTCTCAGAGGTACAAAATACCAGTCCAGGATGAGCTCTTCCAGTTTTTCTCCTTTTCGTGATTTTTGTCTCTTTTTGAAAAGAAAAACAACAGGACTTAGCGCAAGAGAAAGGATGTGAGAGAGGGGACCCCTTATCTTTTCAGGCAATCTGAGAAGAATCCTCCTCAATATTTCATGGAAGAAGGTGAGGCCGGTCTTCCTGTAGACTGCAAGAAGGAGTGAACCTTCGTGTTTGAGAACTCTGACGAGTTCTTCAAAGGCCAGGAAAGGATCGGTTGTGTGGTGAATAGCTCCCCAGGCCCAGACAATGTCAAAGGAAGCGTTTTGGAAAGGGAGGTTGAGCATATTGACTCTCTGAAAGTTGGTGTTCCCAGCTCCATATCTCTTTTTCAAATTCTGAGCAGTCTTAAGACTGCTCTGACTTATATCAATTCCCACCACCCGAAAGGCTCCTTCTTTGGCAAAAATAAAAGAGAAAATCCCTGTCCCACAGCCAGCATCGAGCACCAGTTTATCCCTGATTTCGGATGAATGATAGAATGTCTCCCAGTGTTTTTTTGATGCACAGTATTGGGGAGTGTATTTTGACCAGAGGTCATCATAGAATCGTCTGACTTTTTCTTCTGTCATCTTAAGCTTTCTCTATTGATTACCGCCTCTTTTGCTGATGGCTATTTTTAGTATCTGTTTCATTTTTTCCAGATAGAGGGAAGGAGGATATTTGTTTTCCATCCATTGCTTGGCTGCCTGAGCTCTCTGTTTGGCCTCGCGATGATAAAGGGCAAAGGTAAGTCCTTCAGCCAGCCCCCTTTGATCAGGAGGAACAAGGATGGAGACTCTATCATCCAGAGTTTGGGTATGTATGGGGAGGTTTGTGGCCACGACTGGCTTACCGGATCTCAGATAGGAATAAATTTTGAGTGGAGTAGCTGTTCCCAGTAAACGAGAAGAGACCAGCACATCCGCCGCAGAAAGATAAAGAGGGAGATTAAAAGGAGTGACTTCCCCTACAAAGCGAACTCTCTCCAGTATGCGCAGAGATTCTGCCTTTTTTTGCATTTTTTCTATTTCCTGTCTGGTCCCACCTATAAGGATAAACAGAATATTCTTATCCTTCATCTCGGCTGCAGCTTCAAGCAGGAGAGCAAGCCCCTGGTAGGGTAGAAAATTACCGGCGTAAAGAACGATTTTTTCCTGCCGGGGGGCTAGCTTGTCCCTCATTTTTCGGATCTGATCTCCGGAGAAGGTGATCTGTTCAAATCCAATGAAATTTTCGAGCAGTACAGTCTTTGCTCTGTGCCCTTTTTCTCTCGTCTTTATTAAAAGTTCAGGACAGATAGCTACCACAGCCTGGCTGCTTCTGAGTATGAAATTTTCCATCCGAGTGAAAATTTCAGCTAGGGTACAAGCGCCAAAGAACTTCTCCTGTTTTATATGCTGGGGAAGGCTGGAGTGCATATCGTAGATATGAGGCCGTCGCCAGATCTTGGCCAGTACCACACCCATTAAAGAAGCCTCCTCGTGGGAGAAGACTATGTCATATTTTTCTTTTATCAGTCGGGTGACGGCTTTGAAGAAGAGTAAAAAATCCAGGAGAATTTTGGCCATAGAGATTCCGATCTTGATTCTCCGGATAAAAAAGAGACGGGGAATTCGATGAATCTTGACATTTTTCAGGTCCACATCCTCGCCCAGGTGATAAGTGATCAGGTGTATTTTGTGGCCGAGCTCGGAAAGAGCTTTGATTCTGAAATAAATGCTTACAGGCGTGCCGCGAGGAGCGAGGAAAGGTTCAGGAGCCAACATCAAGATTTTCATGGATTCTGATTTATGAGGCTATGAGTGCTCGTTGAGTTCAGAATCAACGATCTCCTGGATGATATAGATCTTTTTTTCCACCGACTCATGATAGGCCCGGACCATGATTTCTGCAAGTAGTCCCAAGGTGATGAATTGAAGACCTATAACCATCAGCAAGATGGCCAGTAAAAGAAGGGGACGGCCACTGATACCGACTTTGATGATGAGACGCTGGTAGGAGAGGTAGAGGCCCAGAATGATACCGATTATTCCGGTGAGAAACCCGATGAGGCCGAATATCTGCAAGGGACGAGTGGAATAGCTCAAAAGAAATTTCACTGTGAGAAGGTCCAGTATGACTCTGATGAATCGGGTGGAGCGATATTTGGATTTTCCGTGGAGACGCTGTCGATGGTTAACTCTGACTTCTGTAACCAGAAATCCCATGTTTCTGGCAATGGCTGGGATGAAGCGATGCATCTCTCCATAAAGCTTGATACTTTTCACCACTTCCTTTCGAAAAGCTTTCAGCGTGCAGCCATAGTCGTGGAGCTTGTTCCTGGTAAAAAAAGAGATAAGCCAGTTCCCGATAAAAGAAGGGAGACGACGCGTGAGTATGCGGTCTTTTCTCTTCTGCCTCCACCCGCTGACAATGTCATAGCCTTCTTGGATTTTTTGGATAAGAAGGGGGAAGTCTTTGGGGTCATTCTGTAAATCAGCGTCCAAGCTGATGATGATATCTCCTCGAGCATAATCGAATCCGGCTGAAAGGGCAGCTGTCTGGCCAAAGTTTTTACGCAGCTTTATGACCTTTACCTTGTGGTCGTTTTTCTGGATATTCTTGAGAACAACAAACGATTCATCCCAGCTTCCATCATCCACGAAAATGAGTTCATAAGAACTATTCAGCTTTGAGCAGGAATCTACAATTTCTTGATGAAGCGGGAGAAGGTTCTGCGCTTCGTTATAGACGGGAACGACGAGAGAGAGGTCGGGATGCTGCGTTTCCCTCATTTCTTCCAATATAACACAAAGAAATTCTCCCAATCAACGGAGCATTCTGATTGGCAAGCATGTTTTTTGCGTGAGGGCTATTTTTTAGGATGGGTGGTGAGGCGCCGGTTCCCCTCCATCCTCGCCAGGACCCTCCCACCCTTCCACTATGGGCTTCGGATGGAAAGGAACCGGCGCCCCATCCCTCACCCCTATCACGGAAATAAGGATAATTACCTCACATTTCTTCCGATTGACTTTCCATTGGGTATATTTTAGAATCTTTTTTATATTATGCCTGGGAAGATGATACTGCTAGTCGATTTCGACGTCAGCAGTCTCACTTTTCTGACTGAAGTCCTGAAATCTCATGGAATGGATGTGGTAACCGCCACTGACGGAGCCTCTGCTTATGAAAAATTCAAGGAGAAAAATCCTGATCTAGTGATACTGGAGGCTATGTTACCCAAGTTGCACGGTTTTGACCTGACTTTAAAAATATTCCAGGAGACTAAAGGACAGGTGCCGGTAATCATTGTCACCGGAGTCTATAAAGGACCTCAATATAAGAGTGAAGCATTGCGTTCATTCGGCGCTTCTGATTATTATGAGAAGCCTGTCGACGAGAAAGAACTCATGGATTCTGTGATGAATCTCCTTCACGAGGAAGAGGATATCGAGGAAGAGCTTCCCGATCCTGAGGCGGTGCTTAAGAATCTTTCTGAGATGGTCCCCGGCGGTTCACGCCAAACAAAGAAGAAAAAATCATCAAAAAATAAAGGATAGAAGAAGAAAAAATTCGAATTTTTTCATCGATACATCGTCATTCCGTGATTTGGAAATGAAGGTTTAATCCCTATGGACCAGCTATGGACTCGTTGTAACAACTGCCGCCGCATCCTGTACAGGCAGGATATCCTCGACAACTTCTTCGTCTGTCCTGCCTGTGGCTTTCATTTCAGGCTTGCAGCTTTGGATCGTTTAAAAATGCTTTTTGATGAAAGCACTTTCAAACTCATCGATCAGAACATTATCCCCAGAGATCCCCTCGGATTCGAAGATTCTATGAAGTATTCCAAGAGGCTTGTTGACAACCAGAAAAACACTTCTCTCTCAGACGCTGTCATCAATGCAGAAGGAGCTATGGGAGGGATAGAGGTGGTCGTTTCAGTCATGGAATTTGGATTCATGGGAGGGAGTATGGGATCTGTGGTGGGAGAGAAGATTACACTGGCTGCTGAGAGGGCGCTCGAGCGGAAAATCCCTTTGATCATCGTTTCCTGTTCTGGAGGAGCTAGGATGCAAGAAGGAGCACTATCCTTGATGCAGTTGATGAAGACAAGCTCTACAATTGCCAGATTTGAGGATGCGAGAGTGCCTTATATTTCCGTGTTGACTGATCCCACTACCGGAGGGGTAACAGCCAGCTTTGCTATGCTGGGTGATATCAACATCGCTGAGCCCAATGCACTTATCGGTTTTGCTGGTCCTCGAGTCATCGAACAGACTATAAAAGAAAAACTGCCCAAGGGTTTTCAGCGGTCGGAGTTTCTTCTGCACCATGGCATGCTCGATGATGTGGTGGAGAGGAAGAATCTGAGGCCTTATCTTATCAGAGCTTTACGGCTCTTCCTTAACCGTCCTCAATGAACTACGGGGAATGCTTAAGGTATCTGGAAAAGATACAAAACTTAGGCATCAAATTCGGGCTGGATAATGTTAGAGCCGTGTTGTCTGCATTAAGCAATCCCCACCAAAAATATCCTTCTGTTCTTATAGCAGGAACGAACGGGAAAGGATCGGTCTGTGCCATGCTCAGCCAGATTTTGACTCTTCATGGTTTCCGGGTTGGCCTTTTCACCTCCCCTCATCTTGTGCGGGTAGAAGAAAGGATCAGAATTGGGAAAGCGCCGATTGCTGCCCGCGCATTATGCCGAATTCTCACCTGGCTGAAAAAAACAATTGAAGGGTTGATCGACTCTAAGATATTGCTATCCCCACCCACGTATTTTGAACTGCTCACTTGTTTGGCACTGGTTTACTTCCAAGAGCAAAAGGTTGATATGGCTGTCTTGGAAGTGGGTATGGGAGGCAGGTTTGACGCCACCAATGTGGTGGATCCTGTGCTAACTGTCATCACCACCATTTCTGCGGAACATCAGAAGTTTTTAGGGGAGAGCTTGGAACAGATAGCCTTTGAAAAGGCGGGGATCATGAGAGAGAGTGTGCCTGTTGTCTGTGGAGTGGAGCCAAGAGAAGCTTTTCTAACCATAAAAAAGAGAGCAGAGGAACTTCGTGCTCCCTTCTTTGGTGTCTTCGAGAGCAAAGAATCCTACTCAGCCCGAAAAAGAAGGAACGCCTATCAATTTGAATACAGGTCTGATAAAGAGAAGTACTGTTATTCTCCCGCTCTCCCAGGTCGACATCAAGGCAAAAATGCAGCTGTGGCTCTAGTGGCCTCGGAAAGACTCAGTGAAAATTGGAAAAATTTGGAGAAAGAAAAGATCATCCGGGGAGTGGAAACAGTCCGATGGGAAGGACGGATGGAAGTTATTTCTTCCTCTCCTCTAGTCGTCTTGGATGGAGCTCACAATGAAGAAGGGGCCATGGCTCTACGAGATTATATCCGCGATTTTATACCCACACCCATCATCCTTGTTTATGCTTCCATGAGGGATAAGAAGATTGAGATGATTGCTGACATACTCTTCCCTCTCTCCAGGATGGTGATCCTGACCCGCTTTCCTTTTTTCAAGGGAGCTTCCCCTGAGGAAATAAAGGGAAGGGTTTCCAAATTCGAAAATCGCCTCTTTTTGGAGCCTGATCCGAAGAAGGCCCTTCTTACGGCACTCGAGAATGCCGCTCGCGATGATTGCATACTTGTTACAGGCTCTCTCTACATCGTGGGAGAGATAAAAAAATTTTTTCCTCATGGTATAAGAAATTGATGGGTACCATTCTCACTCCTAACACTAAAAAAGAGATAACTTGCCTACTTTTAGCCTGCTTGCTTTTTTAGGGGAAAAATGTTACATTTTTGCCTAATTTTGGCTTCTTTTTAAACAATGCTTTCAATCGATGTGAGCTTGATCGTTGTCTTCTTTATAGTCTGGATACTTGTGGCTGTGCTCACCAAAGCCTTTTTTAACCCTTTGCGAAAAGTGATGGGAGAGAGAGAAGCAAAGATCCAAGGAAACAGAAAGAGCACAGAAGATACACTCCGGACTTTTGAGGAGGAGTTTCATCGGATAGAAGAGAAGTTAGAAGAGGCGAGAGCTGAAGCCCAGTCCCTCAAAGAAAAATTGCAGCAGGAAGGCTTCAGGGAGAAGGAGAAGATATTGGAAGAAACGAATCGAGATTGCCGCAGCCAAGTTGAGACTGCCAAGGAGACCCTAGAGAAGCAAATCAGTTCATTGAAGAAGAAGCTTGAATCGCAAAGTGAGGGGCTGGCTGAGAGAATCGAGAAGAGGCTTTTGATTTAATGTCTTGGAAAAGAAACCTGATTTTTGTCCTCTTCATACTTGTTTTGTTCCAGACCGCCCAGGCAGAGGAGGAGCATTCATCCTATTCTATGGAATTTTTGGGAAAAGCGTTGAATTTTATCGTCCTCTTCGGAGGTTTGGCTTATATCCTCTACAGGCCCCTCCGCAATTTCCTTCAGGCGAGAGCACAGAAAATAGAGTTTACCCTTAAGGAGAGCAAAAATTCTTGGAAAGAAGCAGAAAGGAAGTTGGGCCAGGTGAGAGAACGACTGAGCCGCATTGAAGAAGAAATCGCCCAGATCAGACAAGAAGGGAGGGTAAATGGTCAGAAAGAAAAAGAGAGGATCATCGAAAAGACCCTTCAAGAGGCTGAACGGCTGAAACGGTATGCTCAAGAGGAAATTGAGATGCTCACCAGGGCAGGAGTTCGAGAACTTAAAGAACATGCCGCTGAACTGGCAACATCCCTTGCTCGGGAGAGGATAAAGCGAAAGATGACACCCGAGACGGCATTCGAGCTTATCGATAAATCCATCGAAAAAATCGAGAGTTTATATGAGAAGTCAGATTCTAGCAAAGAGATACACTCAAGGGTTAGTTAGCTCCGTCAAGGATCAAAAGGAGTTTGAAACCCTTTTCCAGCAATTGGGAGATTTTTTCAATCTTGTTTTAGAGTCTGAACAGCTCCGTCAAGCTCTTGCCAACCCTTTCTTGCCCAAAACCAGGAAGATTCAGATTGGGAAAGAGATTGTGTCGGGAAGAAAATGGGCAGGGAAAATTTCCAGGTTCATCCTGCTTCTTATCGAGAACGACCGGATTGGAATTCTCGGCGATATCGTGGAATCTTTTCCTATCCTTTGGGATGAAAGGAGAGGAATTTCCACCATTGAAATCTTTTCAGCCGTGCCTCTGAAGGATGTTCAGAAGAGCAGGTTGAAAGAAAAATTGGAGATTTTGGAAAGGGGCCCAGTCTCGTTAAAATATAGAGTTGACCCTGAGTTGATCGGAGGCCTTTCTTTACGTAAGGGAAATATCGTCTATGATGTTTCCATTAAAGGGAGTCTGGATAATCTCAAGGAAAAAATAATCGAGGAGTAGGAAGGAAGATGGAAATAAAAGCTGATGAAATAAGCCGCATAATCCAACGCCAGATCGAGGGCTATGAGGCAGAAGTAGACATCAAAGAAGTGGGGACAGTGACAGCTGTAGGAGATGGCATAGCCCAAATTTACGGTCTGGATAGTGTAATGTACAACGAACTGCTTGAATTTCCACGAGATCTCTATGGACTTGCCTTAAATTTGGAAGAAGACAGCGTAGGAGCGGTTCTTTTAGGAGAGAGTCATCTGGTTAAAGAGGGTGATTTGGTCAAGCGCACTCACAGGATCATCCAGGTTCCTTCTGGCCCGGATCTTGTCGGAAGAGTGGTGAATCCCTTGGGACAGCCATTGGATGAAAAGGGTCCTATAAAGACCGATACCTTCATGGAGGTGGAGCGTTTGGCTCCCGGTGTGGTGGATCGATTGCCAGTCAAACAGCCTTTGCAGACTGGAATCAAGGCTATCGATGCAATGATCCCCATAGGACGAGGCCAGAGGGAGCTCATCATCGGAGACCGCCAGACGGGAAAGACAGCCATTGCCATCGACACCATCATCAATCAGAAAGGCAAGGACGTTATCTGCATCTACGTGGCTGTAGGTCAGAAAAATTCGACCATTGCCTATATCATTAAAATCCTGGAGGATTATGGTGCGATGGATTACTCCATCATAGTTGCTGCCGCTGCCAGTGATCCTTCTCCTCTCCAGTATCTTGCTCCTTACAGCGGTTGTGCCATAGGAGAGTACTTCCGGGACAACGGACAGCATGCACTCCTTGTCTATGATGATCTCTCCAAGCATGCTGCCGCATACAGAGAGATCTCTCTCCTGCTCCGGAGACCGCCTGGACGGGAGGCCTATCCCGGTGATGTCTTCTATCTCCACTCCAGACTGCTGGAAAGAGCTGCCAAGTACAATGATGAGAGCGGCGGGGGATCTTTGACCGCGCTTCCCATCATCGAAACCCAGGCTGGAGATGTCTCAGGCTATATTCCGACAAATGTCATTTCCATTACCGACGGCCAAATATATTTAGAACCAGAGCTTTTCAATGCCGGTATCAGACCAGCCATAAACGTGGGAATATCTGTTTCCCGGGTGGGAGGGAATGCCCAGATCAAAGCCATGAAGCAGGTGGCGGGACAGCTGCGTCTGGATTTAGCCCAGTACAGAGAACTGGTGACTTTTGCCCAGTTTGGGACAGAATTAGACAAGGCTAGCCAGGCTCAGCTTGACAGAGGAGAGAGGTTGACCGAAATTCTCAATCAAGAGCAGTATATTCCCTTACAAGTGGAAAAGCAGGTCCTTATCATCTATGCAGGAAACAGGGGATATCTGGATGAGTTTGAAGTCAGCGAAGTCAAGAAATATGAGAAGCAGCTCTATGAATATTTCGAGAAAGAATATGCAGATATATTAAAGAAGATTGCAGAAAAAAAGGAGATCGATTCCGAGCTTGATGAGGCGATTGCCAAGGCACTAAAAGAGTTTAACCAGAAATTCAAGGAGGAAAAGTCCTGATATGCCAGCTTTAATCGACTTGCGGCGACGAATCAAGAGTGTCATAAACACCCAGCAGATTACTCAGGCCATGAAGACCGTGGCTACGGCCAAGCTCAAAAAAGCTCAGCGGCCTCTCATGGAAGCCCGTCCTTACTGGCATTCTATGCCCTCGTTTCTGTCTGAAGTGGCTTTCTGGCAAAAAAGTTTTGATCATCCTTTGCTCGCAAGGAGAGAGGAGAAGACGATTGAATGCCTGATCATCACTTCAGATAAGGGGCTGTGTGGAGCTTTTAATGCCAATCTTCTACAAGAAGCGTTTTCTTTCTTAAAGGAAAAAGCCCGAAACACAAATGTGCGTTTGATTCTGATGGGCAAAAAAGCTGAAGTTTTTTTCAGGCGTCATCCTTTCCCTTTGAGCAGAGTCTATTCGGGAGAGATGGATAAGCTAACACCCCAGGAAATGAGAGAACTTGCTCAATTTATCATTCAACTTTATTCATACAGCAAGACGGATGCTGTCTATGCCGTCTATAATGAATTTAAGTCTATCCTTGCTCCGCGGATAACTATCAGCAAGATTCTTCCCATCGAATGGCCGGAGGAAGAGCGAAGGAATGAAGGCTTGATGCCGGATTGGGAGCCGGAGGCAGGGCCCATTCTTCATACACTTCTGCCTGAATATGTTGAAAACCAAATCTTTCATTCGCTCTTTGAGTCTCAGGTTGCAGAACATGCAGCGAGGATGATGGCCATGGAAAATGCCACCAAGAATGCGGAGGAATTGATTGAAGACTTGAGGCTGATTTTAAACAAAATCAGGCAGGCTTCCATCACCAAGGAACTTTTGGAAATCATGACGGCTGTTGAAGCTTTATCCAAAAAATAGAAGCCTTGGAGAAAGAATATGGCAGGTAAAAAGAAGAAGAAAGAGGAAAGACCAAAACCAGAGGTCAAGAAGAAGGCAAAGACTCAGGAAAGAATCGGCCGAGTGGTCCAGGTGATAGGACCTGTTGTGGATGTGGAATTCAGAGGTATGGAACTGCCTGAAATCTATAATGCTATTCGTATCACAAGTGATGGATTTAAGGTCCACTCTTCTCGTCCTGTTAAAGAAAAGGAGAGGAAAAAGAAAAAGAGCGATATGCATAAAGAGAAAGACTCGGATGATCATGTTCACGTGGACATTGTGGTCGAGGCTGAGCAGCACATAGGCGAAGACAGAGTCAGATGTGTTTCCATGCATCGTACGGATGGATTAGCGCGGGGAATGAAAGCAATCGACACCGGAGGACCTATCCGTGTTCCAGTGGGAGAGTGTACTCTAGGGCGGGTGATAAATGTCATCGGGGAGCCTGTGGATTATTTGGGCCCTATCAAGGCCAAGGAGAGGTATCCCATCCATCGTCCTCCTCCTTCATTGGAGCAACAGAGCACCAAGCTGGAGATGTTTGAGACAGGAATAAAGGTAATCGATCTCATCCAGCCTTTTTTAAAAGGGGGAAAGATAGGTCTCTTCGGAGGGGCAGGAGTCGGCAAAACAGTGATCATAATGGAGATGATACACAATGTTGCTCTTGAACATGGCGGATACTCTGTTTTTGCCGGAGTGGGAGAAAGGACAAGAGAAGGGAATGATCTCTGGTTGGAGATGAAAGAGTCGGGTGTCATCGATAAGACGGCTCTCATCTATGGTCAGATGACCGAACCTCCCGGCGCTCGGCTTAGGGTCGGACTCGCAGCCCTTTCGGTGGCGGAATATTTTCGCGACGAGATGGGTCAGGACATCCTCCTTTTTATCGATAATATCTTTCGATTTGTTCAAGCTGGGTCAGAAGTGTCCGCTCTCCTGGGAAGGATGCCTTCGGCTGTGGGATACCAGCCCAACTTGGCGACAGAGCTGGGAGAGCTGGAGGAAAGAATCACTTCCACCAAAAAGGGCTCCATCACTTCGGTACAAGCCATCTATGTCCCAGCCGACGATTTTACCGATCCTGCTCCAGCCACAACCTTCTCTCATCTGGACGCCACCACAAATCTCTCCCGGGCTCTGACAGAGATAGGGATCTATCCTGCTGTGGATCCGCTCTCTTCATATTCGCGGATCTTGGATCCTAGAGTGATTGGCGAGGAACATTATCAAGTGGCCAGAGAAGTTAAGGAAATTCTTCAAAGGTATAAAGACCTTCAAGATATCATCACAATCCTCGGGATTGAAGAACTTTCCGAGGATGATAAGTTGGTCGTAGCTCGTGCACGAAAGATTCAGCGTTTCCTTTCCCAACCCTTCCATGTAGCTGAAGAGTTTACGGGAAGGTCAGGAAAATACGTCAAAATCGAAGATACGATAAGAGGATTCAGGGAGGTCGTCGACGGCAAGCACGATGATAAACCAGAACAAGCTTTTTACATGGTCGGGGGGATCGAGGAGGTGGTGGAAAGGGCTGAAGCATTGAAATCAGAATGAACAAGGAATTGCCTGATTCTGTACATCTCAAGGTTGTCACCCACCAAAAATTGCTGGTGGATAAGGAAGTTAAAGCTGTTTTCCTTCCCACTCTTGAGGGATACATCGGCATATTTCCAGGCCACCGCCATCTTCTCACAGCTCTGAGTAAAGGATCGATCACCTACCATGGAGGCCAGAAGGAAGAAAAGTTCTCCGTGCAAGGAGGATTTGCCGAGATTTTTCCAGATAGAGTTCTTGTTTTTACAAGCTTAAGCAAGGATGAGGATGAAAGATCGAATGAAGAATGATGAGGAGACTCAGGATACTTTTTATCACGGGCGAATCCTCATCCTCCAGAAGGGAAAAGGATACCGATTCTCTGTGGATTCGCCTCTTCTGGCTGATTTTATTCAGACTGAAGCTCATGATGAGCTCCTTGAGCTGGGTACAGGAAGCGGGATTATTTCCCTCCTTCTGAGCATCAAGCCTTTCAAGCACATCACAGCCGTGGAGATTCAGGAACCGCTGGTTGATTTGGCTCGAAGGAATGTCAGGCTCAACAAGCTCGAGGAGAGAATCACCATCGTTCACCAGGATCTCCGGGTATTTCGTCCGGAGAGAAGATTTGATGTTATTTTTTCCAACCCCCCTTATATCAAGGCAAGACAGGGACACTTAAGCTCTCGTGAGGAAAAATCGATTGCCAAACATGAATTAAAATGTGATATTTTTGGTATAATGGCCAAAACAGCAGAGCTTCTGAAAAAAGAAGGGAGAGCTTATTTCATTTTTCCCGCAAGAAGAGAACAGGATCTCAGACAAGCAGCGGAGAGGAATGATTTAGGAATGAAGACAGCGCGCTTTGTGTTGCCGCGTCGAAGGAGCGCTCCTCATTTTATCCTGTATGAATGCGGGTTCGGATCTCACAGAGAACGGCTCCTTCCGTCGCTTATTCTTTTTGATGAGCAAGGGGAATACACTTTGGAGGCAAAAGACATATTTGCAGGGAGAAGAGATGTTGCAGATGTTCAAAAACCTTAAGCAGATCTACAAATATCGCGTCCTCATTCAGAGCTTGGTTAGCCGCGAGCTCAAGGCCCGGTACAGAGGAACAGTCCTGGGTTTTATGTGGTCTTTTTTCAACCCGCTTCTCCTGATGATTGTCTATACAATAGTGTTTGGCTTCATCATCCGTCCCCGAGATCCTGCCTTTGAAGGGTCTCCCTGGCTGTATGCTCTTTTTCTTTTCTGCGGAGTTTTACCCTGGGTTTGGTTTTCTTCCTCATCGCTTGAGTCGGCCAACGTGTTGATGATTCATGGGAATTTGATAAAGAAAATCCTGTTTCCGGCTGAGATTCTTCCTATCGTCTCGGTCTGCTCGAATCTGATTCATTTTATGTTCGGATTGCCCATCCTTTTCCTCTTCGTGCCCATTTTTGGCAAATCTTTTACTCCCTACCTGCTCTATCTCCCTTTGGTCATTGTTGTGCAGTTTGTCTTTTCCTTGGGATTCACTTTTCTTATCTCTTCGCTGACAGTCCATTTCAGGGATATTAAGGATATCCTGGCCAATTTCTTGACCTTCTGGTTTTTTGCCTCCCCCATCGTTTATCCCATAACTTTCTCCACCATTCAACAGTCAAAGTTTCTCAGGATTTTCCTCAACCTCAATCCCATGACTCACATCATGCAGGGCTACCAGAACTGTGTCTTTTTTGGAAGAGCTCTCCACTGGAAAAAGCTGGGGGTCACCTTTATTTTAGCTCTGGTTCTGTTTTTCATCGGATATTCTATTTTCGACAGGCTTCGGGACTCTTTTCCTGAGGAGGTATAAGTGATCGCCATCGATGTTGATGATGTCTCCCGCATCTACCAGAAATACTCTGCTCGTCATCGTTTTCAGACCTTCAAGAGTTCTATCGTTAAAGGAGATATTTTCAAGGCGTTGAAACCAGATGAGCTGGTAACTGCCCTGGATAAGGTGAGTTTTAAGGTCAAAGAGGGAACTACTTTCGGGATCATCGGAGAGAACGGTTCTGGAAAGAGCACCTTGCTCAAGATCGTGGCGGGTATTGCCAAGCCGACATCAGGCCGAATCACGGTTAAAGGGAAAGTCTCAGCTCTGATCGAGCTTGGGGCAGGATTCCATCCTGAAATCACTGGAAGGGAGAACGTCTACATCAACGGGATTATGCTGGGGCTTTCCAAGAAAGAAATCCACAGGAAGTTTGATGAAATCGTCAAATTCGCTGAACTGGAGAGATTCATAGATGCTCCGGTCAAAACCTATTCATCGGGGATGTACATGCGGCTTGGATTTTCCATCGCCATCAATGTCAATCCTGATATCCTCCTCATCGATGAGGTTTTAGCTGTGGGTGATGCCTCCTTTGTCCCCAAATGTCTGGACAGGATAGATGATTTCCGGCGGAGAAAGAAGACCATCCTCTTTGTCAGTCACGACCTTTCCACAGTAGAGAAGATATGTGATCGGGTCATCTGGCTTAAGGAGGGGAAAATTCAGGCTGTCGGAGAACCCAAGAGAGTGATCGATGCCTACCTCCAGGATATCGTCGAGAAGCAAGAGGAAGATTTCGAGGAGAGACAGCGGACTATAGATAGAGAAAAAGAACAGGAATGGCAAGATGAAAGGAGGGAAAACAGGTGGGGGAAGAGAGAGGTTGAAATCACCAAAGTGCGTCTAAAAGGACTCGATGGCAAAGAAAAACATGTGTTTTCTCCCGATGAAGAGATGACAATCGAGATGGATGTCAAGTCTTCCAGTAGAGTCCAAGATTTTGTTTTTGGCATCGGCATTTTCAATTCTCAAGGTATCTGCTGCTATGGAACCAACACTCAGCTGGAAGATTTTGAACCTATTTCCATAGAAGGGGAAGGGAAGGCGGTCTGCCGGATAGAAGCACTTAACCTCATCAACGGCACCTATTACCTGGATGTGGCTTGCCACAAGAGGGATGGTTATCCTTATGATTATCATCGCAATCTCTATTCCTTTCTCGTATCCTCTTTGCATCAAGATGAAGGGATAGTACGCCCCAAGCACTCCTGGGATTTTTCTCCTCAAATCAAGATGAAGACATCAAAGAAGCGCATGAGCGATCCCTGATTGGACTTTGAGGAATTAACATTCTGGAAAGTTCTTGAGCAGTTTAAATTATCAACCTGAGCCGGCGACCTGAGTTGTTTCTATGAAAAGAAAGATTCGAAGTTTAAATGACTTGGTTAAAATCCGCAGAAGACTCCGAAAAGAGCGCAGGAAGGTTGTCCTCACCAATGGCTGCTTCGACCTTCTGCACAACGGACACATACATCTTTTCAGGGAGGCCAAGAAGCTAGGAGATGTTTTGGTTGTGGCTGTAAACGATGATTCCTCCATCAGGAAAATCAAAGGCCCTTCCCGTCCCATATTCCCTTTGGAAGAAAGGCTGGAGATTTTGGAAGCTTTGGGAGAGGTAGATTATCTCGTTTCTTTTCCAGAAGAGACTCCCCAGAAGGTTATCAATTCGCTTCTTCCTGATGTGCTGGTAAAAGGAGGAGATTGGAGAAGAGAGGAAGTAATGGGCAGGAAAGAAGTGGAAGCGGAAGGAGGCAAGGTGGTGATCATCCCTTATTTTAAGGGACATTCGAGTACTAAAATTATAGAAAGAATTCTTAAAATGAAAACTCGCTGATCAGGATTTTGAACAGCGAGTTTTTTTGCTAAGATAAAAGAGCAGTTTCACATCGTACTCAGGATGTCGGCTAACATCCTTCGGCACAATGGGCGATTCTAGGTACCATAAATTTCTTCATCTATTTTCTCCCTAAAATTTATATACAATATTAATTATATAGAAATTATAGTAATTAGTCAAGCTTTTTATGCAGCCTGGGAGCATTTCCTTCCCCGTGAGCGATTATCTTTTGTGGGAGGCTTCTAACTTTTCGGAAAACCATCTCCAAATCTTCTGATGGAAGTCATAGCTGGGTGGATTCGTCTTCAAGATGGAAAACAGGCTTACTTCTTCATCATCCGGTTTCATCTTTAGTTTCAGTGTTTTGTCCCAGAGCCTGTAAGATTCTGGATGAAATTGTACTCCCAGAACGTTGGGGTATTTTTGATGCTCAAGCGCCTCCACCACTTTTCCGTCCAGTGAGGTGGCTGCGATTTTCATGCCCTTTCCCAATTTATCGGCCATCTGGTGGTGGGCACTCAACACGTATGGTAAATCTTCCGCTTTAAAACCGAACTCCTTAACAAACTTTGAATTCTCATCCAGCTTGATAGGATGCACATTGATGGAGGAAAGATTTTGACGGATAACTTTTTCTGGATAGAGGCGGGCGAAGGGGTTTGTATGCCAACTCTCCTGGGGAAGGGCAATCCAATCTTCCACAAATTTTATGTTGTAGATATCAGAGGGGATATCTTGGATGAGAGTGCCTCCTGCCCCCACATTTAGGTTCTGGCAGCCTAGACAGAGTCCCAGTACTGGAAACTCTGGCCTGGAATCAAGGAAACCCTTGAAGCCTTGGTCCTGGAAGCCCCCCAGAAGATGAAAAGCCAGAGACAGCTCCAGAAAGTGACGGTAAGGAGTTTGGATATAAGTCAGAAGATTTGTCTTCTGGTGATAGAGCCCTGGAGGGATGTCTGCCCCACCGAAGAAGATGATTCCGTCGGATTTATTAAAGATTTCCTCGAACTCAGAAGTCAAGGAGTTTTTCTGAAAGAGAACATCTCTGCTCATTTCCGCTGAGATCTTATGGAATTTGAACCATCCCAGCTTTTTGTCTTTAACAAATTCGAAGGATTTCTCATAATCGGTCAATTCTTTTTGGTGATAGACTCCGACCACTATCAAATTTTTTACATCGATAAAACCCTGATTTCTGAGCTCCATAAGACATCGGATCATATCTGGCGTAGGATAAAGCACGGTGAGTCTTACCTCTTCTGAGGAAGAGGGAGCTGTGTCAAAATATCTTTCCGAGTACTGAGAAAAGAGGATGAAAGGTAAAAGACAGATGAAGATAATGATAATCGATGATTTCTTGAATGCAGTTTTCATTTTTTGCTTTCCGTTGGCAAACAAAGCATCTTAAAATCCAAGAGAGATTATAATTTCCATCTGCCATTTTAGCAAGAAATTTGCCTGTTCTTCGCATGATTCAAGGGACTTTTATTTCCGCTTAGATAATGATAGCATCGGTTGCTCTCCATCCTTGCCAAGACCCTCCCACCCGCCACCATGGGCTTCGGATGGAGAACAACCGCCGCCTTAGGGGAATATAACTGGTCGCAAC
>CAYVAT010000049.1:0-20416 GCA_964449165.1 uncultured Eubacteriales bacterium | reverse complement strand
TGAAAGAAGGAGGCACAGCAATACTTAACGGCGATGACCCTCTTGTGCAGAAAATAGCACCATACTGGAAAGGAGAAAAGATCTTCTTTGGCCTCTCTCCAAAATGCGATGTTCGCGCTCGGGACATCCAGAAACAAGACTTGGAGGGCATACGCTTTAAACTCCTCTACGGCAAAAAGCAGAAGGAGATCCTGTTTCCCTTTTTCTTGGAAAGTCATCTTAAAGATTTCCTAGCGGCATCGGCAATAGCCTACTTTTTTTCTCTACCCCTGGATATAATCCTCGACAAGGTCAAATCTCTGAAGCCGCTCCCCCGGAGAGGGGTTCTTCTCTCTCTCAAAGGAAACATCAAGCTCTTAGATGAATCATACAACTCCAATCCCGTAGCACTGGAGGAAATCCTCAAGGGGCTTTCCGGCTTTCCCGCCAAGAGAAAAGTTGCTGTCTTGGGAGATATGCTTGAACTGGGGGAGAAGGAAATCGCCTACCATGTTCAAGCAGGAAAACAGGTGGTCCAGTGGGGATGGGACACTTTGGTGACTGTGGGTCCTTTAAGCCGGCATATGGATGAGGCTGCTTTAGCCTCAGGGATGAAAAAGGATCAAATTTACTCCTGCAGGGACTCAACTGAGGCTGCTGATGTTATTCGGGATATTGTCCAGGATGGAGACTTTATCCTGGTCAAGGGTTCAAGGGGAATTCAAACAGAGATAATCGTTGAAAAATTGAAATCAAGAGGAACCTGATATGCTCTACTATCTTCTGATTCCGCTGAGAAAATATTTTATCTTCTTCAATATCTTCCGCTACATCACAGTTCGCACCGCCTTGGCAGGGATCACTGCTCTTCTCTTCACGCTTATCTTCGGTTCTCTGATGATAAAATTCTTAAAAAAATATCAGATTGGTGAAGAGATAAGGCCTGATGTTCCACAGGCTCATACAGGTAAAAGAGGCACTCCCTCCATGGGAGGGATCCTGATCATAGGCTGCACTATCATACCTACATTGCTCTGGGGAGACCTGAAAAACTCCTATATCTGGTTGGCCATGGCGACCATGGCTTGTTTTGGCCTGTTAGGCTTCTGGGATGATTATCTGAAGATCAAGAAGAAGAAGAATTCGGGTCTGATCATCCGACGAAAGCTTCTTCTCCAGGTAATTCTTTCAGGAATCATCGGATTGATTCTCGTATATCTCGGACTAAGGGGAGAATTCAACCTCCACCTGGGTGTACCATTCTTTAAGAAATGGGTTCCATATCTGGGATGGTTCTATCTTCCCTGGATAATGTTCATCCTGGTGGGCTCTTCCAATGCGGTCAACCTCGCCGATGGCCTTGATGGATTGGCCATAGGCCTGACCTTTATCAGCGCCAGCGCCTTCACTGCCCTCACCTACACAGCCGGAAATGCTCTCTGGTCTGAGTATCTTAATATCGTCCTTGTTCCCCGGGCGGCGGAACTGACTATCTTCACTGGAGCTATGTCTGGAGCCTGCCTGGGATTTCTCTGGTTCAACTGTCACCCTGCTCAGATCTTCATGGGAGATGTGGGAGCTCTTTCCTTGGGTGGGGCCCTGGGAACAATCGCTATCTTGATCAAACAGGAATTCCTTCTCTTCATGGTGGCAGGTGTTTTCATACTGGAAGCTTTGTCTGTCCTTCTACAGGTGGGCTACTTTAAACTGACCAGGGGAAAGCGGATATTCAAGATGGCGCCACTCCATCATCATTTCGAACTCATCGGATGGTCAGAAGAAAAAATCGTAGTCCGTTTCTGGATTGCGGCTATCATCTTCGCCCTTTTCAGCCTGGCCACGCTCAAGCTAAGGTAAGATGAATCTGAAGGGAAAAAAAGTGTTGGTTGTAGGATTGGGAAAGACAGGGGAAGCAGTCTGCGAGTTCCTCCTCAGCCGAGGTGCCCAGGTAAAAGTGAGCGAGAAGAAGACCGATGAAGAACTCGGGGAGAAAATCTCTCTATGGGTCAATAAGGGAGTGAGGGTGGAGGCAGGAAAACATCGGCCACAATCTTTCCTTGAAGCAGACCTGATCGTTCCCAGCCCAGGAGTTCCTCCCCTGCCTGAGCTCAAAACCGCGCAGGAGCGGGGAGTCAAAATCATCTCCGAGATAGAATTAGCTTACAATTTTCTGAGAGGCAAAATCGTGGGAATAACGGGATCCAACGGAAAATCCACCACAGCCTCCCTTACTCATAAAATCCTCCAAGAAGGAGGGGTGCCATCGTATCTGGGTGGCAATATCGGGACACCATTGATCAGCTTTGTCGATGGAAGCGAAGGCGGCGATGTCTATGTGACAGAGATTTCCAGCTTCCAGCTTTTCTATATTGAGCACTTCAGAGCTTCTGTTTCAGTTTTTCTTAACATTTCTCCAGATCACCTCGATTGGCACCCCTCTTTCTCCGACTATTATGAGGCAAAAAAGAGACTCGTCCTTCTCCAGGGAGAGGACGATAAAGCCGTCCTCAACCAAGACGACCCTCTGGTCTGGAGCCTCCGCAACGAAGCGAAGGCCCGCATATATGCCTTCAGCCGGGAGAGGAATGTCTGTCCAGGATGTTTCATCCATAAGGGATGGATTGTCCTCTCCGATACGGATAAGAAAAAAGTGATGAAGGTCTCAGAAATCCCTCTTTTTGGCATGCATAATCTGGAGAATGTGTTGGCCGCCTCTCTTGTGGGGCATCTCTTCTCTCTTCCTCACTCCGGAATCAGAGAATCCATCCGAACCTTTAAAGGGCTGGAACACCGCCTGGAAAAAGTTGCCACTATAAAAGGAGTAGATTTCTATAACGACTCCAAGGCAACAAACGTGGATGCTGCTTTGAAATCCATCTTGAGCTTTGATGGCAACATCATCCTTATAGCCGGAGGAAGGGACAAAGGAGGAGATTTCGAAAAATTAAGGAGACCTGTACAGGAAAGAGTCACAAAAATCATGCTCATAGGAGAGGCAAGACATAAATTAAAGAAGGCTTTATCCCATACCGTTCCCACAGAGGAAGTTGCCTCCCTGGAAGAGGCGGTAAACAGAGGCTTCTCTCAAGCAGCCCCTGGTGATGTGGTTCTTCTTGCTCCCGCCTGCACGAGCTTTGACATGTTCGAGAATTTTGAACAAAGAGGCCTCATTTTCAAGCAAGCTGTCTTTAACCTCAAGCAAGCTCTGGAGGGAGAGAAGGAAAACTAGAGTGGAGATATTCAGGCCCTACGGATTCGACAAAATTCTTTTTACCTCCACTCTTATCCTCATCGGCATCGGCCTGGTCATGGTCTTCAGCTCATCGGGAGTCTTAGCCAGCGAAAAATACCAGCAGCCCTTTCATTTCCTCGTCCATCAGGCGATCGGCGCAGTAGTAGGGCTGGTGATGATCCTGCTTATCCTTCCCATCAGAAAGCCCGTGTACCAGAATCCATTATTTATTTATGGGCTTCTACTTATTTCCTTGCTGTTTCTGGCTTTGTGTCTGTTCATGCCAGCCTTAGGGAACACCAATCGCTGGATTTATCTGCAGGGACTGAGATTCCAGCCGTCTGAACTCTCCAAGATAAGCATGATCCTCTTTCTCAGCCTTTATCTTGAGCGCAAAAAGGACAAGCTGAATGACTTTCGAACTCTTATTTTCCCCTTAAGCATCCTCTTTGTGTTCATCCTGCTGATCATCAAGGAGCCTGATTACGGCACTGCCTTCTTACTCTTGGTCATCTGCTCCATCATCCTTTTCATAGGAGGGGTTAAGCTGAAACATTTTCTCATACTGGGAGCCGTCTCCTCTGCCCTCTTCCTCTTCTATCTTCTTCAGGCCGATTACAGGATAAACAGAATTTTCGCTTTCATCTCCCCCGCTACAGATCCCCAAGGAAACGGTTTTCAGATCATCCAATCGAAGATGGCCGTTGGCTCGGGAGGACTGTTCGGCGTCAGCATCGGAGAAAGCATCCAGAAGCTTTACTTCCTTCCCTGTGCCCACACGGATTATATCTACGCTATCGTGGGAGAAGAATTCGGGCTTGTGGGCACCATGGCCATACTCCTCCTCTTTACCATCTTTTTCTGGAGAGGACTGGTCATTTCTCTTAAAGCTCCGAACCTGTTCAGTCAAATGGCGGCTGCTGGGCTGACCATGGCTGTCTTTTTTCAGGCTCTGCTCAACGTGAGTATTGTGCTGGGTTTAGGCCCTCCCACCGGAGTTCCTCTGCCTCTTATCAGCTTTGGACGGTCGTCACTTATCTGTACCCTGCTCAGCATCGGAATTCTCCTCCATATTTCGCAGAGAAAGGGGCACATTCGAAGGAAAAAATGAGAGAGCGCAGAGTCATAATCAGCGGCGGAGGCACGGCCGGCCACCTCTATCCCGCTTTGGCAGTAGGCCGGAAAATTAAAGAAAAATCCCCAGATCTTCACCTGACCTATGTGGGAAGCGGGCGGGCTCTGGAGCGAGACATCATGGAACATCATGGAGTCGAGTTCATCCCGCTTAAAATCAGAGGTATCAAGGGGAAAGGCTGGAAAGCCATCCCATCTCTGCTGCTCCTTCCCTCTTCCTTCATAAAATCTATCTGGATCCTGATTCGCAGAAGGCCTCATCTGGTGGTAGGAGTGGGCGGCTATAGCTCGGGGCCAATCGTGCTGCTGGCATCTTGGCTTCGTATTCCCACACTCATCATGGAACAAAACCTCAAACCCGGATACACCAACCGGCTCCTCATTCCCTGGATCAGAAAAGCTGTGGTCGCTTTTAAAGGTTCACTTCCCTTTTTCAGGGAAAAAGGCGTCTTTATGGGCAATCCTGTCAGAGACGAATTCTACGGGCTTTCACCCAAACAAGAAAACGGCAAACTGACTATCCTCATTTTCGGAGGAAGCCAGGGTTCGCATTTCTTGAATCAAGGTCTAGTAAGATCGCTCCCTCTTCTCAAGAAGGAAAAAGACAGCCTGAGAATCTTCCATCAGACTGGAAAGGCGGACTGCGAATGGGTCAAGCAAAATTACCAGGAAACAAGCTTCAAAGACGTGGTTGTTGCTTCCTACTTCCATGATATGGACCAGTTCTTCCAAAAATCCGATCTGATCGTAAGCCGTGCCGGAGCAACTACCATAGCCGAGCTTATCGCTTCATCCAAGGCATCTATCCTGATCCCTTTCTCTCAAGCCACAGACAATCATCAGGTCTTGAATGCCCGGGAGCTGGAACGAGTTGAGGGAGCAGAAGTGATCCTGGAGGAGGAATTTGAACCCGAGGACTTTTCACAGAGAATTTTCGACTATCTCCGCAACAAAGAAAAAATACGACGAATGGGAAAAAAACTGGAGACTTTGAAAACCGAGAATACTGCTGAAAGAATAGCCAGCCTTTGTATGGAAATTATGGAGAAAAGGTGAGAGGGAACCAAGGTGGTTAAAAAGATTTACAAGAAGTTCAACCACATCCACATGATCGGGATCGGCGGGACAGGAATGAGCGGGATTGCTGAAGTGCTCCTCAATCTTGGCTATGAGGTATCGGGAACAGACATCACCTATAACGAAGCCATAAGGCGACTCAGACGATTGGGTGCAAAAGTTTCCATCGGACACAAGGCTGATAAAGTGGAAGGAGCCGATGTGGTTGTAGCCTCTTCTGCCATCAAAGAGCAGAACGTGGAGGTCCAGGAATCAAGGCGCAGGAAAATTCCTGTTATACCGCGGGCAGAGATGCTGGCGGAATTGATGAGGATGAAATACGGAGTTGCAGTTGCCGGCTCCCACGGAAAAACGTCCACCACATCCATGATTGCCCAAGTCCTGGAAACAGCTAATTATGATCCGACCGTCGTAGTGGGAGGACGCCTCAACACAGTGGGAGGACATGGAAAACTGGGCGAGGGCGACTTCATCGTTGCCGAAGCTGACGAAAGCGATCGTTCATTCCTCTATCTCTCTCCTTTTATCGCCGTGCTCACCAATTTGGATGAAGAGCACCTTGACCATTACAAAACTCTCGACGAAATCAAAAACACATTTGTCTATTTCGCCAATAAAGTACCCTTCTTCTGCCCGGTTATCCTCTGTCTCGACGACCCGAATCTCCAGAGCCTGATTCCTTCGCTCGAGCGCAGGCTCATCACCTACGGATTCTCAACCCAGGCCGACGTGTTCGTTAAAGAGCCTCAGTTTGAGAGGTTCTCCAGCACTTCCACCATTTTCTGGAAAGGGGAGAAGCTGTCTGAATTAAAGCTCAACGTTCCAGGCACCCACAGCATCTTGAACGCTATGGCTGCCATCTGCGTAGGGATGGATCTGGAAATTCGGCCCTCCCTCATCTTCGAGGGCCTGGAAAAATACAAAGGACCTGGTCGGCGCTTTGAGCTGAAGAAAAAAGTGGGCGAGATTATGATCATCGAGGACTACGCTCACCATCCCACTGAGATCAAGGCGACTCTTGAAGCGGCCAAAAAAGGCTGGTCGCGAAGGATTGTGGGAGTTTTTCAACCCCACAGATATACCCGCCTCTCTCTTCTAATGGAAAGCTTCAGCACTTCATTCAACCAGG
Organism: uncultured Eubacteriales bacterium; assembly: GCA_964449165.1. Taxonomy (GTDB): domain Bacteria; phylum Acidobacteriota; class Aminicenantia; order Aminicenantales; family Aminicenantaceae; genus CAYSCW01. Next base: position 13,865 of record CAYVAT010000049.1, on the reverse strand, counting down.
CAGATGTGCTTATCCTTACCGAAATATACCCAGCGGGTGAAAAAAAAATTCCCGGAATAACGGGAGAGATGTTCTATCAGGAAGTTCTCGATTCCGGACATAAGAATGTTCTCTTCGAACCCAAAATGAAGAAAATCCCCGCTCTGGCCAAAAAGATCGTTCAGCCCGAGGACATGGTCATCATCATGGGAGCAGGAAACATCTATCGCATTATCCCGGATATCATAAAATCTCTGGAAGGAAAAGTCTAATCATGGCAGTAGATCTTCACTCTGCGCTCAAGCTCAGACGAGAACCTTTCCTCTCTTCCTCTCTCCAATACAGGCGCCGCGGAGAAAGAATCAGAACAAAGAAGATCCAGAAAAAATTCAAGGTCAAACTGATCCATATCCTGCTGGCTTTCCTGCTTTTAACAGGTTTATTCGTTCTCATCCAGCAGACTTATCTCTTCCTCATCACCTGGGACAATCTGGATGTCAGGAGCTTTGAAATCGACTGCCAAAAGGCAGGGGTCAAAGAAGAAATTGTCGAACTCTTCCAAGGTAAAAAGCTGGGAAATATCCTGCTGGTCAACATCGATCATCTTCAGGATTCGCTGGAAAGGCATAGATGGGTGAAGGAAGTATGCGTGAGAAAGATATTTCCATCATCCTTGAGAATAGAAATCCAAGAGAGAATCCCCGCAGCTGTGGTCAAGAAAGACAAATTTTATCTCATCGACAGAGAGGGCATCCTTCTTGAAGAAACCGACCCCCAGGAAAGGCATGACCTTCCTCTGCTCACCGATTCCAATGGTTTCAAAAGCCACTACCAGGAAAAACTCAAGCTGGCATGGAGATGTCTGGACAGCCTCCCTTCCCCGGAAAGAGAGCTCATAGAGGTCTTGGACTTGTCGGAATATGCCAATGTAGTAGCCCATCTCAAAGGAGAAAAGACACGATTGAAACTCGGGGCCGACCGATTCCATCAGAAATTGAAGACCTTCAGGCAGTACCAGGCTAAGCTTGAGAAATTCGAGCCGCTTGAATATGTCGACCTTCGATTCGGAGACCGGCTCTACCTCAAACCCCGAAAAGGTTCCGGCGAAGACCCCCTTTCCAATTTCCCAAAGGAGGAAAGATAATGCCAAAGAATAGTTATATTGTCGGATTTGACATCGGGACAAAAAAAGTCGCCGCCATAATCGGCGAAATCACAGAAGAGAAAAAAGTGGAGATCATCGGAATCGGAACAGCTGAATCCAAAGGATTACGAAAAGGTGTTGTGGTTAACCTCGATGCCACCGTGGAAGCCATCAAAAAGGCCCAAGAAGAAGCAGAACTCATGGCAGGAGTGGAGATCGACTCGGCCTTTATCGGCCTTTCCGGAGCTCACATCAAGAGCTTCAACAGCCGGGGAGTGATCGCCGTTTCCGGAAAAAACAGGGAGATCAGTCGAGATGATATCAAGCGGGTCATCGACCAGTCGAAAGCTGTCTCCATCCCTCCAGACAGAGAAATTATCCATATCATCCCTCAGGAGTTTGTGGTCGACGAACAGGATGGGATCAAGGATCCCCTAGGGATGAGCGGTATAAAACTTGAAGTCAACGTCCATATCGTCACAGGTGCCATCACTTCTGTCCAGAATCTGAGAACCTGTGTGGCCAGAGCTGGAATAGAGATTGAACAGCTTGTGCTTAATCAGATTGCCACCAGCGCGTCCACGTTGACTCATGACGAGATGGAGCTGGGGATCGGCCTGATCGATGTCGGTGGAGGAACGACTGAAGTGGCCATCTTCGAAAGGGGAAGCCTTTGGTACACATCCATCATCCCCATCGGAGGGGATAACTTTACCAATGATATCGCCGTGGGGCTCCGCACTCCTATTCCTGAAGCGGAAAAAATCAAGAAGAAATTCGGCTGTGTAACCTCTCCCCTCGAAGACGAACAGGAAACTATCGAAGTCCCTTCTGTGGGACGGGGTAAAAAGCCTCGGATTCTTTCCCGTCAGATACTAGCCGATATCATCCATCCCCGGGCAGAGGAGATCTTCCGTCTGGTCGACAACGACATAAAGCGAATGGGCTATGAAAAATCCCTCAATTCCGGAATCGTTCTGACAGGAGGAACAGCCCTCCTCGATGGCCTGGAAGAGATTGCCGAGGAAATTTTTGATTTACCCGTAAGACGAGGTGACCCAAGTGGAATAGGAGGGTTGGTCGACCGGGTCGGCACTCCCGATTATACCACTTCGGTGGGTCTCATCCTTTATGGATACAATCAATGGAAGGAAAAAGGTGTATCTAAGGATAGAAAAAAAGGTTTTTGGGCCAAAGTCAAAGACTGGCTCAAAGAAGCATAGGAGGAAAATATGAGTGATTCCATCAGAAACAATTTAAAATTCCGTCTGGTTGAAGAACATTTTGGGGCCAATCTCAAGGTGATCGGCATCGGCGGAGGTGGCGGTAATGCCATCAACCGGATGATCGAAACCCAAATCGAAGGCGTGGATTTTATCTCCCTCAACACCGACCTCCAAGCCATGAGCACCAATAATGCTCCGGTTAAGGTACAGATCGGGGCAGAATTGACTAAAGGGCTGGGGTCTGGAGGCAGGCCTGATATCGGAAAACAGGCAGCCATGGAGGACACAGAAAAACTTATCGATCTTATCCAGGGAGCGGATATGGTCTTCCTGACCGCTGGTTTGGGTGGCGGAACGGGCACAGGAGCCACTCCCGTCATAGCCAATCTTGCCTCTGAAATGGATATTCTAGCCATCGCTATCGTCACCCTTCCTTTCGAGTTTGAAGGCAAAATCAGGGCAGAACAGGCTCGAGAAGGCCTGAGTGAACTCAAATCTGCTGTGGATACGGTCATCTCTATCCCCAACGAAAGATTGCTTCAGACGGTGAACCTGGATACTTCCATCCAGGATGCCTTCAAAATGGCCGATGATATCCTTCGCCAGGCCGTTCAGGGTATCTCAGACCTGATCACCAAACCCGGATTGATCAACCTGGATTTTGCCGATGTCAAATCCATCATGAAAGGCATGGGAATGGCCTTCATGGGTACTGGCATCGCTGCTGGAGAAAACAGAGCTGTTGATGCCGCTCAAAAAGCGATATCCAGTCCCCTGCTGGTGGACACGTCCATCGAGGGAGCTCAGGGAGTTTTGATCAACATCACAGGCGGCAAGGACGTAACTCTTCATGAAGTCTCAAAGGCTTCTCAGTTGATCCACAGCCTCGCTCATCCCGAAGCCAACATCATCTTTGGTACAGTGATCGATGAGAGCATGAAAGAAATGGTCAAGGTTACTGTTATTGCCACTGGATTTGCTCATCCGGAAGAGAGAGAGGCGGTTTCCCCAGGAGATTTTGCATCCACTCCTCAAGAAACGCCGCCACCCTTTGAAGTCCATAGAGAAACGCCTCCATACATCTTCGAACCCAAGGGAAGTGATCCTTTGTGGAACAAGCCAGCCTGGGAGAAACGTTGGGAGCCGTATGAAACCCCCTCTTTTATCCGCAAAAACAGACAGGCATCAATAAAAAAGAGTTCCCATGAGATCGGCTGACTTTCTCATAGTCAACTGCCATCAACTCCTTACCTGCAAAGGTCCTGCGCCGAAAAGAAAAGAAGAATTAGGCAGAGTTGGCTTTGAGGAAAAGAGATGCATCGCCTCCCACAAAGGAAGGATCGTGTTTGTGGGAGAGGAAGAACGCTTCAGGGACGAGTTTCGACTAGATGAGGATGCCATATACCTCGATGGCAGTGGGTTTGTTGCTCTTCCAGGCTTCGTTGATTCTCACACTCACCTTCCCTTCGCAGGAACCAGAGAGGAAGAATTTGTCCTTCGACTCAAAGGTTCATCCTATCAGGAGTTGGCTGATAAAGGATTGGGCATCCAGACCACGGTCAGAGCAACCCGGAAGGCTTCTCTGGAAGAACTCATCTCTCTCTGTTTCTCCCGGCTGGACAGCATGCTCCTCCATGGGACAACCACGGTGGAGGCCAAAAGCGGCTATGGATTGAACTTAAAAGATGAGATCAAACAGCTTCAGGCTTTGAAGGAAGTCGATAAAATCCATCCTGTGGATATTGTTCCCACGTTCATGGGAGCCCACGAGATTCCGGAAGAGTACAGAAACCGAACTCACGACTATATCGATTTTCTCATCCTCCGGGTTCTTCCTGAGGTCAGGGAGAAGAATCTGGCCGAATTTTTCGATGTCTTCTGCGAAGAGGGTGTTTATTCGGTGGAAGAGTCGAGAAAGTTGATCCGCGCTGCCAAGGAGGTTGGCCTAAAGATCAGGATCCACGCCGATGAATTCTCGCCCCTGGGAGGGGCTGTGCTCGCCGTAGAAGAAGGAGCAGCCTCGGCTGACCACCTGATCAAAGTCACCGACGAGGGAATCCGAAAGCTTTCCGAAGGCCCAACTGTGGCTACTCTTCTTCCAGCCGTGCCTTTCTTTTTAATGCAGCACACAAGGGCACCAGCGCGCAAGCTCATCGAAGAAGGGGCTATCGTGGCCATAGCTTCAGACTTCAATCCGGGAAGCGCGATGACCGAATCCATGCTCTTTATCATCCAGCTCGCTGTTCTCACCATGGGAATGTCCATCGAAGAAGCGATAAACGCCGCCACAACCAACGCCTCCTATGCTTTAGGAAGAGACAATGACGTGGGAAGCCTGGAAGAGGGAAAGAAGATGGATCTCATCCTCCTCGAGGTTCCCCACTATTCCTTCCTTGTCTATCATCTAGGAGTAAATCCCGTTAAATACGTCATCAAAAACGGCAAAGTGGTGGTCAAAGAGGGAAAAGTTTTAAGGTAGAGATAAGAAAAACAAGCCAGCAAAGCATTCCCTGCCTTCATGCCACCGTGAGAAAATAATGATAGATTCGAAACGTTCTTCTCGTTTTAAGAGTTATTATTATCCATGGCTATTTCCCGCATCTTAGACCACCCAGACATAAACTCCATCTTTCAAAAAAAAGGAGGAGACATCCATGAAGCGTAAAATTCTTGTCTTCGCATTAATACTTGGATTCTCTCTTTTGACATCTCTTGCCCAACGACCGGGCGAGCAAAGCTTTCGTGACGAGTCAGTCATGCCCGCCGGAAAAAAGGGAGAAAGGATCCGTTCCGTCATCGAAACGGTTAATTCAAACGACCCAGAGCGCATCCGCCGTTTTCTCATGCAGAATTGCTCCGAAGAATTCCGAAACATTGTGCCCATAGACGATCATATCAGTGTTTTTCTCGGATTAGGGCGTCAGACGGGAGGAATCGACTTCCACAGCATTCGAACCTATGTCCCTGAGCGTCATGGAGAGACCGTGGTCATCGTCAAGGATCATAATTTTGAAAGCTGGCGGGGCATTACGATGAGGTTCGACGGAGCTGAGAATTTTTTGATAACAGGATTGGAATTCAGTCCAGCTCGTACGCCTACCGATGTTGAAAGCCCATCTCCTCTCAACCAAGAGCAGTTTCTTCAGGAAGTTAAAGCCCTGATGGAGCGCATCTGCGAGCAAGATGTCTTCTCCGGTACTCTGCTGGTAGCCAGGGGCAACGAATTGATTCTTGAGCAAGCCTGCGGTGAAGCCTGCAAACGCTTCCACGTTCCTAACAACATCGACACCAAGTTCAACCTGGGATCGATGAACAAGATGTTCACGGCCACAGCCATCGTACAGCTCGCTGAAAAGGGTCTCCTCTCTTACCATGACCCGATAAGCAAATATGTGGATGAAACCTGGCTCCCCAGGGAAATTACAGAAAAAATTACTGTGCATCATCTGCTTACCCACACCTCAGGCTTGGGCAGTTATTTTAATAAAACCTACTGGAAGACCTCGCGGGAACTGTACAGAAGCCTCGATGACTATAAGCCGCTCGTGAAAGATGAAAAGCCCGCATTTGAACCTGGAAAGCGCTTTCGCTACAGCAACACCGGAATGCTTCTCCTGGGCGTGGTGATCGAAAACGTCAGCGGAGAAAGCTACTTTGATTACATCCGCAAGAACATCTACCTGCCGGCTGGAATGAACAACACCGACAGCTACGAAATGGACTATCCTGTAGAAAACCTGGCCATCGGTTACATTCCCGACTGGAAGAGCAAGTATGGTTGGCAAAATAATCTGTTTAAACACGTTATCAAAGGCGGGCCTGCGGGAGGAGGGTTCTCCACCGTCAGGGATCTCTTCCGGTTTGCCCGTGTCTTGCTGGAAGGGAAGCTCGTCTCCAAAGAATCTCTGGAGAAGATGTGGAAAGACTACTCAGGGGAGTATTACGGATATGGATTCGGAGTTGAAGAAGGCCCGAACGGCAAAATCGTCGGCCACGGCGGGGGATTTCCCGGGCTCAACGGCAATCTTGATATCTACGTCGACAAGGGATACATCATTGCAGTCCTCTCCAACTACGACCAAGGAGCATCGCCTGTCGCCCGAAAGCTCAAATATCTACTGGCAAGAGTCAAATGAAGACAATTTCCTGATCTCTGGATGGGTTGGTAAACCGGCCAATCACTGAGCCAAGTATTGCATTTATCAGTTACATTTATCGTAAGGTTTTTGTTCTCCGACCGGTTTGATTTCAAATTTTTCCTATGGGATAATTCAAGGTGACAGGAGCAATCAATGACAGAGTGGAGAAATCTCAAAGGAGAAAATGAATCATGTCAAATATCAACACAGATAAAGGAACCATAGGAATTCTAACTGGAGGAGGAGATGTACCCGGATTGAATCCGGCCATACGCGCCATTACCATCCGGGCTCTCCGGGAAGGATACAAAGTTATTGGAATCAGAAGAGGATGGGCGGGATTGACGGATCTTGTCAGAGATAAGAGTGTCCCGCATGACGATTTTGCCCAAATCCTGACAGAAGAGATAGTGAACAAAACCGGCCGAACAGGAGGGACATTCCTTCATACATCAAGGACTCGGCCCAGTCATATGCCTGCGGCCAGAATCGCTCCTTATCTCAGGGATAAATACAAAGATGAAACCAGCGACCTCACTCCCGAAGTCCTGAAAAACCTGGAATTTCTGGGCATCGACTACCTCATCCCTATCGGAGGTGACGACACACTAAGTTACGGAGTGAGGCTCCATAAAGAAGGCGTTAAAGTCATCGGCATTCCCAAAACAATGGACAACGATGTTCCAGGGACCGATTACTGTATAGGCTTCAGCACCTGTGTAACACGAATCATTAGCATGACTCATGCTTTGAGAACAACCGCCGGTTCACACGAGCGGTTTCTGATCATCGAAGTTTTCGGGAGGTATGCGGGATTTACGGCCCTGCTGCCGACAATGGCTGGAGCAGCCAACCGTTGTGTAATTCCCGAGTACAGATTCAACATTGAAATCCTCTGTGATCTGCTTTCCCAGGACCGCTATACCAATCCCAGTAAATATTCAGTTGTTCTCGTCTCGGAAGGGGCATCGATTGAAAACGAAGGCATGATTTTCGAGAGCAGCGAGAAAGACATGTACGGGCACAAGAAGCTTGGCGGTATCGGAGACCGGGTCTCGCATCTCCTGAAGGAACTCTCGCCGAAATTCAACAAAGGCCACCGCATCAATGTCATCAACCAGAGATTGAGCTATCTTGTCAGATGCGGGAACCCGGATGCCATCGATTCTATAGTCCCCATGGCCTACGGGAACATTGCTTTGGATCTGATCAACGAGAAGTCTTTCGGACGAATGGTCTGTCTGAGAAAAGGACAGTACGATAACGTTCCCATCGAGGTGGTCACCAGCACGAAAAAATCTGTAGATGTGGATAAATATTACAGCACGGAGCGGCTTCGTCCGAAGTATGAATGCTTCAGCATGAAATCCCTGTTTCTCGTTACAAGCGACTTATAAGACCTTTCTATTATTACTGGGGATCTGTGCTTTTAAAGCTGTTACAGAAATGTGCCTAATTCCATGCGTCCAACCGCATCTCATGCCTCTCAGGCTACTGTTACCTCCTGACACAAATACACGTCCTGAATCGCATTCAAGAGGGCTATCCCCTCTTCCATCGGCTTCTGAAAAGCCTTCCGGCCCGATATCAAACCCATGCCTCCTGCACGCTTATTGATCACAGCCGTTCTCACGGCTTCTTCCAGGTCACCTGCTCCGATCGAGGCTCCTCCAGAGTTGATGAGTCCTACTCGTCCCATATAGCAGTTGATCACCTGATACCTGGTCAAATCTATCGGATGATCTGATGTCAAATCTGTATAGACTTTCTCACTGACCTTTCCGAAACGGAGGGCTTTAAAACCTCCATTGTTAGTAGGCTGTTTCTGCTTGACGATATCCGCCTCTATGGTGGCACTCAGATAATTGGCCTGTCCCGTTAAGTCCGAAGCAGTGTGATAGTCCTTTTCCTTTGTCTTAAAGGCAGGATTCCGCAGGTAGGCCCAGAGCACAGTGACCATGCCCATTTCATGAGCCATCTGGAACGCCTCAGATATTTCTTGAATCTGTCGATTACTCTCAGGAGAACCGAAATATACCGTTGCTCCTACTGCCACAGCTCCAAGATCAAAGGCCTGCTCGACGCTGGCAAACAGTATCTGGTCATACTTATTCGGGTAGGTCAGAAGCTCATTGTGGTTGATTTTGACGATAAACGGGATCTTATGCGCGTATTTCCGTGCACAGGAGCCAAACACTCCCAGGGAAGAAGCAACAGCGTTACACCCTCCTTCTATGGCCAGGTTTATGATATTCTCAGGGTCAAAATAGATCGGATTGGGGGCAAAAGACGCTCCGGCAGTATGCTCGATACCCTGATCCACAGGCAGGATGGATAGATAACCTGTACGGGCCAGCCTGCCATGAGCAATGACAGACTGCATATTGCGCAATGTTGTTGGATTTCTGTCAGAAAAAAGCAAGACGCGGTCGATAAAATTTTCTCCAGGTAGATATAACTGTTCTTTCGGAAATTTGGTTTTATAGTTGAGAAGCTTTTCCGCTTCTTTGCCCAATAATTGTTTGATTCTTTCTATCATGCTTTGAGTCCTCCTTAAATTGTGTTTTTATCCGAAACAATGTCATGATATCCACGCTTTATATAAAAAATAGATACAACAATTGATACTATAAACCATAACAGAAGCAAAGGAAAGGCCAGTCTTTATGCTGCCACTTGTCCTGAACAGGAGTGTAAAGAGCCGACTGAGAAGGCCTCTGTTTTATATTCTCTGTCCTCACTCGCCTGGATTACTCAGACTTATTAAGTGCACAAGGTTTGTAAAACAATTTTACACCATAACAAGAGGGTAAAACTTGCTCTATTCATAAATAGCTGGTAACCTGCTTCAAAAAAACGAATTGACAGGATGTAATATGTGGCATAAAAATTGCTGCTCTCATTGGAAAATCAACTGAGCCAAAAAAAAGGATTTGAGAAGAGACTCGAGATAAAGGAGGTCAAATCATGAAACAGAACATGAACAGAAGGGAATTTTTTGGTAAGGCCGCTATGGGACTTTTCTCAGCAGGGATTGTGACCCCGCTCTTCGGGAAGGGAATTGCCGGTCAGGAAAAACCGCCGAAGATTGTCTATCGGACTCTGGGCCGTACCGGCCTCCGGATACCGATAATCAGCTTCGGAGTGATGAACTCAGACAGCCCGGATCTTATAAAAAGAGCTCTGGATGCGGGAATCAAACATCTGGATACTGCTTATCTCTATTTGAGAGGCAACAGCGAAAGGGTTATAGGAGAGGTTTTAGAAAGATTTGGAAACAGAGACAAGGTCTATTTGGCCACTAAGATGCGTTTTGCCCGGGATAGTAAGAAACGTATTTTTCTCTTGAAAGGAAGCGGGCGCGAACCCGGAGCCTCTGAAGAGAATCTTTTTCAGCAGCTCGAGATAAGCCTTCAGAGACTGCGTACAGATTATGTGGACATCCTTTATCTGCACAGTTGCTACAGCCCTCAGATGGCAACCTATGAACCTCTGATGAATGCCCTGATTAAGGCGAAAAAACAGGGAAAAGCGAGATTTATAGGAGTATCAACTCATACCGATGAGCCGAATGTCATACGGGCCGCAGTAGAGACAGGGGTCTACGACGTTGTGCTTACTGCTTACAATTATATCCAGGAGAACAGGGATGAGGTGAAAAAAGCCATTAAATATGCAGCAGAAAAAGGTGTGGGAGTAGTAGCCATGAAAACCTTAGGAGGAAGGCATCTGCAGGAGGATCCAAACGTGGAAATCAATCACCAGGCAGCCTTGAAGTGGGTGTTGAATGATGAACATGTGTGCACCATCATACCTGGGATGACAACATTTGATCAGCTGGAAATGAACGTCAAGGTCATGAGTGATTTAGCCCTCACAGAAAAGGAGCAAAAGGATCTTCAGATGGCTGCGGCTATGAAGGGAACGCTTTATTGTATGAACTGTCGTTCCTGTGTACCTACCTGCCCTAACAGCGTGGAAATTCCTAAGCTCATGAGGTCTTATATGTATGCCGCAGGCTATGGAAATTACATCCAGGCAAGAATGACCATTGCCGAGCTGCCTGCAAAGCAAGGATTGGATGTCTGCGAAGATTGCTCTGTCTGCACAGCTTCCTGCCGCAGGGACATCAACATTGGGACTCGGATCAAATCCATGATCGCCGAGGGCCTGCATCGAGGATAATTACTGACTCCTGCTTATCCCTCGGTTTTCTTCTTGGCAGGTTACATCAGCAAAAAATTCTTGATGATCTTACTTTGACTACGGACTCTTCTCTGTCCACACTTTCTGAAATTCTTCCTGGGCTTTTTTCACTTCAGGATCATCAGCATACTTCATGGCTTTTATCATCACAGAACCCATCTTCATGACGACTTTACTCATTTCTTCGGTTTCTGTCTTAAGCTCTTGTGGGGGATTTGCCATGTCTTTCAACTCTGGATATTTCTTATCAAATCCCTCCATCTTGGATTTCATTTCTTTCATGAACTTAGTGTAGTCTTTGAGTGCAGCCGCAACTTCTTTTCCACTTTTTGCTTTTTCAATAGCATTGACGAATTTTTCTGTTTCTTGGGTATACTTTTTAATAACAGGCTTAACATCAGAATACTTACCACCTCCGCAGGATGAAAAAGCAATCAGAAAAAACACCATTCCTAGTAAGGCTATCCATGATTTCCCTTTCATTTCTCCTCCTTTCCTTTGAAATGAAAATGAATTGATGTATCTAGAGCTGGATGTATACTACATAAATTTGCTCTCAGAGTCAAAAGAATCCCGTATGATTCACTGATTTTATCTGTATATGCATCTGTCTATATATATTTGGTCTATCTTTTATCTTAAGTCCTTGTATTTGCCTCATATTTGGCCGCTATCTTTGGCTGACAGCTATATTTGAAGCGTTATCGGGCTGCCGTTATATCTGTCGCTTATATTTGAACTTATATTTCGAACTTATATTTGTATATTTGGTTGTATATTTGAAGGCGGGCTGTTCTAAATTATTGATATCAATCAACTAATCCTTAATTTCCATATCTATAATTATCTTAGATGAGAATTTTCCTGGCAAAAATCGTCAATTAATACTATAAAATATCCCGCACTAAGCTTTATTATCTTCCCGGAATTTGCTGGCGCATTACCCATCGATGCCATAACAGAGATTTTCTCTTGAAATTCTCTAAAGATCGCAATAGATGGCTTTATTGGCTATTTCAGGCAAAGAAAAAATATAAGCTATGTATCTTAAACTATGCAGTCACTTCCAACCATATACACCTGCTAGGCAATGATGACGGAAGAAGGCTGTTATTCCTAGGTCCATTCTTCTAACAGCAAGCCGAACCTCACGGGAATACAATCAGAGGAAAAACCGCTGAGGCGCTTTCTGGGAGGATCGCTATCATGCTACAATTCATGCTTTGCCAATTCGTGCTTCACTGTTTGATGCTGAATCCTATGTTTAAGCTTCGGCCAGGCATGGGATAGGGGCCTGCTTCTATACCCGGCATGTCAACATATATCAAATAATCTTTATCAAGAATGTTGTTCATTTCAACGAAAATGCCAAGAAAAGACAGAGCATTCACTTCAAAGCGCAAGTTAAGCAGGAAATAGGAAGGCAGGCGGTATTGAGCGAAATCTTCAGCATAGTAATCGGTTATGTACTGGGTTTGCAGAGAAGCAAAAACATCATCATTTTCAAAGCGAAGAGAAAAATCCCATTTCTGGCCAGCTCTTCCCTTTGTTTTTTCACCTGGATCGAGATAGGTATAGAAAAGAAAAGCAGAGAAAGAGCGGCTTAAAGCTGCTCTCATGTTCAATTCAGCCCCGTAGAAAGTAAATTCTCCTCTATTCTGAAATTTGAACGCCGGCGGCGGAGATGGGTTCAAAGCTGTTTCGATGAGATTTGAACCTTTCATCCTGTAAACAGCTGCACCCAGGCTCATCCAGCCGCCAATTTTTTGGTCGAATCCGACCTCATAATTCCAGACCTTCTCCGGCTTCAAATCAGAGTTTGCTGCGGGAAACATGTAAAGCTCGTTGAGCTGGGGAGAACGGAATCCTTTATTAATGGATGTCCTGAGAGTGGTCTTCTCGCTCACTTTAAATACAATCCCCCAATGAGGGCACCCCTCAATCCCAAAGAGGGAATCCCGATGAAGGCGAAAACCCGCAGAGAGAATCCATCTTTGATGGACAACATATTCGTCCTGCACGAAAACTGCTGTTTCATTCTTGTCCCATTGTCCCTGAGGCCAGTTATAGCTTTTTCCCCCCAAGACACGAAAATCCACTCCACAGACGAGTTCATTATTGCGGATTCTGTGCGTTGTGTAACGCAGAACTCCTCCGTTGATATAGTCCCTTGAATGCCAGCCGTCTGAGAATCTATGGTGTCCGAAATTGCGGTAGACTTTGAGGAAAAACTCATCCCTCTCGTCTTCTGCTTTCACGGTCAAATCTACTGCTCCTCTTTGGTAGTCATTCCAAAAATCGCTGAGAGGTAAATCAACCGCCCCTGCTTCATATTTCTTTCCGTCAAAATATTTTCCTTGAATGCTCAATTGAAAGCGATCGGAAAAATCATAGCTCAATTTTCCAGTGAAGGCGTTTCCATTATAGCTTGAGTTTTCTCGATGGCCGTCGCTCCGCCGCCGGTCAAATGTCAGGTAATAAATCCATCGCTTCAGCTTGCCACCATGGCGCAGATTAAGCTGCTGGGTGTTAAAACTTCCGTAGGATGCTGACAGATCTGTTTCCAATCCTTCCTCCGGATTCCTGGTAATAATATTAACCACACCGCCAAAGGCTTCAGAACCGTAAAGAACAGAGGAAGGCCCTCGCACAACTTCAATCCTTTCCACATTATCCAGAGGAAAAGCATGGGTCACGGTGCATCCATAAAGACCCATCTTCTCTGGGCGGCCATCAACAAGGATGTTGATCCTCCGGCCTCTCTGCCCGATTCCTCTGATATCAACATCGGCACGCCCAAAATCCCCGGTTCGCTGGACAAAGACACCTGGCAGGAAATTTAACAGATTCAAAGCATTGCTGGCTGAAATTGCTCTGATATCCTGTGAGCTCACAACGCTCACCGAAGAGGAACAGTCTTTAACAGCTTTGCGAGTGGCTGTGGCCGTGACCACGACCACTTCATGAGGATGCAATATATCGTCTTCCTTACTCTTTTGTTTCTTTGAATCCTTTGCTTCCTGTGCTAGGGCATTACTGTTGATAACCGCAGATAGAATTAAAACAACAGAAGCGAAACCCAAAAATCGTCTCTTCATCCTTCCTCCTAAAAAGTGTTACGAAATTATAAATAGTAACACACATATCTGAAATGTCAACATTTTTTTAAAA
>CAYVAT010000048.1:0-20455 GCA_964449165.1 uncultured Eubacteriales bacterium | reverse complement strand
GAGAAGGTACTCTTCAGGGCCAGGAGGCCGATCCTTTCTACCTTAATCTCCTGAGCCAGGGTGAAAGATCACTTCTAGAAGGCAACTACAGAAAGGCAATAGATGAGTTGGAAATAGCAGTATTCGGCCTTACCAAGGAAACAAGGCTGGAGGCAAAGGCCTATGTCTATATGAGCCTATCTTATTTCCACCTCAACGATTTGGAGCAGAGCAAAAAATATTTTAAAGAAGCCCAAAAAGCAATTGAAGGCGAAGATCTGCAGGGTCTTGATATCGATGAGTCTGTGCTGACTGATCTCGAAAGTCTTATAAATTCATTCAAGGCTGAGATGGCCCAGGAACAGAAAATAGAAAACATACGGGAAAAATATGAAGCAGAAGCTTTACAACTTGGAGAAGCAGAAGAAGAGAAAGTTTCGGGCAGTATGGAAAGAGACCGCAGGATCACAAGAAAGCTGGAGAAAGATATAGAGGAGGATCCCCGAAATACGTCTCTCTACTATGACCTCTACCTCCTCTACATGCACAGCAATAATGTCCTGTATGCCAGGAGGATTCTGGAGGATCTGGTAAAGAATAATCCAAGCGAAATACAAGGCTACTATCTTTTAGGAAAGCTGGAATTCGAAGAGAAAAATTATGAGGAGGCTGAAAAAATTTTCGAGAAAATTCTCAATCTCTTCGAGAGAGCTCAAGCGGATGAAAGCATCCTGATGGAAACAAAAGCCTATCTCATTCTCGCTTCGTCTCTTCGAGGAAAAGAAGACAAAGCTCAAGAGCTGCTCTCCTCGTGGATGAGCGATTTCACTGAGGAGAAAATAAGCTCTTTTCCCATAGATATCGAGGATAAAGAAAAGCTCCAGAGGATTATCAATGCGGTTAGAAGCAGGGCGGAAGCAGAAAGGGAAAAGATCAGAATCAAGATGCTGGAAACAGAGATAAAAAAAGAACCTAGAGATCCATCCCTCTATTACGAACTTTACGAACTTTACAGCAAGAGAAGACAGCTCAAGGATGCAAAAAAAACACTGGAACATCTTTTAAAGAATAATCCGGATGAGGTGGCCGGTGTTTTTCTGCTTGGGAAGACAGAGTTTGGACTGAGACACTACAAAGAAGCACTGGAGAGATTCAGAAGGATGGTGGTGGTTTCCGATGAAAGCTATGCAGAACGGGAGCTGTTTTTGAAGTCTATGATTTATGTCTGCTTATGCCTTCAGCATTTAGAGAAAAAAGAAACCCTCAAGGCGTATCTTGACAGCCTTTATGGTCAGGCACAGGAATCAGAAATCATGCGGCTGATCAGGGAAGAGGGTCTGGAGCAGGAGTGGGAAAAAATTTCACAGCTTCCCTCCTAACATTCAGGTCCCTACCAACGATACAAAATCATAGAATTCTGGCTACAAATTCATGAAAGTACTTAAACAGGATTAATTCTTGAAGGATTTGTGCCCGTGCAACAAACGAAATTTGCCAATCTCGAGTTAGGTTCATATAATTCATCATTCACAATTAAAAGCTTTATCTTTTGATTTCCTGATTGATCTTACATAAAATTGGCAGTAAAAGAAGATAAAAGTGTACATTAATTTTAGATTCTTAAGGGGCATCAAGAATACTCTTTACCTGGCATCCGGAAATTTTATTGTCCAGATCATCACTCTTGTAGGATTCATCTATATTGCAAGAATGCTTGGTCCTGAAGATTACGGTATTTATGTGACTGTCGGTGCTTTTGTGGGGCTTTTCAATTTCTTTCTTCTAGGAGGATTAAACAGATCCATCATCAGAGAGGGGAGTAAAGACCTGAGCCACATGCACATCGCTTTAGAAAAGACGATTGGTTTAAGAAACGGGCTCATCGTGATCGCTATCGTAGTCTGTATCATTTCTTCTTTTTTCACTCCCTATGAATTTCAAGTGAAACTCTACATCTTGATCTTCAGCCTCCAACTGGCAAATACGGGTGTGAAAGGATTTGTCGGTACGATCTATCAGACCACGGAAAAAATGCAATACATTCCTATCTTTGATATTGCCAACAGAGCTCTCTTTGTTTTGCTCTCTATCACTTTTTTATATCTTGGATACGGAGTCTTGGTGCTATTTATCATCTCTCTTTTTGCAAACTTTTCTACTCTCTTAATCAGCTATAGATTCTCCCAAAGATTTGTTAAATTTCACTTCTTTTCCAAAATTCAATTCGACAAAAATTTACTTAAACCTGCATTGACTTTTTCCTTGCTGAGTTTTATCGGCTTCTTTGTCCAGAGAGTTGATTTACTGATGATATCTTTCCTTGGAACATCAAAGGATGTCGGACTTTATGGAGTGGCTTATCAGGCAGCTCATTATGGAGTATTGCTGAGAAATCTCACAGTGACGGCATTTTTCCCTGTTTTTGTGAAGCAATTTTATAAGGCTAAAATGAAAGGAAGCGCACTCATAAAGTACTCGCTGATATTCTTTATCGGGATATTTCTTATCTCCTTAGCAGTTTCTTTCTATGTAGAAGATATAACGGTTACTCTTTTCGGTTCAAATTATCAGAATTCGGGAGGAATCTTGAGGGTTCTGATTTTCTACATTGCATTTACATGGGCTACGCTCCCTTTTACCACAGCCGCCCAGGCAACCCACAATGAAAAATACTTGTTGATAGTCACATCAATCATGGCTTTATTGAATATTCCTCTCAATTATATTCTTTTTCTAAAATACGGAGTGATAGGAATCGCCTATTCAACATTGACGGTCTACAGCATTGGTGGCATTTTAATGGTCGTTATAACCTATTCGATGATGAAAAAACAGGGGCATCTGCTCTAAATATTCTCAACATCAATGGGATTTTCTCGATTCTTTTTATTTGAAACAACTTCTTTTCTATGCTATATATACTGCTTGGAAAAGGAAAAGTAATGAAAGTGGGGCAGAGCCAAGTGTTTAACTCCGTAAAAACTCTCCTGGTGAACATCTGCTTTTGCTTACTCGTACTGAGTCTGTCCTCTATGGCTGATCACCACGTTTAGATTAGACCTTTTTGGATTAAGAAAAGATGGTTAGCCACCATCCGCTAGTAAGTATTGGAATGCCGGTCTTTAACGGTGAACAGTATCTGGAGGAAACGCTCGTCTCACTTCTCACACAAACATTTTCAGATTTTGAGCTGATAATTTCAGACAACGCTTCAGAAGACAGAACTCAGGAAATCTGTCAAACATATGCAGATAAAGATCGTCGTATTCACTATTTCCGCAACATGAAAAATTTAGGAGCAGCAAGAAATTATAACCGAGTCTTCGAACTCTCTTCAGGCAAGTATTTCAAATGGGCTGCACACGACGACCTTTGTGCTCCCGAATTCCTTGAAATATGCATAAAGGCTCTTGAACAGGACAATTCCATAATCCTAGCCTATTCATTGACAGAGGAGATCGACGAGCATGGAAAGATCATAAAGAATTATGCAAGAAAATCATATTTAGGCTCGTCAAAACCTCATAAGCGTTTTTACGAGTGTATATGTGTTCCTAACCCTCAAGTTGCTGTATTTGGAGTAATAAGGTCAGACATTCTCAAGAAGACAAGCCTTATTGGAAATTATTCATCGTCAGACAGAGTATTAATGGGAGAACTCACCTTGCTGGGACGGTTCTATGAAATCCCAGATTATCTTTTTTTTAAGAGAGATCATCCTCTCCAGCATTGGAAAATGTATCCCAGCCGTCAAAAACGCCAGGCTTGGTATGATCCGGCTAAAAAAACAAAAATCACTTTCCCTCACTGGCGATTACTACTTGAACATTTCAAGTCTGTCAGCCGCTCTCCTTTAAACTTGTATGAGAAAGCGTTGTGCTATTTCTATTTATTCTGGTGGATTCGACTTCAATGGAGGAATCTGGCAAAAAATCTTATTTTGCAAGAAAAAAAGAAAAGAAACTTCAGATCGATTCCCAGAAGATAGAAAATACTCAATAGAAGGAGTGGAATCATGAAAGTTGCAATTCTTGCAGGCGGATTCGGATCACGCCTTGCAGAAGAGACAGAAGTCAAGCCCAAACCCATGGTAGAGATTGGCGGACGTCCCATTCTCTGGCATATAATGATGCACTATTCCTCTTACGGATTCAAAAATTTTGTTATCGCTCTTGGATATAAAGGTGAAGCCATAAAAAAGTATATAGTGGATTATTCCTCTCTCCACAGCAACTTGACCGTTAACCTGAAAAAAGGGAAAGTTACCATTCATGAGAGCCCAAAACAAAAATGGACAGTCGATTTAGTGGATACCGGCATACGGACACAAACCGGAGGACGCATCAAGCAGCTGGCTCCATATCTAGGAAACAAGACGTTTATGCTTACCTGGGGAGACGGCGTGTCAGATGTCAACCTGAGCGAACTGTTAGCCTTCCATAAATCCCATGGAAAGCTGGCCACACTGACGGCTGTAAGGCCGCCAGCCAGATACGGATATATGAGATTTAAAGAGAACCAAGTAATTAAGTTTTCCGAAAAACCCCAAATCGGAGAGGGATGGATAAACGGAGCCTTTTTTGTGCTCGAACCTCCAATTTTCGAGTACATAGATAGCGACGATACTGTATGGGAAAGAGAACCATTGGAGCGGCTGGCTAAAGATGGGCAACTAATGGCCTACCGACACACATCTTTTTGGCAATGTATGGATACCCTAAGGGAGAAATATCTTTTAGAGTCACTATGGGCAAGCGGCAAAGCTCCTTGGAAAACCTGGAAGGATTGATGACATGCGCGTCCTTGTGAGCGGTCATAAAGGTTATATAGGTTCTGTCCTCGTGCCTCTGCTAACCGCAGCTAAACATACGGTGGTCGGACTGGACAGTGATCTTTATAGGGACTGCACATTCGGTTCGTCTGCTCCAGATATTGCATACATAAGAAAAGATATTCGAGACATTAAGCAGCCTGATCTAAAAGATTTTGATGCCATCATCCACCTTGCCGGACTATCCAATGATCCTCTTGGCGATCTCAATCCTGAGTTAACGTATGAAATCAATTATATAGCCACAGTGCATTTGGCCTCCACAGCAAAAAAAGCAGGAGTTAAGAGGTTTATATTCTCCTCTTCTTGCAGTAACTACGGGGCAGCAGGAGAAGATTGGGTGGACGAACGTTCAAAGCTTAACCCTGTCACACCTTACGGTCTCTCCAAAGTCCTAGCTGAAGAAGAATTGAGGAAGTTAACAGACTCTAACTTTAGCCCGATATTTCCCCGAAACGGAACCGCCTTCGGTGTTTCGCCCCGTTTACGATTTGATCTTGTACTTAACAATCTTGTCGCCTGGGCCTTTACAACAGGCAAAGTCCATCTAAAGAGCGATGGGATGGCATGGCGGCCCATTGTTCATATTGAGGATATTGCCCGTGCTTTTATGGCCATGCTCAATGCTCCTCGAGAATTAGTACACAATCAAGTCTTTAATGTCGGACGTACAAAAGAGAATTACCGGATTAACACATTGGCTGAAATTGTGAGAGAAACAGTACCAGGAGTGCAGATTGAATATGCCGAAGGAGCCAGCCGGGACAAGAGATGTTATCGTGTTAGCTGCAGAAAATTGGAGCAAACACTCCTTGAATTTACTCCCCAATGGACTGCTCGACGAGGAGCGAAACAACTGCATAAAGCTTTTAAAACAATAGGATTGACGCTTGAAGAATTCGAAGGTCTCAAATATAAGCGAGTGGCTCATCTTAAACATCTGCTAGATAGCGGCCGATTGGATGAGACGATGCGCTGGAAAGTAGAAGATCAAGTTAAATATGTAGTGTAGCGCTAATCCAAGAACAAAAACCAATTTATAAATGAAAAATCATAATCAAGGATGCCGCTCTTGTAAAAACCCTGACCTCAAGCCTATTCTATCGTTAGGAAAAACCCCGCTGGCTGATGCTCTTCTGACAGAGGGACAGCTTGGATCAGGGGAGTTGATTGTTCCTTTAGATCTGGCTTTCTGTCCCAGTTGCTCTCTTGTCCAGATCACGGAATCTGTGTCCCCTGAAATTCTCTTTTGCAGAGATTATCCTTATTATTCGTCAGTCTCCAAAACATTGCTCAAACACTTCAGAAAGAGCGCTTTTAAGCTCATTGAATCGAGGAATCTCAATCAAGAAAGGCTGGTAGTCGAAGCAGCCAGTAATGATGGATATATGCTCAGAAATTTCAAAGAGAGAGGTATTCCGGTTCTGGGGATTGATCCGGCTGAGGGGCCCGCTTCTCTGGCACAGCGAGCCGGCATTCCTACACTCTGTACTTTTTTTAACAAAGACCTGGCAAGAAGGCTAAGTGAACGCGAGGGAAAACAGGCCGATCTTTTCTTAGCCAACAATGTCCTGGCACATGTTCCTGACCTCAACGGCTTTGTCGAGGGTATTCACATTATGCTTAAAGAAAATGGCTTAGCAGTAATAGAAGTCCCGTATGTGGTGGACCTTGTCGAACACAATGAATTCGACACCGTTTATCACCAGCATCTGTGTTACTTTTCTGTGACTGCATTAGAAAAGCTTTTCAGAAGGCATTCTCTTTTTCTCAATAATATTATGAGAATTCCGATACATGGCGGATCATTGCGTCTTTTTCTAGAAAATCGAGAGGCTGTCCAGGAACCAGTCCGAAACCTTCTAGAAGAAGAGAAAACAAAAAAGGTTGATGGCATCGATTATTATCTGGATTTTGCCCAGCGAGTCGCGATAATAAAGGATAAATTAAGAAATCTTTTATTGGATATAAAGCATCAAGGAAAAAGGATTGCTGCTTATGGAGCAGCAGCAAAAGCAGCGACTCTTCTGAGTTATTGCGGCATAGATGGGAGAATTGTCGATTATGTCGTGGACCTGAATACATTTAAACACGGAAAGTATTTAGGAGGAAACCATTTACCTATTTTCCCGCCTGAAAAACTCTTAGAAGACCAGCCTGATTACGTCCTCCTCCTTGCCTGGAACTTCGCGGCAGAAATTCTGGAACAACAATCGGCTTTCCGCAATCAAGGAGGTAAATTTATTATCCCGATTCCCGAGCCAAAAATTATGTGAGCTTTTTTGATATGGGCGTTCTCAGATGACGGTTGAGAGTAACCCATATAATTCAATACAATGAAAATTGCCTGTATAACAAGCTATGATGCAAAAAACAGGAATGCGTTTGGTGGACGGGGCTATTTTATGGCTCGAGCTCTTGAAAATCACTCTACATCAATTGATTACCTTGGACCTCTATACCAAAAATTATCCTATAGATTGGTATTTAAGGCGAAGGAAAACTTCTACAAGCACCTCATAAAAAAAAGATATACTCGCTCGAGGGATCGTATCTTAATCAAGGATTACTCCCGCCAAATCTCTAGTAAACTGTACGGTATGAACGTGGATCTCATTTTCAGTCCCACAAGTCCTGGGTCGCAACCAGTTGCATACCTTAAAACGGATAAACCAATAGTGATTTGGACAGACACTCCATTAGCAAGCGTTATTAACTTTTACCCGAGTTTCAGCAATCTGTGTAAAGAAACTATAAGAGATGGACTGGCCAATGAGAAATCCGCCTTGGAGAGGTGTGCTTTAGCCATTTTCAAGTCGGAATGGGCTGCCGAATTGGCAAAAAAGTATTATCAGATTGAACCAGATAAAGTGAAAGTCGTTCCCGGCGGACCTAACATAGAATGCCACAGGACCTTAGATGATATAAAGGCGATGGTCAATTCTAGATCGACGAATCGATGCAGACTATTATTTATAGGAGAAGACTGGCACAGAAAAGGAGGAGAGGTCGCTGTTCAGGTTGCCAAAGAATTAAATAAAATTGGTTTAAATACGGACTTGACTATTGTGGGTTGCCAGCCGAATATCAGCCAATCCCTCCCTGACTTTGTTGTGCCTTTGGGATATATAGATAAATCGACCGAGAAAGGTTTAAGCACCATTAACAGCTTATTTGCTGATTCTCATTTTCTGATTATTCCATCAAAAGCAGAGGCAATGGGCGTTGTTTTTTGTGAAGCCAGCTCTTTCGGAGTTCCTTCTCTTGCACCGAAAATTGGGGGGATTCCAACTGCTGTTAGAGACGGATTGAACGGGAAAACTTTTCCCACAGATGCCAGTACTTCTGCATATTGTTCATACATTCTAGACTTGTTCTCTGACTATCGCGGATATAAGAATTTAGCCCTCTCTTCATTCCATGAATATCGTACTCGCCTTAACTGGAGGGTATCTGGAAAAAAAGTAAAAAAGTTTATGCAGGAGCTTCTCTCATGACTTTACCCGGCGAGCTCGTCTGCCATAATTGCAGTTCTCGAGAGATAGAAATCTTCTATGAAGTTGTAAATGTTCCGGTACACAGCGTGCTCCTTTTGCGATCCAGTAAGGAGGCCCTGAACTGTGCTAAAGGAAATATTAATCTGGGTTTCTGTCACAGATGTGGATTTATTGCCAATGTCAATTTTGACCCAGAAAAGCAAGAATTTTCCTCACGATACGAAGGAACACAAGCCTATTCATCCACATTTCAGGCGTTTCATCTAGAATTGGCTCAGCGGCTTATCGAGCGTTATAAGTTACATCAAAAAAAGATCATTGAAATCGGCTGCGGACAGGGCGAATTTTTGAGTCTGCTCTGCCGGCTAGGAAATAATCAGGGAGTGGGCTTTGATCCCTCATACAGGGAGATGGGAAATAAACAACAGAGAAAGGGACAGATAGTATTTATTAAGGATTTCTACACAGAAAAGTATGCACACTACAAAAGCGACTTCATCTGTTGCAAGATGACTCTAGAACATATTCAACAACCGATGAAGTTCATCTCTTCTATCCAACGTGCTGTAGGCAGTCGAAAAGAAATAATCGTTTTTTTCCAGGTCCCGGATGTGAAACGAATTCTGGATGAGCTGGCCTTTTGGGATATTTATTATGAACACTGTTCTTATTTCAGCAGAAGCTCGTTAATCCGACTCTTCCAAAATTGCGGATTTGAAGTGATTGACCTTTTGCAAAATTACTGCGATCAGTACTTGATGATAGAGGCAAAACCTTCTAATAAAGGAAAAAAATTTGCTCTTCCCCAAGAAGATGATTACTCAGAATTGAGTAACAGTGTTAATTATTTTGCACAAAATTATCAGATCAAATTTAATGAGTGGCGCAGCCGTCTGGCCAAAATCAAACACAGTGGTGCTCGCGCAGTAATCTGGGGCGCTGGCTCTAAAGGAGTATCATTCTTGACCACATTGAAGATCCAGGACGAGATACAATATGCAGTGGATATCAATCCAAATAAAAAAGGAACATATATGGCAGGAACTGGACATATAATAGTCGGGCCAGAATTCTTACTACAGAATAGACCAGATGTTGTTATCGTGATGAATCCGGTCTATTACAAAGAAATTCGCCAACAGCTTGAAAGGATGGGTATTGCATCCGAGATATTAGTTCTTAAGTGATGCTGTAAAACTTGCTTCTAAATAATTGATTTTTTAGGGAATAGAAAAACATTGTCTAAGAAAAATATAAAAGTAAGTATCTGTCCGGTATGCCTTTCGGATGATATTCTCCTCTTCCTTGATATACCTCAGGTTCCTGTTCAGTGCAATTTGCTCTGGCCAACCAAGGAGAAGGCGATTCAAGCTCCAAGAGGAGATATCCATCTCGGGTTTTGCCGAAAATGCGGCCATATTTTCAACACGGCCTTCAAACCAGAATTAATAAAATATACACAAGACTATGAAAATTCCCTGTACTTCTCTTCTCATTTCCAAAAATATGCCGAATCAATGGCTGCATACTTGATCGACCGATACGATCTTCATGGCAAAACCATTATCGAGATTGGGTGCGGCAAAGGTGATTACTTGAGATTATTATGCAAACTCGGAGAAAATCGTGGGATTGGCTTTGATCCGACTTATATCCCTGAACAAAAGGAAATTAAAGCAACAAAAGAACGCATCACATTCATACAGAATTTATACTCGCCAAAATATGCCCATTATCAGGCAGATTTCATCTGTTGTCGCCATGTCTTAGAACATATCCCATCTCCCCGGAAATTTTTGAATGGTGTACGAAATTCCATAGACGAGAGGACAAAGACGCCTCTTTTCTTCGAAGTCCCCAATGTCCTGTACACGCTACGAGATATGGGGATTTGGGACTTAATCTATGAGCATTGCTCCTATTTCAGCTCTTATTCACTCTCATATCTTTTCACTTTGTGTGGTTTTAATGTCTGCAAAGTGAAAGAAACATATGGAGGTCAATACCTCTGCCTTGAAGCCCAACCCTATGGAAAAACAGAAGAGATGGAGCATACATTTGCCTGTGATATTGGAAATTTGAAATCAGACGTCTTGAAATTTGCTGAAAAGTACAGACTAAAAATAAAAGGATGGAGAGATAGGTTTAGGCAGATTCAGAAGGAAGGGAAAAAATTTGTGGTCTGGGGTGCTGGATCAAAAGGAGTTAGCTTTTTAAATATTCTCGAATCGCAAGAGGCAATTAGGTATGTTGTCGATATTAATACTCGAAAGCAAGGCAAATACATCGCGGGAACTGGCCAGTTGATCGTCCCTCCTAATTCTCTGAGAGAAATCGAACCTGAGGTGATAATAATAATGAATCCTATTTATAAAGATGAAATACAGCACATTACAGATAGAGTGGAAATAAAAAACGCTGACTACATGTATGCATAATCATTAATCCGGTTCAACCGCGATCGGACGGTACAAACCGCCCTCATATTGACACTCTGTCGGATGTCATCTATACTTTTCTTCTCAGAAATACAGGAAAAAGCAATGACACAAATAGAAGAAGCAAGAAAAGGGAACCAGACCAAAGCCCTCAAGAACGTGGCTGAGGAAGAAGGCATTTCCACTGGTGAGCTTATAGAGCTGGTCGCTTCAGGAAAAGTTGTCATCCCTCTCAACCCGAACCACTCCCCTATCCATCCTGTGGGCATCGGCCAGAAACTGCGCACCAAAGTCAACGTCAATATCGGCACCTCGGTTGATTTTCCCAGAGAAGAGGACGAGCTGAAGAAAGTCAAGGAATCCCTTAAATACGGAACCGATACACTAATGGATCTCAGCACAGGCGGTGACATCAAGAAAATCCGGCTCATGATACTGGATAAAGCCCGCATTCCTCTGGGAACTGTGCCCGTTTATCAGGCTGCAATAGAGGCTATCGACAAAGACGGCTCCATCGTGGATATGGAGGTCGACGACCTCTTCTCTGTCATCGAAGCCCAGGCAAAGGAGGGGGTGGATTTTATGACCGTTCATGCTGGCCTGACCTCAAAGGCAATTGACAGGCTGAAGAAGCAGGGACGTGTGGCTGATATTGTTAGCCGCGGAGGAGCCTTTCACCTGGCCTGGATGCTTCATAACAAGAAGGAAAATCCGCTTTACGAGCATTTTGACCGGCTGCTCGAGATCGCCCATAAGCATGATGTGACCTTGAGCCTTGGAGACGGGCTCAGGCCTGGCTCCATCATAGATGCCACAGACCGCCCCCAGATCGAAGAGCTTATCACTCTGGGGGAGCTGGTCAAGCGGGCCTGGGAGAAAGGTGTCCAGGTGATGGTCGAGGGCCCGGGACACATTCCTCTCGATCAGGTGGAGATGAACATAAGGCTTCAGAAGCGGCTCTGCCAGGAGGCTCCCTTCTATGTGCTCGGGCCTCTGGTGACAGATATCGCTCCTGGCTATGACCATATCGTTTCGGCCATCGGTGGGGCTGTAGCAGCGGCGGCTGGAGCGGACTTTCTCTGCTACGTGACCCCATCAGAACACCTGGGACTTCCCTCACCTGATGATGTGCGAGAAGGGCTGATCGCCTCCAAGATAGCTGCTCATGCGGCGGACATCGTCAAAGGCGTCAAGGGAGCTGTGGATCAGGACTTCATGATTTCTGAGGCCCGGAGAAAACTGGATTGGGCAAAACAGCAGAAGCTTGCCATCGATCCTCATAAATTCAAGGACGTCCGCAAGAAAAGAAAGTCAAAGTCAACGGCCTGCTCCATGTGCGGTGACTACTGCGCTCTGCGCATTGTTAGCGAGTTCCTCAATTCCGAAGGAGTGGCCGATGATGTCTGCTTCTAAGCTCCTCTTCGGAACAGCAGGAATTCCCCACAAGACCCCATTGAAATCTACTCTGGCAGGTGTGCGTCAGATCGCAAAACTGGGCCTGGACTGTCTGGAAATTGAGTTTGTCAAGGGAGTCAAGATGGGAAGCGACCTGGCCCGGGCGATCAGGAAAGAAGCTCAGTCTAAGAAGGTCGCGCTCAGCGCTCATGCCCCTTATTACGTGAACCTGAATTCGCCGGAAGAAGGAAAGCGGCTGGTCAGCCAGGAGAGGCTGCTCGGTTCTGCCCGGATGGCTGAGATGTGTGGGGCGGAAAGTGTGGTCTTTCATCCTGGCTATTATGCCAGATCCACTCCTGATGAGGCTTTCGCAAACATCAAGAAAGGGATCGAGGAGGTTGTCTCTATCCTCAAGAAAGACAGGGTGCCGGTCACTTTGAGGGTTGAGACCATGGGGAAAAAGAGTCAGTTTGGATCACTGGAAGAGATTTTGATGCTCTGTCAGGAAATCGACGGTCTGCTTCCCTGTATTGATTTCTCCCACATTCATGCAAGGGATGGCAAGGCAAATAAGTATGCGGAATTCCAGCGCATCCTCAGAAAAACAGAAAAAAAACTCGGCAAGGAGGCCTTAAAGAAACTCCATATTCATATATCAGGTGCCGCTTATACAGAGAAAGGCGAGATGAAACACATAGACCTTCAGGAATCGGACTTCCGCTATGATGAATGGATTCAGGCGCTGCGGGATATGGACGTGGAAGGGAAGGTTATCTGTGAAAGTCCCAACCTGGAACGGGACGCTTTGATGCTCAAAAACCTTTATCACCAATAAGGGACAATCCCCTTCTAAATTAGAAACACTCTAAATTAGGGACACAATACCTATTTCCTAATTTTACTGCCATAATACTCCAATACTCAACCTAGTAAATATGATAAAAATAGGAAAGATTAAAACAGGAAATAGGTATCATGTCCCCAATTAAACCCTAAACCCAATTAAATTCTTGACAGGTTTCGGTTCAAATCCTAAACTTAAATTTAATCATTCCTTTCAAATCATAATTTCCGGAGGTATTATATGAAAATTGTCAGCCTAGCCGAAGTCAGAGATAAAATTAAAGACCTTGTCCAGGAAGCCAACTTCGAACTTCAGGATGATGTGCTCAAGGTGATTAAAGACATGATGGAGAAAGAAGAGTCTCCAGCAGGAAAAGCCGTTTTCGAGCAGATTCTTGAGAACGCCAAGGTAGCCAAAGAAGAAAAACTGGGGCTGTGCCAGGATACGGGCCTTGCTGTCTTTTTCGTGGAAATCGGAGAGGATGTTGAGCTCAAAAAAGATGACGGGCTGGGCAGTCTTCAAGAAGCAATAACCGCAGGCACCAGGGCAGGATATGAAGAGGGCTATCTGCGCAAATCGGTGGTGGAAGACCCCATAAGGCGGAAAAACACAGGCGACAATACTCCTGCCTACATTCATTGGGAGCTTACGCCTGGAGATACATTCAAGGTGACATTTATCGCCAAGGGCGGAGGCGCGGAAAATATGAGCGCTGTGCGCATGTTTGCTCCCGCTGCCGGCAGGGAAGGGATTGAGGATTTTGTGGTTGAGACTGTGGATAAAGCTGGCTCCAACCCCTGCCCCCCGATAATTGTCGGAGTCGGTGTAGGCGGCAATTTCGAATACTCTGCGCTTCTGGCCAAGAAAGCTTTGCTCCGGAGACCCCTGGGCTCTCACAATCCCGATCCTTTTTACGAAGATATGGAGAGACGGCTGCTGGAAAGGATCAACAACCTGGGAATAGGGCCTCAGGGAATGGGCGGAAGAATCACGGCACTGGCTGTTCATGTGGAGTCTTTCCCCTGTCACATTGCTTCTATGCCGGCTGCTGTCAACATCCAGTGCCATTCCCACCGGGTGATGAGCTTTGAATTATGAAAAGTTATGAAGGTCTGACCCCGAAAGATGACCCCGAAAGAAAAGGAGAGCTAAATGGTTGAGATTCGATTCCACGGAAGAGGAGGACAGGGAACAGTGGTTGCCTCCAAAATCCTGGCTGATGCCATCGCCAAAGAGGGAAAATACGTGCAGGCCTACCCTGAGTTCGGGGTGGAAAGGCGGGGTGCTCCTGTGTTTGCCTTTATCCGCATCGACGACAAGCCCATCTATGATAAAAGCAGGATTTACACACCAGACCATGTTGTGGTGGTGGACCCTACCCTGGTTGAAGCCATCGATGTCACTGAAGGTTTGAAGGACGGGGGCTGGATCATCATCAACAGCGATAAAAAGCCCGAAGAAATGGGCTTTCCAAAAAAATACAAAGTGGCTACCATCAACGCCACAGTCATCGCTGTGAAGCATAAATTGGGTACCAAGGCTGCTCCCATCGTGAACACGGCCATCGTGGGAGCAGTGGTGAAGCTCCTCAACCTGGTCAAGATCGAATCTGTGCTGGAAGCTGTGCGCGAAGGTGTGCCCATAAAACCCGATGAAAATGCCGCTGCTGCCAAAGAGGCCTTCGAAAAAACCGAACCCTAGGTGTCTGGAAGTTTCCCATTTGCAGTAACCGGAGTGCTCAGGAAACAGGCCCTGCATCTAGAGGAAATGTTACGGCTTTAATGACTGCAATTATCCATAATATCCTCCAAGCATCCCAAAGCTTCACATTTGACCGTATTGAAGTATTCCTATAGATACAATATAATATGAGGTAAGATTCCTGTTGATGAGCAGTATCTTCTCAAGTTATATTAAAAAAAGAATGAAATCTCTTGAATTTGTATTATTTTTTCCTTGCTTATTATTATCATTTAACATAAATCACACATCTTACAGTCAAAAGGATTTATGATGAAAAAAAAGAAAAAATCTGAAAAAATCGTTTTCCGCTCCGAAAAAGAAGTTCCCATGATGCCCATGTCTGTGGGTTCCATGCTCTTCAACAAGACCGGTGCCTGGCGAAACATCCGGCCTGAAATCGACCTCGAAAATTGTATCCAGTGCGGTATCTGTTGGAAATTCTGCCCTGATGTTGCTATCTACATCGAGAACGAATACCCGGTGGTCGATTACGAATACTGCAAAGGCTGCGCACTCTGTGCAGAGGAATGTCCGACAAATTGCATCGCCATGGTGGAGGAGGAGAAATGAGAAAAGTCATCATGGGAAACCATGCTCTTTCCTACGGGGCCATGCTGGGCCGGTCTCAGGTGATCGCTGCCTACCCTATCACTCCTCAGACTCAGGTGGTCGAACTCCTCTCTGAAATGTGTGCTGACGGTACTTTGGATGCCAAATTCATCAAGGTTGAGTCAGAGCATTCGGCCATGGCTGCCTGTCTGGGCGCATCGCTGGCCGGAGCGCGGACTTTCACGGCTACATCTTCCCAGGGGCTGACCTTGATGCACGAGCTTCTCCACTGGGCATCTGGTGGAAGGCTCCCTGTGGTCATGGGCAACATCAACCGGGCCATGGCTCCGGGTTGGAGCATCTGGTCTGACCAGAACGACAGCCTCTCCCAGAGAGACACGGGCTGGATGCAGTTCTACTGCGGGAGCAACCAGGAAGTTCTGGACACGGTGATTCAGGCATTCAAGGTCTCAGAAGCCCTTCACATCCCCAGCATGATCATCCTCGATGCTTTCACTCTGTCGCACACCTACGAAGTGGTCGATGTTCCGGATCAGGACAAAGTGGATGAATTCCTGCCCCCTTATAAGCCGCGGATCAGAATCACCCCAGAAGAGCCTCATGCCTTCGGGGGACTTACCTCACCCGAGCATTATTTTGAGCTGCGATATAAGCTGCAAAAAGAGATGGAGAAGGCACCGGCGCTGATCGAAAAAACAGGTAGAGAATATGAAAAATTTTTCGGCCGCTATCTGGGACAAGTGGAAGACCATCACTGCGGCGATGCTGAGCTCATCCTGATCACATCAGGCACCATGGGTAACACAGCCAAAGTGGCTGTGGATATGCTCCGTGAGGAAGGGAAGAAGGTAGGAAATTTGAGGATCAAGGTCTTCAGGCCCTTTCCCTTTGAGACTGTGCGCAAGGTTCTCAAAGGGGCCAAGAAAGTGGCTGTGGTCGACCGCAACATCTCTTACGGCCACCACGGTATCTTCTACCAGGAAGTTAAATCAGCCCTCTACGGACAGGACAGCAACCTTCCTCTTTTTGGATTCATCGCCGGTCTGGGAGGGCGGGACATCACACCTGACACTTTCAGGGAGATTGTCCAATATGCTGAGGAGAAAGACTTGCCAGAGGAAGAAATCGTCTGGATAGGAGTGAAAAGATGAGCAAAGAGATGAAAGAAAAAACGAAGAAAATGAAACTCTCTCTTCCTGAGGAAGAGCTGATGAACAGCGGACATCTGGCCTGCCAGGGCTGCGGTGCCACGCTTGCTATGAGGTACGTGCTCAAAGCTCTTGGCCAGAAAACAGTGCTCTGCATCCCGGCCTGCTGCTGGTCGGTGATAGACGGTCCTTTTCCTTATTCATCTCTCGACGTTCCCATTTTTCACTGCGCTTTTGAGACAGCAGCGTCATCTGCATCAGGTGTGAAAGCAGGGCTGGAGATGGTGGGAGATACAGAGACGACCGTGGTTGCCTGGGCTGGGGATGGAGGTACGTTCGATATCGGGATACAGGCTCTTTCTGGAACAGCGGAGAGGAATGACGATGTCCTTTATGTCTGTTATGATAACGAGGCTTACATGAACACCGGAATCCAGAGAAGCTCGGCCACGCCATATGGTGCCTGGACCACAACAACTCCTGTCAAACACTTCAAGAACAGGCCGAAGAAGGACATGGTGGCCATCATGGCAGCCCATTCCATACCTTATGTGGCTACAGCCAGCATCGGCTATCCGGAAGACCTTTTCAGGAAAGCTAAGAAAGCCAAGGACATCAAGGGCACACGATTCTTGCACATTTATGCGCCCTGTCCATCCGGGTGGAAGACCCGGCCCGAGGATACCGTGAAGCTGTCGAGGATGGTAGTCCAGAATGCCCTGTTCCCGCTTTATGAGATCGAAAACGGCGAAAAATATACGCTTAACATCAAACTCAGAGAGAAAAAACCGGTGGATGACTACCTCCGCATTCAGGGAAGATTCCGCCATCTGAAAGAAGAAGAAATCGAATACATGCAGAGAGAAGTTGACAGGAAATGGGAAAAACTCCTGAAGCATTGCGGGCTGAATTAAGGACTCGCAGATGCATCTCTATTTCCTTGACAGCTAATGATACGAGATACAATCAGTCACGGCGGCGGTTACTGTCCATCCGAAGCCCATAGTGGTTGGGTGGGAGGGTCTTGGCAAGGATGGATAGCAACCGTTGCCTTTATCATAAAGACAGACCTTTTTTCCCTTGCAATCGGGCATATAAAAGCCTATAATTATTATATTAATAATAAAAATTAAGCCATTATTTCCTGTGAAATAACGGAAGTGATAGTATTCATGGAGATTGCTCTTATTGGCAAAGACATCCATAGGGTAAAAAGAGTATAAACCGGAGAAGAAAATGAAGAAATTAGCTTTGCTTTTCCTGCCTCTTGTTCTTATTTTTTCTTTATGCGCAAACACAAATAAAGAGGAGGGGCGTTCCTCAGACAGCCCTTTCTCCCCTGCACCTGACTTCACTCTTACTGATCTCAGAGGAAACCAGGTCATGCTCTCTGATTATAAAGGGAAAGTCGTGTTCATGAACATCTGGGCCACCTGGTGTCCTCCCTGCCGGGCCGAAATCCCCGGATTTGTAAAAGCTTACGCTGAGTACAAGGATAAGGGCCTGGAAATTATCGGCATCTCTGTAGATCAGGGTGGAAGGGATAAGGTCATCGATTTCGCTAAAGCCTTTCAAATCAATTATCCTGTGGTCATGTATACCAACCAAATTATCAGGGACTATGAACCTGGCCGAGCGATTCCTGTCACCATCGTCATCGACAAGGAAGGCATGATCAGGCATAAGCATATCGGTTATATGGATAAGGAGACTCTGGAAAGATATTTCTTTGATCTAGCCGAAGAAAAGTAGATAATAATTAAGGAATGCCCGGCTCTGAAAACATATCTATATTCGTTGCTCTGTCTGCGGGCTTCATCTCTTTTTTATCCCCCTGCATTCTTCCTCTTATTCCCTCCTATCTTGCTTTCATCACCGGGGTGTCCATCGATGAGCTCACTTCAGAGGACAGTATAAACCAGGTTAGAGTAAAAGTCATCGTTAACTCCCTGATGTTTATCCTCGGCTTCTCTCTTATTTTCATTGCTCTGGGTGCTTCGGCGACATTCGTGGGTAAATTCCTGTCACGAAACATCCGCTGGTTTGAGATAATTGGGGGGGCTCTGGTTATCATTTTCGGGCTTCATTTCACAGGGATTTTCAGGCTGAGATTCCTGGACAGGGAAAAGAAGGTTCATCTCAAGAACAAGCCACTGGGATACCTGGGAACAGTACTGGTAGGAATGGCTTTTGGAGCCGGATGGACGCCATGTGTCGGGCCCATTCTTGGATCGATCCTGACAATGGCGGCAACGACTCAAAACATCATCAAAGGCATTGTGCTCCTTGCTTTCTATTCACTGGGGATAGCGCTTCCTTTTTTTATATCCGGCCTTATACTCCATAAATTCTTCGAATATTTCCAATCCATCAGAAAATACTTCAAGGTCATCACCATTGTGGGAGGCATTTTGCTGATAGCGGTTGGCATCCTCCTCCTCTCCGGCTACTTCTCTGCCATGTCCTCCTACCTCATGTGATCGGGCTGATCGGGGTCAGGCCTTTCAAACTTTTCTAACTATATTCCCCTGAGAACTATCTACTCCCCATTTATACTTTGTGTAGGGAAATTCTCCGGAAGACTTTCCTAAAAAAGGATTGTCCCCTTCTTATTTAAGAATTAGGAAAGTTAGGAAGGTCTGACCCCAATGGTTACCAGCGGTAGACCACAGCGGCCCAGGTAAATCCTGCCCCGAAGGCATCCATGACAATTATGTCGCCTTTTTTGAGCTTGCCTTGCTCTTTAAGCTCGTGAAGGCAGATGGGGATGGATGCGACCGAAACATTGCCGTATCTGTCGATGTTGGAATAGACTTTCTCCGGAGGAAGACCCAGACGCCTTCCTGTGGCATCGATGATGCGGATGTTGGCTTGGTGGGGAATCAGGTAATCGACATCTTCCTTCTTCAACCCTGCCTCCTTTAGAGCTTCTACTGCAGCTTCCCCCATACGCTTGACTGCGTGTTTGAAAACCTCATTTCCCTTCATATAAAGATAATGGAGATTATTATCCACAGTCTCGTGGGTGGCAGGATTCCGGGTTCCTCCTCCTGGGAGGATAAGAAGGTCACCCAGATTTCCGTCAGCCTTCCAGTAGTAAGAGAGCATACCTGACTCATCGTTGCTCTCCTCGAGCACCACCGCTCCGGCTGCATCACCGAAAAGTACGCAGGTGCTGCGGTCTTTCCAGTTGGTAACCTTGGTCAGCAGCTCTCCTCCTGTCAGAAGTATCCGTTTGTTATTCCCGTTAAGAATCAAGCTCTCGGCCAAGATCATCCCATAGAGAAACCCCGTGCAGCCTGCGGATATATCGAACGCCGGGATGTAGTCAGCTTCCAATCCTTTCTGAACCCAGCAGCCTGTAGAAGGAAAAATGGTGTCAGGCGTCGAGGTGGCAGTGATGATGATGTCAATGTCTTTAACCTTTATCCGGGCATCCTCGAGAGCTTTCCGGCAGGCTTCAACTGCCAGGTCGGATGTGGCCTGCTCCTCGGAGGCGATTCTCCTCTCACGGATGCCCGATCGGGTGATGATCCACTCATCTGAGGTATCGACCATCTTTTCCAGGTCAAAATTGGTCAGCACTTTGGGAGGGGCGTAGAAACCCGAACCTGTAATCTTGATCTTACGCTTGTTCTGCTGTCTTTTCATATCAGCCTTAAATAAACAATTTCTATAACATACTTAATTCCAATTTGCAAATGTACACAGGAAAAAACCTCTTTTTCTTTGATAGCATTAGAGCTGGATTTTTTGGTATGAAGAGCATTGGGAGATGGCATGAGCGACCTTGAAGCCCGCGACCCAGCCTACCCCAGCCTTCCTGAAACGCTCTTTGAGGGTACCTGACGCAGTCAGGCGGCGAGGACTGTTTGAGCACGGAATAATCAATTCGGTGGTCCTTAGTAGGGCTGAGATATAACTTGGCGTGAGATTGATTAACATGCGGAGTTCTGCAACCGCCGAGAAGAGCGTTGAGGGAATGGCGTGAAAAATCTGAAGGGAGCGAA
>CAYVAT010000047.1:0-21264 GCA_964449165.1 uncultured Eubacteriales bacterium | reverse complement strand
TTCTGGTTGATCACGCCGTGCTTGAGATGGGTTCCTCCAAGGTCAAATCCAGCATAAAGGGACATGCCTTTCCTTATGGTTTGAACCCGATAACGGAATAGTTGGCAGGAGCATAAAGAAGGCTGTTCAGCTTGTCGATGTTCTGGTTGAGGATGGCCGTAAGGTCATGGCCGGCTGGAAGCTCTTGGAGCTTTTCATTTTCCAGAGGAGAAGAATATTTGACTTCGATTCTTTCGAATCCAGCGCTTTCCATCAGGAATTTGAGAGTCTGAGGATGAATGGGTTTTTGATGGGAAAGGTCAAGGAGATAGATTTGGACAAGGGAAAAGACAGAAGTGGGGTTAATTGTTTCAAGGATAAGGGGAGCGGAGGAGGCAAGCTTGAAATAGGCCAGTTCCACCAACCGGCTCAGATACTGAGCGTGAAGATGCTCCACCACCTGGGAAGAGAAAAGGCCTCCGAGAGAGCCGTCTTCCTGTTCGGCTAGTTTGTCCAGGAGATCGCCTTTCAGGCAGTTGAGACCCTTGTCGCGGCAGATCTCTACCATCTCATCGTTGATGTCGATGCCTTCCGCCTCTATTCCATTTTCTCGAAGTAGCTCCAGGAATTCACCGCGGCCGCAGCCCAGGTCAAGGACCAGGCTGTTCTTTTTGAAGTAAGGAAGGAAGTCGGACTGTTGGCGTTTGACTTCTTCCTCATAGCCCCGGAAGCGGTTCTCAAAACCCGCATACCGCCAATCTTCCAGAGGCTCCAAGAATTCTTTCACTCGAGCGGGCGAAGGCATTTTCTTCTCCTCCAAAGTGGACAGGAGCTGGTTCAATTTCTCTTTGAGAGAAATGAATTTTTTCATCACAAGCTTGGCGTCTCCGTATTCTGCAGCCAGCTGGTCCACCCGCCATTCCATGCTTTTGAAGATCATCCCCACGTGATTGCTTCCCAAGGCATCCCACTCCCTGTCTTTGGCATCACTCAGAGCGGTTTGAAGCTCAATGAGTTCTAAAAGGGAGTGGATAAGCTTTTTTATCTCGATGAAATATTTTTCTATGTTGTCATGGAGCTCTTGGAGGGGGAAGGTTTCTTGAGTCTTTTTTTTTAATTCCTGGAGCTTCCTTGAGAATTCATCTTCTTTTTGTTCTCGCTCATGGGCGAGCTTTTCGATGACTCTTCTCATTCTTTCTTGGGGGGAGGCTCTGACTTGTCTGGAGGGGTTTCGTTTTCTTTATCTTTTGAGCTTATGGATTTTCGGAAGTTCTTGATTCCCTCTCCGAGGGATTTTCCCAGCTCCGGAAGTTTGCGAGCACCAAAGATGATGACGATGATGAGCACGATGAGAAGGAGCTCTGTGGGACCGACAGGGCCGAATAAAAACATTGAAACCTCCTATGAGGACTATTTCTTGAACGGTTTTTCCTCTAACAAAATTACTCGACTCCTCCCTAAAAGTCAAGCACATCGGGGTCAGACCTTTCTAATTTTCCTAGTTTGATCGATATATTGGGATTTGTCATTATTCATTGATTTAATCGTCTTAATAGATCGTCTTAATAATCGGAGATGGCAAGAAAAAGAAGGATCGAATTTCCTGGTGCTTTATATCATGTGATTGCGCGAGGCAACAATAGGCAAGTGACTTTCAAGGATGACCAAGACTATAAAGTCTACATCGATCGTTTAAAAAGATATCAGCAGCGTTATAATTTCGTTCTTTATGCCTATACTCTGATGCCCAATCATGTACATTTGATAATGGAGACGGACATTATTCCTCTGTCAAAAATCATGCAAGGCATTCAGCAGAGTTACACCTTTTATTTCCATAACAAGTACAAAACTGTAGGTCATCTTTTTCAGGGGAGGTACAAAGCTATTTTAATCCAGAGAGAAGTCTATCTTCAGGAATTAGTAAGATATATTCATCTCAATCCATTCAAAGCCTCTTTGGTTGAAAATCCAGATGATTATCCTTGGAGCAGTCATCAAGTTTACATTGGAAAGATCAATCAGTCTTTCGTGAGAACTGATTTAATATTTCGAATGCTATCTTTAGATATAACTAAAGCTCAAGAATTATATCGGCAGCTTATCGTGGATGGTATGAACAACAGTTATCTGAGGAAATTTCATGCGCATGAATATATTGACACTTGCTTTTTGGGGAGTTCAGAATTTATTGAAGAATGTAAAAGAAAGGCAAAAGAGAATATAGATTCTGATGCTGAAAAAGATGAGAAGAATTTAAAATTATTATATGATCAGATGCCTATTAAGAAAATATCTTTAGACACTTTAGTGACGGCTGTTTCAACAGCAACAGGAATTCCGATTGAATGCATTTTAGGCAGAAGCAAAGCAGCAAGAATATCTTATGTTCGTTCTTTGTTTGTTTATGTGGCTATACGATATGCAGGAATAAACAATAAATCGTTAGCTCTATTTTTGGCGAGAAAAGACTCAAGCGTATCCAATATGATTCGCAGATTTGAAGAGAAAATTGTTAAAAATCCATCATTTTTTGGAGAATTTGATAAAATTAGAAAAGTTATGAAGGTCTGACCCTGATGCGGATAAGGAATTTTTCGATTATCGCCCATATCGATCATGGAAAGTCTACTCTGGCTGACCGCCTGATCGAAAAAACCGGCGCCCTTACGCCCCGTGAATTAAGAGAACAAGTCCTGGATACCATGGATTTGGAGAGGGAGAAAGGAATCACCATCAAGGCCCAAACAGCACGCCTTCTCTACAAGACTGAAGAGCCAGAACCTTACATCCTCAACCTCATAGACACACCTGGCCATGTGGACTTCTCCTACGAGGTGTCAAGGAGCTTGGCCGCATGCGAAGGCGCTCTCCTTCTTATAGATGCCTCCCAAGGAGTGGAAGCTCAGACTCTGGCCAACACTTATCTGGCTCTCCAGAATGACCTGGTGCTCATTCCGGTGATCAACAAGATTGATCTCTCCCAAGCTAATCCTGAGCTTGTACTGGAGCAGCTGGAAAGCATCCTCGGTTTCAAAAAGGAAGAAGTGCTCTTTGTTAGTGCAAAAAAAGGAACAGGCGTCGATAAGATTTTATCAAGCGTTATAGAACGCATCCCTTCGCCTAAAGGAAATCCTCATTCTCCTCTTGAAGCCTTGATTTTCGACTCTTGGTTTGATTCCTATCGGGGAGTAGTTGTCCTGTTGAGGGTCTTTGATGGAAACCTCAGCAGCGGAGAAGAAATTGAACTCATGTCAAATGGTGCCCTTTATGATGTGGAAGAGCTCGGCTACTTGACTCCCAAACCTCAGAAGGTCAACCAGCTTACCGCCGGAGAAGTGGGGTACATGATAGCCGGAATCAAAGACCTTAGCCATGCCCGAATCGGGGACACAATCACTTTGAAAAAAAGACGTACCTCCAGGCCTCTTCCCGGGTTTAAGGAAGCCAAACCCATGGTTTTCTGCGGGATGTTTCCTGCTGGAGGAAGCAGTGTGGAAGATCTCAGGAAGGCTCTCCAGAAGCTGCGACTCAATGATTCTTCCTTTCAGTATGAGCCTGAAAATTCCCCGGCTCTTGGCCTTGGTTTTCGTAGCGGTTTTTTAGGCTTGCTTCACAGGGAAATCATCCAAGAGAGGCTTGAGAGGGAATTCGACCTCAATCTCATCACTACAGCCCCCAGCGTTAGCTATAGAGTAACAGGGTTGGATGGTCAAGCGATGGAAATTCGCAATCCATCCGAGGTTCCCCCACTCCATCAGATCGCAAAAATTGAAGAACCCATGATCGAAGCTCTTATCCTGACCCCTGAAAAATATCTTGGGGCTGTGCTCAAACTCCTCGAGAATCGCCGGGGAGAACAGAAGAATATGGAATTCATCAGCGCCCAGAGGATTTTTCTTACTTACCTTCTTCCTCTCAATGAGGTTGTTTTTGATTTTTTTAATCAGTTGAAATCTGTCTCCCAGGGTTATGCCTCCATGGATTATGAGTTTGCTGGATACAGGGAGGCTCCACTGCAAAGGCTGGATATCCTCATCAACCGTGAGCCAGTGGATGCCCTCTCTCTTATTGTCCATCAGGAAAAGGCCTCCATCATAGGGAGGAAGTTGGTGGCAAAAATGCGCGAACTCATACCCCGCCAGCAATTCGAGGTATCTCTACAAGCCGCAATCGGCAAACGGGTGATCGCCCGCGAATCCATCAAGCCCTACAGGAAGGATGTCCTGGCCAAACTCTACGGCGGAGATTATACCCGCAAGATGAAGCTTCTGGAGAAGCAGAAAAAGGGCAAAAGAAGAATGCGCAAAATCGGCCGGGTGGAGATTCCCCAGGAGGCCTTTCTCGCCCTCCTGCAGATAAAATAAAAGCCAGAATATCTCGCCTTTCCCCTTTATCTATTTCTGTTATGAGTGAAGATATTTCATCGAGTTAGGTAGTGAGGCAGCAGCTGTTCCATTCCATCCTTGCCAAGACCCTCCCACCCTTACCCCATCACGGAAAAAATGATGTCTACTTTTCCTCTTTACTCTTTAATGATTTGAATTTATATTAGAGAGAAATGGAATCACCCTCCCTCGATAAAATCGTAGATAAGGGGATCAGTTTTCTGTCTGAATTTTTTCCCAAAAGCACCTCTCTCTATTTCCCACTCCTCTCAGCGGCTCTTGTTTGGGCCATAAAAAGAACCAAAGAATGGAGGGAGAAAATTCTTTCCTGGAAAGTCTGGGTTGAGCCTAAGCCCATCCAGACCAAGCCCGATGAATTCGTCCTCGAATTTTTCAGACGGCATCCTGGCTTGAGTCAGTCCTATCAAGTTGAGATACAGAAAAATAAGATAGAATCGCTGAGAGAGGCATTTTCGTCTCTTTATCCCATCTTGGAATTGGAGGATCCTTTTCTTGAGGCACTTTTTGCTCAAGAATTGGACTCCGGACAATACAGAAAGATTGTCAAGGATTTCAGAAACAGGGTAAAAAAGGCAAAAGAGGATGTCGAATCAGTTGAAGAGAACCGTCTTTTAGAGGGCCTTAAAGCAGTTGCCGATGAAGCCATCGGGCTGCATCTTGAGCTCCTCTCCCAGGCTAAGTTGCGCAAAACAATTGCCGACCTTGTTAAGAAGAGCTTAAAGAGAGAATAGATGATGAGCAGCTCCATCTTTTCGAAGGGAAGAATACTCACCCTTCTTTCTCTTTTTTTCTTCCTGTTCTCAATTTATTCCTGTGTTTCCCATCTCAAAGAGGCAAAATTCTATTATGAGCAAGGCCAAAGGTTTTCCCGTTCTTTGGAGCAGGGGAAAGCGGCGGCCTCTTTCAAGAGAGCGCTCAAAGAGGCCGAGCTTGAGACAGAAAAGCATCCTTCAGCCCAAGCCTACATGTTGAAGGGGCTTGCGGAATTGGAGTTTAAGCTGTGGAAAGAGGCAGGGGAGAGTTTTCGCCGGGCTTTTTCGTGTGGTTTTGACAAAGGCGAGGAATGGGCTAAGCAGGTCTCCCTCTTGGGGCTCGCCTCATCGTTGGATGAGATGGGCCTGAAGGAGGCAGCTTTCAAGATTTATGCCCATCTCATCGGGAAATCTAAGCTCGACCAGATTCTCCTTGTGGCTTCACAAAAATACACTGAGATGACACTGGAGAAGACCTTTCAGCAGAGCGACCAAGTGAAGGAAAAAGAGCTTTCCTCCCTGCTTAAGAGCATCCAGAAGCTTTCCCAAAAGGATATGAGCAACGGTTTTTATCACTACCTCCAGTCCCAGATTCACAGCCATCTTCTTGAATATGAACAAAGTTTTGAGGAAGCTGTGATGGCCAAAGAGCTCTCTCTTCCCTCAGAGAGGATTAATCGTGACAACGACCTTCAGATTGTTTTCTGTTACCAAAAGCTGAAGGAGAAATTATCTTCCAGGCAGTGGGAGAAATTCTTCTCTTCTTATCTGCAATGGATCAAGAAGTGGCGATGGCAGGACGCTGAAACTCCTGAATGGAAAAAGAGGTGAATAATGCGGCCTACCATTTATTGGGATAAAGATAAAGTAGTGATGATCGACCAGAGAAAGCTGCCTCAAAAAGAGGTCTATGTGGAGTTCAGAGACTACAGGAAGGTTGCCGAGGCTATCGAGAAGATGGCAATCCGGGGAGCTCCTGCCATCGGGGTGGCGGCTGCCTTCGGCCTTGCCCTGGGCATGCTGAGGATCGAAAAAGGGGAGAAGCTCGATCAGGAATTTGATCAAATCTACCAAAGGCTGAGGATGACAAGGCCTACAGCCCGCAATCTCTTCTGGTCTCTGGAGAGGATGAAGGCTGCCTTTGATCGAAACCGCCATCTTGGCCTCGTCCAGCTGAAAGAGAGGTTGATCAAGGAAGCTCTGGCGATCGAGAAGGAAGATGTGGAGGCCAACAGAAAGATCGGATTTTGGGGAGAACAGCTGATAAAGGACGGGGATTCAATCCTCACTCACTGCAACGCTGGAGCCTTGGCCACAGCCGGATATGGCACAGCATTGGGGATTATCCGGGCAGCCGTCGGGGCGGGCAAGAGGATTCAGGTCTATGCAGATGAAACCAGGCCTTTGCTTCAGGGAGCAAGGCTGACCTGCTGGGAATTGGAGAAAGAGCATATTTCAGTTGTCCTCATCACAGACAGCACAGCAGGCTATCTGATGCAGAAGAATATGATCAGCTTGGTCGTCACTGGAGCAGACAGGATTGCCCGAAATGGTGATTCGGCAAATAAAATCGGAACTTACACAGTGGCGATCTTGGCTAAAGAGCACGGTATTCCCTTCTATGTGGCTGCTCCGTTTTCCACGGTCGACTTCGCAACTCATGACGGCAGCCACATTCCCATCGAGGAAAGAGATCCTCAAGAGATAAGAGAAGTGGGAGGGAAGTGTTTGGCCCCTCCTCAAGTTAAAGCCTTGAACCCAGCTTTTGATGTCACACCGGCGAGATACATCTCAGCCATTGTCACCGAAAAAGGGATTGCCCGTCCTCCTTACCGTAGGAACTTGGAGCGATTAAGATTAAAATAATCAAGTAAGAGATGTATCCATGCACATTTTAGGGATTGAAACCTCCTGTGACGAAACCGCAGCAGCGGTGATAAGAGACGACTTTAAGATTCTGAGCGATGTTGTTCTTTCTCAGGATGAGATTCACGCTCCTTATGGCGGTGTGGTTCCGGAGCTTGCTTCTCGCCAGCACATAGAATCCATCGGTTATGTTGTGGAGGAGAGCCTGAAGCGAGCAGACCTGAGGCTGGAAGAGGTCGATGCTTATGGTGTGACCCAGGGTCCAGGACTTATCGGGTCTTTGCTTGTGGGCCTCTCATTTGCCAAAGGCCTGGCTTATTATTTCCACAAACCTCTGATTCCCGTAGACCATCTTGAAGCCCATGTGGAATCAGTCTTTGTGGAGAACAAGACTGTTCCTTTTCCAGCGGTTGCTCTTGTAGTCTCAGGAGGCCACACCACTACTTTTTTTATGGAACAGAAGCTCGAATACAAGCTCATCGGAAGGACAAGAGATGATGCTGCTGGAGAAGCTCTGGATAAAATCGCCAAATTTCTCAATTTGGGCTATCCTGGAGGCCCGGTAATCGATAAGATAGCTGAAAAAGGAGACCCGCACTCCTATCGATTTTCCCTTCCTTATATGACGGACAGAAGCCTCGATTTCAGCTTTAGCGGACTCAAGACGGCCGCATTGAACTGGATAAGGAAGGAGAAGATTTCCAAGGGCCACTCCCGGTTTTATGATTTTATTGCCAGCTTTGAACGAGCGATCATCCGTGCTTTACTCTCAAACCTGGACCGGACTATAAAGGCTTATCACCCTTTTTCTCTTATCCTCTGTGGAGGAGTGGCCAGGAACAAAAAGCTCAGGAGAGAGTTTGAGGAATTTGGCCAGAAAATGTCTCTTCCCTCTTTTATCCCATCCCCCAGGATGTGCACTGATAACGCCGCTATGGTGGCTGCCCTTGCTTTAGAGAAGCTGAAGAGACACGATCAGATCTCTTTTCCTCTCGATTCGAACGCTTACCCCAGGTTCACCCCTTCTCAACCATTTTCCTCCAAGAAGAAATCCCGTTGAGTCTTAACGCTCATCACGATGATAAAAATTATTTTTTTATTGAACCAGAGAAGTTAAATATTCGTATGTAATAATTAGAATGGTTCTTAGTCTGATTTATGCTCTCTTCCGAATAAGGAGATAAATCACACCATTTGGCATATAAATTTAATTCAGGAGGAAAAAGATGAAGAGGAAAATGAATTTTATCCTTGGCGTGATCACGGCATTTCTGTTCATACCGTATTTTTCTTTGGCAGAGGAGCCTCTTTCTCTTTCTTTAGAGGATTGTATCCTAAAGGCCCTGAAAAATAATCTTCAGGTTTCTGTAGAAGTCTATAATCCTGAGATCGCCGATGCGTCTTTGACTCGGGCTAGGGAGTTTTTCATCCCCCGATTTGATTTTAACTATGGTGCCGAACGGACGGAGAGTCCTTCTTATTGGTGGATTCAAGGAGCTGAGACCGTAATAAGCAAGTACAGGGATTATTCTGTTTCTCTCGTTCAACAGATTCCCACAGGAGGAAATTTTTCTCTCTCTTTATCCAGAAATAAGTATGATACCAACCAGGCCTTCCAGCTCATAAACCCCCGTTTTGAAAGCATGGTGCGCCTTGACTTTACTCAGCCCTTACTGAAGGATTTCGGCTTTAAGGTGAGCAGGAAGGAAATCATCATTGCCCGGAACAACTTGGATATTTCTCAACAGCAGCTCAAATCCGTTCTGATGGATACCATCTACAGGGTTCAGGAGGCTTATTGGAATCTTGTCTATGCGATTGAAGATTATAATGTCAAAAATCAATCTTTGGAGTTGGCCAAAGATCTCTTGGCAAAGAATGAAAAAGAAGTGGAAGTAGGGAAGCTGGCCCCCATAGAAATCTTGAATGCCGAAGCTGTGGTGGCCTCAAGGGAGGCGGATATCCTTCAGGCAGAAGCCCTGATTCGGATGTATGAGGACAGCCTCAAGAACATCATCAATATTGAAGAAGAGGAGGGGACTCCTCTCCGAATAACACCCAAGGATAAACCCACATTTGCTAAGAAAGAGGTTTCTCTGGAAGAAGCATTGGAATGGGCCTTTATCAACAGACCTGACCTGAAGATGAAAAAGACAGAAATCGGGACCAGAGAACTGAATTTGAGCGTGGCTAAGAATCAGATGCTTCCTGGCTTGAATTTTAATCTTTCTTACTGGAGTCCTGGAATTTCAGGGGATAGACTCCTCTATCTCAACGGTGATCCTCTGACAGGTGTAATCGTGGGGAAGGAAGGGGGGAATTCCATGGATTCTCTGCGTGACGCCTTTAAGCTTCTCTACAATAACTGGTCGGTCAGCCTGACCCTCTCTCTTCCATTGAGTAGCATCCTGACCAGGGCTGATTATGTAAAGGCGAAGATGGAGCTGGAAAAGAGTCAGCTCGAGCTGGAGAACTTGGAGAAGCAGACTCAGCTGGAAGTCCGGAGTGCAGTGCGTGATATCGAGACAA
The DNA here is from genome assembly GCA_964449165.1 of uncultured Eubacteriales bacterium. GTDB lineage: Bacteria > Acidobacteriota > Aminicenantia > Aminicenantales > Aminicenantaceae > CAYSCW01. Next base: position 11,729 of record CAYVAT010000047.1, on the reverse strand, counting down.
ATGCCAAACGGGTGGATGCTTACAAAGTTGCACGAGAGCTTGCCGAGAGAAGACTTGATGCTGAAGAGAAAAAGCTGGATGTAGGATTGACCACTAACTATTTTGTCCTTCAATTCCAGGAAGAACTGGCCAATGCACGTTCTCAGGAGTTAAAAGCTTTGGTCGATTACAATCTTGCTTGGAACAAGTTGGAGAAGGCTTTGGGACTGAGTTTGGACAAAAGAAACATAAAGATTTCCCAATTCACCAAATAATTCATTAGAGTAAAGAACCGCCCTGTCCATTTCCGTGAGAAGTGGAGATATTTCATCCAGTTAAGTGGTGAGGCAACGGTTTCCCTCCATCCTCGCCAAGACCCTCCCCCCCGCCACCTTGAAAGCATCCTTAAGACTGTGATGGATTTAAATATATACTGAATCAAAAAGGGTGAGGGATGGGGGATGAGGAAGCCCCTGTGAGGACTGAACGGGCATGGTTCCTCTCCGCAGGAGAGGAGAGTGAAGTCCGAACGGGAGCTGATTTCCTCGCTGGGGAAATCAGCGTGCTGACGATTCCCCATTACTCACCCCTATCACAGAAATAAGGATGCTTTCCTTTCCTCTTTTTTCCTAAAGGGAAATTGTGATAATATTTATAGAAATGGAAATTTCAGCCGTCGTCATCACTCTTAATGAAGAGAAACGTCTTGAGCCGGCCTTAAAGAGTTTGGAAGGGGTGGCTTCTGAAATCATCATCGTTGATGCCTACAGCAGCGATGGGACATTGGAAATAGCCCAGAGATTTACAAAAAAAGTCTTTCAAAGAAAGTGGGCTAATTTTTCCGATCAAAAGAATTTCGGAAACAGCAAAGCTTCTTATTCCTGGATTCTTTCTTTGGATGCTGATGAGAGACTTTCGCCTGAACTCCGCCAAGAAATCATCGAGCTCAAGAAAAAGGAAGAGCCTCAATGTTCAGGCTTTTCCATGCCTCGACAGGTCTTCTATCTGGGTAAGTGGATCCGTCATTCTGGATGGTATCCTGACCGTAAGATTCGTCTCTTCCACAGGGATAAAGCCCGCTGGGAAGGGGAATTTGTTCATGAGGAGTTGATGATAGAGGGAGAGGTTGTAAAGCTCAAGGGATCCATCCATCACTTTACATACGCCAATATCAAAGAACATCTGAAGCGGATCAACTCCTTCTCCGAGCTGGGCGCGAAAAAACTCTATTCCCAAAAGAAAAAATGTCGCTGGTATCATCTTCTTTTATTTCCTTTTTTCAGATTCGTCAAATCCTATGTTTGGAAAGGCGGATTCATGGATGGCTTTCCAGGTCTGGTCATCTCTGTTCTCAACGGTTACGCCATTTTTATCCGTTACGCAAAGCTGAAGGAGATATGGAAAAAAGGAGAAAGAATTGAGCCTTTTCCATATTGATGCTGGAAAAGAGTGGAGGGGTGGCCAGAGACAGTCTCTTCTGCTGGTTAAAGAATTAAAACGTCTAGATTACCCTGTTTTTTTTGTAGTCCAACCCGAGAGCCCCCTTCATAGGAAAGCGGCAGAAGCTGCTCTTCCTGTTTTTCCTCTAAAAATACGAAGCGAGTTCGACATTTTATCAATTCTGCGCCTTGCCTACCGAATGAGAAGGGAGAGGTGCCTCTTAGCTCATTTTCATGACGCTCATTCTGTAGCTGTAGGATCGGCGGCTGCCTCCTTGGCGAAAATACCGTTGAGAGTTATCTCCAGGCGTGTCGATTTTCCGCTGAAGAAGAATTTTTTCTCGCGGGGCAAGTACTGTAAAAACATCGATGCGGTAGTGGCTATATCTGAAGGAGTAAAGAAGGTTCTTCTCGACGGGGGCCTTCCTTCCGGGCTTGTCGATGTTATTCCTTCTGGGATTGACTTTGCTCCCTATCAAGATGCGATCTCCAGCAATTATCTCCGTCGAGAATTCGGTTTTGCTGAGGACGATTACCTTGTGGGTATGGTGGCCCACTTAGCTGACCATAAAGGCCATAAATACTTGATCCGCTCGGCGAAAATCCTCAAAGAGCAGACACCTAAAATCAAGATCATCATTGTTGGCGAGGGGCCTCTGCGTATGGAATTGACCAAGGAGGCGAAAGACTCTCAGGTTGAGGATTTGGTGTTTTTCCTCGGATTTCGCGAGGATGTGCCGCAAATTCTCTCTTCTCTGAATGCATTCGTCCTCTCTTCATACCTGGAAGGATTGGGAAGCAGCATCCTGGATGCTATGGCCTGTCGTCTTCCCGTAGTGGCAACCAGGACCGGAGGTATCCCGGAGGTTGTCATCCATAGGCAGACTGGACTTCTTGTTCCGCCCCGCAATCCATCTGCACTGGCTAAGGCAATCCTCAAACTCTTCAACGATAAAGACTTAGCATCGCGTTTAGGAGAAGAAGGATACAAAGTTGTTCACCAGAGATTTTCAGCGGAAGCTATGGCCAACAGGATGGGTGCCCTCTACGAAAGATTGGCATCTAGAAAAGGAGTGAATCTTCGCTGAGATGAAAATCGAGCAGATCGAACTTTTCCTCCTGGAACTTCCTTATCGTCATTTTTTTGAGACGAGTTTTGGCCGGGAGGAGGGACGTACCTTTATCATCGTCAAAGTTCAAGGAGAAGGAATTTCCGGTTATGGGGAAGTGGTTGCCGCCAGGAGTCCCTTGTACAGTTACGAAACCACATCTACAGCCTGGATAATGTTGAAGGATTTTTTGATTCCCCTTGTTTTTCAAAAGAACCTGGTCAATCCCGAGGATTTTTATCAAGCGGTTAAAAGGTACAAAGGGCATCCCATGGCCAAGGCAGGGCTTGAGCTTGCTCTCTGGGATCTTTTGGGAAAGAAGGAAGATCTTCCTCTTTGCAAGATCTATGGAGGAGAAAAAAGAGAAATTCCCGCAGGAGTGAGTGTGGGGATTCAAGATACCGAAAACAAGCTTTTGGAGAGGATCGAAAACTTCCTCCAGGAGGGATACCCTAGGATTAAGATCAAAATCAAACCGGGCTGGGATGTTCGGGTCTGTGAGAGGATAAGGAATAGATTTCCTGATATTCCTCTTCAGGTCGATGCCAATGGAGCCTTCACTTTAAAAGATAAAGAAATCCTGAAAAAACTGGATTTCTTCGGGCTGCTCATGGTAGAGCAGCCTTTTCCAGCCTACGACCTGTGGGATCACAGCCTTCTGCAGAAAGAGATGAAGACTCCGCTTTGTCTGGATGAAAGCATCCTCTCCGAAGATTCTGCCCGGAAGGCACACGAGATGAGAAGCTGTGGCATCATCAACATCAAGCTGGGACGGGTTGGAGGAGTGGTGGAGGCACGGAAGATCCACGATTACTGTCAGAAACAATCGATTCCTGTCTGGTGTGGAGGAATGTTAGAGTCGGGAATAGGCCGGGCTCATAACATCCATCTGGCATCTCTTCCCAACTTCCAATTTCCCAATGATCTTTCAGCAAGCCGAAGGTATTATCTCCAGGATCTGATCGAACCCCCTGTGGAGATCACTTCTCGGGGGACAATCAAAGTTCCCGGCTCGCCGGGGATAGGCGTTTCTGTCCAGGAGGAAAGAATCAGGAAGGCGATCCTTCAGCATGAAGTTTTCCAATCAAAAGATTATTAAGAAACATACTTTTGGGGTAGTTTTTCGTATACACTGGTGAAGAAATTGGATTTTATTTGCTGGGTTTCTCAGCTCGATCAAAAAGACCCGCCGATTATGTTCTGGAATCTCAAACGGCGGGTTGGAAAAAAATAAAAAAAGGAGGTATCAATTGAGAGGAAAATGGGTTGTCTTTTTTGGAGTCTTTTTAATGCTCTTCTCCATGACCGGCGCTCTGCGAGCACTCGAGGAGAAGCCTCAGGTTCAGGTGAAGGCGAGTGATGCTCTCTCTAATCTGACCAAAGCGATGACCGAACGTCTCTCCAGAGATCTTCACGTCAAAAACGTTGTCGGTGATCCGGTGAAAATAGGCAAAGTAACCGTCATCCCCATCATCATGATCGACGTCGGCTTTGGCGGTGGCGGAGGAGGGCCCGGAGGAGGATCTCCTATGGGAGGAAGCGGATTTTATATCAGTGGAGAAGCAAAGCCCCTGGGTTTCGTGATCATCAGCAAGGCTGGGGTAAAGTTTGTGAGCGTGGGAAAGGTTCCCCGCAAATAAGGAGGATGCCATGAGTAAGAAAGTCTGTTTTACTCTGTTAGCTGTCTCTCTTTTTCTTTTTTCAGGACAACTCCAGGCTCAGGAGAAATCTGCTGTGGATGAGGCGTTTATGAGTTTCGATAAGATGATGTCTATCATCAAGGTCAGCTCTGTTATCGGAAAACCTATCCAATCAGAAAATAAAATCATTATTCCCTTTTCCAAGATATCCTTCGGTTTGGGAGCAGGCGGAGCGATGATGGGATTTGGAGGAGGTATGGGAGGCAAGGCAGTTGCCTTGGGTGTTCTGGTCATAGAGGGAGAAGATGTCAGGGTTGAGCTTTTTCCATTGGAAGAGAAGAAGCCCTCTTTCCTGCAGCAAATGCTACCTGTTTTGATTCAGTATCTTCCTCAGATATTGAAGCAAAAATTCCCTTCTCCACCTTCACCAGCACCTCCCCCCAAGCCTGAGAAGGAAGCCGGAAAACCCGGCAAGCCTGCCGAGAAGGGATCGCTTGATCAAGCTAAGAAGCTCTTTGATGAAGAAAGGTATCCGGAGGCCTTAGAGCTCGTGGAAGGGCTTATTGCCCAGGATCCGAACAACGCTGAGCTTCATGCCTGGAAAGGCAATATCATGGGCAGCATGGCAAAGGGAAATCCCTTGGACATGATGAAGTACGGAATGGGAGCTATGCAGGCTTTTGAGAAAGCACTCCAGCTCGACCCGAACAACATCGATGCTCATTTTGGCCGCGGAATAGGCCGTTTGATGGCTCCCGAAGGGTTTGGAGGAGATGTCAACGGGGCTATCCAGGATTTTGAGTTTGTCTGCAACAAGAAACCATTCCCTGAAGCGTTTTATCAGCTGGGCGTGGCCTATGAGAAGAAAGGACTGGCAGATAAGGCTAAGGAGGCTTTCAAAAAAGCTCTCGAGCTGAAACCTGATTACCCGGAAGCAGCCAAGGCTCTAGCCGAGATCAAATAGAGAAGAAAGGGGCAGGCAAATTTTTCTATAAAGAAAGTCGCCTGCCCCTCTACTGTTATTTGGCCTTTCGGATCAGAATATCGCCGCTATAGGTGTTGAACTGGTACTCCGGCCCGCCGCCGTTGATTGTGCCGAGGATATATTTTTCGAAGCTGATCTTGTAACTCCCCCCTTCTTTTCGTGAATCTTCGACAAACCTTTTAGGTGTTTTGTCCAGTCGGATGTCAAAATCGCTGTAGACCTCGCCGCGCTGTGATTTCATCTTGACATTAGCCTTGATGTTTGCCGGGAAGGTGATATCGATATCTCCGTTCCAGGTGCTGAATGACATGGGTTTTTCAGGATTAACCTTAGTAAAAGTCACTGTGATACCGCCGTTAAAGGTATGAGCCACCACATTGCCAGAGATTCCGCTGAGTTCCAGCGCTCCGTTATGATGGTTGACCTCGATTTCCCCATTGACATTCTCCACGGTTATATCGCCGTTAGTGTGAGCGCTGAGTTCAAGAGATGTTGAGGAGGGAACTTGGATAATAAGGTCAATCGATTGCTTGAATGAAGAGACGCTTATTTCCATGACATTATCTTCTTCCTCAATCTCCAATCCTGCGCCTCCGGGCGAGGATATCAGACGCATTCCTTCTGTTTTTTTGGGCTTTTCTCTTTTTTTCACGACTTTTGCCATTTCAACTTCAAATTCTTCTTCCATCTCTTCAAGTTCCTTAATCATCTTTCCCCGTGTTTTCGCCTCTACAATTACCTCTTTTCCATCATATCCTTTAACCGTTATGCTCCCATTATGAACGCTGGCCTCGATCTTCCCAGGCTTGGAAGGATTGCTGAAGCTGACACTAGCTTTGTCGGCAGTCCCTCCCTGGCTCAAAGAGAAGATGGCCACCGCAAAGAAGAGAATTGTTCCCAAGACGTAAATGTTTGTTTTTTTCATCTTCTATCCTCCTCAGATAGTCATTTCTTTTTAGCGATAAGGATATCTCCGTTAAGAGTATCCATTTTTATTTCAGGTCCGCCTTTCCCGATTCGGACGCCGGCAAAGCGGTCGCTTTTATAAACATATTTTCCTTTTTTTCGGCCTTGGACAGCCGCCCTAGCAGGAGTGTATGAAAAGGGGAAGTCAGAATAGGCATCCCCGTTGAACGTCTTCAATCGAAAATCGGCAGAGAGATCTTCCAGGAAAGTCACTTCAATGTTTCCGTTTATGGTGCGGAAGGAACAATCGGATCGAGGATTCTGAGTGAACAAGACTTTGACTTTACCGTTGACCGTGTGGGCCTCACCTGAGCCTGCAACTCTGACCATTTCAATCTCGCCGTTGACGTTTCTGACCACGAATTCTCCCTTTACATTCTGGACTGTGATCTTTCCTTTATTGACGGTTTTGAGATAGAGACTTGCCAGACGGGGCACTTTGAGTGTGAAGTCGTAATGGACTTCATATCCGGGATCTTTCCAGCTTCTCCATCTTTTCCGGTCATTTGAGCAGCGAAAAGGGCCATCCACATAAAGGTCAATGGTATTTTCTTCTGTGGTTATCTCAAGATGCACTTCTTCCTTTGCTCTCTGGATTTTTTCTTGGTTTTTAGCCCTTATGGTCTTCTGGACAAAAAGCTCGACACTTTGCCCGTCATAACCTCTCACATCGATTGAACCGAAGACATTGTCCACCACTAGCTCCTTTGACTTTGATGGGTCTTGAAAGTTCAAAGTCTTTCGGATTTCTTCCTTTTTTTCCACAGGAAAATTTCTGGCGACGAGAAGAATAACACACGTGGTAATAAATATAAGTAAGATAAAGATTTTCCTCTTCATGCCAACCTCCTTTAAAAGCTGAGCTGCTGTATACTCTGTTCGGCTCGATTTCTGACTTCGGGTTGGAGTTCTTCCTCTTGGATCAACCTTTTGAGTGCATCCACAGCCCGTCTTTCTCTCATCTCCACCATGAGGTCTATAAGAGCAACCTGTACCAGCGGAGAAGTCTGTTTCGATAAAGATTGAGCCAGCCCTTCCCGAACGATGGGCTGACTATGATAAAGATAAAGAGCATCCACAGCAGAAAGCCGCACGTTGACATTGGGGTCGTTGTTCAAGATGTAGAGGAGTTTCTGGAGTATATCTGGCTCAGGGCTCTTTATGCCGTAACTCAGGTTAATTCCCTTTATCCGATCGCTGGGAGAGGGTTGATCCAGGAGAGAAACGGCAAGCATCTGGTGCATACTCTGGACTTCCTGGCGAAGCTGGGCAAGATCGTTGGTAGTCCGTCTGGTAGTATTCAAGAAATAACCAGCAGCCAGCCCGATGATCAAAACCAGGAGGACCAATGAAAACTGAAGCACAGGCCGATGGGGCCACCAGCGGGTAAACCAGCCTTCCATGATTTTGCGCAAGGTGTGTTTTGATTTTTGTTGTTCGAGTTCTTGTTTGTATGATTCGAGCATGGAGTAAAACCGGGTGCGGAGAGACTGGCTGGGATGTTCCTCAGGAAGAACCCCCAGTTTTGTCCACATAGAGCTTAAGTTTTCCAGTTCCTCTCTACAAAAGGGGCAGGTTGATAGATGAGCCTGGATATCTTCCTTGGTTCTTTGATCCAGGTCTCCGATCAAAAAATCTGGAAATTTTTCTTTTATTGCCTGACATCTCATATGACTGTTCCCCCTGAAAGTTCTGTATATATTTTGCCTAATTCCTTTATCGCCCGATGGACGTGTGTTTTCACTGTGCCTATATGGCAGCCAAAGAGTTCTGCGATCTCTTTGTATTTGAGATTCTGGAATCGACTGAGAACCAAAACTTCCCGCTTTCTCAAGGGAAGCTTGGCCAGGGCCTCCCTGACCATGGCAATATCCTGTCCCAGCTCGATTTTATCTTCAGGCGTCGGCTCCTGGCTCACTGCCTCTTGTGTTTGCTCTTCGAGCGAGAACTGTCTTTTTTGCTTTCTTAAATAATCCACATGAGCGTTTCTGGCGATCTGGTACATCCAGATGGTGAATTTACTCTTTCCCTTGTAGGTGGAGCGGTATTTCAAGATGCGGAAGAAGACATCTTGCACCAAATCTTCGCTGATGCTCCTGTTTGTCGTGAGGCGAAGAAAGAAGTTGTAGAGCATAACGTGATGTTTTTCGAAGAGAATAGCTAGTTTTTCCACTTTCCCATCCTTAACTTCTTCCATGATCTTGTTATCATCGGCAGAATTTACCAATATTTCTTCTCGCTTTTGACCTTTTCGTTTATAAAGACTTGTCATCCTTAAAAAGGTTACAAAAAAAATGAAAAATTTTCCATTGCCTCTGATAGCATTCTTATTTCCACGCCGAGTGAAGATATTTCATTCGATTAGGGAATGAAACGCCGGTTGCCCTCCATCCGAAGCCTGTGGAGGAGGGCGGGAGACTCTTGGCTAGGATAGAGAGGAATCGGCATTTTTACTAGCTATCACAGAAATGGAGAGACTCCATTTTCACCTCCCCTTTTAAGATTAGATGAAAACATTAGATATCATCTTCAGATTCATCTTTAAGGGTGATTGTCCCCTAGCTGAAGCTCTGAAAGAATAATTTCAGGATTTTGAGGATCGGTAAGGATATCAGGGAGAAGAATGAGGCTTGCTTGAAATTCATGATTAATGGATTACTCTTTCATTCGGGAGAATGAGAGCGGAAAGAAAAATGAAAGAATCCCAAAGGAAAGATACGCCCTATAGGAAGATATTCGAGTTTTCTCCTCAGGTCATCACGCTCGTCGACAGGGATGGAAATATATTGGAGGTGAACAAGAAAGTCTATGACTGGTTTGGCTATAAGCCCGAAGAGGTTGTAGGGAAGAATTTTCTCCAATTACCCTTCCTTTCCGAAGAAAGCAAGATCAAATTGAAGGAAAAGCTTGCTAAATTTCTTCGTGCAGATAATATTCCTCCTTATGAAATTGAATTCCACACTGAAGCATGTGAACAGCGGGCTGTAAAGGTCTTCAACATTCCGATAAAGGATGAAAAGGGGAATACATCAGAAATTCTGGTTATAGCCATCGATATTACTGAGCAAAAGAAGGCCGAACAGGCTTTACAGAGAAGCGAAAGAAGATATCGGACTCTTGCTGAGAGTGCAAAGGATGGTATTTACATAATCAGTCCGGAAGGTTTTGAATACATCAACCCTGCTTTCGAAAAGATGTTTGGTTACAAAGCCGAAGAGGTCTGCCGGAAGGATTTTAACTTCTTTGACCTTATCCATCCCGAAGACAGGAAGCTGATTGCAAGAAGAGAGGAAGCGAGAAAGAAAAGGAAAAGACTATCCCCCATTTATACCTTTAGGGGCCTGGCTAAAAATGGAGAAATAAAATATGTGGAGGTCCACACTGTTCCTCTTCCTGGAGAGAAAGTGGAGATTTTGGGTATTCTCAGAGACGTAACCCAAAGAAGAAAGGACGAACATGCTCTTAGGGAAAGCGAAGAACTGTTTCGCTCAATCGTGGAGAATTCCCATGCAGGAATAATGATTGTCGATGATTCTTACCGTGTTACATATATCAACAGTCAAGGATGCAGGATAACTGGGTACCCGCGGAAGGAAATCATCGGCCAGGATTTTCGTAAATTCCTGGACGAGGAGAGTCAAAAGCTTGTGGTAAACCGCTACCTAAGGAGGCAGAGGGGAGAGAAGGTTCCATCCAGGTATGAATTTAATGTGTTGCGGAAGGACGGGGAGAAAAGACGTGTTGAGATCAGTTCAACCGTTATTAAGGATAAATCTGGCCGGGTTCAGACTGTGGCCCAAATCCTAAACATCACAGAACGCAAGCAGGCTGAGGAAGCCCTCAAACAATCCATAAAAGATTATCAAGGGTTATTCGAGCACGCCCATGATGCCATTCTTGTCTTCTCTCCAGAAAAGGAAATTATCCTTGATGTCAATCCCAGTGCCTGCGAGCTCTACGGTTTCAGTCGAGAAGAATTTATCGGGATGTCCCTTGAATCTCTCTCTCAGGATATTCCTCAGGGGAAGAGACGAATCAAAGAAACTCTGAAAAGAGGGGTTTACCACAATTTCGAGACGGTTCACCACCGCAAAGATGGAAGCGAAATCCTTCTTGAGGTCAACGCAGCTGTGGTGAATTACAAAGGCCAGAAGGCTATCCTCAGTGTCCATCGAGATATCACCGAGCGTAAGAAGGCGGAGGAAAGGCTGCGAGTGGAGAAAGCTTACCTCGACCGGCTGTTTGAAAGTGCACAAGAAGGGATTGTCATGTCTGATCCAGCAGGAAAAGTGATGCGCGTCAACAGCGAATTCATAAGTCTTTTTGGGTATAAACGAAGAGAAGTCTTAGGGCGGAATATTGATGAGCTGGTGGTACCAAGGAAGTATATGAAGAATGGGATTTCTATCACCAATAAGGTAGCAGCAGGTGAAAACGTAAGATTCGAAGCTGTCCGTCAGCGTAAGGATGGAAAGCTTATTGACGTCTCTGTCCTTGCTTCGCCCATTGTCGCCGACGGCGAGGTGGTCGCAATTTATGCTATCTACAGAGATATTACTGAACGAAAGCGAGCAGAGGAAAAAATAAAATCAGCTCTCAATGAGAGAGAAGTCATGTTGAGGGAGATTCATCATCGGGTGAAGAATAACATGCAGATTATTTCCAGCCTGTTAAGGCTTCAGTCCAGACAGATCAAAAGTAAGAAGACTCTGGACTTATTCAATGTCGGCCAAAACCGGATCCGGTCGATGGCCCTCATTCATGAATCTTTGTATCAATCCAGCGATTTGGCAAAGATTGATTTCTCCGATTACATTAAGCGTTTGACAACTCATCTCCTTTCAACCTACAGGATAGGGATGGAGCGGATCAGGATGAAATTGGATGTTAGAGATGTCTGTCTGGATATTAACCGAGCTATTCCTTGCGGATTGATCATCAACGAGTTAGTGTCCAACTCCCTGAGGCATGCTTTTCCTGGTGATCAGAAGGGAAACGTTCAGGTGATCATGAATGTCAACAAACAGGGGAAGTATTCCCTGGCTGTCAATGACACGGGCGTCGGATTTCCCGAAGATGTGGATTTCAAGCAGACAGAGACCCTGGGGATGCAGTTGGTGATCGATCTTGTAAACCAGCTGGGAGGAACCATTAAGCTCAAAAGAGAAAAAGGCACAAAATTCAGAGTCTTATTCTGATCGAGGATGATCCTCCAAGTTCCGACCATCCGTCTCTAAAAGATAATACTTGAGAATAAGCACGATAGAGTCTAGGTTTCCTTGACAGTTGGTGAAAGAGGCGGTTCCTTCCATCCTCGCCAAGACCCTCCCACCCTTCCACTATGGGCTTCGGATGGACAGCAACCGCCGCCTCTATTAGCTATAATGGAAATGGAGATAGGCGGGAAGCATCCTTAAGACCGTGATGAATTTAGATATATACTGAATTGAAAAGGGTGAGGGATGGGGGATCGTCAGCACGCTGATTTCCCCAGCGAGGAAATCAGCTCCCGTTCGGACTTCACTCTCCTCTCCTGCGGAGAGGAACCATGCCCGTTCAGTCCTCACAGGGGCTTCCTCATCCCCCATCCCTCTCCCCTATCAAGGAAATA
>CAYVAT010000046.1:16168-22343 GCA_964449165.1 uncultured Eubacteriales bacterium | reverse complement strand
AAATATCGAAAAGCTCGGGATCGGCAAATCCGCCGTTATCTTCGAAAACATTGTTCCCCTCGTAAGAGAAGAGCCTCCTGCCGCTGGCTTTGAATCGTGATGCATTTTTTATATCGGCGTATTTGTCTTTCAAATAGGGAATTAAAGGTGCCGGGACCGAGCCGCTGCAGCTATTTGGATTTTCCGGAGGATAATTTATGACACAGAATATATCGTGGATATTTTTGTTGAATTTCTCGTAGCTCAACTCATCCTGAACCCAGAGCGTGATCAGCATGCAGCAGGCCATTCCTATCGCCAGGCCAGAGATATTGATAAAGGAATAGCTTTTGTGTTTGGTGAAATTTCTGAGAGCTACTTTTAGATAATTTTTGAACATGACAAACCTCCAATAGATTGCAAATCTGACGAATGGAAGTGAGGACCGGATCAGGTGTGCCCAATACCAGAGACCGGCCGCTCGGGCTCCTCTTGTTTCGAGGATATATCTGTATTCTTCGCGGAGATTCTCTTGGATGGATAATCGATCCTCGGCCCAGGATAGCCGGCGAATGATCCATTCGGCCAAACGGGGAGGATGGGGATCTTCTTTTCTCTCAGGGCTCATAGTTCGTCCAGGGAAAACTCATTGATGTCTTTCCACATACGTCTGTGAAGTGTGATGGCGTCTTTAAGGGCCCGGATTCCTGAGGCCGTGAGCTTGAAGTACGATTTGCTCCGGCCTCCCTTTTTGGGAAGGGGATTTCCTTTGTTCTTCTGTATGTATCCCTTGTGGTCCATCTGTCTGAGGAGGCCGTAGAGAGTGCCGTAGGTGTAGTCCTTGCCTGTGTCTTGGCGGATCTGCCTTCGTATGGACACCCCGTAGGCTTCATCCCTCAAATGCCAGATAGCCAGGAGCACCATCTCCTCTGCTTTGCTGATTTCTATAACTTCCTTCATCTCTTTTGAGTTTCCATTTATTTGTGTTTTACAAATATATATACGCGATTTTTAAAAAGAAGTTGCAAAGATATTTTTTGAATAGGAATTTTTTCGTCAATAATGTTTAAAAGTGACGATGGCTGGTCCCCTATAAAATATCTCGCCCGAAAATCGATCTATTCATATCGCAGGGAATCGACCGCCGAGCGATAATTCGAGAGGAATAAGAAATTGGTTTTCGGCCTTGCTCCTCAGTCCACAAATCCCACAGTAAAATGAGTAAATACCTTTTTTTCATCATTGTATCTTCTCTTATTTCAATTCTTGGTGTTTTAATTCTTTGATGGTTAAGGAATCTCCTTTTTCTTAAACCGAATGATCTCTAATCCGTCTGTTCCATCTGCTATGAAAATCAAATCTCCGATCACCTGAATTCCGTTGGGTCGTCCGCCGTCATAAAAAGAACCTACTTTAACCGGACTGGAAGGGTTACTGACATCGACAGCTTCCAGCCCGAGTTCCCAGTTTATGACAAAAGCCAGGTGATCGACTATGTGCACGCCGACCGTGCTTCCTCCTCCATTGTAGGTGCCCAAAAGCTGAGGATCCGCTGGATCAGATACATCCAGAATCTCCAGTCCCTGCAGCTTGTCGCAGACGTAAGCTTTGCTGTCCTTCACTTGAAGGGCATTGGTTTCTCCGCCGTTGTTGAATTCACCGATAAGAACCGGATTCTCAGTGTCGGATATGTCCAGGATCTTGAGGCCGGCTTTGTACCCAGTGACAAAGGCCGTCGAGCCGACAATATCAACAGAAAACGCCATCATATCATCCTTGTACTGACTCAATCGAACCGGTTTGAGTGGATCGGATAGGTCAATGATATCAAATCCGCCATGCCATTCTGTCAAATAACCAATGTCTCCGGCAGCCAGAAACTGATGGGGGTCCCCATCCCGGTCGCTGTATTCTCCAAGGTAAACGGGTTGTGAAAAATCACTGATATCGTAAAGCTTCAGTCCGTTTACATTGCAGGAGACATAAGCTGTTTGGCTCATGACCTCGATCCCGCGGGACTGTTCCGTATCCTCAATCTGTGTGATCTTTACGATTTGGGCGGGATTGCTGATATCCAGTATCTCCAGACCTTTGTCAAACTCACAGACATAGGCAGTGTTACCGACCACCAGGACTGTTACAGCCATTCCTCCATCATTGAGCTGTCCGATTTCTTCAAAAACGATTTTTGGGGTTCCTGAGGACTGATAGCCAGCGCTGAATACTTTCTTATTATTGGCGGAAGGATGAGCGATAATAATTCCGACGCTTATAACTGTTGTTAATAACAAAACCATTATATTTTTCTTAGATTTCATATTTACCTCCAGAAGGGAATAATCCGGCTTTACCTTTGTTGTCTTTCTGTAAAGACAATGTCACCTTTTAGGAAATTATGTCGCCAAAGAAGTTTACAATAGATCATAACGAGCATTAAACTTTAATCGATTCAATCACTATGAAAAAGCAGACTAAACGACTTATTTTTTGGCCTCCTTCGGCTCCATCTCCTTTTCCTTTACAACGGGTTTTTTAAAGAGGGAGTCGTTAAACGGCACATTCATTTTCACTTCAAGTACCTCTTCTTTAATGATTCCCTCTGGATTATCGCGCAGTGGGCCTTTGTTTATACGGGAGTAAGGTATCAGGATGTTGCCAGCCTTCCGATAATCGAGATAGAGGGAACTGAGTGTTCGCCCCATTTCATCCTTTTCCCAATGTTTCCAAATCAGGTGATGGATGTGAACAAAAGAATAATCGGGCATACCATACTTGCTTTTTTAAATTTCATGATCGTTCTCCTTTTTAACTCTTTTTTCATATCAAGCAGACTTCCAGCGCACTACAGCGATTTTCTCTTCGTTTCCCTCCAAATGATTCCTTTTACCCAGCATTCCTTATTTTTATCAGCCATAAACATGCCAATTTCATCTTCTTGGGGTTTTCTAACACTATGAAACATAAATGTATAATTTATTAACAGTTAATGTTCTTAATCGAACAGAAATAAATATTTCCCACATAAACTTTATGAAAGAGAATAGCCAAGATTCTGTCCTTCCAGATTTTCTCTATCCATATTATTTAAGGCGAGGGATTATTACTACCTCAATCCAGCCAGCCTCTTCCTGACTTCTTCTACATGAAATCCAAATAGCTTAGCTTTTACCATAGTAACAATATTGCTATCGATTAAATTGGCAACAATTAAAACATCTAATATAAGGCCACAAAGGTAATTATTGATGACTTTAGCGAGTATGGTATATACGCGGAAAAGCCTAAGCCAATTTTAAGTATCAGAAATGCTTCTTGATCTCTTCAAGGATATGCAGCGACACCGATTCATTTCCGAACCTGCCAACTCTAATCGCTATTTCAGTCAGATTGTCGCCTTTTCTTTTAAGAGTTATATCGATATTCTTGTTATCAGCAGTAAGTGCGGCAAGCTTAGCTGAAAGGGAATCTTTTTCCTTTGTCTTAACGGTAAATCCCATATCTTCTATGGCTGTCTGGGTTGCGCTCCATAGCCTGTCAAGAGAAACCTCTTCATCTGATTTTAATTCCCCCTTGAGGTAGGAAACTGTACCTGCCCCGGCAGCACCTCCTACGAGGAATGCACAGCCGCTGTTCATTAATAATCCCATACCCAAAGTGATTGTCAATAACAACACTTTGCTTTTCATGACAGAACCTCCTTCTGTATGTAAGTAATAACAAAAAATTCGATTCTTAGTGTCATATTTATTTTTGATATATTATTATTAAAATTCTAGTTCGATAACAACTACATTGTTTAATTTTTTTGTTGGGAGTAAATTGCAGGATCAGTGTCCTTCCAGAAAGAGGAATCTTTCGTTGCGCTCAATCTCTTTACTTTCATTAAACTTCTTCTGCAAGAAATCGTATAAAAATTATAAAAACATATTATAAAAGGTTTTAATTTTATGAAGAGAGGATAAGACCTATGTCCAAGCAAAAAAACATGACTTTATCAATAGGATGCGGGCTTCTTCTCTGTCTTATATGCATTATTTTTACGTTAAGCTGGAATAGAAATGCCAAGGTTCAAGAAATTGATGAAAGTCTTGAATATGTTGTCCCGGAAGAAGTTGGATGGTCTTCAGCAAAACTTGAAGAAGCCAAGGCCTTCGCGGAAAAGATCAATTCAGCTGCCGTCATGATGCTCTATGACGGAAAAGTATTCATTTCTTGGGGCAATGTGGATAAAAATTACAATTGTCATTCTATACGAAAACCTTTTTTAAGCGCGCTGTATGGCATCTACAGAAACCGAGGAAAGATCAACCTTGATGCGACTCTGGAAGAACTGAACATAGACGACATCCCTCCCTTATTGAGCAAAGAAGAGAAAAAGGCCACCGTTCGAGATCTCCTCAAATCTCGGTCAGGCGTATACCATGAGGCCGCGGCGGAAGCACAGGTCATGATCGATACCCGCCCACTCAGAGGCAGCCATCCTCCAAACACGTTCTATTATTACAATAACTGGGACTTTAATGTGCTGGGTACAATATTTGAGCAGGAAACCGGTGCTAAGATCTTCGAAGCATTTAAAAAGGAAATCGCCGATCCTATAGGCATGGAGGATTTCAGTGTGGAAAACTGCCAATATTTTTATGAGAAAAACAAATCTATGCACCCTGCTTATGGTTTTCGGATGTCAGCTAGGGATATGGCCCGTTTCGGCCTTCTTTACCTGAGAAAAGGGAATTGGAAGGGGCGGCAGATCATTCCCCAGGAATGGATTGACGAAAGCACACAGTCTTATTCCACCGTCAGTGAGGAAATGGGAGTAGGGTACGGCTACATGTGGAATGTAGTAAAACCGAAAGGGGCGTTTGCACAGCTTTTTGGCGGACATGACGCTTTCTACCATACAGGAATCGGTATCCACACTCTTGCTGTCATCCCGGAACTAAAACTTGTCTACATTTACCGATATGACACCGATAAGCATTTTGAAGACCCCGGAGATGCTACTATAAAACTGGTCTCCTTAATCATGAACGCTCGGGTTTCAAAAGAATAGCTAACTTAATAAAGCATCCAAGCTAGATATCCACAAATCTATTTTATGTCTATTAAGGTGAAATATTCCTCCCTCTCCTCGGCTGCCATCAGGAGATCCTGTTGGACCCTTTGAGGAGGAGGCCGTTCGACCTGGAAGCTGACCTTGCCGTGGACGCTGAAGCCTGTGCAGCGCAAAACAAAAAGGAACTACTTGTCTTTTATTTTCTGACAAAAGAAGACGATTATAAATTTGCCAAGAAATACAGCTGTGAGATTCAGGATTACAAAAACGGCAAATGGATGAAAATAAAATAGCTGGCTTGATGCCCTTAATCCTGATCCGCGGGGAAATGAAAGGGCTGGACAACGAAGTAAAGAAGCTCTGATAAACAGATGGAGCCATGTCGACCTTATTATTAAACGTACAACGATCAAATCATAAAAGTTAAAAAGCAGTTAAAAGATTTCAAGAAGTAGAGATAGAAGATTTGGGAATTCCTATCCAGCGGGGAGTCCTGTTCATATAACCGCGATAGGCATCTCCATACTTTTCAATCAGGAATCGTTCTTCGGCGGGGACCACAATTCTCCAAGACACGATCCAAATCAGAGCAAGCAACAAAATGATCCAAGAAGCACAGGATATCCCCACGCCGACAAACATCAGGAAACCGCTGAAATACATGGGATGCCGGGAGATTTTGTACACACCCTCGGTAATGGGGCGATCAGCCGGAGCAGAAGTGATACTGAAAAGAGCCGTGATGAAAATAACCAGAGCAGCGGTAAAAACGGCAAGGCCCCCGTAAAGCCAGGCTGTACCTATCTTGAGGGGGAGAAAAATGGAGCAGACAAAAACGACAGGCATGATAATGGCGTGAGTGGAGAGGGCCAACATCTTCTCGGCCTTTTTGAAGGGCGGAAATTGGTTCATCCTCTTCGATTTTTTCTTTCCTTCTTTGCCGAGAAAAAAATCCGGGATGAACATGGACGGGTAAAAGAGGACCTGGAGGATCCAGGCATTCCAAAGCCCTATTTCAAAAGCGGGTATTAGTGACATTTTTTCCTCTTATTAAAGTCAATGAAGTTTCATCCACTGACATTCTAAAATAAGTTTATAATATCTAAAACGATGAGGTCAACGACTCCTATTCCTCGAGAG
>CAYVAT010000046.1:0-16068 GCA_964449165.1 uncultured Eubacteriales bacterium | reverse complement strand
AAATAAGTTTATAATATCTAAAACGATGAGGTCAACGACTCCTATTCCTCGAGAGCCATTGAGGAATAAGAAATTGGTTTTCGGCTTTGCTGGCTTGATTAAATCTATTCGTACCTGAGTGAATCCGCCGGGTGGGATAGGGCCGCTTTGACAGCCTGGAAGCTCACCGACAGGAGGGCAACCAGGAGTGCGGCTGCCATGGCAGCGATGAAAATGAAGAATCCAAGGCTGGTCCGGTAGGCATAGCTCTGCAGCCAGTGTTTCATGATGAAATAGGCTGAAGGCCAGGCAATGATGTTAGCAAGCAGCACCAGCAGGAAAAATTCCCTGCATAGAAGCAGAGTGACCTGGGAGACGTTGGCTCCGAGGACTTTGCGGATGCCTATCTCCTTGGTCCGTTGTTCAGCGGTGAAGGAAGCCAGACCGAACAGCCCGAGACAGGCGATGAATACAGCCAGGATCGCAAAGTATTTCAGCAGCGTACCGATCTTCGCTTCAGCTCTGTACATGCTGTCGAATATTTGGTTGAGAAAGTGATACTCAAAAGGATAGTTGGGGATGACACGGTTCCAGGTGTTTTCGATCAGTTTTAGAGAGACAGGTATATTTTCCGGAGGTATTCGGATCAGAACATAATTGATTCGTTCTGGATCCACGATAATGGCCAGGGGCTCGATTTTTTCCCGCACAGGTTGATAATGGAAGTTTTTCATGACCCCGACGATCGTTCCATCGACGCCCACAAAGGAGAATCTCTCTCCGATCACGGATTCTTTGCCCATGAGTTTAGCCACCTCTTCGTTGACGATGAATGTGTTGGAGAGGTCAGAGGAGTATTCCCTGGAAAAACTTCGCCCATCAGCCATTTCGATTCCTAAAGTTTCTATGAAGTCAAAATCAACAGGATTGATACCGATCAAGACCTCCTGGTTAGGGTCTTTGCCTTCCCAATCCGCTCCCCCGGCGTTGCTTCCTAAGTATGAGGGCAGCATCCATGTGCCGGTGACTCCCAAGATCCTGGAGTCTTTGGCCAGCTCTGATTTCAGGGTAGGATAGGACTTCTGCAACTCCGATCTCAGAGAAATATAGACAAGATGTTCCTTGTCCCAGCCCAGCCTTCTGTTCTTCATGTAATTCATTTGCTTATAGACAACGGTTGTGCCAATGATCAGCAGGATCGAGAGAGAGAACTGGATAACAACCAGAATTTTTCTAAACTGGGAACTCGCTGCACCGGATTTGATTCTTCCCCTGAGAACCCTTACCGGTTGAAAAGCGGAGAGAAATAAAGCTGGATAGCTTCCCGCGACAAGTCCTGTAAAGAGTGTTATAACCGCTAAACCGGCCAGGATCATCCCTATGCCGGTGACATTCCAGGAGAGTGGTTTGTCGGCCAAAGAGCTGAAGACAGGAAGCAGGAGAGTGACGATTCCCACGGCAAGGATCAGGGCGATGAGGGCAAAAAGAACCGACTCGCCGTAAAACTGCCTGATGAGATGGCCTTTCAGGGCCCCGACAACCTTCCTTAATCCGACTTCTTTGGCCCGGTTTGCTGAGCGGGCTGTAGAGAGGTTCATGAAGTTGATACAGGCGATCAACAGAACAAAAAGGGCGATGATAGAGAAGATATACACATACTGGATGGCATCTCCGCTTGATTCCCATCCGAAGTATTGATGAAGATGAAGCCGGGTGTAGGGCATGAGCATCAGGGTTGTAACGCTTTCAGGATGTCGATCGCGGATAAAGCCGTGGATCTTTTTGTTGACCTGGTCGACAGAGGCCTTCTCATCAAGCTGGATAAAGGTGAAGATGGAGTTGGATCCAAAATCTGTTTCACGGGTTTTCCCTGTATCTTTCATGAACTCGTAGGGAATAAGCATACTGAACTGGAGGTGGGAATTGTGAGGGACGTTTTTCATCAGTCCTGTCACTGTAAAATCATATTCGTTATTAACAGAAATGACTTTGCCCAACGGATCTTCCTCACCAAAATACTTTTCTGCGATTTCTCCGTTTATGACCAGCGAGTATGGCGAATCCAGGGCTGTATTCTTATCTCCCTTTATCAGAGGATAGCTGAACATATTAAGAAATGAAGGGTCCACAGCCCTAATATCGTCTTCAAAGAATGCTTTATCTTTATAACGGAATAGTAGCCCACCGGTCCAGAAATACCGGGTGGCATTGACGATTTCTGGTATTTCGGCTTTCAAAGCCGGAGCAAGGGGGTAAGGTGTGACATAAACATGGTAGTTCCGGCCGGAGTAATCCTGATTCTCCTCAACCCGGTAAAGATTGGCTGAATTTTCGTGGAATTTATCATAGCTCAATTCATCCAGGACCCAGATGGTAATCAGCAAGCAGCAGGCCATACCGATTGCCAGACCTGTGATGTTGATAAAGGAATAGCCTTTGTGCCTCCTGATGTTTCTTAAAACAATTTTTAAATAGTTTTTGATCATTTGACCGCTCCAGTATATTGAATTTGAGATAAAAGTGGGGAGGGACTTTAATATCTGGCCCCAATACCAGATAAATGCGAAAAAAATGCCCTTCTCCATGGCCATCTCCGCATAGAGTTCCTCGAAATCACCAATTAGGGTATAATGGTCGCTCTTGCCCAGAAACCGGCAAAGGAGCCAGTAGCCGATCTTTGAGGGGCGGATCTGTTTATTTTTCATATGTTTTTGCCGGAGGAAAAGGCAAGGTCCGGATAACCGGCCCACATGATTTCATTGATTCTCTTGATATCATTCAAGGCTTTTAGTCCCTGGTCTGTTATCGTGTAATATCTTTTGCTCAAGCCCCGGCGTTTCTGCGTAGCTTCGCCTGTGTAAGAGTGGAGGTAGCCTTTTTTTGTCAGTCGGTCCAGGGGGAAATAGACGCCTCCCAGTGATAATTTTTTCCCAGTGATTTTCCGGAGGTGCTTGTATATGGTCGTGCCGTAGGCATCTTCTTCCAGTTTCCAGACTGAAAGGAGGATTAATTCTTCAAGCTTAGTCAACATTTCCATGCTGTCACCTCTTTTTCCAACTCGCTATATTCTACATATTAGAATACGCAAATTATTAAGAAAAGGTTGTCTGTTTTCTAAATTTTAGAAAAATTTATGTTATTTGATAGGAATTTCCTTTTTGTGCTTGTGACAGATTTCTCACAATTTTCCTCAATTTCCATCCTCTGACAACTTGAAATGAGGATATCACATTCGAAAAGACATGTTCAACGACAAACAAGATAGATAAATCATCATGAAATGCAGAACAATCCAAAAAAGGATAGACCATTCTCTCATAGTAGACACAAAAAAGTCATAGAGGTCCTCAGGAATATTCCCCACTCTCCTCGGCTGCCATCAGGAGATACTGTTGGACAACACGAGGCGGAGGTGATCGTTCAGCTTCAAATGTCAGCTCGAGGGGGGCGATGATTCTGTCGATTGCAATAAAAGCTGTTTTTTAATCATCCCTTGGACCTTATCGTAAGGTGACTTGAACAGTGTTTTGTTGTATTCTGAATGATATCAACGCCAGTTTCATTTTCGTGCCAATCCTGGATGATATCGAAGAGACATTGAAAACTAAAGACTGAAAGGGGATGAATATGAGACGGAAGAAAATTAGAAGCTTCCTGGCTGCGGCACTTTTCTTTCCGTTTTTGACATTAAGTGTGTCACTGGTCCAGGCATCGCGTCTGCTGTCTAATCAAGAGGTTGAGGTCATCGAGACCCTGGTTCAGGTTGGAAAATATCGTCTCAACTTCCAGGTTATTAAAGGTGGAAACCTGACAATTCTTCTCGAAGCTGGAGGCGGTATGGACTCGAGAGAATGGAACAAAATAGCCCCCGAACTTGCCAGCAAGACAGGAGCCACGGTTGTTTCCTACGATCGCGCTGGATTCGGGAAGAGCGATCTGCCGGAAACTCCGCATGATATGTGTGAGGAGGTCGAATGGCTATGGCAGGGACTCCAGAAACTCAACCTGGATAAGAATCTTATCCTGGTCGGTCATTCATTTGGGGGCTGGATGATCCGCTTATTTGCTAGTGAGCACCCTGAGGGTGTACAGGGGATGGTCTTTGTGGATCCGTTTACAAACGAGTTTGTGGACCTGCTCGGCGTGGAGTATCTCGATAACCACCCTATGGCAGGAAAACTCCCATTCGATACTTCACAGCCGGATAGGCTCTCAAAATATCAACGTGCTCTGGTTCGTATGGTTGGAGATGGCTTGGGCCCTAAGATAGAGGCCATGCAGAAAACATCTGTCCCCTCGGGTATCCCAGTTGTCGTGATTACAAGTGGGAAGCCGTTCCTTCCAAAAACAGAGGAACAAGATGCCTGGCGGCTGTCACATGAACAGATGACAGCATCGATTAAGGGTGCGACTCTGATCGTGGCGGAAGAAAGTGACCATATGGTTCCGGAAAGACAGCCAAATCTCATCATCGAGGCTGTGATGAAAGTCATACAAGGAGGAAGTCAATCGATGGAAGATATCATCATGTCACTGGAAAATGGAAAATTGTCCACACTCATTGGTCCTACATCAATGGGCTGAGTCTGTCATTCTTCCTGATTTAGATGCATTTCTGAATGTCTTTAAAAAAATTCCTAAGCAGGGGCTTGAATGGGAATACCAATATTGGCCAGAAGAAGATCATGCTTCTACACCTTATCGATCCATTTATTCCGGATTGAGGTCTCTTTTCGCAGGTTGGAATCATATTCCTCCAGATGTTGCATTTAAGGGTTTAGAAGACATTAAAGAATATGAAGAATCTTTGAATCGAAAGTTTGGTTATGGTATCGGCATATCACCTTCCGCTTTGAGAATGGCCGGACAAGAGCACAAGAGAAATGGCAATTATGATGAAGCAATTTCTATCTTTAAATATGCCATCGAAAAGCATCCCGATAATGCGTTTGCTTATGTAACTTTGGGTCAGGCTTATGAGGAAAACTCTCAGCTCGAATTAGCTAAAGAAGCATATGAAAAGGGATATCAAATCGCATTGTCAACATCACATCCTCAAGTAAAATGGGTAAAAAACTTTTTAGATAGGATTATTCAGAAGATAAACAGCATAAAGAAATAGGAAAATAAATTGCAGCTTAATGGATTGAGTTGGTTTGAGGCGATAGTTTATTGCTCATGGCTGTCTTCAAAGACAGGTCAAAGATACAGACTCCCGATAGAGGCGGAATGGGAAAAAGCCGCAAGAGGTTCCTACAAATACAACAGGGATAATCCTGAACTGGGACATCAGCGCAGATATCCATAATGCCGTTTCCGAAAAAGACAGATATTACCACAATCCGCGGTGCGCGGGTCGAAATTATGATCCCCCTCACTGGAGGGGTGCCAACTTCGGGTTTCGTTGCGTCCGGGAAAAATAAAGCTCTTGAAAGGACCATGGCCATGAAAAAATCATCAATATTTCACACTGCATCCATCTGCCTGGTTTTCCTGATCCTATTCGCCTGTACTGAGAGATATCAGGAGGATGATTTTCCTGTGCTCACTGGCCCTTACCTCGGCCAGAAGCCGCCGGGCATGACACCGGAGCTTTTTGCTCCGGCAATCCTGCCGACCGAAGACAATGAACATCTGTACGGTTTTTTCAATAACGGCACCCTGTTTTTTTTCGATCGCACACCTGCCGATCTGGAAGAATGGACACCTTCCGTTTATCGGATGGAATTGAAAGAGGGTAAATGGACGCAGCCCAATGCCTCACCATATCGAGGAAAGCCCTGGTATCACTACTATCCAGAAGCCCCGGAAGGAAAGCAGGTGTATTTTGCCTGGAAGGGATCTTTGGGTGACAGAACCTCATCCGCTGATGTGAATATCTGGAGGGTTCGGAAGACTGCCGGGGGATGGACCGAACCGCATAAGCTGTCATCTCCCGTCAATTCACCGGATCTGGATACGTATCCGAGTGTCACCGATGACGGAACGCTCTATTTCTTCAGCAATCGGGAAGGGGGACTCGGTGGCCATGACATATACCGGTCGCCGCAGACAAACGGGCAACATCTGACTGTCGAAAATCTCGGTGCGCCTATCAACACAGAATACGATGAGCTCGATCCCTTCATTGCTCCTGATGAGAGCTACCTAATTTTTTGTTCCAAGACGCTGAATGGATATGGGGAATTCGATCTTTACATTACTTTTAAAAAAAGGAATGGGACATGGACAAAGCCGGTGAACATGGGCGAGGGAATCAACACTTCGGCTTATGATTGGGTGCCGCGTGTCACACAGGATGGGAAGTATTTCTTCTTCAACAGCACGCGCACGGGAAGCTGGGATATCTACTGGGTTAATTCAAACGTTATTGAAACTTTGATGCCAGAAGATGCGAAATAAATGGAGCGTGATGATGAGCAGATATTTTTTCGTGCTAACATCCAAAAATAACAGTATCACTCCTAAAACGTCATGGACTTAAATTAATTATTTAACGCCACTCTTTGCAGCGATGGAACAGCTCTCCATATTCAATAATTAGGAAATCCTATTCAGCCGTAATGTTGAATGTTAAGACCTGATCCCGCTCATTCTACTCGTACCGAAGTGAATCAACAGGATTATCTATGGCAGCTTTAACAGTTTGATAACTTACCGTAATCAAGGCCACGATCAAGGCGAGTATCCCTGAAAGTAGAAATGTCCAAAGCCTGATGCTGGTCCGGTAGGCGAAATTATTAAGCCAGCCACTCATAGCAGTGTAGGCTATAGGCCAGGCGATGAGGTTAGCCAGGATCACCCATTTGGTGAAATCCTTGGTGAGAAGGAAAAAAACTTTGGAAACAGAAGCACCGAGGACTTTGCGGATACCGATCTCTTTTGTCCTCCGTTCCACTGAAAAAGAGGCTAGTCCGAACAGTCCCAGGCAGGAGATGAATAAAGCCAGATAGGTAATGCACCTGGTTAGCTTGCCTGTTAATTGCTCAGATCTATAGAGTCTGTCGAATTCTTCATCAAAAAAACGATACACAAAAGGATCATTCGGAACAAATTTCTTTATGTTACCATCGATAAGCTGGAGAGTCTCAGGTACGTTCTCTGATTTTATCTTGATATACATGTAATTGGCCATGTATCTGAGTATCGGTTCTATAGGCTGCAGAACAAACGGTTTTATCTCATGATGGAGGGACTGGGTGTGAAAGTCTTTAATGACCCCCACTATTGTTCTTGAATTCTCGTGTTGAGATCCTGGACGCCAGGTGATCCTTGTCCCTATGGGATCTATCAATTCCATTTCTTTTACAGCAGCCTCATTCACCACACAGGCCTCTGAGATGTCGGTCGGATATTCTTTCGAGAAAAATCTTCCCTGAACCATCTCTGCTCCGAACGTCTTTAGATAGTCATAGTCAACATGATTTTCTCCCACAGCAAAATCTCGGTATGTAGTTTTCCCTGTCCAGTCCATGGCGGCAGTACTCATTGAACTTTCCCACTCAACAGGATTGTAAGCAGAGAAACTGACGCTTTGAATATCCGGACTTCTCAGGAGTTCATTTTTTACTGCAAGACATCTTTGTTTCAGCTCACCCATAGACTGCAAAACAACGATATGTTCCTTATCCAATCCCAGGTCTTTGTTCCGTATATAATCTAGTTGTCTGGAAATGGTCATGAGGCAGACAATGAAGAATACAGAAAGCGAAAATTGAGCGACAACCAGGATCTTCCTGAGCAAGGAGCTTCCTGAACTGGCAACCGATTTTCTGCCATGTTTTCTCCCGAACACATTCATAAACACGATTTGTCCCTTGAGAATGGCTGCAGGATGAAATGAGGAAAGATGAAAGGCAGGGTAGCTTCCGGAAAGAAGGCCGGTTAGGAAGGCAATTGCGACTAAGCTCAAAACTATGCTACCTGAAAAATCCAACTTTAGCTGAGTTCCCAGTATAGCGTTTACCGAGGGAAGCAGCATTCGGGTGAAAAGAAGCGCTAAGAGGAGCGCCAGAAAAGATAAAATCATAGATTCACTCAAGAATTGTTTGATGAGCTGCATACGGGTTGAGCCCACTACCTTCTTTATACCTATTTCCTTGAACCGCTTCTCAGAGCGAGCGGTAGACAGGTTCATAAAATTGATGCAAGCAATAAGCAGAATAACCAAGGCCATGGCAGAGAATATATAGATATAGGTAATCGGGCCCCCTCCTTCTGGAGCAAAGAGATGGATTTTCTTCAAGGGCTGGAGAGAGAGAACATCCTTACTCTCTGGCCGGTGGATTTTTAATACGCCGGAAATTTTATGGTTGATATCCGCTAAGGAACTGTTCTCATGAAGCATGACATAGGTGTGTACTGCATTATTTTCCCAAGTCTTCATCCACCAGTAACCGATTTCATAAGGAATGAGAAAATCAAATTGCAGGTGTGAATTTTGAGGCATATCTTCAATAACACCCGTAACTTTTAAGTCGGTTCCTTCTGAAAAGGCGTAATAGGTGATCGCTTTTCCCATCGGTTCATCACTCCCGAAAAATTTATTCGCCAGGTCTTCTGTTATAACGATAGAGTGGGGATTGTTGAAAGCCGTTTTCGGATCTCCTTTGAGGAACCGGAAAGTGAACATCTCGAAAAACGAGGGGTCAACATAACTTCCTGTGCTAAGGAAGCTTTTTTCACCCACAGAAATTTTCTTCTGCCAGGGCTTATAACTCGTGGAATTGATGATTTCAGGATAATTATCCCTTAAGTAGGCAGCCAGTGTCCCCGGGAGATATATGGCGTGGCCTTTGTACGCGACATTCGTGGAATAAGCCCTGTAAAGCTGATCGGCCTTCTCATGGAAGCGGTCGAAACTCAGCTCGTTTTGGACCCACAAAAGAATAATGATTGTGCAAGTCATCCCTATAGCCAGACCTGAAATATTGATAAAGGAAAAGCCTTTGTGCCTTCTAATGTTGCGGAAGGTGATCTTTAGATAATTTTTAAACATAATAACACTCCATATGATTGTATTGGAGATAAAAGATGGGACCAGCTTAAGGCCCTGAAATCCATACCAGAATAAGGCGCTGACTTCGCCTTTCTCTTCTGCCAGTTGATGGTACATCTCCTCGAAATCTCCTGGCAGCGATTCTCGATCTTGAGGCAGGATGATCCGCTCAAGGAAAAGTTCGAACAGCTTAGGAGGCCTGGATCTCTTCTCCATTATCCACTCCGCTCTTGTGCCCCCAACTTAAGGTAGCTCTCCCAGAGCTCATCGCTGATCTTTTTGTATTCATATAATGCTTCTAGTCCTGACTTTGTTAAACTGTATATTTTTTTCCGCCTTCCGCCTCTGACTGCCGTGGCTTCACCAAACTGAGATGAGATGAAGCCCTGCTTTTCCAAGCGGCTTAAAGGTAAGTGAACGGATGTCATTGATATCTTTTTACCTGTCACTCGAGAGAGATGGCTGAGAATCGCGATCAAATAGGCCTTCTCTCTGAGATTCAGGATTGAGAGCAAGATGAGTTCTTCCTTCCGCGTGATGCTTTTCATCTAGGCCTCCATTAATTAGTACGCACATAAAGATAATTTGTTTCAACAAAATAGAAATAAATAAGGAAATTTCCCAGCCAGTGATTCAAAGAGAATACTTCAGTAAGTAAAGTGAGAAGAACATTGTCGCTGGGTAAAAAGTAGATCCAGAATTAAAAATTTGAAAAAAGGATAAATTTATTAACAGTGTAGAACATGGGTTAATGGATACCTGTCAGCTGTAGGACTGGATAGCGTAGTTTAAAATAATAGGGTTTTATTTAATCTCAATTTTCTTATTCCAGTTTTATTTTTTATTTCAAAACTTATCGATTTGATATGGTCATCTTTCAACATTTTTATCAATTCTATTAAATTTTCAGGAGTAGCTTTTATGGAGTTAAACGTAATAACCTGATCTCCAACCTGTATATTTGATTTATCCGCAGGAGAATTTTCCCATACGCCCTCTACAAAAATTTCATTTTTCTCGGATAGATTTAGATTTAATCCCAAAGAAAATTGATTGTCATCAACGTGGCAATCAGGATTTGGAATCAATACCATTTCATCCCGGGGATAGTTGATAATCATTTTGAATTGAAATAAAAAATCTGTACCAATCAATGGCATGGAAAGCATAGGGGGGATTTCTCCAAAGATGCATATGACATTATCGATTTTTAAGCTTCCGAATTCACAGGTTTTTAACCTTGTCAGGTAGTTACAATGTGGTGTTGTCTGCGGCCATTTTATCATCAGACCTTTCGACCGAATATAATTCGTATCGTTTAACTTTTTAAATTGCTCAAGATCTTCAAGCGGTATAACCAGAGGGAAAGGTTGACCTGTATCGATCATTCCTTCAATAATTTTTTGATTGACTTTGAATTTGATTAGGGGTGCGTTATTAACCGGATGATTGCGAAAGGTGAAAAAAAGACTATTATCTGAGGGAGTCAAGGATGTCGTATCCGTTGAAAAAATTACGAAACAGCTTTGGAAGTCAAATGTCACTTTAAACCTTTCCATTAAATTCGATCCAATCATTCCGTGAATCGGAGTACCTGCTCCTCTAAAAATATTGAAATCGAATGTTGTAAAGCAAAAGATATTTTCTATTTGATATCCGGACAAGTTGAGCGTTGTTATTTTTGCCATGGATCCACGTTGTTTAAGATTGAGTTCTTGAACGACCTTTTTATCAACATAAGCCAAACCTCCCGTATCAATAAGAAAAGTATAATCATTTTTCGAATCGTTGATTTTTGCAGTGACCAGAATATAATGCTCTTTTATTATGAAAGGAATTTTCCCCACCATATCTTCGTTTATCATTCCTATCAAGTGGTTGCTAATAAATAAAAACATCGATAAAACAAGGCTAAGTTTTTTCATCCTTTTTAAACTCCTTTAAAACAAATGTTATTGATATAATGTTTCTCATCACCGGTAACAAAAAGCAGAGCTAGAAACCAGCTTTTTTTACCGTCCAAGAACCTGCAGCGATATTTTAGAGGGTAAATGATTTTTAAAATAGGAATTTCCCTTTTGGCCATGCCACAAAATCCCTACCATTTTCCCCAATTACCACCCACTTACCTAATGAAATAAGATTATCACATCTAAACCGACAAGGTCAAAGACTCAACAAGTAGCACAATTCAACCAAAATCTCCAAACCAGTAAGTTCAAGCTAGACTCGGCCCTCGAATCAACAAGAAAAGGGCGTTCTTTCATCTCTCGGATTGTAATCGCTGATTTTCTGGTTTGTTAAGTGAGCTGTTATTCGTGGAGCTGATTATCAGCCCGTATTCTTCCCCGGGCCATGGACACGAAAATCCCTATGAAACACAACGCGGCGGAGATTATGAAAGCTATCCTTACGCTCTTTAGAAATAGCGGATAATACTGTGGAGTGATCTCTACCGGGCCGATGAAGAGGGAAAACAGCATCAGGCTCAAAACCATGCTGAACATCTGTCCGGTTAATCGCATCGTACCCAGGGTTCCAGATGCCACTGCGTAGTATCTCCTTTCCACCGACGACATCACTGCGTTGGTATTGGGTGACGAGAAGAAACCGAAGCCGAGACCAATAAGGATCAAGCTAAGTAGTATAAAAGCAAGAGGGGTGCTACTTCCCAGAAAAGCAAACAATGCGAGCCCGGTTGTCGTCAGCGCCATTCCGAGAGAAGCGATTATCCGTGGCTCTATCCTGTCGGAAAGGTTACCGGCGAGTGGGGAAAACAGCATCATCACCACCGGCTGCGCAATCAGGACCAAACCCGCCCTTTCGGGACTGAAGCCATTCATGTACTGCAGGTACAGGCTTAATAGAAAAACTACGGAGAATGTGCCGCTGTAGTTTATCAGAGCGGAGAGATTGGAATACCGAAACAGGATGTTTTTGCGGAACAGGGTGATGTTAAGCAGCGGGTGCTCCTGCCGGTTTTCCCAGGCGACGAAGACTAGAATACCGACTGCGCCGCAAATTGCCAAGGCTATACCCCTCACGCCCGGCAATAGCGACAGCCCCAACATCAAAACAACCACTCCAGCACTGTATATCAAGGCGCCCACATAATCGAACCTCTCTCCCCTTGCTCCGGCCCACTCGCCTTTCAGGTGCGTGAGGACAAAGCTGATGATTGTCAGTCCGATTGCCGCATTAAGGAAAAAGATGCTTCTCCACCCAAGATGTTCTGTTAATAATCCTCCGATAAGTGGCCCGACTGACAGACCAAGATAAACGGCGGCAACATTAATACCGAGGGCACGCCCGCGCTCTTTAACCGGGAACACTGAGGTGAGGATGGCGATTCCTGTACCGAATATCATAGCACCGCCCAGACCCTGCATGCCGCGGAATGCAATAAGCCATGTTCCCGAATGAGCAGATCCGGCAATCACAGAAGCTATGGCATCGATACTTATGCCGATGAGAAAGATGCGTTTTCTACCGTATATATCGGCTATCCTGCCGAACGGGACGAGGAAAACCGCTGCTGCTAGTAGATAAGTGGTAGCTATCCAGCTCAGAGTCACCGCGTGCAGATGGAGTTCACTGCCAAGAGAAGGCAAGGCAATGTTTACCGATGAAGAAGTAAATGGTGTGATAAAAGAGCTCATGCTGGTTATCAGCAAGACGATCCATTTGTTAATTTGAGGCCTAGATTGTATTCTATTCTGGTCGGACATGGTGGATCACCGAATCTGGACCTTTCTCAAAGTCTCTGCTTATTGAACGAGAGGCGCCGATTTGCAGGCGATGTGTTCATCGAGCGTTCCTCGTTTTCACAGGATATTGACCTGCGCTCGTTATGGTGCTAGCAGCCTTCCAAGTTAAAACAGTGAGCATGCTAACAGTCGCCCTTGATCGAGTAACATCCTCAGGAGACTCAATAGAATTTACGATTCTACCACACATTCGTTGTCGGCTTCTACCATGGTTGAGGTAGGGCTTGGGTTGGCGATTTGCTGGAAGGACTCTTGGGCACCGGCCGTGATTGGAAAATCCGTCGATCTCCAGCCTAAAATCGTAATGAAGGTTCGATGTGTCATGCTTCTGATGTCTAGACTTCACCCTCGAATCAACAAAAAGCAGCCACAGAGGTTTCAGAAATACTCCCCTCTCTCCTCGACTGGCATCAGGAGTTCCTCTTTTTCGCTGGGTGGCCCTGGCCAATCTGGTGGCGTGGCCGATTGCCTTTTTCGTTATGAACAGATGGTTGCAGAACTTTGTTTACCGCATTGGCCTCAATTGGTTTGTCTTTGTTTTGGCCAGCCTGATCACGCTTTTTATCGCCTGGTTCAGCACCAGCTTCCAGGCCTACAAAGCAGCCCGCACAGATCCGGTAAGCGCACTCAAGTTGAGTGATTTTTAGCCAAAAAATAATTCGGGTATCGCGTATACTGTCCCCAAATTAATCTCCCCGAATTAACGAATCAGTTCCTTTGTAGGAAATTGTTCCTATTTTGTGAAATAGGAGTTTGTTCCGATTGTCAGCAGGAAAATATAAGAAAATAATATATCTTGGTACACCACAAAAAGGAGACGCTTATGAAATTTAAAATCAGTGTTTTACTGGTATTTCTAGGTTTGGTTTTTGGGTTTGCAGTGTCAGGTTCTGCAGAACGCATCCGTTCCACAGAGAACAGCCAACCTGCCATCAAAGAAATCAAAATCTCTACCGGGAATGTCACTTTGTTTGTGCGGATAGCAGGAGATTACGCCTCGGGGAATGTGCTCATCGGTATCAATGGCGGACCGGGCCAGTCGAGCAGCTATATGCGCGATCTCGAGAGGCTCGCAGATACCGAATTTGCTGTCGTGACTTACGACCAGCGCGGTACAGGGCAGTCCACAAAACCTTCCAACGGCTATGGATTAACTGAATATGCTGCGGATCTCGAAGCTGTCAGACAGGCTGTGGGGACTGGGAAAGTCCATATCTTCGGCCATTCCTGGGGAGGAATCGTGGCCATGAATTATGCCGCAGCCTATCCTCAGAATGTCCGCTCGATCATTCTGATGGGGAGCGGTCCACCAACCAAGGAAGGCGTTCAGGTCGGTCAAGCACAGTTGAACGAACGGATTAGCAGCCTCCAAGAGCAGGGGATTATAGCCCG
The DNA here is from genome assembly GCA_964449165.1 of uncultured Eubacteriales bacterium. Lineage (GTDB taxonomy): Bacteria > Acidobacteriota > Aminicenantia > Aminicenantales > Aminicenantaceae > CAYSCW01. The sequence goes on along the minus strand of CAYVAT010000046.1, from coordinate 1,932 downwards.
GACTCAGCCAGAAAACACGAAAAATTTGATCGAGTTCATTCTTCCGGCATACTTCTCGGATCCCAGATTCCCGGTTCCGGTTGAATTAAAAAACACGGATTTCAATGCCACCACCTACCAGCAGACAATGGCTGCCCTGGGAGATTGGGACTTCAGTGTGGACGTAGCCAAGCTGACGCATCCTGTTCTGTTTCTATGGGGCGAAGATGATCCATTCGGCCTGCCAATGGCCGAGGCCACTAAGAATGCTCTGTCGAGCGCTGAGGTGGAGTTTGCTGTGCTGAAGGAATGCGGTCACTACTGGCATGAGTGTGATGATATGTTCTTTTCTCGCGTTCGGGCCTTCCTCAAGCTTCCTTCCGAGCGTTCCGGGAGGCAGTAAGCTCCTCGATAACCGCGGCAGACTCTCTCTCTCCCTGCCCGACTTATTGATTACCACCTCACCGCTCTTGCTATGAGCCAGGCTGTGTACTAAAATACTTCAATCATCTTTTGACAGTACCTGGCTTCAGAATGAATATCCCGGGTAAGGAAATCCGTTAAAATGGGACATCTGAGCCTCATTCTTATCATACTGGCTTTTGGCTTAGGAACAGCCGCATCCTCACACTCCATTTTGCTTTATAACCGCTTCCCCATCCGATATTTAAAGCTTCATTCGGCGCTCTTGATTCTTTTGAATGCTGTGGTGTTTTTGGGCCTTTTGTTCAACTATATCCAGATCAACCTGATGGACCAATCGTTTTTGAACACAGATAATATCTTTTATCACAGCTACTATCTTCTGCTTTCGGTTTTGACCGCTCTTATTCTTTACGTTTTCATCGAGTTGGTTTCTACCCTTTTAAAAAAAAATTGGCCAAAAAAATGGAGGATACTCTACTGGATATATTTCACCGTGCTTATCCTCGGTCAAATCGTTTATTCGCTCATAAATCCCGGGCCCGAGAAAATCTCTCATTATGCTGTTTTTCTTCTGGGGATTGCCGTTTCCTTTTTTCTGTTGAGCTATGTTCTTGTTTTCTTGCTCTATTTTCAGTCTAAGGTGTTCAAGGGAAGGGCTCAGAGACGGCTGCTGCAGATACTTTCGCTCTTTTTGTTCCTTATTTTCACCGCATCTCTCTTCCTGGATGCATCTCAAATATTAGAGGTGTTATCCCTGGAGCAGTACCTGCTTTATAAGTCCGCAGTCATTTACCTCCTCAATCTTGTGTCTCTGGTTAAGTTGAAGAGCTTCGTCAAGACTGTCTTTCCTCAAGAAACGAGCTCTGTGGGCACAGATGCTTTCATGGAGCGCCTGTTTCAAAAATATAAGCTCACACAGCGGGAGCAGCAGGTCGTCCGGCTGATCTGCAGCGGTAAGAGCAGCAAGGACATCGAAAACGAGCTTTTTCTTTCACCGCATACCATAAAGGAATATATCTACCGCATTTATAAGAAGACCGGTGTGAAAAATCGCGTACAGATGGTCAACCTATTCCGCGAACAATGATTGAGTCAAACTGCCAGTGGAATACCAGGATCTCTGGTGGAAGGCAAATCGGCGTTCAACAACTTCCCCTATATGTATGGGATTGTGGAAAGGACCTTCAAAAGATAGGAATTTCCTTTTTATGCTTGTGGCAAATCTATCACAATTTTCCTCAATTTTCACCCACTGACATCTTGGAGTGAACTGATCAAAGAAAAAAATATAAGGTCAAGGATAAAACAAAGAAACAAAACGACAAAAAAAGCAAAAAAGTAAGCTTCAAAACAGACTCCTCCTCTCAAATCGACAAAAAAAGGAAAGCTTCTTGAGGGAAAGTATGGATCTTATCATGTACTTGCCCCCCCTCAGCCTCTTCCCGGGTTTTTGTGCGAATCCTACTGTGTACGTTGAAACCGGAGTGGCGCCAGCGCAGCACTTTCTGGACCAAAGAGAGGTTTATC
>CAYVAT010000045.1:0-22377 GCA_964449165.1 uncultured Eubacteriales bacterium | reverse complement strand
GGGATCATCGTTATTCTCATCCAGCTTGTTGAGGATGTAGTTTCCTTTAAGATAATTATCGTAAGCTTCATAATCATAAATTTTCCCAGCCTCAGCTACCTGGCTTTCTTTATGTTCTTTGGAGTGGTTCAATACTTCATTAACTTTCCTGCACACATTTTGCTGGATGGAGAAGATGTCTTCTAACCGGCCATCAAACTTCCCATCCCAGATGTTTCGCTCATCTTTTGCCCTGATAAGCTGGACATAAAGCCTGATATTGTCCCCGCTTTTTTCCAGCCTTCCTTTCAGGATAAAGTCGATGCCCAGCTCTTCAGCAGCTCCTCCTTTATCTTCTCTTTCCAGAAAACTGTTGACAGATCTGGCTGGGATGACTCTGAATGCACTCTGCCGCGAAATATTGCTGATGATCTCGTTGGTGATCCCTTCTGAGAAATATTGATCGTATTCAGAGGCATCGTGATTCTCAAAGGGAAGAACAGCTATGGAGAGGTTTTTAGAGGAAGATGATAGCGACAGCCAATTGAGGAGGAACATCAATCCCACAGCAATCACCAGGATGAATAGGGACATCAACCCTGCTACTGCCCATTTGTTTTCCAGCAATGGTTTCTTCTGGATTTCTTTTGTAGAGGCACGTTCTTTTAGCCACTCGTCAATCTCTGATTTATAGGCGAAAACCTTTGAACGGGAAGAGTTGACATCTATGCGGTGGACAGGCATGCCCAGTTTTTGCTCCCACCGGGCGCAAGTCCTGACATTCCGGTCAAGGTACCTGGAGATGGCTTTCCAAGAGTCTAGGACTTCTTCCTCTTTCACTTCATCCCCTCCTTTGTCCTCCTTTGTATTATCAACAGTTAAAATCATTTTGTCAAATAGATTCCTAAGGGGAAGAGTGAGTTTAATTTGGGAAAGCATTCGGATCTCGCAGTTTTTTGTTGATTATCATAAAAACAAGGATCAGGAAAGCGGCATAATCGGACATTAAAAGACAACAAAGGACATTTCTTTGTCTGTTGTTGACTCATCAGGGAGGAAGCGACTAATAATGAAAAGGAGTATTAATCATCACAGAGCGTTCTTACCGAGATAAAAACGCTCAAGAACCAAGGTTTCTGTGCCGGGGTTAAGGAGGGGGAGGCGGGCTAATGGAAGATAGGTTCTCCATTAAAGAATTGGAAAAGGGCCGAAATGCTTCGAAAAATAATTTAAGGGAAATCTATAAGGAGAAAATCTCAAGCCCGAGTACGAGTGAAGAAGAATTTGCTGAACTTGAAGAAAGATACCGAACTTTACTTGAGCAAGGAGATGTTGGTATTGCCATCATCCAGGATAGACTTTTGAAATATGTCAATCCTCGCCTGATAGAGATCAGTGGATATACAGAAGAGGAGTTGATCGATTCTCCTTTTGGGATCTATATCCATCCTGATGAGCTGCCCAGAATGGTCAATTGTTACATGAGGCGAATGGCGGGGGAAGAAGCTCCATCGAAGTATGAGTCTGTGTTCAAGAATAAAGAGGGTCAGGACAGACGAATTGAGATTAACGCCAGTAGGATCAAATACCAAGGCAAGCCAGCCGACCTGGTGATTGTGCGCGATGTCACAGAATCCAGGCGGACAGAGAAAGTTCGATCTTCCCTTTGTGAGATTTCCGGAGCCATCCGTGAAGCCGATAATTTGGAGGAATTCTTAACTATGATTCACAATATTGTCAGTAGCCTGATGCCAGCAGATGATAATTTCTATATTGCTCTCTATAATCAGGTCACGGACATGCTCGATTATCCTTATTTTGTTGATAAGCACATGAAAAATCCCGGCCCTCATAAGCCCGGAAAGGGATTGACCGAGTATGTTCTGTGGCGGGGAGAATCCCTTCTGGCCTCTCCTGAGAGGATTATTGAACTGGCGGAGAAAGGTGTCGTTGAATCGGTTGGTCTTCCTTCTTACAATTGGGCTGGAGTTCCCATAAAAATAGGGAATCAAACCATAGGAGTAATGGCTGTTCAAAGCTATAAGGAAGGAACGAAATACAGGGAAGAAGATCAGTATATTCTAGAACTCTTTTCAGGGCTGGCGGCCTTAGCTATAGAACGCATTAAATGCAAAGATGAGTTACGAGAAAATGAGATGGCGCTGCGCAGGATTCATCATCAGGTCAAGAATAATATGCAGCTTATCATAAGCCTGTTGCGGCTCCAATCCAGCCAGATCAAGGATAAGGAAACTCTCCAAATATTCGAAGCTTTTCAGGGACGAGTCAGGTCTATGGCTCTTATCCATGAATCCCTGTATCAATCTGAGGGTTTAGAGAATGTGGAAATTTCTGATTATTTAACCAGGATGACAAGTCAATTGTTGATAGAGTTTAAAGAAATGGAAGAAATGATCCGTATTAATCTGGATATGGAAAAAATTTATCTTGATGGAGAGAGAGCGGTTCTCTGTGGATTGATCGTCCATGAACTCTTGACGAATGCGTTAAGACATGCTTTTCCAGGGGGAGAAAAAGGGGAGATATTTTTAAATATGCATGAGGATATAGACAGCACTTATGTATTGACAGTGAAAGATACAGGAATTGGATTTCCGAAGGGTCTGGATTATCGCAGGACCAAAACATTGGGAATGCAACTGGTGAATGGCTGGGTGACACAGCTCAACGGCACAATCAGGCTCAGAAGAAAAGAAGGGACAGAGTTCAGGATTGTTTTTTAGCCCGTATCTGCCTATTCAGGGCTTTATTCCATCATCTGTCTCAGTTTTGCAGCAACTACAGCGAGGATAAGATTGACCATCCCTATGCTGCAGGATATCGCTGCCAGAGTAGTGAGTTGCCAGCCACCGGTAAAAATAAGCATATCTGCACCACCCCATGCGATGGCCAACAATCCATGGATGAACAGCACCCAGACAGAGATCGAAGTCAAAGTTTTAAAGACGTGAGGCATTTCCCTCCCTCCTATTGGAATAAATTATAAGAAACAATCCTTAAATTTTTATGATTTACTATGAACAAGGTTAATATTCATGTTATGAATATTTTTTTGTTTTTTCTGGAGTGTAAAAATTAAGCTTTGTATCCCGTTACTCATATTCAGTATATTTGAGATGAAGCTGAATTTTTTAAATAGTATACATCTAAAATGGAAAAAAATCTTGCTCTCTTTTTTTACTTTTCATATATATGGTTCGAACATAAAAATACATGTTGGATCCCTCGTATTCTTATGGTGTTCTATGTAGAGACTTCCTCTTTCACCCTTAATATCACTTTCATAGAATGCGAGATGTGACAAGCTGAAATATACTTAGCATCATCTATTGTTCTTCTGGAAGCGTATATTTTAGAAAACCAAATTGAGAGACAGCTTCATACAGAACCAAGTCTTGCAGTCAATCGTATGAATAAGAAGAGAGTTTTTTTGGGAAAAAGCTATGGCCCAATCTAATATCTTGGGAAAATAAATCTCAGGAGGTATCGAGATGAAAGCATTCTTCAGGTCATTCTTGGCTTCACTTCTGGCTTTGGTCTTTCTTCTGGTTATTTTTATCGGCGTTATTGCCTGGAAGACTAGCCGGAAACCAAAAATTGAACAGCACTCTTATCTAGTTGTTGATATCTACGGGCAGATTCTGGAGTATGATCCTCCAACTGATATTGTGAGTCAGATACTGGGAGGAGAGCCTCTGACATTGCAGGCGATTCTCAGCAATCTTGAGAAAGCCAGCCTCGATGAGCGTATTGATGGTGTCATCATGAGATTTTCGGCGAACAACAGCGCTGGCCTGGCAAAACTTCAGGAGATACGAAACGCAGTATTAAAATTGAAGAAGGCAGGAAAAAAGGTGTATGGATTTTCAGACATCATCGATCGAAAGACCTATTATCTGGCTTCGGCTTGTAACTCTATCTTCATGCCACCCACAGCTTATTTCTTCTTCACAGGATTCAGTACCTCAACCTACCATGTCAAAGAGACGCTGGATAAACTGGGAATAGAACCGAATATCCATCGTATAAAGGAATATAAGAGTGCTGCTGAGATAGTCACCCGTAAGGACATGTCTCCAGAGTCCAGGGAGAACAAAGAATGGATTCTGGATGAGCAATGGGAGATGTTTATCAGGGCCCTGGAAGGGGACCGTGGAATCACAGAGGATAAGGTCATTAAGCTAATGGAGCATGCCCTCTTTTCTGCCGAGGAAGCCAGGGAAGCTGGTCTTATAGACCGTCTTCTCTACTGGGATGAGCTGGAGGATATGTTGAGACAGGAAAAAGATAAAAAGCTTCGCACAGTTACACAGAATCGTTATTCCCAGGTCGATCCCGCTAAGCTGGGGCTGAAGGGAAAGAAAAAGATCGCTGTTGTTCACGCTCAGGGCATGATAGGAGGCAGGAGGAGCACAGTGAATCCTCTCCTGGGAGTGATGATGGGACATGAGACAGTAGTGGAGGATTTGAGGCGAGCCCGCATGGATGAAGATATCGAAGCTGTTGTTTTCAGAGTAGACAGCAGAGGAGGGGAAGGGCTTGCCAGCGATCTTATCGGGCATGAGGTAGAGGTGACTTCAAGAGTTAAACCTGTCGTTGTTTCCATGGTCGATGTGGCAGCTTCTGGTGGATATCTTATATCCTACCGGGCAAACAAGATCGTTGCTGACCCTATGACTATAACCGGATCCATCGGCTCTATCAACGGAAAGGTCAACATGAAGAAATTCTATGATAAACTGGGTGTGACTCATGACTTTGTGACTAAAGGACCTATGGCTCTTATGTTTTCGGATTACAGGAATTTTACAGAGAAAGAATGGGAACGCTTCAAGGAAGACCACTGGAACGGCTTCAATGCATGGCTCAGGGATGTTGCCCAGCACAGGGAAATGTCTTTTGAGGAAGCGGAAAAACTGGCTTATGGGCGAGTCTGGACAGGAAGACAAGCTAAGGCAAACGGGCTTTTAGATGAATTAGGAGGCGTTGACCGGGCTGTAGAGGTGGCAAAAGAGCTGGCTGGAATCCCCGCCGATGAGAAGGTCACAATCCTCCATTATCCCATAAAAAAAGGAATGCTGAGTTCGATCTTCGGTGGAAAAGGGGAATTGAATGCAGCAGCCCGCTGGATTCTCTACAGGTTTATCCGGGATGATCTCGTCGGATCCTGGAGAATGATAACAGAAGAACCCTTATTCTTCTTGAATGATGAATGAGATATGTATCGATTCCTCTGCATCCCTTTGATTCTACATGATTTAGAATATATAGCATCCTATGATCAATAAAAACAGCGAGAAAACATATGATGTCGTCGTTGTTGGGGCAGGACCATCAGGATCTACACTGGGAGCTTTACTGGCTGAAAATGGTCTCGATATCTTGGTCATAGAAAGAGAAAGATTTCCCCGACAGAAGCTCTGTGGCGGCTGCATCACCTGGAAGACACGGAAATGGCTGGAAGAAGTGTTCAATATCTCCCTTAGCGGCCATTCCAGCGTGCAATCCATCTGCCAGGATTATTTTATTTATGAAAAATTTAGGGAGAAAGTTTTTCAAAAGTCGTCTGAACCTTTCTATTTCGTGGACAGGAAGGAATACGACCAAGAATTGGCCAACCTGGCAAAAAAAAGGGGATGCATGTTTCTCTTCGGAGACCGAGTCATCCATTTTGATGTTCGAGACAATGTCGTTTTCACCGAATCGGGCCACACCTATCGGGGAAAAATTGTGGTGGGTGCCGACGGGGCCACGAGCGTAGTCAGAAGAAAAATCTCTCGAGATAATATCAAAAACTATCTGGCCTTAGCTTTTCAAATGCGTGTTCCCGGCGAGAAGGTCAAATCTAAATACCGAAATACTCCTGCTAAACTTTTTGTGGGAGGGATGAAAAGAGGGTACAGCTGGATTTTTCCTCAAGGAGACAATTTTTTAATTGGATTATGGGGATCGATTAAGGAGAATAAGAAACTGAAGTATAAATATTTAGCTCTATTAAGCCGCCTCACAGAAATGGACCCAAAAGAAAAACTAAGCCTTCCATCTTGTTTGGCGCCATCAGGTTATTTTATGAAAGAACCCGGAGACAAGAGGGTGTTGCTGGTGGGAGATGCCGCAGGATATGTCGATCCTCTCACAAGGGAAGGGATATACTATGCACATAAAAGCGCAGAATGCGCTTCGAAGGCCATCATTGATTATTTTACCTCAAACGGAAAGATGGACCTGATTCAGTCATACAAGCGCCGTTTTTTGCCTGTTTTTAAGGAGCTTATCATTTCCAGGCGATTGTCCAATCTTGCCTATAGCCCTTTGAGATATTTCGCATATTTTCTGAACAAGCCCGGTTTTTATTCCAGATTGGCTGATATCATCCATGGAAAAAGAAAATATTCCGATATTCCTCTATTATCCAGATGGAGCAGGAGACCGTCTTTAAAATAACTTTTTTACTTTATGTTAAGAGTTATCAGCGAATGACCTGAGTTTATAACCCAGGCCCGGATGCTGCAATTTTTTTAATGCCTTTGATTCGATTTGTCTGATCCTTTCCCGGGTCACGTTGAATCGTTCACCGACTTCCTCGAGAGTATGCTCTTTACCGTTATTCAATCCGAACCTCATTTTTAAAATTTTTGTCTCTCTTTCGGTTAGCTTCTTCAGCGCATCCTCGATCTGCTCCTTGAGATCGAGATGAATGACGGTGTCCGGGGGAGAGGGGATCTCCATGTCTTCTATGAAGTCGCCCAGCCTGCTTTCTCCCTGCTCTCCCACAGGAGTCTCGATGGAGACAGCCTCCTGAGTGAGCTTGATTAAATCTCTTATTTTTCTTGCAGGAATCCTCATTTTCTTGGCTAATTCCTCACAGGTAGGCTCCCTTCCATTTTTCTGTACCAGAGACTGTACTGTTTTCTTGAGTTTTTGCAAAGCTTCTGTCACATGCACAGGGATTCTTATTGTCCGGGATTGGTCAGCAATAGCTCTGGTGATGGCCTGTTTTATCCACCAGGTTGCATATGTGGAGAATTTATAGCCTCTGCGGTGATCGAATTTTTCAGCCGCTCTCATTAAACCTATGTTTCCTTCTTGAACAAGATCGAGAAGATGAAGGCCGCGATTCCCATATTTCTTGGCGATGGAAACCACAAGTCTCAAGTTGGCGGCCACCAGGTCGTTTTTAGCCCGTTCCTTGTTTTGTCTTGCGCTGTCTATCCTCCTTAAGACTGCCTTCAATTCTGTAGGATTGAGACCGGTTTCCTTAAGGAGTCCCTCCCTTATTCTATCTGTATCGGTGAGTTTCTGTTTAAGATCCTCTTTTTCTTTTTTCCTTTTGGCTTGTTTTTTTAAGAGGTTTAATCGTTCCCATGTTTCATTGAACTCATCTGCAACTTTTATCTTTCTGAGGATGTTTTCTGTCACTTTCTCCTTCACTGCGGGGCGAATTTCAAGCTCATTGATGAGACGTGTCATTTTGATGATCAGCCGGCCGCGAGCATAAGTATCGGCTCCTCCGATCAGTGTTAGTTTTGAATGAAGCTCTTTAAATTTTCGAATTTTTTTGAGGACTCTTTTTCTTTGATTTTTTAGCTTTTTCTGGCTGTGGACATCATTATTCAGTTCAAATATCTCCTGGATGATTTCAGGATTCTCTCTTAATTTTTTTTCCAGGTGAAGCACTTCATGAAACGCAAGCTGGGTTTTAGAGATAGCATGGATAATCTCTTTTTCTCCTTTTTCTATTTTTTTTGCCAGGGCTATTTCTTCCTCTCTAGAAAGAAGGACAATCCTTCCCATTTCTTTGAGGTAAAGTTGAACAGGATCATCTGTGTGCTCAAAGGATTTATATAAATTACTCGGATAGAGATAGTCCTCGTCCTTTCCCTCAGGGAGAATTCCGGAGCTCTCATTCCATTTACGATTATCGTCTTCCCACAATTTATTCTCCCCTATAATTCTTATCAACATACTATAACTTATATTACATCCATTTCGTTGCATAATATAATATGGTGAGAAGCCCCCTTTTATTCTAGAGATTGACCTGATGTGAAAGGATGAAGGGGAAATCACCTTTCACTATTGCCATTTTGTATTCCGTCACTTTGGAGAAGGGCTTTATTTCAATTAGAAATTAAGAAAATAAGAGTGATTATTTAAAAAGAAAGACTGCTCTCGGTTTGAATCAATGTGGTCCCCAGCTCATCAGGACCGGAGGAATGAGGGAAAGAAAACCAAGTATGACCCAGAGGAGAAGAAGAGGGATGAGCCATTTTGCCCATTTTTCCCATCTCAGCCTGGCCAGCCCCAACACTCCCATAGTCACTCCTGAAGTGGGGAGAACAGGATTGATGTATTCAGCCAGTTGAAAGGCGAAGACTGTGGTCTGCCGGGTGAGTCCAACCAGGTCTCCTAGAGGAGCCATGATGGGCATGGTCAGAGCTGCTTGGGCTGTTCCTGAGTGGACGAAGAAATTGATGATGCACTGGCAGACAAACATCAGCTGAGAAGAAATAATTGGGTGGAAATTGGAGATGACTTTCGCCATATAATAGAGAGCTGTGTCCAGAATTTTCCCGTCCATGGCCACAACAAGAATAGCCCTGGCGCAGCCTATGATCAAGGCAGCATTGATCATATCCTTGGCTCCATCCACGAAGGATTTAGCCAATTCCTCAGAGCTGAGCTTGCCCATGATTCCTGAAAGGATACCCAATGCCAGAAAAAGCCCCGCTATTTCGTTTATATACCATTTATACTTCAGGATTCCAAAGACCAAAAGCACCATACCTGCCAGAAAAAGATAGAGAACGCGTTTATGGGCTGCTGTGATTTTGGCCTTATCCTTGGAGGAGGTATTCAGGTCGAGACTCTTCTTCCGCTTTAAATCATCATCGTAAGTGGGGCTGGCCTTCGGATTTTTCAACACTCGAGAGGAATAACGCATGACAATGATAATGGCTATAGCGGTTCCTGCGGCCCAGATTATTAATCGATAGACCAAACCTGAATAGAGTGGCAAGCCTGCGATTCCCTGAGCAATCCCAACTGTGAAAGGGTTGAAGAAGGCGCCTGCAAATCCGGCTGCCGCCCCCACAAAAGGGATGCACACTCCCACGATGGTATCATAGCCGAGGGAAAGGGCTAAAGGAACAAAAATGAGCACAAAAGGCATGGTTTCTTCGCACATGCCAAAAATTGCTCCTCCCAGAGAAAAGATGATCATGGTTACGGGAATGAGAAGGGCTCGCAATGCCCGGCTTTCTCCGAATTTCAAGGCAAGGTTGTGGATGAAAGCCATGATGGCACCAGTCTTCTGGATGACCGCAAAAGCTCCTCCTACTACGAAGATAAAAACGATGATGTATGCGGCTTCTATAAATCCTTTGACAGGAGAGATGAATAAAGCTCCCAGTCCCTGAGACTGACGCTCGCTGAATTGAAAAGACCCGGCTACGGGTACAGCGCGTCCCTCTTTTTCCACCCTCTGGTATTCTCCACCAGGCACAATCCAGGTGGCGATAACGGTAAGAACCACCATGGCGTAAATAAGCACCAGGGTGTGGGGCAATCTGACTTTTTTCAAGATTAAAAAAGAATACTATTTTCTGGGCTGTTGCTCAAGACAAAACTCGATCATCCGGAAACAGATCCAGATGTGATGAAGCAATCATCACTCCCTCGCCATGGCTTTTTTCTTCCACTCGGCCGGCATTTTCTCGATAGCGTAGCGCAAGGCTGTCCTCGGCATCTCTTTTTTGTGCTCTATCACATATCGAAAAATTTCCTGCGGATAGACATTGCTTGCCTCTTTCAACATCCAGCCGTAGCCCTTCTGCACCATATCATCTTTGTCCAGAAGAAGTGAATCAGCGATGTCCAGAACATCGTCCAGATATTTCTTTTTTCGGATGGAATATATCATCGATACTGCGGATGCCCTCCTTATCCAGTGGTTCCTCGCTCTTGTCCAATTTTTTACCTTAGGGATGAATTCTGGATACCTGGATATGAATATTCCCAGAGGAAGGCAGAGGTGATCGCATGCTCCCCAGTTTGTGACATATTTTTTAAGCCATGATTCAAAGAGACGGAAATCTGAAGGAGAATAGCTGTTTTTAAGTCGAAAAGCCCAGTCAAAGGATATGCCTCTTTCCTCCATCATTCCAGATTCAAGTAATTCCTCGCATAAACCGTATATCTCCTTTTTGGGTTTCTTCTTGATGCTGGAGAAATATTTGCCTGAAATCTTTCTGACCACAGGTGACCTCACGCCGTAATGAGTGATTGGCTTTTTAAAAAATCTTTTAACGCTTTCCTTGTATTCCTTATCGATGTTGTTTTTTAATTCCTCTCTGATTTTTTGAATGATCACGGCCTCTCTCCTTATTTTGTTTTGAGTCATTGATATCACAAAAACAGATAGTGATAGAATCTCATTCTGTGTTTATGCTGAATGATTTTTCCTCTGGCTTATTACCACAATAGAGAATCTCGGTCAAATTTTCCGTTTAAAAAGTAATCATTTCAAAGAGGTTATAGTGAGATTCTTGAAAAGGCTGCAGAGGCACTGGTAAGTAAGTATAATCCATAGCCTAAACTTGAACAGCAGGGCTGAAAAAGCGTCTCAAAAGTGATAATATTGAAAAAGTAAATGACAACAATTGAGTTTTAAAGTTGTTGTTATTTTTCAGGAGGAGAAATAAATGAAATCTCTCAGACAAATCGCTGCAAAGTCGTATTTAACCGTCGAACAGCTTCGAAAGATTGAGAACACCATAGTCTCTCATGGCCATTTTTCTAAACAGGCTGTAAGGGAGGAGCTGGAATGGTATTGTTCAAAACTGGGGATGCCTGATTATTACTTCCAGACAACACCCCTGCCCACAATCGCTAACCATATCGAGGCGGTCTTAGCAGCGGAGATAATGGCTTCAGTGCAAAAAGAGAAAGTTTTAAAGATCGACCTGGCCACCGAACGAAAGAATGAAGCCATATACCTGGTGGATGATTACCACTACCGGGCATTGGAGGTGGAGAGGAGGATTGAGGAGAAATATCCCATCTTCAGGCTCCAGTCTTACCGGACACTGGGGAAGGCCCAGGGTATCGAGCACTTGAGGATGTATATAGTGAGTAAACCCAGGTTTGATACAGAAAAAGTCTATCCTGATGAGACTGACTTTAAAAGAATCGCGTGCAAGGCTTTTCTTGGGACAGCCACTAAAGTAACTCTCCGCCGATACCAGGAACTTATCGAAAAATCAAAGGGGTGGGAAACTCCCCTGATCGAGTTCTCTCACACGAAGAAAACAAAAGAGCTGCGGATTATGGTGGTGGTTAACCGGGAACCCGGTTCCCATTTCTTCTCCAATATTTCAGATGTGATCAACTCCCACGGCCTAGTCTCCAACAGAAAATATGTTGAGCAGTTTGCCAATGGAAAAACGGTTTACACTATTTATCTCGATGATATTCAGCGCGAAGAGTTAATCCAGGATTTGGGAGAAGACATAAGCCTCACTTATGTTATTCCAGAAAGCCCCCTCTCCGAGCTCTTCCGGGAAGGACGCCTCAACGCCAAAGAGACAGTGTTTGGGGTTTCAGCCTGGAGTTTTGCTCATCAATTCCTGACAGAATATAACGAAGAATACCAGAAGCTGGCAGAGGAATTAAGCGATTCCCCGGAGCTTATCGGCATTCTGAGGACACTCAAGACAAAGCTGGCCAAGGATACTTTTAATGAGATGAGAATCTGGGATAGTTTAGTTGATAATTATGTTTATCTTAAGAAGGCATTCAAGCTCTTCGACAGAAAATTCAATCCCTCTATGGGCAGCCATGATATCGAGAAGCAAAAGGCCAAACTGGAAGAGGAAATTGCCCTGGAAGTCACGGTTGAGATCGAGAGGTACATTTTTGAAGCTGTTTTGCTTTTTGTCGATGTTATCCTGAGGACCAATTTCTATAAAAGGGAAAAGACCTCGCTCGCCTTCATGTATTCTCCGGAGTATCTAAACAAGGTGGATTATCCGGTCACTCCTTATGGTATATTCCAGATCATTGCCATGGAACTGAGAGGTTTCCACATCCGATTCAGGGATATAGCCCGCGGCGGAGTGAGGATCGTACATTCCACTAACTTCCAGAATTATCTCAACAACTCTGATTTTATTTTTGATGAAAATTACAACCTAGCCTTGACCCAGCAGATGAAAAACAAGGATATCCCCGAGGGAGGCTCAAAAGGAACCATTCTTCTTGGCTGGGGCTTTCAGAATCAAGGACAGATAGCTTTCAAGAAGTATATCAACGGCTTGCTTGACCTCCTCTTACCGGATGAAAGTGTTGTCGATTATTACAGAGAGGAAGTCATCCTTTTCTTAGGTCCCGATGAGGGCACGGCTGAATTAATGGAATGGGCATCTCTCAGGGCCAGGAGACTTGAGTATCCTTACTGGAAGGCATTTTCAACGGGGAAGCCGCCAAGGATGGGCGGAATACCACATGATATCTATGGTATGACAACCAATTCTATCCATCAGTATGTGCTGAAGATTTTGGAAAAGCACAATCTTAAGGAAAGAAATATCACCAAGGTGATGACAGGAGGACCTGACGGAGACCTGGGAAGCAACGAAATCCTCATCTCCAGGGATAAGATCCTGGCTATTATCGACGGTTCAGGTGTTCTCTTCGATCCCAAAGGTATAAACAGGGATGAGCTTGTCAGGTTGGCCGAGAAGAGAAAGCCGGTAGAATTTTTCCGGAAAAACCTCCTTTCGCCAAAAGGATTTATGGTTACCCTAAAAGAAAAAAAGGTCACTCTCCCTGATGGAGAGGAGGTGGTAAACGGCCTGGAATTTCGAAACACATTCCATCTCCATCCCAAATTCAAGGCCGATCTTTTTGTTCCCTGTGGAGGGAGGCCTGCCTCCATAAACATCAACAACTGGACTCAGTTCATAGACGAGAAGGGGAGGCCGCGCTTCAGGTTCGTCGTCGAGGGCGCAAATTTGTTTCTTACCCAGGCTGCCCGACTCAGGCTGGAGGAGAAAGGAGTGATTATCTACAAGGATGCCTCTGCCAATAAAGGAGGAGTCACATCTTCGTCCATGGAAGTCTTTGCCAGCCTGGCCCTGACCGATAAAGGGTATGATCAGTTGATGTGTGTCAAGGATGGAAAGATTCCGCCATTTCGAAAGCAGTATATCGAGGGGATCCTCGATATTATCCGAAAAAATGCTCGGTTGGAGTTTGATATCATCTGGAAAGAAAACCAAGAGAAGAATATTCCACGCTCAACGCTCTCTGATTTAATCAGCCAAAAAATAAACCAGATCAAGGATGCCATCTATGCCTCTGAAATGTTCAACGATGAGGGGCTTTTTCGGAAGGTTATAGAATGCTGCTGTCCCCAGACGCTTATCGAGCATGTGGGATTCGAGAATATTATGAAGCGTGTACCGCTTTCCTATCTCAAAGCTATTTTTGCCTCGCGTATGGCCAGTCGCTATGTTTATAAATATGGAGTGGATGCCAACGAGGTGGACTTTTTTGAATTCATCAAAGAATACAGGTGAGATTCATGCTGCCCGTCCCAGTGCTCTCAGAGAGAGCGCCACTCTGCCTACGCCGACAATATAAGCAGCTTCTCTCATCGATACTTTATGCTCTTTCATGGCAGAAATAACATCCCAGATAGCTCTCTTCATCTTTTTTTCTGTCTTTTCCAAAATTTCTTCCTCTGAGAAAAAGTATCTTTGCAGGTCTTGTACCCACTCCAGGTAAGAGACTGTTACACCTCCAGCATTGGCCAGAATATCAGGAACAACTAGGACCTTTTCTTTCAGAATTTCTTCGGCGTCGACCGTGGTCGGACCATTGGCTCCCTCTAAAATTATTCTGGCTCTTACATTCCCGGCGTTTTCCTTATGGATTTGACCTTCCGTGGCAGCCGGGATCAGGATATCGCAGGGAAGGGCAACAAGGCTTTCATTGTCGATGGGTTCTGTATCAGGAAATTGAACCACAGAGCCCGTCTGAGCAACTTGTTTTTCCAGCTTGAAAGGATCTATTCCTTTATTACTAAAGATGCCTCCGAAAATATCAGTGATGGCAATGATTTTACATCCAGCTTTGTGGATAAGCTTGGCGATAGAGGAGCCGACATTTCCGAAACCCAGGATAGCTACTTTTTTCCCTTCCAGAGGAAAATTCAGGTACTTCAATACTTCCTTAAGCACAATAAACAGGCCTGTACCAGTAGCATTTCCTCGTCCGAGGGATCCTCCAAGGTATACAGGTTTTCCCGTGACTGCAGCAGGTTCGAGATATCCTTGTCCTTGACTGTAGGCATCTGCAATCCAGGCCATGGTTTGGGAATTGGTGAACATATCTGGAGCAGGGATATCCTTGTAAGGGCCGATGATATCTTTTATGGCCAGAGTGTATTCTTTGGTTAGCTTTTTGAGTTCATTCTCGGACATAACCAGGGGGTCACAAATGATTGCTCCCTTTGCCCCTCCAAAGGGAATATCCACAACCGCACATTTCCAGGTCATCCAAGTGGCAAGAGCCTTGCATTCACTCAGCGAAGCATCCGGACTGTAGCGAATTCCTCCCTTGGAAGGGCCTCTGATTGTTGAATGCTGCACTCGAAACCCGGTAAAGCTTTCTACGTGTCCGTTATCCATGGTGATAACCATGTGGACGATGAGTTCTTTTTCAGGATGTTTTAACCGCTGGAAAATCCAGGGTTCGATATCTAGATAACTGGCCGCTCGCTCAAACTGGAGAGTGCATTCCAGGAAAGGATCATATTCTTTTTTCTCTTTGACCAGGGGTTCGATGTATCTGATTTTAGCTTCCTCCTGCATTTTTCTTACCTCTCAATCTCTTTCACCAAGAGTTTTAATAACTTATCATAGCCGGATTTTTGAAACTGAAGAATGGGAATTCTTTTTCCTTTGTAGTAAAGGTATTTTTCTTTAAGATGAATTCTTTTCTTCTTGGCCTTTTTTTTCCTTGCTAGAATGCTCCCCATGTCAGGCCAAGGGATGATTTCGGCAGAGTAGGTTTTCTGCTCTTCATCTTCCTTTTTTTTGATTGCGATGGATGATTTTGAATGGCTCATATCATAACCTCCGTATTAAGACACCATTCTGATTGCAGCCTCTGTGCCAATTTCTAAGTTGTTAAAAATAAATAAAATAAAATTTAAGAACAAGGTGAGTATAGCATTCTGCTATATTGCATTTTGCGATGGTTAGAAATATCTTCAGAAATAACGGGAAGCAAAGTGTTCTTTTAAGTAAGTGTAAAAACAGGCTTATTTTTCAGTTGAAGGTAGAGTTAAGATGGTGGATTATCTCAAGGATTTTAATTTTCTAAACAGAGAGGTGGGGTGAATACCGAGGATTCTTGCTGCCTGTGATTTATTATTATGAGTGTATTCAAGTACCTTTTCGATGTATTTTTTCTCTAGCTCCTCTAATGTTAGGAACGAATCCTGGGGAATAATCTCTTCTTCCAAGGCTTTATCCAGGGCCTTTTGGGGCTTTCTTATTTCCAGTGGGAGGTAGTAAAACTGAATCTCTTCGTCTGAGTAGAGAGACATGATTCTCTCTATGACGTTTCTGATTTCTCGGACATTTCCAGGCCAAGGATAAGCCATTAGTGCTTCAGCCGCCTTGTGAGAGATACCTTTATAGAACCGCTTAAGTTCATGGTTGAATTCTCGGATAAAGGAAAGGGCCAGAGGGATGATGTCTTCCTTTCTTTTCCTTAAAGGAGGCATATGTATGGGTACTACGTTAAGTCTGTAGTAAAGATCATCCCTAAATTTTCCCTCCTCAGTGGCTTTGATAAGCTCCTTGTTGGTCGCCGCAATTATACGAATATCCACTTTAATCTGTTTGTTCCCCCCCAGCCGAGTAAATGTTCCTTCTTCCAAAACACGCAGCAATTTTGCCTGGATACTCAAAGACATATCTGCAATTTCATCGAAGAACACGGTGCCTTCATCTCCTTTTTCGATAAGTCCAATTTTCCTTTTCTTGGCATCTGTAAAGGCACCTGGCTCATAACCAAAAAGCTCGCTTTCCATGAGATTATCAGGTATAGCGGCGCAATTGATATCAACAATTGGCTTCTCAGCTCGAGGACTGTGATAATGGATGGCTTTGGCCAGAAGCTCCTTTCCTGTTCCGCTTTCCCCTTGCAGAAGAACAGTTGTCTTTTCTGAAAGCGCCACCCTTTTGGCCATCTCCACAGCATCATTCATTTTTCTGCTCTCGCAGACGATTTTGCCAAAGTAATATCTTCCTTTCTCGGTTTGGAGGTGTTCCTGGATCCGTATCCTCAACGACAGGGTTTCCATGGCACGGCGCATGATATTCCTGAGATCATTGATCTTGAATGGTTTAAGGAGATAGTCGTAGGAGCCTAATTTCATCGCCTCCACAGCTTTTTCCAGGATCTCATAGGCTGTCATCATGATCACAACCGTCTCCGGTTCTTTCTCTTTTATCCTTTTCAACACTTCTATTCCGGATATTCCAGGAAGCATCAAGTCCAGGAGAATCAGATGAGGTTTGACTTTCTCGGCGATCTGGAGGGCTTTCTCACCAGACTCGGCCAGGTAGATTTCATATCCTTCTTTTTCCAGGGCTTTCTTCAGATTGTTCAGGGTCAAAATCTCATCGTCCACGATGAGAAGAGAATACATGCTCATGAAATAGTCTCCTCGTTCCTCATGAGAATTTTCCCTTTTTGTCGTATAGGGAGGAATATGGAAAAAGTTGTTCCCTTTTTGAGTTCGCTATGGAAGGTTATTTCTCCACTATGGTTTTTGATGTAGCTCAGACTTATGCTCAAACCAAGACCGGTTCCCTGACCTTTCTTGGTGGTGAAGAAAGGATCAAAAATCCTTTTCTGGTTTTCTGGAGAGATTCCTTCTCCGGTATCGGAAATATCGATTTTTACCCATTCCTTGAATTTAATCTTGGACGTTTGTACTTTAAGCTCTCCGCCATTAGGCATGGATTGAGCTGCGTTGATCAGCATGTTGATCAAGACTTGTCTGATCTGGTTCAAATCAGCCGTGATTTGGGGCAGGGGAGAGGTGAGCGATTTTATAATCTTGGCTTTTCTGAAGATTGGCTGGTGGCTGAGGAAGGAAAGCGTTTCATCGATCAGTTGATTGATGTTGACTTTGGTGAATTGAGGAGGCATGGGTCGGGCAAAGTTGAGAAGTCCACGAATAGTTTCAGAAATTCGATAGACATTTTCAAGAACGAATGCGATCTCTTCTTTGCCTTTTCTCTCTTTTGTCACTTCTTGGAGATTTTCTAGATAAGAGGAGATTCCCAACAAGGGATTGTTGATTTCATGAGCTGCACCCAGCGCCAGTTGACTCAGCGCCGAAAGCTTTTCATACTCAGCCAACTGCTCTCGAAGCCTTCTCCTTTCGGTAATGTTCTCAATGAGCAGGGTGACTCCGGCTATTTCTCCTTCTGCTCTTTCAATAGGAAAAAAGGAGAGATAGTAATATCCTTCTCCATTTGAGGGGGATACGAATTTTTCCTCGATTCGCTGCGGTTTGTGGGCTTTAAGCGTGTTCTGAAAGCTGGCTCTTATGTCCTTATTGTCTAGCCAGGGCAGCAAGGAGAAAATCTTCTGGCCTTTCTTTGATTCATCAATGTGAAATATCTCTTTGATTTCCTTATTGAAATGAGTGATTCGGCCAGTATGATCAAGGCCCACGACTCCAATAGAGATGCTGTCTATCAAATTGCGGATATATTCCTCTGAGTGTTTCAGTTCTTCAGTGAGATTTTTGCTCTCCTTGATTTTTTCTTCCAACTCGATATTGATGGCATCGACTTCTTTCTTCTTTTTTTGAGCTTCATTCAGAGTGCTTTCCAAATTTCTAGTGAGCCTGCGCAGGAGGAAAGTGATACGTCTAGAATAGAGATTGGAGATGATGATCAGAACCAGTAAGAAAGGCGTAAACACATACAAAATATTGCGGTTAACATTTCGCAGAGGAAGCAAAGCTTCCTTGAGGTCCATTTCCGAGACAACATAAAAGTTGAATTGAGGCGCTCTCTTGTAAGCACAGAGAACCTTTTGTCCTCTGTAGTCTGTATGGGTTTTGACTCCTTCTTCTCCTGTGTGAGGATTTTTCTGCCTTTGGTCGAATCCTTTATCTTTGAACAAACGGCCTCCCAATTTAGTGGGCGAGAGAAGGGTTCCTTCCTCATCGACAAGAAAGAGCTCGCTTGTTTTGCCCATCTGAAGTTCATAGAGAAGGTTATAAAAATTCTGGAGGTTCAATGATGCTGCAAGAACGCCGACAATCATGTTCCTCCTGTTATAAAGGGGATGGGAAACCATCATTAGAGCTGATCCCATGATGTCTGAATAGAATATCCCTGATGTGAAAGGAGTCCCGCTCTTGGCTATTCTGAAATATTCTCTGTCAGAAACATTTCTTTTCTTATCCGTATTGATAGTAAGAATGACTTCTCCGTTTAAATCAGAAATAATGAGGAAGTCGTACCATCTCTTCTCCTGGATAAGAGATTGGAAGAAAGGAGAGAACTTTGTCACTTCTTGGACGTTATCGATATCGAGCTTGGCATAAGGTTTTAGATCGACTTCCCTATCCTGGAGGAAGGTGTTAATGGTTTTTATATTCTCTTCAACCGTGTTAGCAAGATTTTTGTAGATCTGCTGTTTGATCAGAGAAGTAACTCCATGATTAACAGTGAAGAAAAGTAGAACAAAGGGAATGACAAAAAGAACCAGATTCCAAAAGGTATTCCTTAAGGTAAGCCTTTTATAATTTTTTTCTTTTGATGGAGGATGGAGAAGATACTTTGAAGGATGCATAGAGAAATGTATTTTATCAGAAAAGAGTGCAATTTGCTACGAAGGAGCAGTCTCCAGAAGGATTGATTAAATCAGAGGATTAGCTAATCTTTCTTGCCAAAATAAGCGTGCTCGAATTCGTGAAGTAGGGATTTTAATTTTTCGACATTGGTAAGATCCGTTGTTTGCTTTGTTTTCATGGCATAGACAAGAAGGTTGTGGCAAAGGGAGAGTTGCTTCTGGTATCTTGCCATCGCTTCCGCGTCATTTTCATCCGGGACTTTAATCCGTTGAGTGAGAAAATACTGGCTGACGATGTGCTGGATCTCTTCGGCATGTTTTTCTTTGTTAACAATCCAACGGACGATCTGATTGAAGTTTTTTGGATCCTCCTTGGATAGCTCCTGGACTTGTTTCATCGCTTTTTGGATGGTGGTGATATTCTCGGCGATCATTTGAATTCTCATTTCGTCATTATAGATACCGCAGGGCAGCTCACAGTGGGAAAAAACCATGGGATGGATCAAAGCCAAGAAAAACACCAAAATCATGAGATTCGTTATTTTTATCATTTTAATCCCTCCTTTTCATTCTTGGGATATTATCTTATGGGCCCACTCTATGATAGGTGAAAGTCTCTCCGGGGATAATTTTTTTATTTCTTCATAGGTCAACCAACAGTATTCGTGGTGCTCGGGCCGCCCTAGTTCAGGATTGACAGATAGAGTCACTTCAGATTGAGTGGCCTCAGCTATATAATACCTGGCGATTTTCTTTCCTCCTCTGTAAGGCTCTGTTTCTGCGAAAACATGATCCCACCGGAAACGAAGCTCTGAAATACCAGCCTCTTCTTTGACTTCCCTCTTTGCTGTCTCCAGAGGATCTTCACCTTCTTCGACTTCTCCTTTGGGAAAATCCCAGAGTCTGTAAGCTCTGAGGAAAAGGTATTTCCATTCACCCGCTTCTTTATGGACTATCACCATACCTGCTGACAATATCATTTTGCTAAACTATATTATCAAATCTGTACTGTAAATTTAACTCCAAATAGAAAAGATAGTTCCAAAGCTGTGATGAATCATTTTTTTATGATTTGAAGACGGATCACAGAGGTAACTCAAGTGGTTGTGCCAAATTCTTTGGAGATCCAAGCTTTTATCTCATCTCTGATTTGTCTGAACGCAGATAAAGTATCAGATTCATTCCCTTCAAATAAAACCGGATCTTCGAAGTTTTTGTGTAAATATTTTTTACCGCCCGGGAAGAATGGACATGCTTCTTTGGCATGATCACAAACGGTGATCACATAATCAAATTCTTTCTCTATGAAATCTTCTACGCTTTTTGACCGATGTTTTGAGATGTCTACGCCCAGTTCGGACATGACTTGGATCGCATGAGGATTGACGATGGTTGGCTCAATTCCTGCGCTGTACGCTTCATATTGATCACCATGCAGTGAATTCAACAATCCCTCTGCCATTTGCGAACGAGCCGAATTATGAGCACAGACAAATAAAACTTTCTTTTTTTTATACTTGCTCTTCATTTTTTTTCCTTTCAAGGTCTTTCATCATAACTAGGCTGTCTTTAACCTGTGATTGTAAAAAAAACATAGAACGATGCCAGAATATCCTGGATGCTCTTTTTTTTTGAATCATGGTCATGCTCTGCTGAAGAAGTATCTTCCTCTAAAGTATAGAGCTAGATTGACCAAGCTGATCAACACAGGAACCTCTATTAGAGGGCCGATAACAGTTGCAAAAGCTTCGCCTGAATGGATACCGAACACAGCAACAGCCACAGCAATGGCAAGTTCGAAATTGTTGCTGGCCGCTGTGAAGGAGAGGGTCGCAGTCTGGGGATAGTTCGCTCCGGCTTTTCTTCCCAGATAGAAAGATGCAAGAAACATCAGGACAAAGTAGATGACTAGGGGTATAGCAATACGCACGACATCCAGCGGTATTTTAACTATATATTCGCCCTTGAGGGAAAACATCACAAAGATGGTAAAAAGCAGGGCGATCAGGGTAATCGGACTGATCTTTGGGATGAACTTCTGCTTATACCAGGAGCGATTTTTAATCTTGATGAGGCTGAAACGCGTGATCATTCCGGCAATGAAAGGGATGCCGAGATAGATGAACACACTTTCCGCAATCTGTTTCATCGAGACATCGACGACAGTCCCCTTTATCCCCAACCATGTCGGTATTATCGTGATAAAGATGTAGGCATACACGGAATAGAAAAGAACCTGGAAAATGGAGTTGAATGCCACAAGGCCTGCTGCGTATTCCGCATCCCCTTTGGCCAAATCATTCCAGACAATAACCATGGCGATGCAGCGGGCTAATCCGATCATTATCAATCCGTACATATATTCTGGATGGCCACGGAGGAATACAACAGCCAGAACAAACATCAGCATAGGCCCGATGATCCAGTTGAGGACAAGAGAAAGTGAGAGAACCTTCACATTGCGGAAAACATCTCCCAATTCCTCATACTTAACCTTGGCCAGCGGTGGGTACATCATCAGGATCAGCCCGATGGCGATCGGGATGTTTGTCGTATCCATTTGGAATTTATTGATGAAGCTCGCGATTCCAGGAAATAAATACCCGGCAAACACTCCTGCGGCCATTGCCAGAAATATCCAAAGCGTAAGCAACCTGTCGAGAACCGATAATTTTGCTTCGATTTTTTCGTTCAATGTTAAGCTCCTTAATAGAGCTCAGCCGTCTTAGAATGCCTTATGATATTTATATCATATGAACATATATTCATATTACTTCGAGTAATTTTTGTCAATTATTTTTTTGTTTTTCTACAGGTTTTTTTGACTTTATTCGCCGGAAAAATTAATTCAGGGATGGAATTGAAATAAAACTATTAACGAAGAAAGACTATTTTAAACACATTTCTTCATTCGGATTTTTTCTTTAAGGCATATTTCCAGATTTTTTTTGTCTTCTCCGAATTCCTCTGAATCAGAGAAAGTCTCTTTTAAAATCTTTTCAAATAATTCTATTAGATTCTTTCTTGTTTTTTTGGGGATCTTATAATTTGTCCATTTTCCGTCCCTGATATCCTCGACTAAATCCGCATCTCTTAGAATCCGAAGCTGATGAGATATTCGTGACTGCTCCATTTTAAGGGTGAAGACAAGTTCACATACGCACAGCTCTCTCTGCAAAAGGATCATAAGAATACGTAAGCGAGTTGGATCAGAAAGCGCCTTGAAAACTTTTACAGCTTGTCTCATAAATATGTATGATCATATTGTCATACATTTAAAATTTTTACAAGATAGAACTCTAAAATTGGAATCATTCTTTTTTTGAGCTTTTTTCAATAGATTTGAGTCGGGATTAATTGTTAGCATTATAGGGTTGTGATATAATTTCAATCCATCAAGAGCACCATGGTGACATTGTCCGAAGGAAATTGCGCATAATAGAGTTACTTAGTCATTGATTCTAAAATGCCGGGGTGGCGGAA
>CAYVAT010000044.1:66-22458 GCA_964449165.1 uncultured Eubacteriales bacterium | reverse complement strand
CAATCCGGAAATTTTCACGTTGCTAAGATCCGGAAGTTTTCACTTTGCCTTGACACTTCCTATCTCTTATTTGAAGCAAAACCCCCTTTATGATATAAGACTAAAAGTCACCGCCGGGGGACAAAATGGATCCAGCAAGGCGGGAAGGATTTCTAATTAAATCAAAAGGCATAATTCTTCCCCCTATCCGTGAACTATAAAGAGGAGGGATTTATGAGTGATAAAGCTTCAGTCATTTTAATGACGGGCCTTGTGCTTGTTTTCTGTGGTTTAACAGCAATAGCTCAAGCAGAGAAACAGAAAGCTCAACTCTTTTTTGTCGAAGATGTCGCTGTAAAGCCCTCTATGATTGAAAAGTTTGAATCCCACACGAAGGAAGCGTTAGCTCTATGCGAGAAATATGGATTACCTTTTCCATTTGACGCCTTCACTACTGATGATTTTCACTGCTATTTTTTTTGGCCTATAGAGAATTATGCGTCGTTGAATAGTGTGTTTAAAGCTATAGGTGAGTGGGTAGTAAATATGGGAAACGAAAACTGGCAGAAATTAGTAAAGAGTGGAGAAGGCACCCATGAATATATGAAATGGAGTATCATTCGTTACAGGCCTGATCTATCTTTAATACCAGAAAAATCAAGACTAAACTCTGAGCAAACAAATTATAGGTACTGGGGATTATGCTATGTACAACCAGGCAAGGAGAAAGAATTTGAAGATGTTTTCAAAGATATGATTACCCTATACAAAAGTAAAAATCTTGAAGACATCAATTACGGATGGAAGCTTTACATGGGAGATATAGGGACTGATATGCCCTTCTATTTTTTTATCCATAGTGGGAAGAACGCTGCAGACTTTTGGTATCAAGAGGAAAAACGTCATGAAGCGATGGGCAAAGATCTTCCTGACTTGTGGTGGAAAGTATTGGAAACCATAAGGAAATATGAATACAAAACAGGCTGGTACCGTCCAGACCTTTCTTATACGCTCAAATAAATGTAAAAATTTTAAGGAGGGAAAGATGAAAAAATCAATCATTCAATTCATCACGATCATTCCTCTAGTCTTGCTTCTTTGTCTGAATTTTAGTTGCCAACAGCCGACTGAAGAGGCCATTGAAGAAGGAATCACTGAAGAAGAAGCGCAAGCCCTTTTAGACAGTGCTTTGGAAATTTGGAATAATGGAGACTTGGCTCTGGTCGAGGATGTTTTTGCTCCAGAGATTGTTGCTCACACCAGCACTTTTCCTGATGACATTGTAGGTCTTGAAGGTATAAAGAGATGGGTTACATTCGCTCGCACTGCATATCCTGATTTACACATGATATTTGATGATGTAATTGTTAAGGGTGATAGGATTGTTGCGCGTTTCACTCTCACTGGTACAAACACAGGCCCTATAAATATGCCTACTGGTGTATTGCCGCCCACAGGCAAAGAGGTTCATATTATTGGGCTCGGTATTGACCGGGTGCAAAATGGGAAGATAGTCGAGGAACTCGTTGTTTACAATGTGTTGGATATGATGTTACAGCTCGGCTTTACACTCACTCCACCCCAACCTCCAGAACCACAAGAAGAAAAAAATAACAAGCAGATGCTTTGAGTAACACATCAATTTCCTTAATTACCCTGTAAATGGCTTCAGACATCAAATTATGGTGTCTAAAAAGCTTTCTATGAATGAATTGTTAGAGAAAGATGTAATTAATGAACTCGTTGAAATATCCCAAAAGGATATATTGGAAAGACGATGGGGACGGTTGACCTGATTTCCATCAATATATCACTTGAAAAAACATCTTTCTCTCTTGGAAGGACGCTAACCACAGCTTCCTTTAAGTGATATGACGGCTGAGAATTTGATTGTTAACCACTAGGCTGCGGGTTCGACTCCTATCCGAGAGGCAATTTAATATACAAATTTAAAGGCAGCTACTGTACAACCTTTGGCTTAAATATAAAAAGTAAGGTTGTATAAACAAAGAGAACAACTATACTTGTCCAAAGGAACCAACTTGGTATCTTCTCGATAGCGAAATTGTAAATCACGTTAGCGGCTACTATCAAATCCGCCGTAATAATTGCACATCTGATTATTGCAACATTTTTTTCTATATCCTTTAAGGCAAAAAGAAATAAAATAGCCCACGCTAATGGTAAGATTCCAAACATTCTGAGAAAGTATCCTTCAATTTCGATGAAATCAAGAGCAGTGAGAATACTTTTGGGAGCAAAAGAGAAGATTAAAAACCAAAGGAAGAATAAAACAATGCCAATCCACATAAGGAACTTAATTATCCTTAAATTTTTTTCCATTTTAATTACCCCTGTTTTTCAAAGCTATAGATTCGCGCCTCATCATACCTTTTTTTTAGTCCCACTATCAAGGCAATTTTCATATTCAATTTCCTTCTCAGTCTAGAGAAGAACTGCGCTCTTTTCTCAAAATCAATCCTCTTTATCGGATATCTTAATTTTTTTTTTGCTTTATAGATTAAAGGCCGATAAGATATGTTCTAAACTTTTCCCAGAAAGGCTTCCATGGATTATGGGTGGCTGGCTTTAATCCCTCCTTTGCTGGCTGTCCTCCTTGCATTCTTGACCCGCGAGCCCATTTTCAGTCTTGCCGTGGCTTGTTTGGTCGGGGTGCTCCTGATGGGTCAGGGATTGACCGGATTTCCCGGGCTTCTGGTTAGAACCCTAGGAAGCCGCGATTTCATGTGGGTCTGCCTGATTGAGATATGTATCGGAATCTTGGTCGCGTTCTATCAGCGCTGCGGAGCCGTGGATATGTTCTCTCGCCGGGTCAGAAACCTGACTAGGTCGCGCTCACAAACTCAGTTTCTGGGATGGGGGCTGGGGATGTTCATTTTCTTCAGTGACTATTTCAGTCCTCTATTTGTCGGACCGGTCATGCGCAAACTGACCGACAAGGCCAGGATATCAAGGGAGAAATTGGCTTATATTTGTGACTCTACATCTGCTCCGGTGAGTGTGTTGGCACCCATTACAGGCTGGGCTGTCTATATTTGCGGCTTGATGATTGGAATCGGCCCTATTGTGGGTAAGAAAGAGGCAATGGCAGTGTTTATCAAGGCTATTCCTTTCAATTCCTACTCCATCTTGTCTATCCTGATGGTAGCCTTGATTGCTTGGAGGGTTATTCCTGAATTCGGCCCTATGAAAGCCGCTGAAAAACGTGCTGTTAAAAATGGGGAAGTGCTCCGTCCCGGGTCGATTCCCATGATGAGCTCAGAATTGACCAGCCTTTCTGTATCTGAAAAGGGGCGTCCCAACATCTGGATGAATTTCTTCACACCGGTTTTCATCGTGATCGTTGTCAACCTTGGAACGTTCATTGCCATCGGAGAGGCAAGGGTTCTGGACAGCTTCATGCTGGCTACTGTTGTACTCGGGGCTTTCATGTTTTTCCAGGGTGTGGATAGGCTTCGTGATTTGATGAGGACTGTCCTGGCGGGAATAAAAGGAGTTATGCCGGCGGTTATGATCCTGGCTTTTGCCTATTCGATAAACATGGTCAGTCAGGAGATGGGAACAGCGCGCTACATTGTCGATGTCACCAGAGGATGGTTCATCCCCGGCCTTCTTCCTGTACTGATTTTTCTGGTTAGCGCCTTTATCAGCTTCGCTACCGGGACTTCCTGGGGAACTTATGCCATAGTCATTCCCATCGCTGTGCCCATGGCTTTTGAATTCAGCCAAGGGCAGGTTACCTCCCTTGTTCTGGCAACTGTTGCTGCTGTAGCCGGAGGAGGAGTCTTCGGAGATCATTGCTCTCCTCTTTCCGATACAACCGTTCTTTCTTCATTGGGAAGTGCCTGTGATCATATGGATCATGTCAGAACTCAACTGCCTTATGCGTTGGTGGTGGCTTTTATCACTTCCATCATTTATCTCATCCTCCCTTTTATTTATTAATGAAGTGGGAGGAGATCCAGTGATTTCCTCTTGCCTAGTGCGAAAATATTTGAAATCAGAGGTCAATTATGGTATCCACACTCTGTGTGTTTGCGGTTAGGATAATAGTTTTTATGGATAGCTAAGGCCTTTTGGAGAAAGGAGAAGAGAAATGACGGCCAAACTGATCAAAGGCAAGGAGATTCGGGAAGAAATCCTGGCAGAGATAAAAGCCGAAGTGGAGAAAATTAGAGAGGGGGATGGTGTCGTTCCTGGGTTGGTGACCATTTTAGTAGGAGAAGATCCTGCCTCAGTCTCTTATGTAACGGGCAAAATCAAAACAGCTAATAGTCTCGGCTTTAAAGAAATCCAGGAAAATAAGCCGGAGAGCATTTCAGAAGAGGAGCTTCTGGCGTTGATCGATCGCTATAATAAGGATCGCTCGATCCATGGTATTCTGGTTCAGTTGCCTCTCCCCAAACACATCGACGAGAAAAAAGTCATCAATGCCATCGATCCTGACAAGGACGTGGACGGGTTTCACCCTGTGAATATGGGCCGTCTGGTGATCGGCGGTTCAGCGGTCAAATTTCGTCCACCCACTCCTGCAGCAATTCAGGAATTAATCCTCCGTGCTGGCGTTGAAACCAACGGGGCTGAAGTAGTGGTTGTCGGCCGGTCCAACATCGTGGGTAAACCGATCGCCATCATGATGATGCAGAAAGAGCCGAGGGCCAACGCGACAGTAACAGTGGCTCATACCAGGACTAAAGACCTGGCTTTCCACTGCAAAAGGGCAGATATTTTGATCGTGGCAGCCGGAGTCCCTGGTTTGGTCAAGCCCGAATGGATCAAGCCAGGAGCCTGTGTCATCGATGTAGGAGTCAACCGGGTGGGATGGAAGGTCAGCAAGAAGACGGGAAAGAGAATAGCTTTGCTCAAAGGCGATGTCGACTTTGAAGCCGCTCAGGAGATCGCAGGATGGATCACTCCTGTTCCTGGCGGAGTGGGGCCTATGACCATAACCATGCTCATGAGGAATACGCTGAACGCCTTAAAATACAAGCTGGGAATCGCATGATCACCGGCCAGATCTTTTAAAGGAGAAATAATGGCTCATTATCTGGTATTGGGAGCAGGGAAGATGGGGATTGTACTTGCCAGGGATCTCATCACATCCGATGCCAAAAACAGGGTGACCCTGGTCGATATCGATAAAAAACAGCTCAAGAAAGCGCAGGACTTTGTAGATAACAGAAGACTGGTGCCTGTCCAGATGAATATGGAGAATGAAAACAGAAGACAGGAGATTTACTGTAATAAAGATATAGCCCTTTCAGCTCTTCTCCACAGGCACAGCATCCCGGCACTTGAAGCAGCTGTGCGTGCTGGGGTTCATTTTGTGGACCTGGCAGGAGAATTACCGCTTCATCGGTTAGAATACGATGTTGAGGCCAGGAAAAAGAGAATCACTCTCCTCTCAGGAGTAGGGGTCTCTCCCGGCATCACCAATATCTGTGTGGGGAGGGCTGTTCACCTGCTGGATAAGACTCAGAAAGCGCTCATCTATGTGGGAGGAAATCCAGTCCATCCCAGACAGCCGCTGAAGTACAGGATCGTTTACGCTGTGGACAGTCTCCTTAATTTTTACGAGAGAAAAGTGACCATATTAAAGGGTGGGAAGGTGAAAGATGTCCCTCCGCTTTCTGGAAAGGAGCTGATATCTTTCAGCCCGCCGTTTGAAGAAATGGAATGCTTCTACACAGATGGCCTGAATTCTCTCCTCCACACCATGAGAGGAAAAATCCAGGATGAACTCTGGGAAAAGACAATTCGGCATAAAGGCCATACCGAGCAGGTGAGAACCTTAATTTCCTGTGGGCTTTTCTCCAAACGGCCTGTCCGCGTCCGTGATCGAATGGTCATTCCAAGAGAGATTCTCGAGGTACTTCTGGATTCCCGGATGAAACTAGGAAGGGAAAAAGATGCTACGCTGATGAGGGTGATTGTCAAGGGGGAGAAGTCCGGGAGGCCAAAGACTCACGTTTTTGAGATAATTGATTATTTTGACGATGAGAAAGACTATACCTCTATGGCCAAGACAACCTGTTTTCCTGCCTCTATAGCTGCTCAGATGATTGTCTCAGGGAAGATTAAGAAAAGAGGAAGCCTCTTTCCCGAGCAGGTCTTTCAGGGCTTACTGTATAAGCCCTTTATAGAAGAGTTGGAAAAGAGAGGTGTGGTTGTTACGCATAAAACAAGAGGATAACAAGTAGAAAGAGGGATTCAATTTAATGAGAGAACTCAAAGAGAAAGCTCGCAGCTTGTTGAAGGAATTCAAAGGTGAAAATTATATTTTTGGCATCGATTGCTTGGAAAGAGCTGGGGAGCTGGCCGTCCCCTTTGGTAGAAAGACTCTGTTGATTACTAACCTAGGGAACCGCAGTGAAGAGGATTTCACTCGCCTCATCCATTCTTTAGAGGAGGAAAGCCTGGAAGTTATCGGGCCTGTCCGCAGTGCAAGGCCAAACGCTCCCCGGGAAGATGTCTCGAAACTGGTCGGGGATATGAAGAAGGCAAACCCCGACAGTGTGGTAGTTGTGGCTGGAGGCTCTGGCATTGATGCAGCTAAGGCCGCTGTGGTCCTTGCTATCCTGGGAGGGGATGTGGAGGAATACTTTGGTGTAGGGAAGGTGACTGACAAGATGGCAAGCACAGGTAAAAAGCTTCTTCCTCTCATCGCAGTTCAGACATCTTCAAGTTCATCTGCTCATATTACCAAATATTCCAATATCACCGATTTCAAGAGAGCCCAGAAAAAGCTGATCGTCGACGAGGCAATTATTCCCCCCAAAGCGCTTTTCGATTACCGGCTCACAAGGACTATGCCTCCTGACCTCACTCTGGATGGGGCTTTTGACGGTATAGCTCATTGCCTGGAGGTTTTTTACGGAGCTTCGGATGAGATGTTTGATAAGATTCAAGAGGTGAGCGAGACAGGAATAGAGCTTATCATCGCCTATCTGGAAAGGGCCCTCAGCGATAACCAAGACATGCAGAACAGGGAAGCGCTTGGGTTGGGGACAGATCTGGGAGGCTATGCCATCATGCTGGGAGGAACCAGCGGGCCGCACCTGACCAGCTTTTCATTGGTGGATATCTTGAGCCATGGCCGAGCATGTGCGATCATGATGCCTTATTACACCCTCTTCTTCGCTCCAGCCATCCAAAGACAGCTTCAGGCTCTAATCAGAATTTATGTAAAGTATAGCCTGGTGTCCTCCACAGCTTTACATTTTAAAGGAAGAGATTTGGCCGAAGCTGTAGCAGAGGGAATGATGAAATTAGCAGATAGAGTAGGCTTCCCTTCAACATTGAATGAGATCCAGGGATTCAAAGAGACTCACATTCAGAGAGCTCTCGAAGCTGCCAAAAATCCTCAACTGGAGATGAAACTGAAGAACATGCCCGTTCCTTTGGCTGGCGAGATGGTTGACGATTACATGGGGCCGATCCTTGAAGCTGCCAAAACAGGCAACTTCGCTCTTATAAAAAATCTTTGAATCGTTTTTGCTGAGAGAATCATTTTTGATAAAAACATCGCCATCGCAGAAAAATGATCCTTACTCTGCTGAAAAAAAAGTTGATTTTTTTCGTTGGTCTGGTATAATGAATACAAACCTTGTTGCGCTGGCTGGACAAGGTTTTAATAACCCTCCTTCATTATCCCCTTTTTGCTTATTTTCCCCATACCCAAGACAGCCAGCACCTCTCTTGTAAGGCTCATTTTTACCATAAGTGCTTTTTGAAGAGTGCTTGGTTAGTTGAAGACGGATAAGACCATGTATTGAGAAGAAGATGGAAGAAAAAGAGAGCATCAGGACGATCTGGAACAGACACTTTATTATTGCTCTTTTCGGTTATTTTTTCCTGTTCATGAGCATCTCTCTTTTCTTTATTTATCCCCTTTTCTTCAAACAGTTCAATGCACCCAGGAGCCGAATCGGGCT
The DNA here is from genome assembly GCA_964449165.1 of uncultured Eubacteriales bacterium. Taxonomy (GTDB): domain Bacteria; phylum Acidobacteriota; class Aminicenantia; order Aminicenantales; family Aminicenantaceae; genus CAYSCW01. The sequence goes on along the minus strand of CAYVAT010000044.1, from coordinate 14,524 downwards.
GATCATGGGCATCCACAGCATCATGGCCATTTTTTTCCGTCCTATCATAGGCAGGCTGGTGGATGTAAGAGGCAGGAAGAAAATTTCTCTTCTGGGAATCGGCTTTCTAGTTCTTTTGGTCCCTTGCTTCCACCTTGTGAGTGATGCAGGTTTTTTGCCTGTGTTTTTGAGGGCCCTGACAGGTATCGGTTGGGGAATAAGCATGACCGCTACCCTGACCATCTGCTCTGATTTAGCTCCAGTGGAGAGGCTTGCTCATTCCATGGGAATAATCGGCATAGCGGGCCTCCTCTCCAGCGCCCTGGGCCCTCTGCTGGCTGAAGAAGTTGTTCATCAATTTGGCTTCGGCGGCCTTTTTAACACCAGCGTGATCTTGCTGCTTGTTTCTTTTCTGTGCGTTCTCTTCACCATGGAAGTAATCCGGCCCGACAACAACCGACATTTCCATAAACCACTGTCCCTGAGAGGAGTCTCTTTTTTGGTTATCCTCTTGATATCCTTTCTGCCTGTGTTTCATGGTGCTGTGAGGGGAGCAGTAGTCTATTTTATCGCCCTCTTTGGAAAGTCAATTCCACTGGAGAGGGTAGGGCCCTTTTTTGTCGCCTTTTCTGTTGCTGCCATTTTAACGCGTCTGGGAATCGGAGATTTATCGGACAAATATGGACGAAAGAAAGTCATCTTTCCTGCTGTTACTATCATAAGCCTGAATTTATTCTTTATATCACAGGTAGAAACGTTCTGGCTGTTCATCTTGACGGGTTTTATCGGAGGATTTGGGCAGGGGCTGATTTTTCCAGCTCTCAGCACTTATATCATTGACATCCTGGGAAAAGAGAATAAAGGGTTGGCCATCAGCCTTTATTTAACTTTTTTCGATATGGGGATGGGATTGGGATCGATATTTTTTGGGTGGATATCCGACCTTTATGGATACAGAAATATGTATCTTTTCGCTGGAATTATCTTTTTTCTGGTGGGTCTGATCTTTACCTGGAAAGCTCCTCCACCCAGATCAGAAGGCTCCGCTTCCTAACAAATACTTTGAGACTATTCTATTTTTTTCTCCGGATCCGCTCGAATCCCGAGATACAGACAAACTCAAGCCTTTCTTCCTTTTCCAGCTCATCAAAGAGAAGATTCAATCCCAGAATATCGCTGGCAATATGTCCGGCGATTACCACATTCAGTTTGGCCTTTTTTGCATTTTCCAAGTGCTCCTCGCTCAAATGCATACAAACAAGGGTACTGATGCCGCTGGAGGCATACTTTTCAAAGATCTCTTTCGAACCTTCAGTGCCGCCTGTCATATCGACATAAATTTTCCCGCATTTACTTTCTTCAGAGCCGCTGACGATTTTGGGAGGAACCTGAAGTTTGGCCAGTTTCTTGTATTCGGGGGTTTGCTTCAGGATTTTCATTAAATCCTTCAACTTATATGGCTTTTTCTTCTCGAATGTTTTTTTAAGGTAATTTGTCACACAGTTGTCCGAAGCAGTATGGATACACAGCATGGGAATACCCATAACCCTGGCAGCATCCACAGCCCGGTTATGGTTGACAGGCATCAGCCGTCTTTCTATTTCACTGATCCGCTTTTCCATCAGTTGCTCGGCTACGCTGATGGTGATCCCGTAGTCAGCCAGCAGATCAGCCTGGAGCCTCATCACATCATAAAGCCTGGCTAGGGCGTAGCCTTCAGGATGATGGGAGATGACTAAATCGATTTTTTGATTCAGACTCTTGTTGAGGAGATAGGTCAGGAGAATCTCTCCTATCCCCATATCGATACCCACGATCACCTTCTTTACATCGATATTCGAGTCGCCATTCAAGATTCTTGTATCGGAAAAGGGATTGGAAAGCCTTTCTTTATCATAAAATTCCTTTTCTTCCTCTTTCAGATTTTTGTAAGTCTCTTTTTCTTCCTTGAGAATATTTTTTATCGTGTTTTTTCCTCTCAGGTCGTTTTCGATTCCGATGGCTACGGCTTTCTTGTAAAGTGTTTCCAGTTTCATTTTTTTAGTCAGAGCTTTTCTCTGTCTCTTCTTTTTTAGCGTCTTGTCCAGCTCCAATAAGGACGTTGACGCGGTCAATAAGATTCTTGGTATCGATGGGTTTTTCGAGAAAATCCGAAGCTCCACATTCCCTGGCCTCATGCTTAAAGGGTATGCCTTTGTAGACAGCGGTCATTATTATCACTTTAGTTTGTTGAAGCTCCGGCATTTCTTTTATTTTCTTGCAGAGCTCTAGGCCATCCATTTTGGGTATCAGCATATCAGTGATCACAATATCTGGCTTCTCCTTTTGTGCGAGCTCCAGACCTTCAGCTCCATCTTGGGCTGTGAGGACCTGATGCCGGGCTCTAGTAAACAGCATCTGGAGCATGGTCAGAGTGACTCTGTCATCATCGACAATCAGGATTTTTTTCATTCTTCCTAAATCCTGTTTAGAGTATAAAGGAAATTCTTGCCCTTGACAAATGGAAATTGAGAGCCTCTCTATTTCCATCATGATGAAGGATATATTCAGTCGCAGCGCCAGTTCCTATCCATCCTCGCCAAGACCCTCCCACCCACCACCATGGGCTTCGGATGGACAGGAACAGTCGCCTCTCTATCTAACTTGATAAAATGTCTTAACTCATCATGGAAATGGAGAAGCTTTCGTGGAAATTTGACTGTCTCTGGTAATCTCTGAGCTATATATCTTGGCTATATTGACTCCATATAAGTCCTATGCTATAAGTGCAAAAGAGATAGAAAAAAGATGAACGATAAAGAGGAGAAATCCGAGTCAGACAAAAAGAGTAAGGCCGCAACTCCCTCCTTTGGTCAGGATTTATCCAATCAAGATAACAAGCTAAAGCCAGAAAATCATGCTGATGCATTGAAAGGCTTAGGTTTTTTTCCATTGGATGAAGCCAGTTCCCAGGTTACCATCATTGCTCCTGAGCTGGAAACCCAGAAAAAGATCGCCGTTGATAAAAACGCAATTCTGGAAGATCGCCTTGAAGCATACGAGGATATCATCGATTCAGAAATAGGGGATACCTCTTTTTCCCGGGCCCGTAACATCGAGCGGGAGGTTGGCTTTCGCCAGATTTATTTGAAGTTTGAAGGGGGCAATCCCACTGGAACTCAGAAGGACCGTATCGCATTTGCCCAGGCATTAGATGCCATGCGACGAGGTTTTGATTCCATCACTATGGCCACCTGCGGAAATTATGGGGTGGCCACAGCTTTGGCTGCTTCCTTGGCAGGTTTGAGATGTATTATCTACATTCCAGAAGCCTACCACACAAAGAGAGCTCAAGAGATGATTAATTACGGGGCAGAGATCATTCATGTGCCAGGAGATTATGAAGCAGCGGTTGAAGCCTCCCGGGAGCGCTCGGAAAAGGAAGAACTTTATGATGCCAATCCGGGGGGTGCAAATACGGCTCTTCAGTTGAAGGCCTATGGTGAGATCGCTTATGAGATTTACGATGAATTGAGAGATGCTCCAGGCTTTGTGGCTGTTTCAGTCTCTAATGGAACCACGCTGGCAGGGATTTATAAAGGATTTTTGAGTCTTTACCGCCGGGGAAAGACTTCCAAGATACCTCGGATGATCGCCGGCTCTTCCTATAGGAAGAATCCCATCATCCATGCCTTCCTGAAAAACAGCCCTAGATGTGATGATCTCAGTCCCGATCAGATCAAAGAAACAGCTGTCAATGAGCCTCTGATCAACTGGCAGTCTATTGATGGCGATTATGCTCTCCAAGCCATCAGACAGACAGCGGGTTGGGCTTCCTATACCAGTGACAAGAATATGCTCTATTTTTCCAGATTGATTCGTGAACGCGAAGGACTGAATGTTCTTCCAGCTTCTACAGCAGCGTTGATTGCTCTTCTGGATTGGCACCGTAAAGAGAAGTTTTCCAATGACCGGTTTGTGGTCATACTGACAGGCAGAAAGTAATGGATGTTTTTCCTGATGGGAATGCCATAGTCTATTGTGAAGGAGCATTCGGAACTCCTAACGGTAAGACAGCTCACGGCTTAGTCCGGAGGACAAAACGCTACCAGGTTCTCTCCATCATTGATTCGAAGCACATCGCGGATGATGCAGGCCAGATTCTGGATGGAAAACCTAAAGGCATCCCTGTTGTTTCAGATCTTAATGCGGCTTTAAAGGTCAGCTGTCAGGCTGGGAAAACTGTTTCCCATTTTGTTATAGGCCTTGCTCCAGACGGAGGACGACTCGGTTCCGATGACCGTCTGGCTGTCATAGAAGCAATAAAGGCAGGCCTTCATGTGGACTCGGGCCTTCACGATTTTCTCAGCGAGGACGAAGAGATTGTATGTCTGGCTGAAGAAAAAAAGGTGAGGATTAGAGACGTACGAAAGACTCCTCCACGAAAAGACCTTCATTTCTTCAGCGGAAAAATCGAGCAGGTAACCTCCCTAAAAGTTGCTGTACTGGGTACTGACTCGGCTGTTGGGAAGAGGACTACTGCCTGGCTTATTGTGGATGCCTTTCGGGAAGCGGGCTATAGAGCAGAGATCGTCGGGACTGGGCAGACTTCATGGATGCAGGGAGCCAAATACTGCATCATGCTGGATTCTCTGATCAATGATTTCGTCTCTGGAGAGATCGAACATGCGGTGTGGGCAGCCTGGAAAGAAGAAAATCCAGATGCTGTGATCATCGAAGGCCAGGGAAGCCTGATGAATCCTGCTTATCCAGGGGGCTTCGAGATTCTGGCCGCTGGCCGGCCAGATGCGGTCGTTCTTCAGCATGCTCCTGCCCGAAAGGAATACGATGGATTTCCTGGATATCCTGTCCAACCTTTGCCTATTCAGATAAAGGCAATCGAGATTATCTCGGGAAAGCCTGTGGCCGCTGTGACCGTAAACCACGAATGCATTTCCAAGGAAGAGATTCCAGCTGTTTGTGATGCTATCACCAGGGAAACCCGCCTTCCGACCGTTGATGTGCTCTTGGAAGGAGCGGCAAGATTGGTCCCTCTTCTCCTGCAATATAAAAGACAGAGATAAAAGAAATTATAACCATTATGAAGAAAATGGCGGTCCCGATTTAAGCAAAAACCTCTGGAGGAATACCATGAAGAAAACACGGGATCCTCTTGATATCCTGGATGTCATAGACAGGATGGAAATAGGTCCGGTTAAAGTGGAAAAGAAAAGGATTGTCTCTCCTTATAGGGTTATCCAGGATGGAAAAGTCTCCTCGTTCGACCTTGTTTACCGCTATCAAGAAGATGTTTTTAATCCTGATGCGCCGCAATCTGTTAACTTAGCTGACATGATTACCGCTCAAGTGGCCATTAACTATGGTCTGTTCTGCCGCGAGATGGTCTTCATCGGGCATTTTGATAAGGTGGATCAGAAATTCATCAAGGATATGATGGAGAACACAGCCCGGGAAATTTTTGTCAAGAAGTTTATTGAACATAATCCTTTTCTTCTGGGAGATGCATCGCACCTCTCTTCGATCAAACGTGATAGTTACCTTCGGGCGAGAGTTGTTTTTAAAGATTCAGACCGAATCTTTCCGGATGAAAAAGTCCTGTCATCCTCCCCTTCTTGGAAGAGTGACCACTCCCTCCATGCAGTTCTCTCCAGTGGAGGAAAGGACAGTCTTCTCAGTTTTGGCTTGCTCAGGGAAATCAAGGATAAGGTGCATCCTATTTTTATCAATGAGTCAGGCAGGCACTGGTTCACGGCTCTGAATGGATACCGCTATCTCTCCTCCCATTATCCCCAGACAGCGAAGGTCTGGATCAATGCCGACAGGCTGTTTGCCTGGATGTTGAGACACTTCCCCTTTGTGCGGCAAGACTTTTTCAGCATACGCTCGGACGAATATCCCATCCGTCTCTGGACAGTGGCTGTTTTTCTTTTTGGAGCTCTGCCTATCCTCAGGAAGAGGAACATAGGACGCCTGGTCATCGGAGATGAATTCGACACAACCAGCAGGCTCGTTCATCAGGGAATCACCCATTACGATGGGCTCTATGATCAGAGCCGCTATTTTGATAACGTACTTACCCGTTATTACCTCCATAAGAAATGGAATATTCAGCAGTTTTCTATCCTGAGGCCTCTCTCAGAAATGCTCATCGAAAAGATTCTGATCGAGAGGTATCCTCATCTCCAGCGACAACAGGTCTCCTGCCATGCCACTCACGTTTCCGGAAGCCGGGTATATCCCTGTGGAAAGTGTGAGAAATGCCGCCGGATTGTGGGAATGCTCGAAGCCATAGGTGCTGATCCCTCAAACTGCGGATACACAGAGACCCAAATCAAGAATTGTCTGAAGTCCCTTGCCGAGAGAGGCGTGCATCAGGAGAAGGATGGAGCCGAGCATTTGATGTTTCTCTTAGCGCAGAAAGGCCTGATCCCCGGACCGGCGAAAGGGAAGAAAGTTCCCAGGCAGACAGAGGTTATGAAGATACGTTTCGATCCAGAAAAATCTCCTCTAGACAGCATCCCCGTGGATCTTCGCCAGCCTCTGCTTAAAATATTCTTGGAGCATTCTGAGGGCGCTGTAAAACGTCAGGGGCGAATGTGGATCGATTACCAACCTCTGGAAGATCCTGCTCTGGTGACTCCTTATCCTTTCGAAATGCCTGGCTATAAATTTGAGGAGAAGGCAAAATTGAAGAATTATGTATCAGAACAGAAGGGAAGAGAATATTTGCTGGAAGAACTCACCTGGCCGGAAGCGCAAATCCGCTTCAAGGAAGTGGATTTGGCTCTTTTGCCCGTTGGTTCTATAGAGCAGCATGGGCCGCATTTGCCCTTGGACACAGATGCCTTCGATGCTTTTTACCTTGCAAAGCAAGTTGCAGCTGCTTGTAGCGATCCTAAACCCATTGTCCTTCCTCTCATACCCTACGGTGTTTCCTATCATCATTTGGATTTCAGCGGGACTTTAAGTATCAAACCAAAAACACTCTCTCAACTTGTTTATGATATCGGAATGAGCGCAGCTCATCACGGTATCACTAAATTGGTTGTCATCAATGCTCACGGTGGAAATATCCCTGCCCTCCAGTTTGCTTCTCAGATGATCAATCGTGATGCGCACATCTTCACTTGTGTGGAGACCGGGGAAACGAGCGAGAAAGATGTCCTGGAAATTATTGAGACCATCAATGATGTGCACGCAGGTGAGATGGAAACGAGTACCACACTTGCTGTACGTCCTTCTGTTGTCAGAAAGATAAAAATTAAAAAATATATCCCTCGATTCTCAAGCCGCTACCTTGATTTCAGTTCCAAGAGGAGTGTGGAGTGGTATGCGCGGGTTGCCAAGATATCGCCCTCGGGCGTTCTCGGAGATCCAACCAAGGCTTCTGCTCAGAAGGGAGAGAAAATCTGGTCTTTGATGATCGAACATCTGGTGAAGTTTGTTGAAGATTTAAAAAAGATGAGCCTGGATGAAATCTTCCATAAGCGCTTTTGAAAGGACAAAGATGAAGATCACCAAAATCGAGGCCTGGCCTGTTTCCATGGAGTTGAGGGAACCCTATACCATAGCTTATGAAACCATCGAGAAGACAACTAATGTATTCCTGCGGATGGAGACGGACCGGGGGATTGTTGGCTTCGGATGTGCTGCTCCTGATTTGCAGATAACCAGTGAGACAGCCGAGGGCGTTTTAAAGGCTGCAGAGGAGGTCATCGCTCCTTTTGTAAAAGGATCAGATCCATTGCGTTCTGCGATGCTTCTCGAACGCCTTACGCCATCACTCCAATCTCAGCCGTCTGCAATGGCTGCGGTGGATATGGCTCTTCACGATATCTTAGGCAAAGTCTGTGGCCTCCCGCTGTGGAAAGTTCTGGGAGGATTCAGGGATCGTATCAGGACAAGTGTGACCATCGGAATACTTCCCGAAGAGGAGACTGTTGCCCGAGCCCGGGAATGTCTGGCAAAAGGATTCAAATCCATAAAGATTAAAGGAGGAAAAGACGTTGAGTCTGACATAACCCGGATTCTTAAAGTCAGGGAAGCTGTAGGTTCTGAGGTTGAATTGCGCTTTGATGCAAACCAAGGATTTAGTGTGGAGGAAGCTTTGAGGTTTGTTAAGGAGATACGCAGTGCCCATCTGGAACTGATCGAGCAGCCCACTCCAAAGGGCCAGCCAGATCTTCTCGGACGGGTATCGAGCAGCGTGCAAATTCCTGTTATGGCCGATGAAAGCTTGATGACCTTAAGGGATGCCTTCCGGATTGCCCGGCGTGATTTGGCTGACATGGTCAACGTAAAATTGATGAAAGTTGGGGGAATCTCGGTAGCCCTTCAAATCAACGCGGTAGCCCGTTCAGCAGGGCTTGAGATTATGGTCGGCTGTATGGATGAATCAGCATTGAGTATTGCTGCTGGTCTTCATTTTGCTCTGGCCAGGCCTAATGTGCTCTATGCGGATCTTGATGGTCATCTTGATCTTGTAGATGACCCCTGCAGCGGTGCGGTCATCCTCCGCCATGGAACTCTTTTTCCCACCAATAAACCGGGCCTGGGTTTTGATATTCCTGATTAATTGCTTCCCCTGTAGCCCTTCTCATCTGTATTGTGGCATATTTATAAAACTACTTTCCTTTCCTCCAGAAATGGAAAGGCCCTAGGTGGGGGGAAACAGGGAGAGAAGGTTTCCTTAGAGGGAATACTCCTTTAATGACCACGCTGACGTCTTCTACGGTGTAGAATGCCCGAGGATTGAATTGTCTGATGATTTCAGTAACATTTTGAAAATCGCTGCGCTTAATAATGATGTAGATCACATGCACTTTACCCTTAACGCCGTTGGCCTCCATGGTTGTCACTCCATACCCTTTAGATCTTAGATGATTAATCAATTCCGTTGAATCTTTCTGGGTGATTATGCGGATGAGTGAATTTCCTATGGCCAACCTTTTTTCGATATAAAGCCCCACAAAAGTTCCCACGGCAAATCCAGCTCCATAGGCGATATAGCAAACAACATTATTCAAATTTTGCATGATGGCTCGAATAGCCAGTAGCCAGATGATGACCTCAAAAAATCCCACCACTGGAGCTAGGTATTTTAATCCTCTCGAGACAAATACGATTCGCATCGTCCCGAGACTCACATCCAAGACTCGAGCCAAAAAAATGAGAAGTGGTATGATGCCCCATTTAAAAACTTCTGATCCGAAAATAGCCTCAATATTCATCCCAGCCTTCTCCTTTATGAACGGATATAAATTTTATAGGATTAAATAATCTTTTTGTGGCCAGCATAACGATTTGCACAGGAAAAATGAGCTTAAACAGTAATAATACTTCTCCTCTAGGAGATTTTTCAATCTTTTCATATTTTAGATTTTTCTCTTCGGGCAATTTATCCATAGTATTCTCAATTTTCGTTCTTATCCTGTTTTTGTCCTCCTTCTCTTAAAGGTGAGTTATCTGGATGTAGAGTTCTTCAGTCTTCATTAATTTATTTAAAATTTCAGGTTCCCATCCCCCCTCGCAGGGGATATCAGGATGCTGTTCCCTCACCCTTTTCATGGAAATAAGGATGCTTACATTAAGAGAGGAAATTTTGCAATGAGTTGAATTTCAGATTAAAATAAATAAGAATATCGATGAAAGGATTGAATGTTTACGGGAGAGAAGAATTCCACTTTGGATAAACAATATGTGAGGAACCAATCAGCTAGCTTCAGTTAATGTTGTCTCTTCATTTCCCTCATATTGCACCATGCATAAAGTGAATTCTATGTATTGAACAGTGCAGAAAGGAGGAAATATGAAATTTCATACCGCCTTGCGAGCATGGGCGAACAGACGCCTGGAAAAGATAGATCATGCGGATATGGTGGTGGGAATTCCTTGCTTCAATAACGATACAACCATTGACCATGTGATCGATATGGTGAGCGAAGGCCTGGCCAAGTATTATCCTGCTCTAAGAGCTGTAGTCATCATCTCGGACGGCGGCTCAACTGATGATTCAAGAGAGGTGGCCAGAGATAAGACTGTCTATCCCTTCATAGAAAAAATCGTGACCATCTATCGTGGGATACCGGGCAAGGGGAGTGCCCTGCGGATGATATTCGAGTCAGCCTCTTTCCTCAATGCAAAAGTTTGTATCCTGTTTGATTCTGATCTTCGGAGCATCACTCCGGAATGGGTGAAATCTCTCGCTGATCCTGTGTTGAACCATGGACATGATTTTGTGGCTCCAATTTACTCCCGATATAAATATGACGCAACCATCACCAATAACATCGCTTATAATATGATCCGAGCCCTGTATGGCAAGCAGGTGCGCCAACCTATAGGCGGGGACTTTGGCCTTTCCACCGGAATGATCAACTTCTATTTTGACTATGCGCCTGATATCTGGATGACAGATATCGCCAAGTTTGGAATAGACATCTGGATGACAACAACTGCTTTGGTGGGAAACAAATCCATCTGTCAAGCTTATTTGGGAGCTAAGATCCACGATGTCAAGGATCCCCTCGAGAATCTAGGGCCGATGTTCAGGCAGGTTGTCTATCCTCTTTTCCAGTTGATGGAGGAAAACGCTGATAAATGGAAAAAGATTAAGGGAAGTGAGCCAATTCCGACTTATGGAACTCCCTCAGATAAAGAGCCTAAAGCTTTTTCTGTGAATCTAGAGGGAATGATCGAGAATTACAAAGAAGGTTTTAAGAATTTATCCGTTTTTTGGGAAAGAATCATCAACACTAAGAGTTTTGCTGTTCTGAAAAACCTGACCAGGAAGAGAAAGATTGAAAACTTCTTAATCTCTGTGGAAGATTGGGCAAAGATTATCTATGACTTTGCGTCCACTTTCCACCAGTGGAAGAGGGATAGAGGCAAGCTGGTGGAGATTATGAGGCCTCTATATTATGCCCGTGTGGCTTCTTTTATCAACAGGACCAGAGATATGACAACCAAGGAAGCAGAAGAAATCATCGGCTTACAGGCACGAGTCTTTGAAGAGATGAAGCCGTATTTGCTGAGAAAATGGGAGAAGAAATAATCGCCGCGTGAAAGGAGAGCATGAATGAATTCCATGAAGATTATCTTCGCCTCATCAGAGGTAACTCCTTTTGCCAAGACAGGTGGATTGGCAGATGTGTCTTCATCCCTGCCCGAAGCTCTTGCTTCGTTGGGACATGACATGAGGGTGGTAATGCCTCTCTATCGTTCTGTTGTAGAAAGGGAGTTTAAGTTGATTCCAATGGAGGACTCTATCGAGGTTCCTTTCAGAGGAGGAAGCTTGAAGGCAAGGGTTTTCTACACCAGGAAAAAAAGAAATCTTATGATTTATTTCATCAAACGGGATGAGTTCTTCGACCGGAGCGGATTGTACGGAACTCCGGAAGGGGATTATTTCGACAATCCCGAGCGATTCATCTTCTTCGCCCGTGCAGCTCTCTGTCTAAGTGAGACCCTGGATTTTCAACCTGATATTATCCATTGCAACGATTGGCAAACAGCCCTGGTACCGGTTTACCTGAAGAGCGTGTATAAGGATGATCCTTTTTTCTCCGAGACTGGTACTGTTTTCACCATCCACAATCTGGCTTACCAGGGAGTCTTCCCACCGGGATATATGGGAGTGAGTGGATTACCTACAGAGCTTTATTCGATGAAAGGGCTTGAATACTATGGAAAGATGAACTTCATGAAGGGCGGAATCCTGTTTTCCGATATCATCACCACTGTCAGTGAGAAATACGCCCAGGAGATTCAAACTCCGAAATATGGATATGGCTTGGATGGAGTGCTCAAGGACAGGAAAGAAGACGTCTTGGGAGTCCTGAACGGAGTAGACTATTCCACATGGAACCCAAAATCCGATCCTCATATTGCTGCACATTTTGATGCCAGGAATCGGGAAGGGAAGAAGAAATGCAAGGAAGAATTGATGAAGATATTCGGATTCAAAAGGCAACAGAAGATTCCTCTGATAGGGATGATATCCCGCCTTGCCGATCAGAAAGGCTTTGACATTCTCAGTAAGGGAATCGATGGTCTTTTGGGAATGGAGCTTTATCTTGTGCTTTTAGGGAAAGGGGATGAAAAATACGAAAAACAGCTCACTGAGCTGGGTCGGAAACATAAAGCCCGCTTCGGTGTAAAAATTGCCTTTGATAATATTCTTGCTCATAAGATTGAAGCCGGATCCGATATGTTCCTCATGCCTTCCCGCTATGAGCCTTGCGGTTTGAATCAAATGTACAGCTTGAAGTATGGAACCATCCCTGTAGTAAGGGCCACAGGAGGGCTGGACGATACCATTACCGAGTTTGACCCCCAAACAGGGAAGGGGAATGGTTTTAAATTTTCTGAATATTCCGCGGCTGCTTTGGCAGAAAGAGTGAAGAAGGCTGTGAAGGTATATGAGGATGAGAAGCTCTGGCGGAAGCTGATGCAAAACGCTATGAAAGAGGATTTCTCCTGGAAGAAGTCAGCCGTTAAATACGAGGAAATATACAAACGGGCTTTGGCCATGAAGTAAGTGGAAAGGATTTTCAGATGCCAGAACAGAAAAAGAAAAAGCCCAGTCTGAAGAACGAAGCAGAAGAGACGAAAAAAGTAATTCACGGCCCTACACTTCTATCAGAATACGATATCTACCTCTTCAAAGAAGGGAACTCTTATAAACTTTACGAAAAACTGGGGTCCCACCCGATGAGCACAAACGGCCAGAGAGGCACATACTTTTGCCTTTGGGCCCCCAACGCGGAGCGGGTGTCTGTTGTGGGAGATTTTAATGGATGGAATCCTGATGAACATCTTCTCGCTATCCGCTGGGATGGTTCAGGAATCTGGGAAGGTTTCATTCCCGGAATGGAAAAGGGGTTCTTGTATAAGTACCATATTGTTTCAAAATACCGGGACTACAGAGTTGACAAGGGGGATCCCTTCAGCTTCTATTGGGAGCTTTCTCCTAAGACCGCTTCAGTGGTCTGGGATTTGAATTATAAATGGGGCGATAAAGAATGGATGAAAAATCGTCAAAAACTGAACGATCTCCATTCGCCTTTATCCATCTATGAAATTCATCTCGGATCCTGGCGCAGGGTTCCTGAAGAGGATCACCGTTTCTTGACCTACAGAGAGATGGCGTATCAACTGGTTGAATACATGAACGATATGGGATTCACCCATGTGGAATTCATGCCTGTGATGGAGCATCCTTTTTTCGGGTCTTGGGGCTATCAAATCGGGGGTTATTTTGCGCCCAGCAGCCGGTTCGGAACACCCCAGGATTTAATGCATCTGATTGACCAACTCCATCAGAATGGTATCGGTGTGATCCTGGACTGGGTGCCGTCCCATTTTCCATCTGATGAGCACGGATTGTCTTATTTTGATGGCACACATCTGTATGAGCATGAGGATCCCAGAAAGGGATTCCATCCGGATTGGAAAAGCTACATCTTCAACTACGGGAGGAATGAGGTTCTGAATTTCCTGATCAGCAATGCCCTTTTTTGGCTAGATAAATATCATGCCGATGGCCTTCGGTTAGACGCAGTGGCTTCTATGCTCTATCTGGATTATTCCAGGAAGGAGGGAGAATGGATTCCCAATGTACACGGAGGCCGGGAAAATCTTGAAGCCATCTCATTCATCAAAAGGTTGAATGAGGTTGTCTACAGGAATTTTCCCGATGTGCAGACCATAGCTGAGGAGTCGACGGCCTGGCCGATGGTGACCAGACCGGTTCATTTGGGCGGTCTGGGATTTGGGATGAAATGGAATATGGGATGGATGCATGATATACTGGATTATATTTCTAAAGATCCCATCTTCCGCAAACATCGCCACAATCAACTGACTTTCAGCATCTGGTATGCATTTTTCGAGAATTTTATCCTTGCTCTTTCCCACGATGAAGTGGTTCATGGGAAGGGATCTTTGCTCCATAAAATGCCTGGCGATGACTGGCAAAAATTTGCTAACCTTCGACTCCTGTTCGGTTTCATGTTTGCCCATCCAGGAAAGAAAATGCTTTTTATGGGAGGCGAGTTCGGACAGCGGAGCGAGTGGACCCATGAGGAAAGCCTGGAATGGCATCTGCTTCAGTATGCTCCTCATCAAGGTGTTCAAAAATGGGTGAAGGATCTGAATCAATTGTATCGAGAAGAAACTTCGTTATCTGAGCTCGATTTTGAAAGAGATGGATTTGAATGGGTCGATTTAAGTGACTGGGAGAAAAGTACTGTTAGCTTTATTCGAAGAGGGAGAAACCCGAAAGAAATGATACTTGTGGTCAGCAATTTCACGCCGGCCCCTCGCTCAGGCTACAGAATCGGTGTTCCTCTCGGCGGGTTTTGGAAAGAGATTTTAAACAGCGATGGCAAGGAATATGGGGGGAGCGGTCTAGGTAATTTGGGGGGTGTTGCGGCGGATGCGATCCCTCACCACGGAAGAGAATACTCCCTCTCCCTGA
>CAYVAT010000043.1:0-23000 GCA_964449165.1 uncultured Eubacteriales bacterium | reverse complement strand
TCCAAAATCATTTTAATGAATTTATTTGAGTTCAGGCTACCTCGAATAAGATTTTTTTCGCTGCCGATCGATATCATTACCGATTCAAGCCATATATCGTCAAATCGAGAATTTTTTTTAAAAAATTTTGATGCAATATTGAAACATTATTTATCCAACAAACGTATACATATATAAAAGGAGTGCTTGATGAGATTTGTATCCCGCTTGGAAGAAATCATCCTCCTAAGTATATGGAGGCTTCAAGACAACGCCTACGGCATAACCATTCTTGAAGAAGTCAAAAAGACAACAGGGAAATCCTGGTTAACCGGCTCCATTTATGCCTCCCTGGGAAGATTGCTCAAATATGGCCTAGTTGAGTCGATCAAGGGAGAACCTACAGCAGAACGCGGAGGCAGGCGAAAAATATTTTACAAGCTGACTCACGAAGGGCAGCAAGCTCTTCTCGCTGTCAAACGGTTGAATGAAATCATCTGGTCTTCGATTCCTACTTTCAAAAGTTGAACGAAATGACGGATAAATCCCCTCCATCTCTTCCTTCCTGGATCATTGAGCGTATGATCGAATCCCATATCCGTTATTCAGCCATGGGAGATTTTGAGGAAAGATTCCACGGCATTGCCGCTGAGAAAGGACGTTTTAAAGCATGTCTTTTCCTTTGGGCACAGCTGGCTCTTCTCCTCCCTGCATTTCTTAAGAACTTTTTATACTGGGGTATTGAAATGTTCAGGAACCATTTTAAAATTGGCTTTCGGAATATCACGAAGCACAAAGGTTTTTCCTTTATCCATATTGCCGGCATGGCAGTAGGACTGGCTCTTTTTATTCTTATAGCACTCTATATCCAGTTCGAACTCAGTTTCGATAAATTCCACACAAACCTCGATCGAATCTACCGAGTAGAACAGATCCTTGCCCACGAATCAAGCTCAGAGCCTACCGCAGGCTGTCCGACCGCCCTCTCTGCAGCTCTTGAAGCCGACATCCCTGATTTCGAGGCTGTTACAAAATTCATAAACTGGGGAAATCCTCTTATCACGACTCCTGACAATCGGAAGCTCAAAATAGAAAAAGTATATGCTGTGGATAACACATTCCTGAAGATGTTTTCCTTTCCGATGATTCAAGGAGACATAAACACCGCACTCGAAGAACCCTATTCCATGGTCATTACCGAAACCGCGGCCGAGCGCGTGTTTGGCTCCGAAGAGCCTCTCGACCAGGTGATCCGGGTGTATAACAGCCATGATTTCAAAGTCACCGGAGTGATTGCAGATATTCCGAAAAATTCTCATCTTCAGTTTAACGGCCTCATCTCGGTTTCCAGTTATCCAGCCATGTATGGAGAAGACATTTTTTCTAGATGGGGCGATAACTGGGTGCCTGTCTATGTTATGCTGAATCCGGGACAGTCCTTTCAAGAAACAAATGAAAAGATCCGTTTTTTCCTGAAGAAGTACCAGGGAGAAAGAAGCAGAAATGAGCTCTATCTCCAGCCTCTCGCAAGAATTCACCTTTATGCTGATGTGAACTTCGAATTCGCTGTTGTCGGAAGTATTAAAAATCTCACCATATTTGCGGCCATATCGATCTTTGTCCTTTTGATAGGTTGCATCAATTTCATGAATTTGGAAACAGCCCGTGGCGCTGATAGAGCACGAGAGGTTGGATTGCGTAAAGTTGTCGGAGCACAAAGAACATCGCTGATCAAGCAGTTTCTCGGAGAATCTTTACTCACCGTGGCATTAGCTATGGTTCTGGCTCTTTTTCTCGCACTGATCCTCCTGCCGGAATTCAATCAGATAGTCAACCGACAGCTGTCCCTGGACCTTGTGAATAACTGGCTTTTCACTTTAGGGCTTATCATTTTGATTATTTTTATCAGTATTCTTTCCGGATTTTACCCAGGATTTATCCTGTCTTCTTTCCGCCCTGTTCAGGTTTTGAGAGGCAATGTGTCTTCAGCAGCACGGAATACTCTGCTCAGAAAATTCCTCGTCATCTTCCAGTTTTCGATCTCGATCGGACTTATCATCGGAACGACAATCATTCTGCAGCAGAATAACTATCTCTTGAACAAAGACTTGGGTTATAACAGCGAACAGATGATTGTCATCCCCGCCGGGGGGCTTTCTCAAAGTGTTGAGACTCTCCGAACCGAACTCCTGAAAAATCCAAACATCAAGAAAGCGGCCCTGCATGACTACCTGCCCCACTCCTCTACGAACTGGACCTACATCACATGGGAAGGAGCCGGTCCTGAAGAATACATGAAGATAAATGTCAATTACATCGATGAATACTTCATTCCTGCCTATGAAATGACGATTCTGGAAGGAAGAGCTTTCACGACGAACATGAGAGGATGGGTAGAGAATGCAGTTATTCTCAACGAGAGCGCTGTACAGAGAATCGGATGGGATGCGCCTATCGGAAAAAGGCTTAGGTACAACGTAGATTACCGGTCCCGAACATGGGGAGGTGCAACGGTAGTAGGAATTCTCAAGGATTATCATTTTCTCTCGCTTCATCATACGATCGGACCGATCATGCTGAGACTTCTTCCCAGAGACAACGCCGGAAATCGGCTTTCCTTAAAGATCTCCACGCAGGATGTTCCTGGAACTCTTGCTTTCATTGAAAAAGAATATGAGAACATATTTCCCAACAGAATATTTGAATACAGTTTTTTAGATGAGGATTTCGAGCAAATGTACCTGGAAGAACAGAAGGCCGGACGAGTTATTTTGTATTTGGCTATAATCGGCATTTTTATCGCCTGTCTGGGACTTTTTGGACTTTCCAGCTATACGGCCAAGCAGAGAACCAAAGAGATCGGAATCCGCAGAATTGTCGGAGCTTCGATACCCAACATCACTCTTCATTTAACGAGAGATTTCGTGAAACTGGTCGTTGTTGCAAATCTCTTTGCCTGGCCTGCAGCCTATTACGCCATGCACGAATGGCTAAAGAACTTTCCCTACAGAGTCGGAGTCAGCTGGCTAGTGTTTATAGTAGCAGGGATTGCGGCCTTGCTCATTGCCTTAGCAACGGTGGGATTTCAATCTGTCCGGGCAGCCCGGGCAAATCCTGCCGATTCCCTCCGCTACGAATGAAAAGTGTATAAAGGGGACGGTTCTCAATAAGATAAGAATATTCCCCCTTCTCCTCAGCTGTCATCAGGAGTTCCTGCTGGACATTATGAGGCGGAGGTGGCCGTGAGGCTTCAAAGGTCAGTTCGAGGTGGGCGATGCCGCCCGTGATGGCAAACTCCCTTATTTCGTTGATTCGGTTGGAGAAGAATCCCTAGAAAACGCAAGAGATTTGGCTAAAACGAAAGAGGCCTGGAGATAGGATGTCGGGCAGAGCGCAAAACATTCTTTGCAGTTAATGCACTCAGTCGCGACTATTTCCGGGATGAAACGGATCTCCCGTCTTGCTCCACACTCCACAAATCCCACAGCATTTTTCCTCTTGACCTCAGCGCAATATCTCACACAGAGACCGCAAAGAATACAAAAGCTGGACTCCCCGGAAACGAATATCCCAATATCCAGATGCACCTCGACATTGAATCCTTCCCCACAAATTATGATGATCTGTCTGGAAGAGATTAAAAGGTCTTTGAGGGCTGGACCGCATCAGGACTATATTCCCGATAAATTGACCTTTACGACTGGGGTAGGTTGACTTCTTGGAATCCGACAAGTATAATCTCGAATACAATTTCCGGTTTGTGACAAAAGGAGGAGGTAAAGCGATGAGCTATGAAGTATTCATCAGCTATTCAAGTAAAGATAAAGTGGTGGCAGAGACAGCGTTAGCGAAGCTCGAAGCAAACGGAATCAAGTGTTGGATAGCACCGCGCGATATATTACCTGGCACAGAATATGCAAGGGCTATCATCGGCGCCATTAGGGAATGCCCCATAATGGTCTTCATCTTCTCGGCAATTTCCAATAATTCTCAATTTGTTATGAGAGAATTGGATTGCGCGGTTGATGAGAGTATGAAGATAATTCCATTCCGGATCGAGGATGTGCAGGCTTCGGATTCCATTAAATTCTACATTAAAGGAGCTCATTGGTTGGATGCTTTCCCAGAACTAAATGATGAGCACTTCGATATTCTTGCCAACGTAGTGAAGCGCCACCTGGAAAAAGGCGAAGCTGATGATCGAGATACAGTCTCCGCAGATCTTGAAAAGACTAAAGAAACCAAGTCGCCCGGTACTAAAGCCATGCATATTCCCATAGCTGAAGACCTAGGTAAGAAGCGTGAGCTGAACGAATATGAAAAAGGTCTGCAGTCCATCGGAGATTTGCTTAGAAGAAAGCAGTGGGGGGCGTGCATAAAAGATTGCGGAGCAATCTTCGAGAAAGCCCTGAGATTTCTGGTGCAAGATCTGATTGATTCTATGGAGGATAAGGAAGTCCGCGAAACAATTATGGCAGCCCAGAGAAGAATCGGAAAAGACAAATCCTCTCTAAAAAGTTTTGGGCTAGCCCAACTCATTGATTTGTTTGAAGAGAAGGAAGTTTTTGGCGAGCTCCAAAAGAAGCTGACTTCCAATCTTCATAAAACAAAAAAAATAAACTGGAATCAAGTTGTGGAATGGGACAAGGCATTGAGAGATACGGACCGCATTGCTAGCCTTGATGAAAGCGATGCTATGCAGATGGCTTATTGGCTGAAGGTTTTCTTGTACGATTGTGAGCTCGTAGGAAGAGCCCTTGTCGTATCCCCTATCCCCAAAGAAGAGCGTTCTTTAGAAGAATGCCCTTACTGCAAGGAGACTATAAAAGGCGATTGGAAATTCTGTCCAGGATGTGGGGTTGCCTTGAAGGTGACATGCGAGTCCTGTCATAGAGTCTTAGCTCCAGACTTTCGAATATGCCCATATTGTGAGGCGCCTGTCAGGCGGCGGGGAATTTCTGAAACGGATGCGTCCAAAAGGGCTCAAGAGGAGTATAGAGTTCTTTGTGTGGGAAGTTACTTGGACGGCGTTATAAACATCCGTGAGAGAACCTTGCTGGACAGCAAACGGCTAGAGCTGGGACTGACTGCGGAGCAAGCAGATAAGATTGAACGTCAGTGCGCCCCTGAAAATGTTGTGGAGTATAGCCGCTTGGTTGAGGGTGTACTTGTTGATGGAATAATCACCGAAGTTGAGCGTGCCTTTCTCAAGAAAAAGGCCAAGGAGCTAAATGTCGATAGCTGGGTTGCGGGGCAGATTGAGCAAGCACTTATTGAAATAGGAGAAAGTACATCAGGAGATTTAGAGAAGAAAAAATAGCAGGTGAGGTAAATTAAGCTTCCGGGTGCCCGTGTTTTAGTGGTGGCGTGTTAATTGGGGAGAGTATTCCATTATGCTTTGAAAGTAGGATAGTTCTGCTGGGTCATCTGTAAGGAAAAAGCAGGAACTGCCTAGAGTCAACAATCTCCCTAAGAAAAAAATGTTAATCTGGTAAGACAGAGCTGAACACTTAATATAACAGCGGATAAAAGAGAAATCAAAGATTTATCCAGATTCATTCAGCCTTCGGCTGGACCCATTATATCTGCAAAATGGTATGTACAAAAAGCTTATTCCTCACTTCATTGCCAGAGAAATATCTAGGATGAAGAACAAACGAAAAGAAAGTCAGGCTATAGTTTTCGCTTTAGTCTTTGTGTCTATGAACTCAGCAAACGATTAAGTTGCATGTCACGGCAAACGAGCACCATGCATTGACTTCAATTTTTGCCTTTGATATAAGCATGAATCGGAGTTAATTGATGGATATTCAACAAAAAAAGAGGTCAGAATTGGTCATTCCAGCCAGAGTTGTGATCGGTGTCACAGGCCACAGGAAGCTGGAGAATGAGTCGTGGGCGGTCGAGGAGGTTCATCGGGTAATTGAGAGGATCAAGCAATTGATTCCCCCATTGAAGAACACGCCAATAGTTCTTAGCGTGCTTTCTGCCCTAGCTGAAGGGGCAGATCGCCTGGTTGTCCGTGAAGTCCTCAAAGCTGATGGTTCCCAACTCGAGGTAATTCTTCCTCTGGAAAAGGAGGATTATCTGAAAGACTTCGAACTCCTTGAATCCAAGACGGAGTTCGAGGGATTCCTTTCTAGAGCTCGCCGTATCAAACGGCTACATACTCAGATAAGTCGACCGGAAATCTACGCTCAAGTTGGACGCTACGTTGTTGACCATTGCGACGTGCTCATTGCCCTGTGGAACGGCAAACCATCTGCTGGACAGGGTGGTAGTGCTGAGATTGTTCATTACGCTCGTAAGAAGAAATGCCCTCTTTTTTGGATAAACACAGGTAAGGGAGCCCCAGTTACTTTTGAGCAGGGGAGAGGCTTGAATAGAAGGGCATTTAAGGATTTGGACCGCTATAATTCTGAGAGGGTAGATCCTAGAAGAAATGAGAAAAAGGTGGATGACCATTATCGCTGTCTCCTCGGTCACGCTGAGAGATCTAGCTTCTCTTCTGAAAATTTGGATGCAATTTGTAAAAAAATTTTACCACACTATATCCAGGCCGATATTCTATCTCAGCGTTTTCAAAATCTTTATTACAAAGCAGGAAGTCTTGTTTATGCGCTTGCGGCAGCAGCGATATCTGTAGCTGCCTTCCAGGCTCTTTTTCTTTCCAACTGGCCGAGAATTGTTATTATCGAACTTGCGTTCATAGTTACTGTGTTTATCATATTTTGGCTCGGCAGTCGCCAGAGATGGCATTCCAAATGGATTGATTATCGATTTTTAGCTGAGAGATTTCGCTCAGCGGTTTTTATGGCTTTAGCAAATGTTCATGTGACAGCTCTGAGTCCGCCACGACACCTCAGCCTCTCTTATTCCTCCCAGGATTGGATGGTTGCTGCGTTCTTTTCTATCTGGAGTCAACTCCCTCGACTTCGCGATCCGGATTCATCAGGATTCAAGGGTTTGAAGAAATTTTTGCTTGTTGCCTGGATAGATGATCAAATCCGCTATCACAAGGATAAAAGCAAACGCCATCAGCGGCGATACCGTCGAATGTATATTGCAGGATATATCCTATTTGGATTCACTTTTGTCGCAGCACTGCTCCATGTTTTACAAGTGGGCCCTGATCTCTTTCATCGCCTGTCCGCATTTATGGCTATTGTTTTTCCTGCTATCGCCGGCGCGCTTGGTGCAATCCGAATCCAAAGGGAATATTTAAGGAACGCAAAACGTTCCACCGAGATGGTTCGCCACCTTGAAGAGATTAAAGAACAAATGAGAACAGCTCAGAACCTTGAGAGTTTCCTTCCTCTTGTATGCGAGGTTGAAGATACAATGCTACACGAAAACGAAGACTGGCGGGTGGTGGTGCGATTTCACGAGCTGGAACCCGCAGCATAGTCTATTTTATAATGGCAAAATGGAAATTCGATTCAATGATAAAAGGAGGGAAAATGGCAAAGAAAAATATAAAGGAAGAAAGCTCAAAAAAAATTGTTGTGACTGGAGATGTCGCAGTAGATTGGTTTGAAATTTCAATCCCTCCTTCTCCATCTAGCAATAAAGAAATTATGAATAACTGGCAGACTTATCCTGGAGTGCAACGTTTTGCCAGGCCTGGCGGTGCTTTGTTTCTTGCAAATTGTATTCGGGCAGCGACGGGCATGGAGGTTCTATCTCCAGAGCTGAAGAATATAGAAAAAGTGGCCACAGAGAAAATCATTCATTCTTTTGTAAGTTTGGATAAATTTCCTTATTCAACTTTCAAAAAAGACGAGAAAAATACTGTTTATCGAGTTAGTCATTACCGCGGTTTTACTGGCCCTGAGAAGGGCAACCCCTCTTTTCTCTCTGTAAAGAATGATGATCCCGATGCGGATATTGTGGTGCTTGATGATGGAGGCAACGGTTTTCGAGATGCTAAATCCTTTTGGCCAGAAGCTCTGAAAAAAATAAAGAAACCCCTTGTGGTAATCAAGATAAGCCGTCCGCTGGTAAAAAGATCACTTTGGGAAGAAATCCAAGAACACCATGTTGAACGAATGATAGTTGTTATAAGTGCTGACGACTTAAGATTAGAAGGAGTAAAGATTAGCCGCCGTCTTTCTTGGGAACGCACTGCTAAAGATTTTGTCTGGCAGATGGCTTCCAATCCTGATCTTATGGCTTTGAACAATTGCGCCTGCCTGATAGTGCGATTCGGTATGGATGGCGCGATTCTTTATAGACGTCGTAGTGGCGTTGTTGAATCCCGTTTGTTCTATGATCCCAAAATCGGTGAGGATGGTTTTAACGACTTTTATCCAGGGAAAATGTTAGGTATTGGTTGTGTATTTGTCGCTGCCCTTACTGCGAAAATTTCACAAAATGGTCTTGAAGGTATTGAACAGGGAGTCAGCCAAGGTCTTCTGAGTTCCCGCCGATTATGGCAGCTCGGTTTCGGAAAAGATCTGGCGGAACTTGACTATCCTGGCTCAGATATTTTTAAGCCATTGGATAAAGATGAACCCTCTATCGAAGACGTTGTCATTCCCAATCCGACTTCAACAGAGCCGGCTGATCCAGATTACTGGTGCATTCTCGATGATCTGACTCAAGCCGGTCTAGAAGATGTGGCATATAATTTTGTTATTAATGGAAAAGATTCTTCGTTAGATCGGGTTCCAATCGGCCAGTTCCGCAACCTTAGAACTTTTGATCGATCCGAAATAGAAAGCTTTCGCAGTATAAAAAATCTTATCCATGAATATCTTTCTGCTTCTGAAGCAAGTCGTCCCCTTTGCATTGCAGTGTTTGGTGCACCAGGTTCGGGTAAGTCCTTTGGCGTGACTGAAGTCGCGGAGAGTGTAGCTTCAGGCAGACTAGAAAAACCTCTAGAATTCAACTTGTCCCAATTCATTTCAACAGACAAGTTGATTGCCGCTTTTCATAAGGTACGTGATGTTGCCCTGGGAGGAAAAATTCCGATTGTTTTCTTTGATGAATTTGACTCCGAATTCAACGGCAAACTTGGGTGGCTTAAATATTTTCTTGCTCCTATGCAGGATGGGAAGTTTAGAGAAGGAGAGGCCTTACATCCCATTGGAAGAGCTATTTTTGTGTTTGCCGGAGGAACCTGCTGTACGTTTACCGAGTTTTATAAAGGAGAAGATGATCTAGAATTCAAGGATGCTAAGGGACCAGACTTTGTCAGTCGGTTGCGAGGTTATGTAAACATAAAGGGGCCTAATCCTCTAAGTGAAGACGAGAGACTTTATATGATAAGGCGTGCTCAGATTCTTCGTTTTCTTTTGCAAAAAAATGCAAAGAATATATTCGATGAAGAGAAGAAATGTCATATAGATCCTGGAGTGCTACGTGCTATGATCAAAATTCCTGAATACAAGCATGGGATCCGCTCCATGTTAGCCATCATTGAGATGAGCATGCTATCAGAACGAAAGACCTTTGAGCAGGCTGCCTTACCTTCACCAGAGCAGCTTAAACTCCATGTGGATGCTGAGATGTTTTCTCGGTTGGTCGTTCGAGATGTGCTTCTAGGAAGCGCTCGAGAGGTGCTGGCCAAAGCTATCCATGAAAAATATCGAAAGAATAATAAAGGCAAAGTGTCTGATGATGATCCTGCGATGGCCCCGTGGGAAAAACTTAGAGAGGATTTAAAAGAATCAAACCGCCAGCAAGCCGATGTCCTCCCTGAAAAACTCAAAGCTGTCGGCTGTGATTTTGCTCCTGTCGTGGGTAGAGAACCTAAACTTATGGAGTTCAGTGATGAAGAAATAGAAATCATGGCGAAAATGGAGCATTCCCGCTGGAACAGAGAAAAATTTGTGGCTGGTTGGAGCTTTGGTGAGAAAAAAGATGCCGCTAAGAAAACACACCCTTGTTTGGTTGAGTGGAAAGATCTACCCAAGAAAGACAGAGAAAAAGACAGAGAAGCTGTTCGCAGAATCCCCGAGCTTTTAAAGAGTGCCAAATTTGAGATTTATCGTATTAAAAGTTTATAGGAAATTCGTTTTTTGAGATTGCTCCATATTTCCAACAACTTGCCTCAGGTTCCGCCAACTGACTTCGTGAAATAGGATTATCACAGCCAATATGGCAAGGTCAATGGCTCAAAAAGCAAAACAAATCAATCAGTGCCTCCAAAACATCAGTTTTCAGATAGACTTCACCCTCGAATCAAAAAGAAGCAGCCACAGAGGTTTTAGAAATATTCCCCACTCTCCTCGGCTGCCATGAGAAGTTCTTGATGGGCCAAATAGGATAGTGGAGGCCGTTCGACCTCAAATGTCAGCTTGAGGTAGGCGATGATCCTATCGATGACCTTATGATCTTCTATAAAAGCATTGATCCGAAAGGTCTATGAAATCGATCCTCTGTTGTGACCCTCCTGTGGCGGGCAGATTAGATTCATCTCCTGCATCATCCTCCATAGGGTAGGGTCCATGCCCGGATGTTATTGAATCCGACATGCGGGGAATGAGGTCTAGATTTACCTCTCTTAAGTCTTGCCAACCCTTGTGTTTTCCTGCCAATAATGACGCTATATAATTTCACTTTCCACTACGACGTCTACGTGCGATCTGGACCAGGTTATAGATCAAAACACCGAGTGCGGGAATCACCAAGATCAGGAATTTGACAAAGTCGTATTTTGTTTGAGTATCCAGAACCTTGCTTGTATAAAGCATCCACCCGATAATCGGAGCCAGAATCAGGATCGTAATGATCCATAGGACGTTCCGAGTAATTGACCTGGCAATTCCAGACCGTGTCAGCCGCCCACCGTGTTCTTTTATCAACTCCTGAACCGGCGAGATGATCAAGGCAACTTCATCATCCTGCCAATTGTTCTGTTTCAGCAGCTGAGAAAATCCCGCGATCTGGTCCTCGTAACTAATGTTCCATTCACACTTGATTATCAGGGATTCGATGAGTCCTGTCAGATATCGTGCACGGGTCTCATGCCATCCATCTGAGATAAGTCCCCTTGCAACTGCAACAGAGGAATTGTTTATCAGCGCACTGGGAATTTTATAAAATGTATTTGCCAGTTTTCGTTTCGTGATTGATTTTGACTCAAGCAAGCCGTGAATTGAAGTCAGAACAAACCGGGCTTTTTCAACAACCTTAAGTTTCCCCGACATGTAGCTGGCAATGCCGATTAAGAATCCTATCGCGATTATCCCAAGTACAAACGGAATCAATACCCATTCGGGCATTTCTGAATCTCGCATAATGCCGAGTAAAAATATGAGGTCGATAATGACTAAAATTGTCAGGAAAATGATGGCGAAAGTCAGGAAAAGTCTCCGTAGACGGTTGTGAGATAGTATCCTGATTTCACTGAGTGTCAGAGCATGACCTTGCATTATTTAGCCTTCTATAGTTTTACACAGGAACGTAAATAGTATATCAAAGGTCGGTCAAATACAGAATCCGAAACGAATAGACAATTATATCAAATGAGCTTTATTATAGCTTAATAAGAATATATGTCACTCATATCCCTGAATCTGGGAGTTTAGATTTCATATATATTCTGATGAATTTCTCCGCGGTTAAGCGCCGAGGAGGCATCCAATTGTTTGACGATGGCCTGATAATATATTTACCTCCGAAGCTGTATGTTTTAAGTGATTTAAAATCTTGACATTCAATTGGTGCAATATAAAATATACATCACAAAGAACATAATGGGGTCGAATTGGCTAATAATTGATAATGCTGCAAGCTTAAAACCAAAATTCAATCTCAAATCCGATTGCAAAAGGAGATAAGAATTGAGACCTTTACGAAAATTCCGGTTTGGACTAATCATTGTAGTATCGGGCGTCCTTTGGCTGTGCATCTGCCTACCTGCAGCTCCCGTAAATCCGCGCCATCAATTCCTCGAGGTTTGGAACACCACTGATGAAACAGTCCAAATAGCGACGAGAGCCTTGGGTGAGGGTTTCCTTTTGAAGGTGCCACCAAGAGAGCGTGCGCGTTTTCCGGATGCTTTGGAACCCGGCTACCAACCTCTTATACTATTTATTGGATTAAGACGGGTTGATACACGTGGAATTCAGGTGAATCCTTACGGAAATAAGACCTGGCTTCACGGCAAGCGGCTGAGCATCTGGCCAAAAAAACCTAACGAAGAGGAATACAGTTTTGAAAATGTTCTTTTCCTCGATGGTGTGTGGAGGATGAACCTGGGCGATTCAAAAGGCGTACCGCAGTGGTACGAACTGGACATATCCCATACTAAGCCACATTTTTCCGGCAGCTTCATTATCTTAAACACCGGGCAGAAATTTCTTATCAGCGGTACCATGGCGGATCAAATGATAAACTTCAAGATTGCATTTCCTAATTCGGAAATGCCCGATGCACAGATGGAGATGTCTAAACTCCGGGTATCCCCCAACGGACTCATGGAGGGTTCCTTCAACGCAAGCTATGTTGAGGAAGGGGAAAGGAAAAGAAGTTCAACGCCCATACGCTTTGAGGTGGATTTCGAAAAGAAGGAGCTTGTGTTTAAAGCATACAAGAACTAACTGAGCCATAAAGTGTATCTCATCTCTATATAGAATTGCTTTTATATTCAGAGCGGTGACTCTCCAAGCTCATTCTTGCCGCAACCGTGCAATGGTTTTATGGGGGGATTATCTATATGATTTTTATAGAGTAATTCGTCCGATTAATTCAAGTCTCACGAATCCTCATAAAGGAAAATTCGGATTTAGGGGAATAGTGGAGCCAGAAGGGGGATTCGAGCCCGCCTATGCTCGACCTACTTACATCCTAGAATGAACGTATCACACCGAAACCGGCGATATCGATGACTCAAGAAGCAAAACAGATCAACCAATGCCCCCAGAACATCAGGTTTCGGATAGACTTTACCCTCGAATCAACAAGAAGCAGCCACAGAGGTTTTAGAAATATTCCACACTCCTCGGCTGCCGTCAGGAGTTCCTGATGGGCCACATGGGATGGTGGAGGCCATTCGGCCTAGAAGCTGAGCTTGAGATGGCGGATGATCTTATAGATGGTTGCGGGACCTTCGCCAAAAGCAGTGAGGATTGGGAGTGTCTTATAAAAGAAGTGGGAAAGCAAGGAATCGGGTAAAAATTCAATCATTTCTTTTCTCTGAGCTGCTGCATCAGATTCTTCCTCGGAGGCCTCTCATACTTTGTCACTTTGAAATAACTCGGTTTTATCCGGACAGTCCAATGATTGTTTGTTGTATCCACATCAGCCGTTTCCAAGAAGGGATCCAGGGTTATATGGCGAATTTCTTTTTTGGTTGCAAATACCTTTCTTACACGGTCATTGTTTCTGCGCCAAATCTCAGCCGGGATTCTTTTGACTTCTTCAGAACCATCAGAATACTCAAACTTCAAAATGACCGGCATAACCATACCGCCAAGATTGGAAATAGAAACTTCGTAATAATTGTATCCCGCGTTCAGGATTTCCTTTTCTTCATCTGACAGCGACTCCACATACTTCTGGTATGCCTTTTTATCTTGAGGCGTGATAACTTCAAGAGGATCATTTTTGTCGTAAAAATCAAGCAGGGACTTATCCTTTTCCACCGCAGTTTTCTCTATTGCTTTTTTATTGCGAATGTTGCTTATGTATTGATTCTTTTCTCGGTTTTCTTCTTGTCTTTGGATTAACTTGTCCATCTCCGGTTCCCCGGTATTGACCTTATACCACTTCACATTGTCCAAAGCCATTTCCACATGGTCGGTTCCGAAAAACCAACCCCGCCAGAACCAATCGAGGTCCATGCTGGACGCATCCTCCATGGTGCGAAAGAAATCAGCAGGAGTGGGATGTTTGAACTTCCACCGCCTGGCGTATTCTTTGAAAGCATGGTCAAACAATTCTCTTCCCATGATGGTTTCCCTCAGGATGTTTAGACCGGTGGCTGTTTTGGAGTAGGCATTGCTTCCCACATGCAGGTCAAAATCGGGAGCTGTCATGATGGGATAGATCTGGCTCTTGTCGCCCTTCATATAATCGGTGATGGAATAGGCTGGGCCGCTTCTTGCTGAAAAGTCACGCTCCCATTCCTGTTCAGCCAGGTATTGGACAAAAGTATTCAGACCCTCATCCATCCAGGCCCACTGCCGTTCGTCGGAATTGACGATCATGGGAAAAAAGTTGTGGCCGAACTCATGGATAACTACCCCGATAAGACCGTATTTGGTTTGTTCAGAATAAGTTCCATCTGGTTCGCACTGGCCGCCGTTAAAGGCCAACATGGGATATTCCATTCCTCCCCCTTTTCCTGTCATCACAGATATGGCTTTGGGATAGGGGTAGTCAAAAGTAAACCTGGAGTAAACCCTTATGGCATGGCTCAGGGCCTTGGTGGAATATTTCTCCCAGAGAGGATTGCCTTCTTTGGTGTAATAAGACATAGCCAGAGGTGTTTTGCTTCCTATTTTGACAGCCATGGCATCCCAGATGAATTTCCGGGAGCTGGCAAAGGCAAAGTCTCTAACCTTTTCTGCTTTAAATACCCATGTTTTTTTGGAGTTGGAACTTGATTTCTCGTTCTCCTTCGCCTCATCCTCATTGACAATGAGGACCATGTCCTGGGTTTCATTCCGGGCCTTGGACAGCTGCTCTATCTGAGCTCCGGTAAGAACATCGCTTTTATTCTGCAAAACCCCTGTGGCGGCTACGATGTGGTCTGAAGGAACAGTGATTCTCACCTGATAATTTCCAAAGGGGAGGGCAAATTCACCACTTCCCAAGAACTGTTTGTGCTGCCAGCCTTCTCTCTCGTTATAGACAGCCATCCGTGGGAAAAACTGGGCAACAGCGAAAACACAATTTCCGTCTTTTTCGTAATAATGGAATCCAGACCTCCCCCGTACTTTGGACTGGTCGTTTAGGTTATACCAATATTTAATTTTAAAGGAATACTTTGAATCAGGTTGAAGTGGACTGGGAAGGTCTACCCTCATCATGGTATAGACTACTTGGTAATGAAGGTCTTTTCCATCTCCATCTTTCACATATTCGATTTTGAATCCCCCATCGAAATCACTGTGGAGTCTTAGAAGATACCGGAAATTCACGCGGTCTGAGATCAAGCCTGGAGCCGTTTTTTGGCTCAGGGATTCATGGGCTCGGATGTTCTGGTCAAGCTGGAGCCAGAGATAGGCGAGTTCTTCGGGAGAATTATTGAAATAGGTGATGGTTTCCTCTCCGGAGATGCGCTTCTTCTCCTCATCCAGTTCTACCGAGATTTCATAGTCTGCCCTCTGCTGCCAGTATGCTGGACCGGGAGCGCCGGAAGCAGTACGGTAGGCATTAGAGGTGGGAAGTTCGGTATAAAGCTGTTTGAACTGATTGTACTCATTCTTCTCTCGAGCCGGTGTCAATATCGAAATCAAAAATAAAAAAGAAAAAACGAGAATCAATCCAGTCAAAAGGTTTTTTTTAAACATTCATTACCTCCTGAATAAAATTTTTATATGTAAATATCGCATTATGGGGCCTTATGCAACATGTTTTTCCCTAAAACTCAAAAAGATTGACCACAAGCAGGCTGAGACCGGGGCTCACCAAAGCTTTATTGATACCCACTATAAAAGGGATAGGAATTTGGTTTTTGCTCTTGTGGCAAATCTCTTGCAATTTTCCTCTATTACCACCTACTAACATCCAAAAATAAAAGTATCACTCCTCATACGACAAGGTCAATGACTTCTCCCTCTCCTCGGCTGCCATGAGAAGTTCCTGATGGGCAACACGAGGCGGGGGTGGGCGTTCAGCCTCAAATGTCAGCAGGGAAAGGTTCGGTCAGGGTGGCCGATGTAGCCTGTGATGGCACATTCCCTCGTTTCTTCAACGCGGTTTGGAAATATTTCTGGAAGACGCAAGCGCTTGGGTCAAAAGGTAAGCGGCCTGGAGATAGGATGTCGGACAGAGCTCAAAACATTCCTTGCAGTTAATGCACTCAGTCGCGGCTATTTCCGGAATGAATCGTATCTCCCGTCTTGCTCCGCACTCCACAAATCCCACAGCATTTTTCTTCTTGACCTCAGCACAGTATCTCACACATAGACCACAAAGAATACAGAACGAGGATTCTTTTTCAAAACGGTCTTTGTCTGCTCCATACTCTTGAGCCAGTTCCAATAATGTGGGGGAATTCGGGGCATGAGCCAGCAGAAACTCCAGAATCATTTTGCGGATTTTGTCCACTTTCTCAGACCTGGTTCTGACAATCAAATCCTTTTCTACAGGATACAGACAAGCCGTCACGTATTTTGTCCAGCCGCGAACTTCTGCCTCTACTGTGCAAATTCGACAGAGACCATAAGGTTCTAATTTCTCGTGAAAACAGAGAGTAGGGATAAATATATCTGCTTTTTGCGCTGCCTCCAGAATGGTCATCCCTTCCGCTGCTTTAACCTCTTTTCCATCTATCTGAATGATGATTTCACTCATCTCTCTCTTCTTTCCCATTATGATTTTCTCTTCTCTGCCGCTAACTTCGTCTTTGCGATTTTTTCCTCAAACTCATCCCTGAAGTAGCGCAGCGTACTGCGGAGCGGGTCTGCAGCCGTTTTCCCTAACGCGCACAAAGAGGCTGCTCCCATGACCTCGGCTATCTCCTCCAAAAGCTCGATGTCTCCCTCTCTTCCGTTTCCCCCACTGATATTATCTAGAATCTTGCGTATCTGTCTGTTGCCTTCGCGGCAGGGGACACATTTGCCGCATGATTCATCGGTGAGGAAGTCGAGAAAATACCTGGGTACATCGACCATACTCGTATCCTCATCCAACACACGGATGCTCCCTGCACCGATCGGGGCTCCCAGCTTTGCCAGCTCATCAAAATCCAAAGGGGTGTCGATGAGACTCTCTGGAATACAACCTCCCATGGGTCCTCCGAAGTGAACCGCTTTGAGTTTTTTCCCCTCTGGGATTCCACCACCGATGTCGTATACAATCTCTCTGATGGTGGTCCCAAAAGGCACTTCCGCTACTCCTGCATTGATGATGTTACCGGATAAGGATACAAGTTTGGTCCCCTTGCTCCGTTCTGTCCCGGTACGGGTGTACCATTCGGAGCCTTTATCGATTATCAGGGGCACGTTAGCCCAGGTTTCGACATTGTTCAGGACACTCGGTTTTCCCCAAATACCGCTAACCGAAGTGTGAATATATTTGGGTCTTGGCTCTGGGCAATTCCCTTCTATCGACTTCATCAAGGCGCTGGATTCTCCGGAAACGAATATCCCAATATCCAGATGCACCTCGACATGAAAGTCGAAGCCGGAGCCGAGTATGTTTTTACCTAACAGTCCGTATTCCTCAGCCTTAGCGAGGGCCATGTCAATATTGTTTTTTAATCGAGGCGAATCATGGCGGGTATAGATAAATCCTCGATGGGAGCCGATCGCATAGCCGCCGATGATCAAACCTTCCAGCACACAATGAGGATTTCCTGTAAAAAGGGCTCTGTCCATAAACGCCCCTAATTCCCCTTCATGAGCGTTAACGATAACAAACTTTTCTTTCCCCGAAGCGTTACGGGCCGTCTCCCACTTTCGGGCGGCCGGGAATCCACCGCCGCCCCTGCCGCGCAGTTTGGCTTTCTTAATTTCTTCGAGAACTTCCTCAGGGCTCATCTCGAATAAAGCCTTGGATAATGCAGAATACCCTCCGATAGCCAAATAGTCATCGATACTCTGGGGATTTATCTTCGGGTTGGAGCCTATAAGTTGGGGCATCTGATGCCGGTAAAAAGGTATTTCGGATAAATGGACCGCCTTTTTGCCGGTATCCGGGTCAGTATAAATGAGGCGATTGATCACTTTCTTCCCTAGCGCTGTCTGGGAGATAATTTCCGGGACATCCTTCGGTGCGACCTCTAGATAACAAATTTCTTCAGGATAGACGACAACCAGAGGACCTTTTTCACAAAAGCCGTGGCAGCCGGTGGCTCTCATATCAACTTTGGTCTTTAAATTCTTTTTGCTGAGTTCTTTTTCAAAGGCACTAATAAGCTTGCCGTTATCAGCGCTGAGACAACTCATTCCCACACATATGGCGATGCAGGGTTTATCGGGATCTCTTTCTGACAGGATGCCTTTCCTGAGTTTGTCCAATTCAGCCGATGAGTTTAGTCTTGGCATGATCTTCCCTTGTTCATTATTTTTCAACAGGATTCAGACTGAAGGTTTTGTGAAAGGTCACGATATGCATGACCCGGCTTAAAGGAACGTTGAGTTCCTTACTGACCTTATCCAACACCTCTTGAGGAATCCAGTGATTTTCGTGCTGAATCTCCAGCAACACTTGAACCAGTGAATTGGTTTTGCCCTGATGCTTTTTTATAATTTTGTTGATCTTATCGTAATCCACAGCCTCTTTCTTAGCCTCCTTTTTTCTGGCTGGAACGGGTTGGTATAATGCCAATTTATCTGCGATTAATTCTTTGAATAATCTGTTGAATTCCTCACCGGTGAAAAATTCGGTATAAGCTTCTTCTGTTCTTTCAGGCGCTCTCAGCCTTTCTGATAAGACCAGCTTGATGTAGGGGATGAGCTTTGTTACCGCCTCGAGATTAAACTTTAATTCATGCCCGTCTGTGCCTTCGCCCTCGCCAAGGGGACCCAACTTCTCGATCATCGGGACAAATTCATTCATTATATTGGCAAAACGGATTCCTTCGCCGGCGGATACCCATTCTAGTCTCAACCTTTCTGGGTTCAGCCCGATGTGCTCCAGCAATTTTTTGCTTACATACACCATGCTTAATGCATCGTAATTTCCATGGGTTACATAATGGCAATCGTCAAGATGGCAGCCGCCGATAAACACGGCGTCCTGTCCGGTTGAGAAAGCCCGGAATATGTGTGCCGGGTCGACTCTGCCGGAACACATCACCCTGATCACCCGGATATTAGGGGGGTATTGGAACCGGGAAACACCGGCCAGGTCCGCTCCTGCGTAGCAGCACCAGTTGCAGAGAAATCCTAATATCCTCGGTTCAAATGTATGACCCTCAGCCATTCTCAACTCATTCCTTTGCCGGCTGGATCCTCCGTCAGGAGTGGAGCCGCCGCATCGATCTGGCCAAAAACTTCTTCATCGGTAAAGTGCTTCAACATAATGGCATTGGTTGGACACTTGGCATTACAGAGACCATCGCCCTTGCAGAGAATTGGATTCACCCGGGCTTTTTTGCCTTTCGGAGTCTCGCAGAACTCTATGGCACCATACGCACAGGCTGAGATACATGCCCCACACGCCACACAGTCGTCTTCATTCACTTCACATACAGCACCGGAGGCTGTTACAGTATCCTGGGAGAGAAGAGTGATGGCCCGTCCTGCAGCACCGTAAGCCTGACTGATCGTTTCAGAAATATGCTTGGGGTAATGTGCTATCCCACACAAGTAAACGCCTTCGGCGGCAAAGTCAACGGGCCTCAATTTGACATGGGCTTCCTGGAAGAAGCCATCCGGGCTCAAAGGCACCTTGAACAAGCGGGCTATTTCCCGGCTTCCCTTAGAGGGAACAACAGCGGCGGACAAGACGAGTAAATCGGCCTCTATAGCAAGTCTCTGACCCAAAACAGGATCAGGAACGGTTATTCTTAAAACAGGTTTGCCCTCCGCTGTGGCAGATTCCACCTGGGGTTTGTCATCCGGCTCCCAGCGAATGAACTTGATATCTTTGCCCGCTGCCTCTCGGTAATAATCCTCCGCAAACCCATAGGTCCTCATATCCCGGAAGAGAATGTAGATGTCCATTTCCGGATTTATCTCTTTGAGTTTCAAGGCGTTCTTTATGGCCTGACTGCAACATATGCGTGAGCAATAATTTCTGTCTTCCTGTCTGCAACCGACACATTGGATCATCACCAGAGAGCGGGAGTTAATCACTCTTTGTTCACCCTTGATTATTTGCTCCTCCAATTCAAGCTGGGTCAACACCCTGTTATCTTCTCCATAAAAGTATTCTGTGGGTTTATATTCGTCAGCGCCCGTGGCGAGGATGGCTATGCCGTGGTGTATCTGTTTGACTCTTCCTTCGGATTTCACAGTGGTGATGAAATTGCCCACATAACCAGAAACATCTGTAATAGTCGCGTCTTGAGAGACATGGATCAAAGGATTCCGATAGACCTCGCGGATGAGATCAGCTAAATAGGACTGGACATCCAGCCCTTCCAGAGTGTAATGGATTCTTCGCGCCATTCCCCCTAATTCTGTATCCTTTTCCACCAGGTGAACCTCAAATCCCTGGTTGGCTAAAGCCAGAGCGCTGGTCATGCCGGCCAGGCCTCCTCCCACCACCAGTCCCGTCTTGTCGACGGGCAGATCAAATTCCTGCAGGGGCTCCAAATGGATGGTCCGGGCAACCGACATCCGGACGATATCTTTTGCCTTTTTGGTGGCTTCTTCCTTTTGTTTGGAGTGAACCCAGGAGCAGTGTTCTCTGATATTCGCCATTTCGAAGAAATATTGATTGATTCCCCCTTCCCGAAGAGTGTCCCTGAAGAGCGGCTCATGTGTCCTGGGGGTGCAGGCCGCAACAACCACGCGGTTGAGTTTTTTTTCACGGATGGTGTTGGCTATTTGCTCGGCCGCATCGGTTGAACAGACAAAGAGTCCTTCTTCAGCATGAACAACATTATCTAAGGTGGAGGAATATTCAACGACAGAAAGAACATCGACCACTCTTCCTATATTGGCGCCGCAGTGACACACAAAGACACCCACCCTTGCCTTCTCTTTCGTAACGTCCCTTTCCGGCGGATAGATCCTTTCTCTGGCCAGCTTGCCCCGACGGAAGTCGAGGAGATGACTGCAAAGAGCTCCGGCCCCGCTGGCGGTCACCACCGACTCGGGGATATCCATCGGCCCCAGGAAGGCTCCGCTGGCATAAATTCCAGGGCGAGTGGTTTCCATAGGATTAACAGGATTGGTTTTGCAGAATCCTTGAGAAGTGAGCTGGATGCCGAATGTATCAGCCAGGTTCTTCGCATCCGATGGAGGATTCAATCCAACGCCCAATACCACCAGGTCGAATTCTTCTTCCTTTACTCCCTCCTCGAAGGTTGCGTATCGTATGGTCACATTCTTTGTTTCCGGGATCTCTTTTCCGATCGATACGTAGCTTCTTATAAATGTAACCCCGGGAAGTTTCTCTGCTCGTTGGTAGAATCGTTCAAAATCCTTGCCAAAGGACCGAATATCGTTATGGAATATGAAAGCCTGTGTGTCGGCATCATGGTCTTTTACCAGGATCACCTGCTTCTGGATATACGAGCAGCATACCGAGGAACAATAGCTGTTGCCGCCCTCGATAACCTGTCTGGAACCGACGCAGTGAATCCACGCTATTTTATGGGGATGCTTTTTGTCTGAAGGCCGCAGGATCTCACCTTCGTGCGGCCCGGTGGCACAGAGGAGCCGTTCAAAGTCAAGACTGGTTACCACATTTGGCATCTTTCCATAACCATAGTCGGCTCGGAGTTTAGCGTTGAAAGTCTCGTATCCA
This sequence comes from uncultured Eubacteriales bacterium, assembly GCA_964449165.1. GTDB lineage: Bacteria > Acidobacteriota > Aminicenantia > Aminicenantales > Aminicenantaceae > CAYSCW01. The sequence goes on along the minus strand of CAYVAT010000043.1, from coordinate 1,481 downwards.
GGGGACAGAATGATCGCCCCAACTTTTACTTCTACCTTCTCAGCCTCTTGGTCAAGGTCTATAGCGTCATTCTGACAGATTCCCTGACAGATCGTGCATTTTTTGTCTTTAAGGTAAAGGCAGTTTTCATCGATGTAAGTGACAAGGGGAACGGCTTGAGAGAAATAGATATGGATGGCTTTGTTCGACGATAAGTCTTGGTTAAATGGATCAGGGACCATGACCGGGCAGTACTCGACACAGACAGTGCAACCGGTGCATTTACTCTCTATGACGTATCTTGGCTTTTTAATCAGGGTTACCGTGAAGTCTCCTGCTTCCCCTTCTACGCTGTCAACTTCGGTATAAGTCAGGATCTCTATATTGGGATGCCTGTCACATTCAATAAACTTGGGAGACTCTATGCACATGGAGCAATCATTGGTGGGAAAGGTCTTATCGAGCTGGGCCATTTTGCCGCCGATGGTGGGTGATTTCTCGACCAGATAAACCTTAAAACCTGAGGTGGCAAGATCAAGAGCGGCCTGAATACCGCTGATCCCCCCGCCAACGACCATGACGTCTCCAAAATGGCTGTCTGCGAGACTTTTGGAAAGCTTTTCAATTCGTTCTTTTTCCATGAGTTCTTTTTCCACTTCTCTCCAACCTTCTAAAGGTCGATAGGCCCGCACTCTCTGGATTCAACCTGTTCAGCTAATCTTAATCTATTTAACAACCAAGTCTCTCCGGATGTGAATACACGGACAGGCGGTCGCCGTGCGCATGGCCAACCAGGGCAATGCCCAGATCATGGGCAAGTGAAACGGCGCTCCCTGTCGGCGAGTGCCGCGAAACGACAACTGGAACCCGCATCTTTGCCGCTTTGAGCAACATCTCGGACGAAATACGGCCCGTACTCAGGAGCAGTCGATCTCTGGTTCGCAGTCCCTTTAAAAGACATTCGCCCTGGATCTTGTCCAGGGTGTTATGTCGTCCGATATCCTCAGCCACCACTAGCAGGTTCTTGGTATCGGAAAGAGCTGAGCCGTGCACGCCGCCACATAACCGGTACAGCTTCATCTGCTCTTGTAGCTGCTTCATCAGTGATAACACTTCCTTGGGTATCACAGCAAAATCCGATTCAACTTTTTTTCCCTGAGTTTTGAAAGTTGCACCAGCACCGCACCCTGAGGTGAGCGTCCGCTTTGTTGGCAATACATACTCGGAGTTGCTCAGCATCACATCGGCCAGCGATTCCTCCTCACAAACACGCATGCTCGCCACATCGCCGATGCCTGATATGATTCCCTCTGCGTACAGGAATCCGAGGACAAGGAAATTTAGCTTGGTTGGAGTGCACAGGATGGTGACCAGTTCCTGGCGATTGACATAGATTGCGAGCGCCATTTCGCCAGGCAGGTGAACTGAAGCCCTGCCCCATCCTTTGCCCGAGAAACGATCGAAGACAACATCCGGAACGACACCTTTCAGATCCGATTTGT
>CAYVAT010000042.1:11501-23507 GCA_964449165.1 uncultured Eubacteriales bacterium | reverse complement strand
AAAATCGCACTGGGGAATTGGAGGAGAACCAGCATCAGAGAAGTTCAAAGATATAACGTCCTAACAGCGGATAGCATCAGAAAATTGAAGTAACTGCCCGAATTTTTTCCCGCTTCTCATTCATCGGTTGTTGGTAATCCATTTCCTTAATCTAGTATCTCGTTCTTCCTGTAAAATTCCCTGATTTTCTCTTCCAGCTTCTTTGCTTTTGTGAGAGCATCCTCCTCTTTTAGGTGTTTCTTCAATTCTTCCAGCTCCTTTTTCACATTTTTGACTTTTCTTATTGCCTCGTCAGAATCTGATACTGTGGCCATGGCAATTTCTGCTGTGGTGCGCACAGCCCGTACATACTGCTCTACTGCTGTGTTGAACCTCTTCTCAAGCTCCTTCACCTGTTTTTCTTCTTCCGATGGGGTAGAGTGAAAATAATTATAGGCAAGGAAACCGATAACAGCTATAATGAGAATCCAGATCAAAACCCTCATCTATTCCCGCTTTTTATGATTTAAGTTTTCCTGATTATTGTGAAACTTGTTTCAGAAGGCGTTGAAAGGGGAATTCAAGCCCTATGTTCTTCTTTTTACGAATACTGAATAAATATGAGAAGGCTGAACTTTTTTTACCCTTATCTTTTCTGTTCGAACGGATTGAAAGTCTCTGATTTCGTGTAATCGCTGGGAATTTCGTATGTTCCCTCTGGAGCGTCTTTTTCTTCAACAGAGACAACTTCTTCGTGGGATTTCATTTCTGAACCCATCATGTTCATTGTCATATCAGTCATCACAGGATAGCCGTCTATTTTATTAAACTCTTCGGCAAAATCCTTGAACATGGGTTGGAGGGCGAGCATTTCGGTATAGAATTTTTCATAAAGGTCAAGATCAATATCCAGGTCTTTGGTGACCCACATCTCCATCTTCATGGGCATGTTCATCCCCATCATGGAGATACCGAGTTCCAGCAGGTACTTTTTACAATCCCATCCTTTGATATTCTGGGTTTCTCCAGTCTCTGTAACTTTGGCCGTGACCTGCATCATCTGCATCATCTGCTGTGCCTCAGGAGGAAGCACTTTCTCAAAGTCGATAGGAAGGCCGATTTCTGTGTACTCCTTTTTATCATGATCGATGACGTAGATCTTATTCTGGTCAAAGCGTATGATAGTCGATTTGCTCGTTCCTTCATCCTCTCTCATCTTATCTGCACTCATCCAGGTTACCCCTTCTTCATCTTTTGCGGGCTGAGTTTGTCCCATAACCGTGACCGCATCTGTATGTTTCATTTTCTTGATGTAAGTATCAGCTTTTGCCGGGTTTGGGAAGAGAGCCATGGAGAGAGCAAAGATAAGGATTGTGCCCCAAAGCGTAATTTTTTTATTCATAGTCATTTCCTCCTACGAAAATTGTCAATTAAATTTATACTATTTTTATGCCAAAGGCAAATGTTTTTTAGAGGAAGTCAGCATCACTATTTCCGTGATAGGGATGAGGGATGGGGGATTGTCAGCCCACGGATTTCCCCTTACGAGGAAAATTCGCTTATTCCTTGAAGCGTCGGTTCCCGTCCATCCTCGCCAAGACCCTCCCAGCCACCACTATGGGCTCCGGATGGACAGCAACCACCGCTTCACTACATGACTTGATGAGATGTTTTCAATGATCACAGAAACGAAGATGAGAAAGTACAATCTACAAATACTCAGCAGTCAGGTAAGCTGATGAGGAAATCATCCGGAGGCGAGCGGGCATGGGGATGAGATGTCTTCACTCATCAAGAAGATGCTTAGAGAAAAAAGATGTGCTGTCCTTATTTAATAGTGGCGGGAATACAGAAGGTTAGAAAGAAATAGAATGACCAATAATGCGAAAATAAGAAGCCACATGGTTTTTTCGCTCCAGGGAAAGACGATACCAAAGCTAACAGGGCTTTTGTAGGGATTGTTCTTATCGATAGAGGCTTCTGCGACGATTTGTTTCTCTTTATCCCAGCTATAAGAGGCTTTCTGGAGAGTATTGCCGAAGTATTTCTCCAGGATGAGATTTTCTTTGTAAGCGGCCAGGAAGAGCATCTTTTTTCTGTCTTCCTTTTCTGTTAGTAAAGCCTGATTGAAATTTCCATCCCGTATCTCCACATGAAAGCGTAGCTCATAGATAAAGGGAAATTTAAGGGGGTGGCGGTGCTGTCTGAATTCCTTGAAGGTTTTTCTTTTCCATTCCTTCAGAGTCTGCGCGTTTTGTCTTGACAGCTTGGTGTCCTCCTCTGTTAACTCGGCTGGGCTGAGAAGTGAATAAAATATGCCGATATCCGGATCTTTATACCTGTGTTTAAATCGATTCATCGGTTCCTCTTTTTTAAGGAAGGAGAGGGATGAAAAGGCCTTTGTGTATTTTGAGACTCGTGTAGGAGTATTGGAAAGACAAAGGCCCAGGAGAATAATGTTTACTCCCAGCATGAAAGAAAGGATTTTCCACGATTTAGGCTTGATTTTGGAGGAGATGTTTTGAGGCCGGATGCCCTTCCAGAGCCCTATCTGGAACAGGCCGCAGGAGAGGGCATTGAGGCCTACATCGCGAATATCCCAGAGCCTGAGTGGTACGATCCACTGAAGAATCTCATCAAAGATGCCTACCAGTGTCCCGATGAGGAAAGCGATAAAAAAGACACTTTTATCCTTTATGTTGAATTTTAGAGCCCTGAACAGGAAAAAGCCCAGGAAACCGTACTCAAGAAAATGGATAGCTTCTACAGGGACATCCCAGAGCTTGATGGTGAAATAGACATATAGCATTGTCACCAACAACAGCCAGAAGTAGTTGGATACTCTTCGGATTTTTCGGCGGAAATAAAGGAAGAAAAAAAGAAATACAGAGACAGTTCCCACTGCAGCCAGCACGACATATCCAAACAGGGAACTTCCCCAACGGGCTGAGACAAAGCTTTGGATATTTCGTGCCAGGGGGACAACAAGAAAAATAGCTAAAATCCAGAGAAGAGCCCAAAGCCAGGAGATAAGACGTCTTTTTTGTCCTTTCAAGCGTCGGTTTCTATCCATCCTCGCCAAGACCCTTCCACCCACCACTATGGGCTTCGGATGGACAGGAACCGACGCCTAACTGGGATAATCTTGAACAAAAGCGCCGGTTCCTATCCATCCTTGCGCTTTTAGGAATGTTCACTGTATAGATTTATTTTTTTCCTTGGCATAAGATGATAATATAAAACATCCGCTATGACAAACCTGTTTGAATTATTTGGATTAAGGGGATAGTCCTTTTCAAGAAGGGAGACTGTCCACCCTTTATTTTATAAATTTTTGTAATGGAGGAAAAAGTGATGGAAGACTGGAGACCACCCTCAGATTGGCAGGCTATTACCACTGTCGATGCCCATACAGCTGGAGAGCCCTTGAGAATCATAACCGGAGGGCTGCCCAGGATACCCGGAGGCTCAATCCTGGAGAAGAGGCGCTATTTTCTCCAGAATATGGATCATTTCAGGAAAGGCCTGATCTGGGAACCCCGGGGACATGCTGATATGTATGGAGCGGTCATAACGGAACCGGTCACCCCTGAAGCCGACTTGGGGGTTTTATTCCTCCATAACCAAGGCCTGAGCACCATGTGCGGCCATGGAGTTATCGCCCTGGCGACTGTGGCGGTGGAAACTGGAGAGATTCCTGTTAAAACTCCCTTCACAGAGGTTAGAATGGATTCGCCGGCTGGCTTGGTCACGGCTTTCGCCAAGGTTGAAGGTGAGAGGGTGAAGAGTGTGGCCTTCCGTAATGTCCCTTCTTTTGTCCTGGCCCTGGATGAGATTGTTGATGTGCCTGACTTGGGAAAAGTGAGGTACGACCTTGCCTTCGGAGGAGCGTTCTATGCCTATGTTCAGGCAGAAGAGGTGGGGGTGAGCCTGTCTTCTGAAAACTTACGCCTTCTTGTCGATAGAGGGATGGCTATAAAAAGAGCCATCGCAGACACACGGCCGATCCTTCATCCTGGGGATAAAGATCTCAGTTTTCTTTACGGTACGATTTTTGTCGGTTCTCCTCAGGGTGAAGGGATAGATAGCCACAACGTTTGTATCTTTGCCGAAGGAGAGGTAGACAGGAGCCCCACTGGAACGGGAGTAAGCGGACGTCTGGCCATCGAGTTTGCCCGAGGCAAAATCGCACTCAACCAGGAAATGGTGATAGAGAGTATAATCGGGACTCGCTTTAAAGGCCGCATCGTCCAGAAAACGCGTTTCGGCGAATATGATGCTGTGATCCCCGAGGTTGAGGGCTCCGCTTATATCACCGGAAAACATCAGTTCCTGTTCGATCCCGATGATCCTCTAGTCGATGGATTCTTTCTCCGCTAGAAAAACGGGAGATATTCCCTGACAGGAACCATCCTAAAAGAGGGCATAGTAATCTCCAGAAAAATGATTCTTGCCTTTTCCTCCAGGTTGAATAATATATGAAGAATATGGGAGACTACCTCTCTTTTAAGGGAGACAACAAGATGAAGCGAAATATTTTTAAGCTTGTCGTAAGTTTGATTATTTGCCAGCTTGCAGGGCTTATAGGTTCTTTCTTCACTACCCCGGCTATTCCTATCTGGTATGTCTCCTTGGAGAAGCCTTCTTTCACCCCACCCGACGCTGTTTTTTCTCCTGTATGGATCACACTCTTTGTCCTCATGGGCCTCTCTCTTTATTTTATATGGAGTGAACTGCCGAGGCAGCAAGGCGCGAAAATAGCTCTTTATTTCTTCATCCTCCAGCTGGTGCTGAATGTATGCTGGTCCATTATTTTCTTTGGCCTACAAAATCCGTTCGCGGCCTTCATAGAAATCATCATTCTCTGGATAGCCATCCTCTTAACCATTCTTTTCTCTTTCAGGGTGGCGCAAGCAGCAGCTATCCTGCTTATTCCTTATATATTGTGGGTGAGCTTTGCTGCAGTCTTGAATTTTTTTATATGGAACCTGAACAGCTGAAGAGATTTTTCTTTTGACTTTTTTTGAAAAAGTTAATTATGATATAATATGAACGCTGGCTGGAGAGGAATCCTCCTTAGCCCCGCTTCCTTTTCCTTTTCCAAACCTTGGCGCCTCGACAGCCAGCGACCCCCATCCTGACCTTTCGCGCAGAATCACGTACATTAATTCTTTAATCAAGGATCTTCCCCGATTTCCCAGGAAGTCTGTCCGCCATTCCTTTGTTGTGTTATTATTTTTTTTGAGACCGTTTATAAACACTTTTTCCGAGTGATGCGTAATAGAAATAGAAATTCAGAGGTCATGAGCGATAAACAGCTTGTGAGGAGCTGTCTTCGAGGAGATGTGGAGGAATTTCACAAAATCGTGGATAAATACAAAGGAAAAGCGATGGCCCTGGCCATCAATATTCTTGGTAACAGAGAAGATGCTGAGGATGCCTGTCAGGATGCGTTTCTTCATGCCTACAGCAACCTTCAAAGGTTTGATCTCCAAAGAAGTTTTCGGAGCTGGCTCTATACCATCATCTACAATTTGTGTCTGGATAAATTGAGGAAGAGGAAACGTTTCTACAGATTCTTCATGAAAATGAAAAGAGAATCTTCTTTAATCGATGAGGCAAGAACTTCCTTACGATCAGCGCATCAGCCGATCACCCAGGGAGTGTTAAAAGAACTCAGTCCCAGGGAAAAGGCTGTCCTTTTCCTCTGGGCTGTGGAGGGCTACACAAGCCGAGAGATCGGGGATATGCTGCAGTGCTCTGCGCGCACGGCAAGAGTTCATCTTTTCAAAGCCCGCAAAAAAATCAAGGCCATCCTGGAGAAAGAGAATGTTTCGATGCAAGGTAATTGATTTTGCGATTAAGGTCTTCCAATCGAAGGTTTGGCAGGATTTTCTTATCCGTCACCATATCCAGAAATGCCCGGTATGTCAGGCACGACTGGCAAGTGTCGAGGAAGCTAAGCCTTTCCTGATTCAGGAAGGCGAGGTGGGAAGCACTGAACGCCTGTGGCCTGCAATAAAAGCAAGGTTGCACGAGAAAAGAGGCAAAAGACGGATTGTTCATCTGCCCCGGCCTCGAATGCGGTGGGCGTGGATTGTTGGAATAGCTTCTTTGATTGCCGTAGTTGTTTTAGGCGTCTGGCTTTATACCATCCTTACTACGGCAGGGGTTCCAGGTGATGAAGATCTGGTGGAAAGGTTTCAGATCAACTACATAAGGGTTGAGAATAAGCCGGCGAATGCCTTTGTGTACTGGCCCAAGGGAACAGAAATGGTCATCGTATGGGCCGAAAAAAACATCTAGCCTGCATTATTCATGAAATCCAGGCTAAAGGAGAAATGTTATGAGTAAGAAAAAAATGATTTTTTTCTTGTTTTTTTTGTTGGGATTTTCTTTTATCTTCCTTCATGCATCTGTCACTCAAGATCTGAAGCTAAGATTCTTTGAAGGCATCAGAGAAGAGAAAGCTGAATCTCCCCGCGCAGTAACATCATCCTACTTAAAGCCCACAGTGACAGCCAGTATCGAGTCAAAATACTTGCTGGCTGAAGAACAGGAACAGATCAAAAAAGTGTTTAACCTTAAAGATGTGAGACTGATAACAGAGGCAGACCTGAGCTGGGATTCGGAAAGTTCAGAAAAAATTTTTCATATCTTCCGCCTCGACAGCAAAGAATATCTTGTTATGATCACACCTCCCACCAGGGAGCGCAAGCGTCAATTCAAGGTTGAAGTGTTTGAGCAGAGCGACAAAGGGAAAAGCAACTTACTGGATACAGAAATAATCCTTCCCAGGAGAAATATCGCTGTTTTTGGCTTTGAAGATATGCAGGGAAATCCTTATTTTCTATCTTTTCATATTCCTGAGAGAGTTTTTGGAGTAGTAGGAGGTGTGCTGGGCGGAGTAACCAGGGAGGAGCCAGCAGATATGAGCAAGGAGGCCGTGCGCGCTGTTGGAGAGATCAAGCCCCCTCGTCTCATAAAAAAAGTGGATCCTGAATATCCTGCACAAGCCCGCAGAGAACGGATTGAAGGTGTGGTCATACTAGAAGCAACGACCGATAAAGAAGGAAGTGTCAGCGATGTTCGAGTTTTAAGAAGCAAGGATCCCTTACTTGATCAAGCAGCCATGGATGCAGTGCGGAAGTGGGAATACGAGCCTTTTTATATTAATGGAGAACCCAAAGGTCTCATCTTTACAGTCACGGTCCGATTTAAACTCAAAGAGAGACTAACCGAGGAATTCGACAAGGGAGCGGTTGTGGCAGGAGAGGATAAAGACATAAAGCCACCTCAGCGTCTCAAGAAAGTGGATCCTGTTTATCCAGAAGAGGCAAGAAAGGCCCTGGTTCAAGGGGTTGTAGTTCTGAGGGTCAGAGTCAACGAGGAGGGTTTTGTGGAGCAAACCCTGGTCATGAAGAGTGAGAGTGGATTGCTCAACCAACCTGCTATAGATGCGGTGAAAAAGTGGAAATATGAACCTCTTCTCATCGAGGGGAAGCCTACTCCCGTAGTGTTTAACGTGACTGTTGCTTTTAGGCTCAAATAGAGAAGGAAGGATGCTCTTTGAGAGTCATTCTTAGAGCGCTTGAAGATGAAAGCGAGGCATTGATCTGGGAATAATCCAACTCAGAGCCGAGCAGGCTGTGAGGGATAAGAAAAATCACAAGCATTATGATGGCCGCTCCCAGAACCCAGCCCCTGGCGGGCTTTCCTCGACGGCCTGCGATGACGGCCGCAATCCAGCCTATCATAGCAATGATCGTTTTATTGTCAGTCAAATCATAACCGAGAGGAAATCCTGTCCAGAAAGTGCCAAAAGCAAATTTCTGGACCAAAGGACCGAAAATCATCCCTCCCACAAACAGCAATCCTGCAGCCCACAATGCATATTTTCTGGGGTTGCTCTTACGGTCAAGAGATTCTAAGCCTGCTCTTGTGGAGAACAGCATAGCCAGGAACATGATGATGATATGGGGGATGAGCACTGCGGTCGGGACGACTCCCTTGAAGCGGATGATTATGGGATGTGCTCCAGATAAAGACAAGGGTCCATCATCGGATTCGAGCACCACTTTGTACTCCAGTTTCCCTGCCGGTGGCTGTTGGGGTAGGCGCCCGCCGAGAATATCCTCTTTGCGGATCAATGGTATTCTCGTCCATTCATCTGCTGTTTTGTATCTTTTGTAGATGATATATCCGCCGATCTGCGGATCAGGAACTCTTAGCTCGAATTCATGATCTTTTCCTGTATCCGCGCTCCTGGGCAGCCTGAATTTTATCTGGATATCTTTGATGACAGCTGTTCCTTTTAGAGCGTAGCTAGGACCAGTAATGCGCTGGTAGACAGCAGAAGAAACAGTGATCAAGAAGGCTAAAACCCAAAATCCAATCTTTTTTATGGCTTTTTTCTTCACTTCGTGTCCTTATATGTCCATTTCAAGTAATGACGGCATCATGGGCGATGTGTGATTTATACCAAGAATGTATGGTTCTCAGCGATGAATCCAAATTTTACCAAATTGATAATTTTAGTCAAATAAAATTTATCTGAATAAGAGAGACTGAATCCAGAGGTGCTGATGATTGTGTTTTAAAAAAGAATAGCAGAGTTTTATTGGGAAGAGTTAGGGAGGGGAGAAGTGTCGGTTTTAACCAGGGGAAACTTGTGGCCCGTTGGAGATTTCCTCTTCTTTTTCTTCTTCCTCTTCCGGTTCCACCTCGATTCCCAACAGCTGAGCGGCTCCTTCATAGATCTGCCTGAATGACTTTTTTGATTCTTGGAGTTCTGCCAGCTTTTGTCTTATTTTTTGAATCTCTTTGGCCATATCACCATCGATTTGTTCCAGTTGTTTTTTCGCCTCTTCCATTGTTTTCCTGTAAAGTTCCTCTTGTTCTTTTGTTAAAGCCATTTTAACCACCTCAAAACATTTATTTTTTCTTGAATGTGATCAAGATAGGTTTCCAGACTTTGACCTTGATGCTGTCTTTTATGGCCGGTCTGAATCTCCATTGCTTGACAGCTTCTTCACTGGCCTGGTTAAAGCCGTAGCTCTCTTTTTCACCTCTGATGATCATGGTTTTTATGACTTCGCCGGTTTCAGAAATAAGAGCGTTCACCAGGACTTGACACTCGATCGCTTGACTAAGAGCGACTGGAGGGTATTTGGGCTGGACCCGCCTGATCAGGATTGGAGGCGTATCCACCACGTCGAGGGCTACAAGGTCGCCTGTCTTTATTGTTTTTTCCATTGTGTCAGCAGGCTTTTCTTGATCCTCTTCCAGTTTTTCCATCTGGAGAGGGACAGCCAACGGCAAGTTTGTCTCTTTGGTTTGAACTGCGGCGGATTGCTGCTGCACTTGGGGATTTTCTTTGATTTTAAGAATATCCATGGACTCAGAGATCAGTGGTTCAGCTTCCACCGGAGGGGGTGAGGATTCTTTTTTCTGGGCAGGTACGGTCTCAGGCTCAGCAGAAGGTTTCTCCTCTGTTTGGGCGGGAGGCTGGATTTTTGTATCTGCCCTTGCGGTCTTTTCTGGCATCTGTTTATCGACTGTATTTTTTTTGGCTGCTTCTGGAGCAGAATCTTCTTGCCTTTTCTTTTCTGAAGCCAGGATTGAGGAAGGGAGTTCTGCTGAATGCAGCTGGCTTGAATCCTGTTGGGAACCGGGAACATTCAAAGTAGCCTTTTCCTTAGGAGGGATTTCCATTTTTTTGGGCTGCAGCAGGAAGAAAGCAACGGTTCCTGCAGTCAGGGTGGCAAAGGCTAGAGGAAGGACAATTCGAGGTGCAGGTATCTTTATGTGAATTTTTTTAAGGGATGAAAGCAAATTTTCAAGGAAGAGCTTTAAGGGGAAAGATAGTTTTTTTGGCTCTTCGTGGAATTCCGTAAAGAGGACGGCTTTTGAACGCCTGAATAGCTCATCCTCATCTAACACCGCTTCTTTTTTAGCCTCTTCTGCTGCTTGTGCTTCTTCTATTTCCATTTCTTCTCTATTTTCCGTTTTTTCTTCTGCTTTGAAGACTTCTTCTTTTTCGATTTCTTCTTCATTTTTATTTTCTTCTGTTTCTATCAGTTCCATCTTTTTTGGTTCAGAGACCACCGGCTCTTCTTCTGTCTGTGTTTTCTTCTTGATTTCTTTTCTTTCTGCTTTCTCAGGAATGGCTGTCTTTACTTCCCCTGCATTCAATCCGAATTCAGAGAGCGTGTCTTGGAGCATCTTATTTATCTCATCAGGGATTGCGGATTTCTTTTTCTCCCTGGAGAGCCCTGAATTTTGAGTAAGATCTTGTTCAGAGAGATCATTTTGAATACTATCAGCTGGCTTCATTTGTTTTTCAGGCTGTTTTGTCTTTAAAGGAGAGAAATTCTTTTTTTCTCTTTGTTTAAGCAGATCGAGGACAGAAGAGAGAATCTCCTCTTTTCTGTAAGGCTTTCTGAAGAATGCTGTTAGCGTGGAAGGCCGTGATGCCTCTTTTTTGCATTGTTCTTCGCCATAGAATTCAGTGGTAAAAATAATCGGAGTTTCTTTACCGGAGTCATTGGCTATATTTTTGCACAGGTCAAATCCATGAATTTTTGGAATCATGGGTTCCAGGATGAGAAGATCAGGACGCTCCGATTCGAATTTTTCCAAGCCGGATTGTCCATCCTTGGCTTTAATGACCTGAAATCCCTCTTCTTTCAGGAATTCTGACAGAGTGTCCAGTGAGGTGGCATCAAAATCAACAATCAGTATTTTCTTATACCTCATTTCAAGAGAGTCTCCTCACGCGATTTTCTTTAACCACTGAGAAACAGGATTTTTTTCCAATGCTGGCTGTAATCCCATGTACCTATTCTTCCAGCGGAAAAGTGGAGAATGTTTGATCCCCGAAAAATTCGAGAAAATGCACTTCTTCTCTCTTGTTTTATTCATCTCTCCGCAAGGTGCTTCTTAATATTTAGTCGATGCTCTGCTAAGCTATCAATCACCTTTTGGGGTGAAATAAGCGATGAATTTTCTTTCTCTTTTTTACCAGAGAAACTAGAGATTTAATTTTAAAAAGAACAAATTTGACAATATTTGGCAAAATCTAAATAATTATTGACAATTATTGTCACAATCGAAGAAAAATTTTATTATTTCATCAGAAAATGTTGTTTTTTCTTGACATATGAATAGTGGAGTTATAATTTATATATGCTAGAAAGGAGGCGGGAGAATGAAATTAAAGAGTAATAAGTCACGTTACCTATCCTTCTCACTGTTTACAGCTTTTCTTCTTATTTTTTCCCCTGTCTTTCTCAGATGCGAGAATGTCGGCAAAGGGAACATCATCGGATTTGTTTACGACAAGGATGGCACGACTCCTTTGGATGGGGCAATCGTGAAATTCCTGAATGTCACTAACGATGCGGTCTATGAAAGCTGCAGAACTGACAACAACGGATTGTTCAAAGTGGCAGGTATCGAAAACGGCATCTACATTTTTGGTGTGCTAACAGCCCAGGGAGACTTCGTACTGGATGACTTGATCGGTGTGAAAATAGAGGAGAACGAAACAGCAAAGCTTTCCATTTCTGTGAAGCCGCATGAAGATATTGCTCAATCTGAACAGGGACTTCCTGCAAGGGCAGAGAAGAATTCCAAGCAAGAATGGGTGATTCCCAAGACTGAACTCGACCTTCCAGAGCAGACTGAAATTTTAACAGAAGAGGAAGCGGCTTTGGCTGAATTTAAAGGTATAGCATCGATCAATGCAGCAAGCCCAGGAATTTCCTTTGGCATATTGACTTCGAATCCTGATGAAACTATGGAGATTGTCTGCACTTCGCCAAGCAACCATAATTTCGGCAATTTCACGAATAAGATAAAAAGATGGTGGAGACGGTGGTGGGGCCGTTGCGGGAGACATAGATAAAATAAAATCTCCCAATCTATGAATAGAAATATCTCCACTTTCAGATAAAAAATATTTCGGGGGAAATGTAAAATGTCCTTTCATTCTTCCCGCCTCTTCACAGACTGATGGATTTCCCC
>CAYVAT010000042.1:0-11401 GCA_964449165.1 uncultured Eubacteriales bacterium | reverse complement strand
GAGATTACCTCCTTCGAAGCGATTTCGTCCAATCCAGGAATCTGTACGACATTAATGCGGAGAGGAGAGAAAAGATCGCCAGGAGAGCATAGAAGAACCAACGAAGGAGCTTGTCTTGCAGGTTTGCATACTCAAGAGGAGAGAAAGGATTGAAGTTAGTCGTTACAGGTGGCAGTGGAAAGCTGGCCCGCTACCTTGTTCCAATTCTTGCTGTTGATCATGAGGTTGTGCTTTACGACAAGCAAAGCCCTGAGCAAGATAAGTTTAAGCTGTCGTGGATCCGGGGCGAAATCATAGATGTGGCTAAATTGAGAGAGGCCTTTAAAGGTGCAGACGCAGTGATCCATCTGGCTGCTCTTCGGTCCTGCTACAATTACTTGCCAGTAAAAATCATGGAGACCAATGCTTTGGGTACCTTCTGTATATTGGAAGCAGCTAATTCTCAAGGAGTGAAGAAGGTAGTGTTCTCCAGCAGCGATGCCGTGCTTGGTATAGCACAGAGCAAGACTGATTTAGCCCCTGAATATTTACCTGTAGATGAAAATCATCCTCTAAAACCTCAGGATCCATACGGAGTCAGCAAAATGTTGGGAGAAGAGATGTGCCGTTGTTATGCGGAAGGATATGGCATAACCATTATTGCGCTGCGCTTTTCTAACATTCTTTGCCCAGGAGATGAATCGAAATACTTACACGATGCCCAAGATCCCTCTCTAAGGCATAAATCTCTATGGGCCTGGGTACATGTAGAGGATGCAATAGGTACCATCATGCGCGCCTTGAAGTCTGATATACAGGGTTTTGAGGTCTTCCATATAGCAGCTGATGATGTATGCCTGGTAAATCCGGATGTTCCCCGTCTTCTGGCCACTTATTTTCCCAGAACTCAGGCTAAAAAGCCCCTCTCCAGAAAGGAGAGCTTGGTCAATTGCAGAAGAGCCAAGCGCATACTGAGTTTCCGGCCGCTAAGGAGCTTTAACCAAATCTTGACTACAGGGCATCCAGAGCAGGCTTGATTATAAAGAATGATTGATGCCAGGAAATCATGGAGGTAAATAATTTATCATGAAGATTGCGATAATTTTTCATCCCAAACGTTTGCGTGCGATCGAAGGTAAGATATACGGTTCTCCCCGTAAAGTTGTCTATCCTACTCTTACCAGAGTATGCAGATTATTCAAGCGCATGGGACACATGGTGTCCAGAGTCGACGGAAGAGGAGACTTGTTTGCCAAATTGAAGAGGGCTAAACCTGATATTGTGTTCAACTGGTTCTCCATACCTGGCAGAACACAAGCTTACGTGCCAGCTCTGTTGGAGAAAATGGACATGCCCTACACAGGGTGCAGTGCCCTCTGCCACTCCTTGGCCATGCATAAGGGATTAACTGCTAAGGTTCTCAGATACGATAAGTTGCCCATCCCACCTTTTGCCATGGTTAGTCGCAGGAAAAAGAGGCTTTCTCGTCATGTGGAATTCCCTGTTCTTGTAAAGCCTTGTTCCCTGGGTGCAAGCGAAGGGATATCAGAGGAATCTTTCGTCACATCGGAAGAAGGGCTTCGTGAAGCCATAGACGCAGCTCTTGCAACAGACAAAGAAGCCGTGATCACTAAGTACATCCCTGGCAAAGAGATGACAGTTGGGATTATCGGTAACAAAGAACTTCAAATTCTGCCCATCCTGGAAAAACACTTCGAAACGAGACCAGGGAAACCCCGTATCTTTACAGAAAAGATGAAAAAGCGAACCGGGCACTGGCATGATAACGTATCCGTACCGAAATTAAGCTTGGAAGAAGAGACGGCCTTGAAAAGAGTAGCCATGAGAGCTTACCGGTCAATAGGATGCACGGATTTTGCACGGGTGGATATAAGGCTGGATAAGAAAGGAGTCCCCTGGATTCTTGAGTTGAATACTATGCCCGGCATATTTCCGAAATTCAGCTCTCTCCATAAGATGGCTAATATGATGGGCGAGGGGACTGAATATCTGGCCCAACGAATCCTGGAAGTAGCCATAGAGAGATATGGCCTGTAGGCTGGAAGAGATTCCGCAGGCTCAGTCCTGATCTCCGTATTTGATTTTTAGCTTGGCTTCTATCAAATCGCTGTGGTCTAGGTTGAGTAAGCGGGCCAATTTGTGAACGAGGTTGTCCTCGTAGCTGTCAAGCTTATCGTCGGCATAGATCACCTTCCATGCCGCCTCCACGATTTTTTTCTTCTCTTTTTTGGAATAATTCTCATTGATCAGGTGGGTGAATTCCCAGAGATCTATACTTTCCTCTCTCTTTGTTCTTGCAATCTCCATCAGCTCCTCGATGGTTTCCTTCGATATTCGAAACTCTTTCTTTAAGATAGCTTCTATTGTCGTCTTTTCGATGCTGCTGAATTTATCGTCTGACTTGGCTATTTCCAGAAGGATAACACAGGTTGCTATCTGAATCTGCTCCTGCTCATCCAGTAATTGAGGAGTTGTATCAGGTGTGTCTTTTTTCTCCAGTGTCTTTTTCAGGTTGAACAGAGCCATGCTTTCTCCTTTAGCCTTAAGGCTTTTTTCAGGTGTTATTCCTCAAGTTATGATAATAAGGTGCCTCTGTTCAGTCAAGGTTTCTTGTTAGCTGCCAGCATTTCCTTCTTCCTTATCACAGAGATGGAAAGACTATTTATTCTTCTTGATTTTTTTCGTTTTTCCCCATAAGATAGTATATATACTAGTAATTATATTACATTCTCATGCAGATAAAGAATATCTTTTGAGGCAAAAGATGGCTTTTTTTGGCCCAATGTAATATTTTATTCACCTGAATAGGAGGTATAGATGCTCAAAAGATACCAAGTTCTTCTTCCCGATTGGTTAGAGGACCATATCAAATATTATGTCGACAAGTACGGTTTAAGTTTTTCTGAGGGAATTAGGGCTGAGCTCTGTTCATCAATCCTGGCTACAGTACCTAAACAATTTCCAGAATACAAGCCCGGGATAACTTCTGAAGAAGTCATTGATATCATAAAAAAAATGCAGAAAAAAGAAATAAAGAAAGAAGATGCACTCCGTCTCTTGTCTAAGGTCTACTTTGAGGCAAGAAAAGCTTCGGAATACAGAATCGCCAAAGAAAAAGAAAAGAAAAAAGAATAAAATAATCCTCAGGCCGGTCCACGCACAGCATCAGTTTATGCATTTGCTCTAATGATTACTATTAATTTTTTGTTGAAGATAGAGATGAATTTTCTTATAATGACTGTTATTATCATGAAATACTACTAAGGGGGGTATAATGAAAGACCCGATTCGCAAAAAAAAGAGCGAGCAGGACCGACGAAAACACTCGCGAAGAGCACTTTTTACTGATGTGAACTACAAAATTATGATGCCTTCAGGAGACAGGGGTAAAACGCAGAACATCAGTGAAGGCGGGATATGCCTGGTGTTAAACAGGGCGCTTCCTACAGGAACGATTCTTGAATTAAAGTTCGAACAACCCGGCGAAGATTCCAGACTTATAGAGGCACTGGCTAAAGTTGTCTGGCAGAGGAAAACTGACAAAGGATTTCTTACAGGAGTTAATTTTCAGAAGTAAAAGAGAAAGGCCAATACTATTTCTATATCGAGCATTTTTATTTTGCTCAATTCATGAGTAACTCCAAACAATAAATAAGAAAAAAGAAATTTTTATAGATTTCTGTAATACAGCCTCTCAATAAGCAAATCTTAAAATGAAATTTTCTTCCTTCGCTAGTATTGTTGTTGAATTTTTCTCTATTGTTATTGGAAAAATCAATTCGGGACCGCAGGTCCCAAAATTTAATCTATGTACAGACAGTCTTGAAATATTCGTTACCAGGCAGCCATATCTTGGATCAAACGGTCTGAACTTTTCCAATTTCCTTTCAGATATAATGTCTTCCAACTGAGTTAAATAGTTTATGTATGACTGTCTTGACACGGAAGGCATAGAATTTCTAATTTGAAGAGCAATTTCCTTTGTATGCAAATTTGCAACATCATCCTTTTTAAGCCTCATCGTATGCAGCATAATTCCATTGCCGAAAAATCTCAGGCCATACTCTTTAATGTGTCTTCGAACATCGATTGGTATTGTAAGCTCAACATATTCTCCTGAAAATTCACGTTGTGCTCCAACAAGCTTTTTAACAGCAAGAGCAGACAAAACATCATTCGTAGAAATCCGATAATCTTTAGAATGAGAAACTTCTTTGATTATTGAGCGTACATTTTTTCGGAGAATTACATCAGATTCTACGGTGAATTTGTCGTTTTGCTGCAAGGATTCCAATTCGACTCCCTTGAAAGAAAAGTCCTTCAGTATCGTTCTGCGATGATGAGGCTTAAAAAGTAGTTTCATAAAAGGCAATTTACATGGAAGCAAAGTTTGTCGTGACAGCTTAACAAGTACCGACAAGAAGTAAAAATAGCTATATCCATCCCCAGCCAGATGATTCATTTTTGGAACCAAAATCATACCATTTGTGAATTGAATTATTTTTAAAAAAAATAATCTTTTTACATCTGGAAGGCTGTAGCGAGAATATGCCTCATATCTTTCTTTTTCGGTCTCGGGGATGTCAAACTCTTGGCTGACGACTTGTTCATCATAGCACTCTTCCTCGACATACTTCTCGAAAGATATAATTCCATCCTTATATTCCCCGAATATAGGCCAAAAGACCGAAGACAGCCTTTTCAGTGTACCTCTGATTTTCTTGGTATCGAATCCTGATTTATAATAGAGGAGAAATTCTATAGGATAACGTCCGTTTGAAAATAAAGCGTCAACCTGCGAGATATTGACTTTATTCATCATTAATCCTCATTTGTTATTCAAACTCTACCTCTGACACTTCTACATAGTTTCTCAATAATTTTATGCCGCCTAATAAAAGAAGAATCTGTTGCTGATTCCTCCTCGGGTGCTTCCATGATTTTGATGGCATCTTGATCTTTTTTTCTTGGCTGGCAAAAAGATTATCAAATTCAGGAGAATTGAGTCAAATAGATCAGGGGTATAGAATGTAGTGATTAATATAGAAACATAGAACCCCTCTGAGGCATATCAGTATAGTTCCCTTAATACGCGAACTCAAGCAGTTCGCATGAAGGAATCCTTTCCTCTTAACGACATTGATTTATGGCAAATCAATTAGGAAGTTTGTGCGAAATCTTATGCACAATCCACCACTTTCCGCTGATTTTCATCATGTTGAAATAATCGATATAGCCAAAATCCTGATTCTTTATCTTAATTTTCACCGCTGCATTATGCTTCGATACATCAACATAATAAAACTTTGTTTCCCATTTTAGTTCGGGATTCACTTTATCTGGTTTATACCACGATTTATATGTTTCCTTATCAACCGCAATAAGCTTTCCCTCATTGTCTAAATAAAAAAATTTCCACTCATCATGCAGAATCTGATTGTACAATGTTGGATCGGATTTCACATGTCCCTCATGATAGTAGTCCATGATAGCTTTTTTAATCTTTTCCTCTTCTTTAATCTCTTGGTCTATTCCAGTTATGAAATTCGAAGTCACTAACAGAATAAAAGTGCATAATAGTAAATACTTCATGGTCTTTCCTCCTGAAATGAAGTTTATGAGGTCTTCACAATGAAAATTTAAGCGTATTTTATATATAAAATATATTGATATTTTTTTATTTATAATATAAATTTATTTTATATTTATCGGCTAGAAAATGAGACTGGATACCCGGTATATTGATACGTTTCTCGCTGTTTTAGAAACAGGTGGCATTACCAGAGCAGCCGAACAGCTGTGCATCACCCAGCCCGCAGTGAGTCATCGTATTAGGATGTTCGAGCGTGAGCTAGATATTCGACTTTTCAAGCACCAAGGACGAAAAATTGTACCTACTAATGCTGCTCGAAGACTAGAGAAGATCTGCCGTCGTTATTTGAATGATCTATCAGCTTTTCATTCTGAACTGTTCCAGCCGGAAGGAAAAATCAGAGAAACCGTTTGTATCGGTTCCGTGAGCGGTTTTGGAAGGTTTTTTCTTTTTCCCTTACTTTGTACTCCCGATTTCAGTCATTTGCGTCTCCATCTGAATTATCCTCTAGCCAGAGATATTTTCCGTGATATTGAAGAAGGCGACTCTCAATTAGGTTTTGTCTATCACAAGAAATTATCCCATCGGCTCACTTTTCAGCCCGTCTATAAAGAAGAACTTGTTTTAATCGTATCCCCTCAAAGGCATTTTGATGTGGATGATTTTGGCAATGTTAATTCTTATCATAATATGCCATTCATAACATACGATGAAAGTGATTATGTATTCGGAAAATGGTTTGAAGCCAACTTTGGAAAGCAGCCGCGGACCATAACTAGCTATCATCACTTTGAGGAGCTGGAAGAGGTGATTACAATGGTTGCCCGGGGTGAAGGATTGTCGATTGTCCCGGATTATACCGTGAGCAAAGAATTAATAAATCATGAAATCGAAATTATCAGGCCGACAAAAAATATTTGTGAGAATCAGGTATATGCGGTCACTCCGGCTAATATGATAATGAGTAAATCACTCATTGATTTAATAGATCGGATAAAATCATTGACTTAGTTCACTAATCGATTAATCCTCTTCTTCGAGATCATAATAGAACCTTTCATTCATGTTTTCGGTCATTTTTTAAGATTAACATCCTAGAGATTCGCTTCTGCTTCGGCAATCAATCTATCTAGTTCACCTTTCAGTAAATTGATGTTTGTGAGGTATTCGTCGGCTTTGGCGTTGAATTTTTCCTGTGAGACCTGCGGCAACTGAAAGACAAATTTGTTAAACTCCAGGTATGATTCACGAAGCTCGATCAGCTTGTCGTATATTCCAGTCATGTTCTTAGGCGGGCTTTTTACCATATTCATTATCTGGTCCATCATTTGCATGTTGGTTTCCATCTGCATCTTTGTCTCCGAAGTGTCCACCATCATCTCTTTATAGGCAGACTGGAAATCCAGATTGGTCACTTTGGCATATTCCCAAACAGTATTGTACATTTTACACAGATTCATGTCGCCCGATGCTTGTTTGATGATGATCTCTCCTAGACCTTTTGCTTTTTCCAAAAAGAAGAGGCTTTTTTTCTTTGATTGTCCACAGCAGACAAGGAGAACAGTCATTATTCCAATAATGATCAGTTGTGTTGTTACATTTGATTTTCTCATGATTATTCTCCCTCATACTATAGTCAAAAAGTCCGGTTGAAGCAACCGTAGAACTCGGACCTCATTCGGGATCAGACATTGAAAAATACGAGAAATTCCTCTTCCTCTGCAAGGATGCTGACCCAGGTATAGCTAAGGTAGATGATGCCAAGAAGAGGCTGACTGGATTGAAGGGAACTTGATATCAAGTTCAATATTTTATATATATTGATGAGGGGATGAAGTAAATCTTCCTTTAACAAAAAGCAGATTTCTATTCCCCAAATTTAAAACCAAAGGAGGAGGGATTTTATGAAAGGAAAAATTTCATGCGTTTTAGCGGTCTGTATGGTCTTGGGCTTTCTGCCTTTAGCGATGAATGCCCAGGAGCCAGAGAAACGGTATCAGTTGTTTTTGGTAATCGATGAGCTGGTTAAACCATCCATGAAGGCAGAGTACTTTGAAGCAGCGAAAAAATGGACTGCTTTTATGAAAGATCACGAATTTTCCTATCCTTTCAACACCTACTGGACAGGGGATAACCACGTTTACTGGACCATGCCCATACAGAGTTATGCCGGCATCGGCAAGATCATGGAGGAGTCCGGGAACTTCAGAGAGAAATCTCCGGATGAGTATAAAGCCTTAGAAGACGCTTTTAAGGGAACTTACGAGACTTCTCAAATGTGTATCTACGCATTGGATTCCAAGTATTCGATGATCGCTGAAGAAAAACCAGCTGAAGCAGAAGAGCAGAATTTTGTTTTCTTCGACATTTACTATTTTAAACCTGGCTATGAAAATGAAATAGACAAATTATTTGACGAAATGTTAGGCATTGTAAAAGAAAAAAAGTTTAGCCAGAGGTGGTATTATTATTGGGGAGTAATGGGCACAGATATTCCAGTCCTTGTTTGTGCTTCAAACGCAAAGAATGCCATAGCGTTTTACGAGGAGAATGCGGAGATGTGGGAAGCCCTGGGAGAAGAAGCCGGTAAGATGAAGAAAAAGATGATGAAATATGTGAGAAAACAAGAACAAAAAAGGGCCTGGTTTCAGAAGGAACTCTCCTACACTCCCGCTAAAAAAGAAGAATAATATCCGCCTCACAAATTCGAAGTACCAGGGAGATCTGCATTTGAAAATGAAGAAGATAGGAAGGGTGAGCTAGCATCCAATTTTCGAACTTTCCTTAAGCAAAAAAGTATAGCTCCACTCATTCAGCAATTATCCCAAATTTCTGCCTAACATATTAAATTAAGGGGATAAACACAAAAAATCTGACACTCTCTTATGAGAAGTGCTTAGAAAATAAATAATTATCTAACCAGCTTCGATTCTCGATATTAATCTGTCTTCCTCGATCTCTATCCTTTTCCAGTTTCCTGGAATAAAATCCGCGATTAAATAACCCCTCTCTATCCTTGTTAGGGTATATATCGCTTTTAGGCAGTTGACCCTGTTGTTTTGAGTGCGATACTCTCATTCCAGGTTGTCCGTGAGTGGAGATTGGGGAAAAGTGCGAGAGATCTGATACCATCCTTAAACCAAATTCCTATATATTAAAGCATCCATCATCGTGACATCCAATAAAAGCTTTTAATCCTGGGCGGAAATGATGGGCGACAGTGTAATGACCACGGCACTGCTGGACAGGTTGTTACATCATCCCCGAGTTTTTACCCTGGATGGAAAATCTTACAGAATAACAAATCAAAACAAGAAGGTATGATCATTTTCGGCTCACTCAAAAATGGGAAATCTGTTTACTGCTGAGATTGGAAATATCCTTACCATACTAATGGGAAATGTCCTTACCTCAAAGATGGGAATACTACTTGACATTTTCAAATTGCGTTTTAAAATATGGATTCTTATTTTGTAAATCTACCTATTTAATGGATATAGTAGTGTATCTAAAAATTTGATTATTCATTATATCTGTTTAGTGCCATGGATGAACTTATCAAAGCAATTTGAAACAGGAGGGATTGATGAAAACAAGAGCGGCTATTAAATTCGTCGGCACAATCACTGCAATAGGAGTGGTTATATTTTTGAGTATGAATATTCTCACTCTGCCCCAAGGAAATGAAACTCCCTGGCGGACTGCACAAGGAAGAGCCTGTATAGACGCTTGGATGCAAAACGCAGTGTCTCGCCTGAACTCAACAGATCTAGGAGAAAATTATAATAGCAGCAAACCCTGGCGTTTTAACCAATATGGGCTTCTTTTGGGTAGAACCAGTTACTCTAACTACAAGCCCGATTTTTTCGACAACTACGAAAATGTACAGCATTTGGTATGGGCCAGTTACAATCGCAATTCATACTCGGGATTATGGACAGGATCACATAGTTTCTTGAACAGAGCGAATATTCCTTCTTGCCAGGACTATGTACGCAATTGTCTCGGTAGTGGGCCAGGTGGGGGTGGTCAAACACAACAGGGAGTTTTAGGCCAAATTGTTTATCTTCAGTCCATCAATTATCCTGATCGCTACATTCGCCATGCGAATTTTCTCGGCGAACTCACAAGAATTCCAGACCAAAGAAGTGCCCAAGACGCCTCTTTTAAGATAGTCCGAGGCCTAGCGGACAGTCGTCTCATTTCGTTCGAATCCACTAATTTTCCTGGATATTTTTTACGACATCAAGGCTTCCGCATTAAGCTTCACAAACCGGATGGTAGCGATTTATTTCGAAAGGATGCAACCTTTAAAATTGTCCAGGGCCTGGCGAACAACCAATGGGTCTCCTTTGAATCTCTAAATTATCCAGGACGTTTCATACGGCACAAAAACTTTCATCTTTATCTTGAAGGTGGAAATACAGACCTGTTCCGCAAAGATGTGACATTCAAAATCGTGCTGCTGAGATAGACTCCCTCTATCCTTGCCCTTTTAAGGGAATATTCCTCGAAAATCCAATGGGGCATAGTACAATATTAAATACTATTCAGGTGTGTTGGAGGATGATTTCGGTTACCTGGTTAAATGATTTGACACGTAGGCTCAACAAGTACTTTTTCGTTGACTTCAATCCCTTGCCTGTTATAGTGAGGTATTGAGATCAGGAGTCAAAGGAGACAAGGATATGAAATTTTTACAAGAAATCAGGTTTTGGCCAATCATTTCCGTATTAGGTGTCCTGTTGATGTGCACCGGCGTTTATGGAACAACTGTAGATCCAGGCCGGCAATTCCTGGAGGTTGTAAACTACTCCGATAAAAGAATCGTTATCACTGTTAAACGAGTAGATGGTTCCTATGAACATCCCAGTTATTGGGTTGCTCCAGAAGAACGCAAGCGTTTTCCGGATGCTTTAAGACCCGGTTTAATATCTCTAGATCTTGTAATCGGGACAAACCCAGATATACGGACTCAGACCAAAGGATTTCAGGTGAACAATTATGAGAATAAAACCTTCCTTCACGGCAAACAGCTGACAATCAGCAAAGCAGGGGATCATAACATTAAGTCTGTTCGATTCCTCCATGGGGTGTGGAGGATAAAAGATATAGAACATGAATATGAACTGAATATCTCCCATGTCAACCCACATTTTAAAGGCAGCCTCACCGCAATAAAAACGAGGGAGAAAGCTACTATCAGCGGAACCATGGCGGATCAACTGATGAGCTTCAAAATTGCGGTGCCTGCCTATGTAGATACAGACGGTGCGCAGTTCGAGATGTCCGAACTCCGGGTATATCCCAATGGACAAATGGAAGGTTCTTTAAACGCCAGCTATATGGAGGAAGGGGAAAGGAAACAAGTTTCATATCCTGTACGCTTTGAGGTGGATTTCCAGAAGAAGGAGCTTGTATATAAAGGATATAAAGACTAGATACACAAATGAGTCAGAAAAAAGGGAGAAGATCCTTCCCATCCGCCTGTAATAGCCTTTGAAATCCATTTGTCTCGGCCAAAGGCTGGGTCTAGTTGATCAGGAAAGTCTATGATACTCACCCGCTGAGATAAACCCTCCCTATCCTTGCCCTTTTAAGGCATAATTCCCCATAAATCCAAAAGGCCAATATAATATATTATTACATAGTATTAGTGTGTGGGGGGATTAGCTAAGCTCTCGTGGATGCAGCAACAACAAAAGCATAATTATCCAGGATTATGGCTTTATGAGTTGAAAAGCTAAAATAAGGTAACTGACTGAAAAAACAGGCAATAAGGGTGGGTGAGCGAGGGGTCTCGAACCC